>NZ_BCQF01000001.1 GCF_001544295.1 Enterococcus pseudoavium NBRC 100491
CATCTAAACTTAGATTCCAGTTATTCGGCGCTAGTACTCCTGTATAGCCCGCTGTTAAATTCTCATACATATTAGCTGTAGCGGTTGAATACAGCCCACTAACTGCGGCAGCTTTATTGATTCCTGGAACATAGTGACCAAGATTAATCTTCCACCCATCAGATGTATAATTATTTGCGACATCCCCTGCAAATTTAATCGCCCCATCTGACACAATCCAATGATTTGAAACAAATTCGCTGCGAATGGAGTTGACTAATCTTGCCGCATACACTGTCAATTCCGTTCTACGAGCTTTGTTCAGATCAGACATTCGATTGATCTTAATCGATTTATCTGTCTGATTAGATTTGTATTCTCCAGCTAACACCCTTTTAGAATCCCTGTCCTATCAACTAAATTTTCAAAAATATCATCATTTATGATACGGTTCCCCTGCATTAATCCGGAAAGAGCGGTAAATCTGCTCTACTAAAATCAGTCGCATTAATTGATGTGGATAAGTCATTTTACCGAACGAGATTTGGGCATTGCTGCGTTTTAGGACTTGATCACTTAAACCTAATGAACCGCCAATCACAAAAACAAACTGGCTTTTGCCACTTGTTTGTAATTGATCTAGGGTCGTAGCGAACTCTTCACTGCTAGGATTTTTTCCATTGATGGCTAGCGCGAAGACATATTCTTGCTCTTTAATTTTAGCAAGTATTCGTTCGCCTTCTTTTTCTTTGACTTGCAGCATCTCGGCCTCACTCAATTTTTCCGGCGCTTTCTCATCGGGAACCTCCACTAACGAAATTTTACAGTACTTGGATAAACGTTTCGTGTATTCACTGATTCCTTGAACAAGGTATTTTTCTTTTAATTTACCAACAGAAATAATTTTGATATTCATATTCTTCCACCTTTGTTTCTTTTGATTTTCAGCTAATCTTACCAAAAAATTGGCTCAAGCTATTTTTTTATTCTGACTTGTCCACTGATAGGAAATTAATAAACCTGTTCCTAATTACTTTTTCCACGGACTTATGCACACTAATCACAGGCTTATCCACAGATCCCTGCGCTGTTTTTCCCGTTTTTACAGGATTATTAAATACAAACATACGTTTACAGCTGTTTATCCCCGTTATACACACCCCTGTGGATAAGCTTCTTCAACCAATTAACAAACTTTTCCCTTAGTTTTCCACTAATTTTGTGGAAAACTAACTTTTATCATTTTTCTACATATTCCTCCGAAACTTTTTCATAAAAAAATCAAATCGGTATAGTAGACTTACCTTACAAAAAGATACTATACTTAAAATATAATGTAAAACTTAGTAGAGGTGGAGGAAATATGACAAGAAAAGATATTACACCAACACCCAAAAAGTCACCAGGCTTCTTTAGACGATTTGGGATTAGTTTATTAGGTGGCGTGTTGGGCGCCGTATTAACGATTGGAATTTTTTATGTAGCAAATGGTTCGCTGTTGGCACCAAATAGTCAAAATGCTAGCGGTTCACCGAGTGCAGGGAATACTGAGGTCAGCAATATGAAAGTTGACGTAAATTCTGATATTACAGATGCAGCTAGTAAAGTTCAAAATGCAGTTGTCTCTGTGATTAATTTGCAAAAACAGCAATCACAAAGCGGTTTGGGCGGATTTTCTGATATTTTTGGCAGCGATAATAATGATGAGCAACAGTCTGAAGATAACAGTGGACAATTAGAAGAAGCTTCCGAAGGTTCAGGGGTCATCTATAAAGTGGAAGGAAATACGGCCTACATCGTCACCAACAATCACGTTGTTGAAAAACAGGACGGTCTTGAAATTCTCTTGAAAGATGGTTCAAAAGTTAAAGCTTCCTTAGTCGGCACAGATCCTTATACTGATTTGGCTGTGCTAAAAGTCGATTCTGAAAAAGTAGCAGACATCAAACCCGCTACTTTTGGTGATTCTAGCAATTTGAAAGTCGGTGAACCAGCGATTGCTTTAGGCTCACCTTTAGGTTCACAATATGCTAACTCAGTAACTTCAGGAATCATTTCTTCCTTGAATCGCCAAGTCGTCAATCAAAATGACGAAGGTCAAACGGTGAATATCAACGCGATTCAAACCGATGCGGCGATCAACCCAGGGAATTCCGGTGGTCCATTAGTCAACATGGCCGGTCAAGTTGTAGGGATCAATTCTAGCAAGATCGTCCAGACTGAATCGAATGTCAGCGTTGAAGGAATCGGTTTTGCAATTCCAAGTAATGATGTTGTCAACGTTATTAACCAATTGGAAAAAGACGGTAAAGTCATTCGCCCAGCCCTAGGAATTTCAATGGTCAACCTTTCAGACTTATCCACTGAGCAACTGAGTGAAATCATTAAAGTTCCAAGTTCAGTGACACAGGGCGTCGTTGTGGCAAATGTTCAAGCATCCACACCTTCTGACCAAGCCGGTCTGAAAAAGTATGATGTGATTACTAAGATCGACGATACGGAAGTCGCTTCCGGTGTTGAATTACAATCCGAATTGTACAAACATAAAGTCGGCGACACGGTAAAAGTAACTTACTATCGTAAAGATAAGAAAGAAACAGTTTCAATCAAATTAAGTATTGATTCCAATTCATTGAAATCAACGACTCAGCAAGGGAATAATTAATAAAAAGGAGGGTGTGACAAGATTTTGTCACACCCTCCTTTTTTATTGCCCTACTTCAAATTTTCCACCAATTTTTGCAGTCTCTTCCAACACTAAAATACCTTTTTTCTCTGGGGCATCTGGCAGATTTAATTCCTTCGCTGAACAGATCATCCCAAAGCTTTCAACACCGCGTAAGCTGCCGGGCCAAATCATTTGTCCGTCTGGCATCATCGCACCAGGTTTGGCAACGACAACTTTCTGTCCAGCGGCAATATTGGCTGCACCGCAAACAATTTGTAAAGTCGCACCACCATCGACCTCAGTCTCTGTGATATGAAGATGATCTGAATCTGGGTGCTCCACACAGGTTTTCACATACCCAACTACAAATTTGGGTGACAAGTCAGCTACTAAACGTTCTTCAAAACCAGCTAATTTTAATTGGTTATTTAAAACTTCAACGTCCTTTTCTGTTAACTCTACTTGACCGTTACCATGAATCGGTAAGTACTCAGAAACATTAAAAAAGTTCCAGGCAACAGTTGTTCCATCGATTGTTTGAATCCGAGCTACTGGACCTTTTCGTTCAGCTCTATTTTCTTTATTTTCATCGTTTTTGACGATTACCATCAACGTATCGCCAACATTCTCTTTATTATACGCAAAAATCACGTTTTTACCTCCAGTCATATTCCCCTCGTATCTTAACAAATCTAGCAGGACTTTTGCATGAGATTTTTTTCATTTCTATTTTATAAACGGAACAAATCCCTTTTACCCAAATAAAAAGCTGGTTCCCCAGCTTTTTAATCAGCACTTGGATGAACGATCAAAACATCGCATAAGGCTTCTTTAATAACATAACTAGCAACACTTCCAGTCATGAAGCGTTCGACCGCATTCAAGCCAGATTGTCCTACCATGATCAAATCAATTTCATACTTTTTAGGTAACGTCTTGGCCATCGCTTCTTTCGCAGAGCCATAGGCAACGATTCCTTCAATTTTTTCGTAGCCAAATTCTTTTCCAAAGGCTTTACACTCATTGATCAGATTTTTTGCATCTGCAGCTAATTGATCCATGATATTTTCATTTAATGGGGAGTAACTCATGAATGTATAGATTTGATGATCAATCACATTGGCGACATAGACAGTTCCTTGATTCCGCTTAGCAACAGCCAATGCTTTCTTGAAGGCTTCCATCGCTTGATCGCTACCATCGATCCCAACTAAAATATTTTTATAAGATTGTGTGAACATTTTAATCCCTACCCTTCTACTCGTTGCAAAAAGCCAGCAATTTCATCTTTTGTCTTACGATTTTTATTGACCAATCGGCCTAATTCTTCGCCCTCATTCACTACGACAAAACTAGGGATTCCAAAGATATTCCATTCCGCCGCAACGTCGATGTATTCGTCACGATCGACTTGAATAAATTGAAATTGCGGAAATGCTGCCTCGATCTCTGGCATCTGTGGTTTGATGAAGTTACAGTCTCCGCACCAATCAGCTGTAAAAAAGAAAACATTTTTTCCTTTCTCAGCGTAATCGGCTAACTCTTCAATACTTTTTGGAATAATCATTGCGTCACGACCTTTTCTTTTACTACCTTGATTATACACTTTTCGATCTTTTTGAGAAAGAAGCTTACTCCTAGTGTTTCATACCAGTCTCCTACTTATTTTATGTTAAAATAAGTTTGAACAGAAAACAGCAGGACTCTATACTTGCTGTCTTGCCTCGTTGACGCTTCAGCTACTATCTAGTTAACGAGTAGCCAACTAAAAAAAAAAATTGCTAGAAACAAGGAGGTTGATACTATGGATCAAGTTAAGAAATTTGCCAAAGGGCTTGCGATTGGATCATCGATTGGATTAGCCGCGGGAATTGCGGCAAATCATTACTACCGAAAACAACAAAAGATGTCCCCTGATAAGGTCTTAAATCAAATCAAAGCAGCTTTTTTAAAGGAAGGACCGATCGAAGGGTCGTGGATTTCTTTTGAAACGGAGCATATGCAAAAGTTCGCCATCACGATGAATGTCCTTTCTGGTGGGATCACTCGGACAGAAGATGACCATCTAGTTGCCTATGAATTCAAAGCTGATGCTAAAACCGGTGCTGTACTAAGTATTGAGCGTGTTATTAATGACTAACATAAAAAACGAATGCCTGATCAGAGATCAGAGGGCATTCGCTTTTTTTATGTTAAATACAGCTGCGGACAAAAAAAGAGAATCAAAAAAGACCTCGTCAACTTAACCGAGGTCCTTTAGGTATTAACTTATTTTACTAAACGATAAATGGCATCTGCATAAATTACTGCAGAATTTAAAATATCTTCTACTGACATATATTCGTTGGCTTGGTGCATCGTATCTTCGAAACCTGGGAATTGCGCACCGTAAGCAACCCCGCGTTCTAATAAACGACCAAATGTGCCGCCGCCAATGACTTTTTCTTCTCCTTTGATCCCTGTATGTTCTTCAAAGGTATCTAGCAAAGTCGCTACCAATGGATCATCTGCTGGTACATAGTGAGGAAGCATGTGATGCGCGCCTTCTGTCACCTTCACATCTGAGCCGAATAGTTCTTCTAATTTGGCTTTGATTTCGTCATTTGTCGTTCCTTTAGGATAACGGAAATTCAACGTGATACGGTTATCGTTTTCTTGACCGTCCTTAAAGCTGAAGATTCCAGCATTCATGGTCAATTCACCCATTTTTTCATTGTTGAAGGCTACACCTAATTTTTTACCATAAACATCTTCATGGATGTAGTTTGCGCTGTTTTCAATAAAGGCTTTCGCACCTTTTTCGAAGTCATAGTTGTTTAAGAAGACGGCTAAGAAAGTACCCGCATTTGTTCCTAATTGAGGAGATGCGCCATGAGCAGCTTTTCCGTCTAGGTGTAACGTCACCGTATCGCCAGAGACTTCAGCTTTACCACTGACTGGATTTTTCTCTACATAGTCTGCGAAGTCTTTCGCTAATTTTTCAGTAGCTTCGGCATCGGCAACTTTCACTTCTGCCACGGCATTACCAGGAACCATATTTTCACGTAGTCCCGCTTCAAAATTCACTAAAACATAAGCCGTTCCGTTTGTACCATCGAAATGAGGGATCATCGTAACATTCCCTTTTTCCCCATTGATGATTGGGAAGTACGCATCGGGTGAGAAACCAAAATCAGGTTTTTCTTCATGTTCGAAGTAGTAATCCATATCTCCCCAGCCGCTTTCTTCGTCCGTACCAAAGACGAAACGGATCTTTTTAGAAATTGGCAAACCTAATTCTTTGATGATTTTTACTGCATAATAAGCCGCTACTGATGGGCCTTTGTCATCGCTTGAACCGCGCGCATACAATTTTCCATCGCGAATTTCTGGTTCGTAAGGATCTGAATCCCAACCATCACCAGCAGGTACCACATCTAAGTGACCAAAGATCCCTAAAGTTTCATCGCCGTCACCATAATCAAAATGGCCGGCATAGTTGTCGACGTTTTTCGTTGTGAAGCCATCGCGTTCTGCGATTTCAAGCATTTTTTCTAATGCTTCCACCGGTCCAGGTCCGAATGGTGCTTCTTTGGTTGCTTTGTCGTCCTCACGTTCACTTTTAATCCGTAGTAAAGTGAATAGATCTGCTAATAGATCTTCTTTGCGTGCTTCGACTTCTTTTTTAAAATCGATTGTCATTGAAAGATTCCTCCCTTAATTATAACCACTCTAATGATAGCATTCTCTGGACTAGAATAAAAATGAAAACTCTTTAATAAATCATACGACAGATTGCGACCTTTCCCTTATAATAAAACACATAATAAATAGTAGCCGATTAGAATTGATTAATGCGCTAAAAATAAATTATCGAGTGAAAGCAGGTGACTAAATGATCAAATTAAGCGAAGCTATTTTAACTAAAGTCATCACGAAACGACCAGCCATTTCTCATAAGGGGACCTTTGGCCGAGTCGTTTTGATTGGCGGCAATCAGCAATATGGCGGTGCCATTATCATGAGTGCTGAAGCCTGCATCAAAAGTGGCGCAGGTCTGACGACGGTCATCACCGCAGAAAAAAATCATAGTGCCTTACATGCCCGCCTACCTGAAGCAATGGTTGTTGGTTTTTCCGAAGAAAAGCTAATCACTTCTGTTTTGGAAAAAGCTGATATGATCTTAATTGGCCCAGGCCTCGGTCTGGAGCAAGAAGCCTTGGCTCTTTTAAAAAAAGTATTACAAATGCAACAGACGCGACAGTGGCTAGTGATTGACGGTTCGGCTATTACCCTGTTCAGCGAGCACAACTTGGGCTTAACGATTCCAGAGCAAACGGTTTTTACGCCACATTTAGCTGAGTGGGAACGCTTAAGTGGTCTAAACTTTGCAGAGCAAACCGAGGAGAACAATCGCATTCAGCAAGCTCTCTTAGGCGCTAAGATTGTACTAAAAAGTCATCGCACAACGATTTACGATGAAGCCGTAATTTGCTATCAAAATACCCGCGGGAATCCCGGAATGGCTACCGGCGGCACCGGTGATACGCTGGCTGGAATCATTACGGGTTTCTTAGCTCAGTTTGAAAAAAATATCGAGACCATTGCAGCAGCCGTCTATCTTCATAGCTTGATTGGTGATGAATTAGCTGAACAAAATTATGTTGTCTTACCTACATCAATTAGTGACGCTTTGCCTCGCTATATGAAAAAATACGTAGATGAAAGGAACTAACCATGGAAAAATATCCCGGTTATAAACGCAAGCCATTCTATTATGAAACAGATAAAATGGGGATCATTCATCACTCTAATTACATCCGTTGGTTTGAAGAAGCCCGGGTAGATGCTTTGACCTTTATGGATTGGCCGTTTGAAAAGATCGAAGCTGACGGTATCATGATCCCCGTCTTAGGCGTTAGCTGCGAATACAAAGAAATGATTCGTTTTGGCGATGAAGTCCTGATTAAACCGATCGTTACAAAATACACTGGTACCCGCTTGGACTTTGAATATCGTATTTATAAAGACACTAAATTGGTCACAACGGGAACGAGTCAGCATTGCTTCATGTCCTACGAGACAAATCGACTAGTCCATTTAAGAAAAAGTCACCCCACACTACATGAGCTCTTCCTAGAATATTACGAAACAACCCAAGCTGAACGATAAAAAATGCACGAACCTACTTTTGAGGTTCGTGCATTTTGCGTTTATTATTTATATTTTTTCTTCAAGTATAGATAGAATGGAATACCTAGTAGTGTAATCAAGATCCCGATCATTGCTAATTGGAATTGGTTGATCAATGTCATCACTAAGATGAAGATCCCACCGATGATGGCAATAATTGGAATGATTGGATAAAGTGGCACTTTGTAAGGGCGAACCAAATCTGGTTCTGTTTTTCTTAATTTGATAACTGCGATAAAGACTAATGTGTAGAAGATCCAAATAACGAAGACCAACATATCTGTCAACATATCGAATCCGCCGATCATCATCATAGCGATGGCGATGACTAATTCTAAGATACCTGCGATATAAGGAATTTGGTTTTTGTTTAATTTAACTAATTTGTCAGAGAATGGTAATTGTTTTTCTAGACCCATTGTATAAGGAAGACGCATACCAGTCATTGTGTATCCGTTGATCGTTCCGTATACCGAAATTAAGATCCCGATCGTTACTAATTTACCACCCATGCCGCCGAAGATTTTTCCAGCAACATCCATTGCAGCATTTTCGTTACCTGCTAGTGCAGACATATCCATTGTGCGCAAGAAAGCAAATTGAACTAATAAGTAAACAACCATGATCCCTAAGATCCCACCGGCAATCGCACGAGGTAAATCACGTGCTGGGTTTTTCAATTCTCCAGCGATATTCCCAACGTGGATCCAACCATCATAAGCAAACATTGTTGCTAATAGACCGGCACCTAATGCTGGAGCAAATCCACCCACAGCTGGGCCTGCTTGAACTGGGAAGAGGCTAACCGATACATCACCTTGACGTAATAACCCGAAGATAACGATCAATGCTAAAGGAACCAGTTTACATACTAAAGTGATTGATTGGAACATTCCGCCGGCTTTTGAGCCTAGGAAGTTGATCAACATAATCGATGTAGCTGCGATGATGGCAATCGGAATGATCGCTCCATCACCCATACCGAATAAGTTCTTGAACTGAGTGGCAAAAATAATTGCTAAAGCGGCTACGTTTGCTGGGAAGTAGATAACTACTTGTGCCCAACCTAGTAAGAAACTCCAAAACTCACCATAAGCTCGTTCGATGTAGCGTAACATCCCGCCTGTTTCTGGAATTGCTGCTGCTAATTCTGCACCAGTCAGCCCCGCACAGACACTGATTAAGCCCCCTAAGAACCAAGATAGCATATGTAAGCTCGTTGATCCGGTTACTGCAGCAACACTAGCTGCTTTAAAGAATACTCCCGCACCGATTACAGTACCCATTACTGTCGATAATGCTGGGAAAAATGTCATTGTCCGCTTTAATTCGCCTTCATGCGAAACCACGGCATCTTTTTGGTCGACTGCCATTGTTTTTCCTCCTTAATTGTGAAGCGGCTGTTTGCTCACTTCTTAACTTGATTTTTAAAACAAATAGCAGAAGTTATTCCATAAACGAAATAAAACAAAAAATTGCACTATACCAAGTATTTAATAACTTCTATCATTTGCTCGAAAATTATTTTAACACTCGGAAAGAAAAAGGGAAACGTTATTTTTAACATTTCCTTTTTTCTTATTTACTCCTCATGCTCTATTAAGAAAGCCCTTAATTTTAAGAATTTACGCTATCAAAAGAAATTTTAGTTTCGACACCTTCTGCTTTAAATTTCGCTGATAATTTTTCTAACATTTCATCAGTCATTTTGTCTAAGTCAAAGCTTGGTTGGAAGTCCCATTCTTTGCGCGCATCACTATCGTCAATTGAGTTAGGCCATGAATTTGCGATTCCTTGACGAACAGGATCAACATCATATTTCAATTCAAACTCTGGAATCCGACGACGAATTGAAGCTGCGATTTGTTCTGGATCAAAGGCCATTGCTGTGATATTGAATGAGTTGCGGTGCTCTAAACGACTAGCATCGGCGTTCATTAATTTCACAATTCCTTCAATTGCATCATCCATGTACATCATGTCCATGTAGGTACCTTTGTCGATGAATGAAGTGTAAGATTTATTTTTCAATGCTTCGTAATAAATGTCAACTGCATAATCTGTTGTACCGCCACCAGGTTCTACTTTATATGAGATCAAGCCTGGGAAACGAACGGAACGAGTATCGACACCATATTTAGTATGATAGTAGTTTTCTAATAATTCACCCGCAACTTTAGTTACACCATACATAGTCGTTGGATGCATCACTGTATCTTGTGGTGTGTTATCAGGTTCTGCATCTGGTCCGTAGGCAGCGATTGAAGAAGGGGCAAAGAATTTTGTTTCTGGTCCGATTTCACGAGCGACTTCTAAAGCATTCATCAAGCCAGTCATGTTTAAGTTCCAAGCAAAAGCTGGACGTTTTTCAGCAGTTGCCGAAAGTAAAGCAGCTAAGTGAATGATTGTATCAACTTCATAGCGTTTTGCCATATCTAAAAAGCTGTCATAGTCCGTAACATCTAATTCTTCAAATTGACCATTTTCAACAACTGGGCTACCTTCGATTGTGCGAATATCAGTTGAAATAACATTTTCAACACCTAGATCTTTGCGTAATCTTTCTGTTAATTCTGAACCAATTTGTCCTAATGCGCCTGTAATTAATACTTTTTTCATGAATGTGACTTCCTCTCTCTTTATGTTAAATTTAAAATTTTAATTTGACTGCTTATTTGATGATGTCTAGTTCCTTACCAACTTTTTCGTAAACTTTGATTGCATCGTCTAACATTTCTTTCGTGTGTCCTGCGTTAGGCATGTTACGTACACGGCCTGTTCCTAATGGTACAGTTGGGTAAACGATTGGTTTTACATAGACACCGTTTTCAATTAATTTCTTAGAAAATTCTTGTGCTAATCTTTCATCGCCAACGATTACTGGTGTGATCGGTGTTTCTGAATGACCAATATCATAGCCGATCCGTTGTAATTCTGATTTGAAGTAGTTCGCATTTTCCCAAAGTTTTTCAACGTATTCAGGATGAGTTTGAATTAAATCAATTGCTTCGATACATGCACCCGCAGCTCCTGGTGTTAGTGATGTTGAGAATAGGAATGGACGTGCTTGTGATTTCAACCAAGTGATTAGTTGTTTAGTCCCAGCAACATAACCGCCGACAACACCGATTCCTTTTGATAAAGTTCCCATTTGGAAGTCAATATGATCTTGCATGTGGAAATGTTTGACTGTTCCGCGGCCTTCACCCATAACCCCAGTTCCGTGAGCATCATCCACGTAAGTGATGACATTGTATTTTTCACAAATTTCAACGATTTCAGGAATTTTTGCAACGTCACCGTCCATTGAAAAGACACCGTCTGTGATGTACATTACTTTGTTGTATTCGCCGCTTTCAGTTGCAGCTTTTGCTTTTGCTTCTAAATCTTCCATATCTTGGTGCTTGATCCGAATAATTTTTGCTCCTGATAAGCGAGAGCCATCAATAATTGAGGCATGGTTTAATTCATCTGATAAAATCGCATCGCCTTTTTTCATAACTGCTGAAATCGCACCCATGTTACAGTTAAAACCAGATTGGAAAGCAATGGCCGCTTCAGTTCCTTTGAACTCAGCAATTTTTTCTTCTAATTTTTGGTGAATTTCTAAAGTTCCATTGATTGTCCGAACAGCTCCAGCACCTGCACCATAGTGTTTGGTTGCAGCAACATCAGCATCGATCAATTCAGGTCGTGTTGCAAATCCTAGATAGTTGTTAGAAGCTAAGTTGACCATTTTTTGACCATTTACCGTAATAATCGGCCCATTGCTTCCTTCCAAAACATCGATTGTATTGAACAATCCCTTTTCTTTTAAATCTGCCAAGTTCGTTTCTAAAAATTGATCAAGAACTTTTGAACTCATAACTATTCTCCTCCATACTGATTATTGCGCAATTAAAGTTGTTATTTTTTTGCTCTTAAAAAGCCAGCAGCTTTATTTTTGTTTGCGCTTTCGTAACTTACACACTTAGTTTATAAGCGTTTGATAACGTTTACAACTTTTAGACTCTACAATTTCTTGAATTATAATAAAAGTGAGAGTTATTCTAATTTTTTTTATTCAACAACTAAAAAAAGAAACCTATTCTCTAGTTTATTCTAGATTTTTTTAAATAATCTGAGTAATTTAGCATATTTATAAATTCACAATATTTCGGTATCGCTTTCTTTTTATATGGTAAAAAATTAAAAAACATTGATTTAACAGTATAATATAGTTAAATCTTTTATCTATTTTTATCACAAATAAACTTTTCACCACTCCCGTTAGCTTTTATTTTTTTAAATAACTTTTTCTCATCATTTACAAATAAATAAAAACTGTATTTTCATATAATGGAGATATTTTGGGAAAACTGCTCTCTTTTTTGATTTAAACCGTAAAAAAACTTACCCAAAACTAGCTGAATCTAGTTTTGGGTAAGTTTTTTTGTTTCTAATCAATTATTTAACAATCTTTTTAACCATATCTAACAATCATCTTTGAGTTGTGCCGGATCACTCCGACACAACTCTACTCGCTTTATTATGGTAAATCATTTCCAGCCGCAAAGTACACATCATACCATTCTTGTTTGGTTAATGTAATGTCTCCGCCAGCTGCACTTTCTTTGATGCGGGTTGGATTCATCGTTCCTAAGATCACTTGCATGTTAGCTGGATGGCGCAAGATCCAGGCTGTTGCGATGGCATTCTTATTCGTAGCATATTTTTTCGCTAGTTTTTCTAATAGTTCGTTCAATTCTGGGAACTTCTCGTTATCGATAAAAACTCCTTCAAAGAAACCATATTGGAATGGTGACCAAGCTTGGATCGTCACGCCTTGACGACGCGAAAATTCTAGCACCCCACCATCATGATCGAACGAACGAGTATCAGTCATATTCGTATGCATCCCATAATCGATCATGCCTGTATGCATAATTGAAAACTGCAATTGATTGATCAATAATTTTTGATCCACGTGTGCTTGGAGTAATTGAAATTGTTCTGGATTGAAATTTGATACTCCAAAATGACGTACCTTGCCGCTAGCTTGTAAAATATCAAACGCTTCGGCAATTTCTTCGGGCTCCATCAAAGGATCTGGTCGATGAAGCAGATAGCTATCCAAATAATCAATTTCCATCCGCTCTAAGATTCCATCTACCGAGTCCAATAAATGTTGTTTTGAGAAATCATAACGCTTCTCATCGCCAGTCACGATGCCGCCTTTTGATTGAATGAAAAATTTATCGCGCGAAATTTTTGCTTCTTTCATGGCTGCACCAAAAACTAGTTCGGATTTTCCATCGCCATACATATCTGCTGAATCAATAAAATTGATCTCATTTTCCAAAGCTGTCTCTAAAACTTCTGCTGCTTTAGTAGGCGTTAGCGCTGCCATTCGCATGATTCCTAAAGCAATCGCTGAAGTTTTCCAATAACTATTACCGATTTTTCGTTGTAACATCCGATTCATCCTCTCTAATAACACTTTTGCTTACCTATTAAAGTATAGACTATTTTCCCAAGAAAAAGAATTCTTAGTACTTTATATTTTTCTCTGCTATAAATAATTGGACATGTGACACTTGACCCTCCGATTGTTTCTTCGTATGCTTATTTTTAAAAGGGGGGCGCTTAGATGTACTCAATGCTGAAGAAAATTATTACTGAAAAAGATATTTATCGTCAAATCCAGATTTTAGAACAGTTGCTGAATCACTATCAGCTAACAGCAAAGGAACTCGCAGGGAAAATCAGAACAACTGAGCGTACCATCTTTTCCGATCTTCAGATTATCCGCGAATATCTCCCTGAACACTGGGAGTTAGAAACTGATAATAACGGGATTCAGTTACTTAATTATGCAAACTCATTCACTAATGATCTTTGGGAAACCTTTCTTCCCCACTCAGTGAGCATACAATTCATCAAACAATTATTCTTTTCCAAAGAATTAAATATCCCTGCTTTCCTTGCTGAAACGGGGATCTCCTACGAAACACTTAAGCGCTATCGAAAGAAAATGAATGAGCAGTTAGCTCCTTACAATATAACCATCCGTTTATCGGCACGCCAAGCACAACTTATTGGTGAAGAAAGTGCTATCCGGATTTTTTATCACCGGTTACTGTTACCCTTTACCCACAACAATTACTTTTTTGAAGACTATACCATTCACGAGGAACACTATTTAACCTTTTTAATGAAGGATATTTCTGGCGATTCAGCAGTAAAAACAGAGCAAATCTTCGGTATCTGTTGGTTTTTTATCAATAGTATCCGAATTAAAGCTGGTTGTCGGATCAATCATTTTACATTTTCAGAAAAAGACCCACTTTTTCTGCTTTATCAAACCGCTTTAAAAGACTTATATAAAAAAGAAGGCATTTATCTACAAAATGAAGAAATCTTTTTTGCCTTTTTCTGTTTTTTAGAAAGCTGGAATTACAATAATCGCTTAGGAAAAAAAGTTTCAGAGGTGCTAGCTAAAGAGTATCCACTGTTGCAGAAGAAAACACAACAAACAGTTCAAGCAATCGCTAATGAGCTACATTTACCAGCATTACCTCAAACGACACTCCCAGCCAATTTATTGTTACTCGCGTTAAAATATGCCGAATCGCCGGCACTTTCAAAGCAATTCCAACTCGAATATCAAGAATTACTTCTACAAAGAAATGAAGAATATGCCGTTTTGACGGAAAAAAGTACAGAACTCTTTAACAGTCTGCCTCAATTTTCTGCGATCGGAGATACGACCTATTTCATTAATCTCTTTTCGCTGCTCAGTCAACAAGCCATTTTTACGATTCGACCTCATTCAAAAACGGTCTTCTTTGTTTTTCAAAGTGAACCTGCCTGGAAAGCTTTTCTGCAACAGGAATTAGCAGACCTTTTAGGCAAGCGAGTCAACTTAGTCTCCCTTGAGGTTTCTCAACTGCAAGAAGTAGCTATTCAACCAGGAGATTTGATTCTTTCTAATATCCCATTGGATTCTGCAACGACACCCGTGATCTACTTATCCACTATCCCAACTAAAAATGAGCTCAGTCAACTGACTGAACTCACTTCTAATTCTTATCTTTAATCGAAACGATTAGTCATTTTGGTATTGACTGATCGTTTTTTCCTTTCTGCGAAAAATCCCTTTACTGATCCTTTTCTCGATTTCAACAACGAAGAACAGCAGCAACGCGTTCCCTAAGATTACCAATTGCTGTGTCAGACTAAGTGCTGTCGTTCCAATCAATTGCTGTCCTAGTGGTAAAAAGACAACTCCTAGTTGAAGGACAAAGAGAATACCTAGTGAGATGAACAGAAATTTATTTTCAAAGAAACGGCGATTAATCGCTGGATCAAACTGCTCACGGCAATTGATCATGTAAACAGCTTGACCTAAAACAATACTTTGTAAAAGAATTGTCTGTTGCAATGCTACTCCTTCAAAGCGCATTGACAAGAAGTAAGCCGGAATCATAATCAGCAAGGAAACATACAGGATTCTAAAAAAACTGTAGCCCGATAAAATCCCTGTCTTTGTATCTCTCGGTGGACGAGTCATCGTATCCCGGCTCGCCTTCTCAAAACCTAATGCGTAAGATAGCGTGATTGTCGTTACCATGTTGACCCACAAGATTTGGATCGGTGTCAGCGGCAGCGGTTGATTCATCAGCAAGGCCACAATTACGATCAGACCTTGAGCTAATGCTGTGGGTAAAAAGAAATTGATCGTCTTTTGTAGGTTATCAAAAATTCGACGGCCTTCCTTGACTGCCTTGACAATCGTATAAAAGTTATCGTCCGCTAAAACCATGTCAGCGGCCTGTTTACTGACTTCACTGCCTTTGATCCCCATCGCGATCCCAATATCAGCCTGTTTTAAGGCGGGGGCATCATTCACTCCGTCACCAGTCATTCCCACGACTTCTTCTTTTTTCTGAAGTGCCGTCACAATTCTCAGCTTGTGCTCTGGTGTCGTGCGGGCAAAGACATCTACTTGTCCCACCACTTCAGCCAAGTCATTATCGGTCATTTGGTCAATATCAGCACCCTCTAAAATTTTTGACGTGTGCTTCAAACCAATTTGTTCGCTGATTGCTTGTGCAGTTGCCTTATGGTCGCCAGTGATCATCTTAACAGAAATACCCGCTTGCTGCGCTTTTTCAACTGCTCGAATCGCACTCTCTTTTGGTGGATCAATAATACCTGCTAAGCCAACGAAAGTCAGTCCTGTTAGCTCATCATGAGTCAATTCTGCTGATGATTCGACAATTTTATAAGCAAAACCTAATACTCGCTGTCCCCTGCTAGCTAATGCAAGACCTTGCTTTTCCCATTCAGCTTTTTCAGCTCCCGTTAATTGAGCTTTTTCTAACAGAACTTCGGGTGCTCCTTTAACAAAAATAATTTGGTCTTGCTTATTAGGATGCAGTGTTGCCATATATTTATACGCAGAACTAAAAGGAATTTTCCCTTTAATTGGTTTTAACTTTTGATTTTCTTCAGCAACATATTTCAATAAGGCTAGTTCAGTTGGATTACCTTGAATTGCTTCAACCGTTTGTTCATCTTGTGTCTTTAGATCTTGGCAATTATTCATGATTTCTTTAACGATTTCCATTTCTTCCGTTACGACTTCCGTTACCGTCATCTCATTTTTCGTCAACGTTCCTGTTTTGTCTGAACAGATAACGGTCATCGATCCTAAGGTCTCAACTGCTGGCATTCCCTTGATGATCGCATTTTCCCTTGCCATCTCTTTGACACCCATTGAAAGAATCATCGTTAAAACAGCCGGTAGCCCTTCTGGAATCATTGCCACAATTAACGCGATACTCGCAGCAAACATCAAGTTCCAATCCATCCCGTATCTAAAACTCGTAAAGAATAATAGGAAGATAATCAACGCCAAAATCCCTCTAAAAATTTGTTTGTTTAACTGATGCATTTTTTTAACTAACGGTGTTGTCTGGGCTTGAATCGACTGCAAAGCATGATTAATTTTACCAATTTCGGTATCATTTCCTGTTTCAACCACTACTCCTTTCGCCGTTCCCGTTTGTACTAAAGTTCCCGAAAACGCCATATTCAATTGATCTCCCGCTGATGAGTCCTTATCAATTACCGTAATTACTTTTTCAACGGCTTCTGATTCCCCCGTTAAGATCGCTTCCTCTACCGTCAAATCATGAACTTCAATTAATCGTAAATCAGCCGGGACAACATCACCAGCTTTTAACAAGACAATGTCACCTTTAACCAATTCTTCAGCAAGTAATTGAATTGGTTGGCCCGTACTCAGTACAGTTGCTTCTTGGCCCATCATTTGTTTCAAGCCATCCAAAGATTCCTCTGCTTTCCGCTCTTGCCAATATCCGACCAGTCCGTTTACGATGACTACTAGGAAAATAATGGCGCCTTCGATAAATTCGCCAGTCAAGAATTTTAACAAAGCAGCGATGATTAGCACGACCATTAATAAATCAGTAAAATGTTTCGCGACCTTCTGCCAAGTCTTCAACTGTTTTTTTTCTTCAATTTTATTTGGTCCATTTATCATTCGTCTTGATTCTCGTTCTTGTTTCGTTAAGCCTGCTGTTTGTGACTGACTCTTTTGGAGAGTCGCTTCTGTCGAAAGTTTATACCATTTCATATTGTTTCCTCCATATCATTTAGTTGATACCTTAAGTATACGGAGAAAAGAACCTTTTTAAGGTCGATAATTTCAGATGGGCCTGAAATTATTGTGCAAAAAAATAGTCGCACTCCTGTATTGGAGTGCGACGACCTAACTATATTGGCTTAATATAAAACATTTTATAGTTCACCAGTGTACTAACAATCAAAAACAATCATCTCATACAAACTATCTCTGGATATTTTACTTGAACTTGACCATCAGTTTTAAACAAATAAAAGAGGATCTGACAAGACTTTTGTCAGACCCTCACTTTTCATTATTTAGCTAATGAATCTTTAGCTTGGTCAGCTAGTGCTGTGAAAGCAGCTGCATCGTTAACTGCTAAGTCAGCTAACATTTTGCGGTTGATTTCGATACCGGCAACTTTAAGACCGTGCATTAATTTTGAGTAGCTCAAGCCATTCATACGAGCTGCAGCGTTGATACGTGCAATCCATAATTTACGGAAGTCGCGTTTCTTTTGGCGACGATCGCGATATGCGTAGTTGTATGAATTCATTACTTGTTCTTTAGCTGTTTTAAATAGAGTGTGTTTAGAACCGTAGTAACCTTTAGCTAGTTTTAGTGTCTTTTTACGACGTTTACGAGTTACTGTTCCACCTTTAACACGTGCCATGTTTAATTCCTCCTAATAAATATAAATCATTGAATTTTTAAAGTTGTAAAGCGGGTGCGCAATTATTTCATGCGTGCCAATTGTTGGCGGATACGTTTGTAATCGCCTTTTGATACCATAGACGCTTTACGTAATTGACGACGTTGTTTTTTCGTTTTTCCGTGGAAACGGTGACTTGTAAATGCGCGGAAACGTTTTAAACCACCGTTACCTGTGCGTTTTACACGTTTTGCTAAACCGCGATGTGTTTTTTGTTTTGGCATGACTAAAATTCCTCCTACTTTTCATTTCGCATACTCTTCAACTAGAGTCAAAGAAGCATTCTCAAACTTATTGCTAGTCTTTCTTCTCTTTCGGTGCAAGCACTAAGAACATGCTACGTCCGTCCATCTTCGCTTTTTGTTCCACTGTCGCAATATCGGCAGTTTCTTCAGCTAAGCGATCAAGAACTTTTTGACCAATATCTTTGTGGGTAATGGCACGGCCCTTGAAACGGATCGAAGCTTTCACTTTGTCGCCTTTTTCCAAGAATTTACGTGCATTACGAAGTTTTGTATTAAAATCGTTCACGTCGATAGTTGGGCTCAAACGAACTTCTTTAACGTTAATCACTTTTTGTTTCTTACGCGCTTCACGTTCTTTTTTCTGTTGTTCGAAGCGATACTTCCCATAATCCATGATACGGGCAACCGGTGGTTTTGCACCAGGTGCTACTAGGACTACATCAAGGTTTGCTTGTTCAGCAATTTTTAGGGCTTCTACTTTCGATTTCACACCTAATTGTTCGCCGTCTTGTCCGATCAAACGTACTTCACGTGCACGAATGCCGTCGTTAACCATCATATCCTTTGCTATGGTCATTCACCTCCAAATTTTTTGAGAGAAAAAAAGCGAATAAAAAAACGAGTTCTTTACGAACCCGCACGTAGTTTGACTCATCATCTGACTCGTCATTAACTATCTAGCCCAGCGAGATGTTCGCGTAAGGCGAGAAGCGGGTGCTTCTGCTTTCATTTCTCAACTCTACTAGTATACAAGCTGCGTTTCGAATTGTCAACCGCTTTAGACCTATTTCTATTCATTTTCAGAAACTTTCTATTGAGTTTTCTTTAGTTTGTATGCTAACCTATAGATGGACGCCGTTTTACACCTTGCATGACAGCAACAGAATAATACATAGTTCGAATCCGCAAAGATATTACTACAAAAGGAAGTGATAGGATGGAACAATCCTTTTTTAAAGAATTGATTCATTACAACAAACCAAAGGAATCACCTGTTCGTCTGATCGGTGCCGGCCTTTGTATGATCAGTGTTTTATTCACCGGCTATTTATCCCACCAGCTAGCCATCTCTAGCTACGGCTCTTTAGGTATTTTCACCTTTCTCTATTATCAAAGACTTCCGTTAAAACAATTGATGTTACGTTTAACAATAGTAGGTACTTTTTTGACTGCCGCCAATTTTCTTGGCATGCTCTCGACGCACGCTGTCTGGACCGCACCAATCGTGGTGGCTATGGTTGGGTTTTTAGGACGTTTTTTCTTCCGGCTATACGGCATTGCTAAACCAGGCCCATTTTTTATTGTCATGGTCACGGCAATGGGCGTCAGCACCAATGTTCCCTTAGCTAAAATCCCAGTAATGAGCAGCTACTTCTTTATCGGCGTACTCTTTTCCTTGCTTGGTGCTTTTATCATGCATTTCGTCGAGAAGGATTCCTTCCCTGTAAATCAAGTAAAAAAGACCCTAAAGGAACGGATTAATGAAGATCCAGCAGTGGTCATTGATAGCCTTTTATATAGCGGTATCTTATTTTTTGCCGTCTATCTGAGCATGGGGCTGCAATTGAAGAACCCTTACTGGCTAGTCGTTTCCTGCGCCTCCATCTTACAAGGAGATAACCTGCGGGCAATGGCGCATCGCAATATCCAACGCATTTTCGGTACGATCATTGGGTTGGCCATTGCCGCATTCCTGCTGAATCTGCCTTTATCGGTTTTTGAAACATTGTTAATGATTACGGCCCTGTTTGTAACGGTGGAATATTTCGTGAAACGTAACTACGCGATCGCGCAATTCTTTACCACCCCGATGTCATTGATGCTCTCCATGCTGGTGAAGCAGCAATATCTCTACACCTTGATCCAGTTCCGTTTTCTCGGCATTGTGATCGGCAGTTTGCTAGGCCTACTCGCCGCATGGATGATGACCACCAGCTTGAGTTTTTACAATCGAAAATTTCATTCCAATTAAAAGTGACAAACAGAAAACCGAGTGGGAACACTCGGTTTTTGCTATAATGAGGACTATATAAATTGAAGGAGGCTCCTCTATGTATCGATTGATTGCTTGTGACTTGGATGAAACCTTGTTAGACAAAGGTCGACACGTTTCAAAAAGAACGCAGGAAACAATAAAAATGGCAGAAGCGCAAGGCTTGGTATTCGCACCGGCCACAGGACGCGGTTTTTACTCGATTAAACAAACCTTGGAAGAATTGGATGCTGCAAACAAAGCCAATCACTATATGATCGGTTTTAATGGCGGTGTTGTGGTGGAAAACCAAGGACCTACCATTATCAAGGATTTCCCTATGTCCTACGACATTCTGTCACGCTTGTTTGAATTTGGCTCCAACTATGAGGTGGCGATCCATCTTTACACGTTTGATCAAACCTATGTCTATCATAGTAATCCTGAGGAAGATGCCTACTTAACGACGATTCCTCATGAAAAAAGATTCGATGATGATATTCACTTTTTAAAAGACCAAGTATGTTACAAAGCTTTGTTTCAAAATTTGGACCGCAGCTATTTAGAACAATTAGAGCAGGAAATGCCTAAAGAGCTGCACGATGTATTGGAGATTAGTTATTCCTCTAACCGTTATATCGAATTCAATCCAAAGGGCGTCAATAAAGGCGCAGCATTGCGAACATTAGCAGATCATTTAAGTATCCCAATGAATGAAACCATCGCCATTGGAGACAATATTAACGATCTAGCTATGATTCACGAAGCCGAATTAGGGATTGCGGTCGCGAATGCCGTTCCCGCTGTAAAAGACGCGGCGCAGCATACAACCGTTGCAGATCATGAACAAAGCGCTGTGGCTGAAGTCATCGAAACCTTCATTCTATAATCTATAATAGAAAAAAGCGAAGCAACTCATTTGAGCCTGCTTCGCTTTTAGCGTATTCTGCGCCATAAAATCAAAATCAACCACGCGGATAAGCCCAAGCTGATCACTACTGTAATCACCCACCCAATTTCGGAATGCGTAAAAGGCAGCGGCATATTCATCCCAAAAAAACCAGTCACGATCGTCGGGATCGTTAATAGCAATGACCAGATCGTCAAGATTTTCATCGTGTCATTCAGATTATTGTTCAATAAATTATTGTAGGTGCCGGATAACTGATCCAAGATCTCACTCGATAGTTTGGTCATCTCGACTGCCTGCTTCGCTTCGATTAAGGCATCGTCCAGCTCTTCTTTTTCCTTATCTGAAAAGCTTGAAAAAACAGCCTGAGCCTTGACCTGTTCTAAAAGTACCGCATTTTGCTTCGTGGCCGTCACTAAGTAGACTAACCCAATCTCCAAATCAGACAGTGCCAAAAGATTTTTATTCGTTGTTTTTTCCCGCAATTTCTTATTCAACTGAATCCGTTGGCTATCGACTTCCTCAACTAACGGAAAATAATAATCAGAAATTAAAAAGAGCGTATGAAACAACAAACTCGCGGTACTTTGATTCGGCTCATTTGTCAATAAATTCTCGATAACATTCTCCACATAAGCCGTCCGCTCGTTTACAAAAGAAAAGAAATAATGATCCTTCAAAACAAACGCCATTGGACTCGTTTCATAATGATTGTCCTTCTTCAGCAAGTTCGGCACGTTGAAAATCAGCAGCAAAGCTTTTTCCATCGGATCATATTCTACCCGCGCACGTTCATTATCATCCAGCGCATAGGTCAGCATCTCATCACTGATGGCGAAATCCTCTCGCAATTTCTTTACTTCGTGGGCTTGCGTGCTATCTACATTGATCCACGAGCACATATCCTGATTGAATGTCTTTCTGCTGTCCATCGGAACCCTCCTAGTCTAAATCGCTCTAGTCCAGTATACCAAAAACTTGGCTTCGATAGTTCAATCTCGTTCCTCAACAAAAAAACAGAAACGAAGTCCACTCGTTTCTGTTTTCAATCCCTTATTAGCCTTTAACGCCACCAGCAGTAATCCCTTCAACATAATACTTTTGCATCACCATAAACAACAACGTAATCGGGATCGCAATAATTACACACCCCGCTGTAAAAGGCATAAACCAGTGATTAATTTTATCTGGCTGCAGCATCGTGAATAATCCGATCGCTACGGTATATTTCTGTTTTTGCTGTCCCAGAATCACTTGAGCAAAAATAAAATCCATCCACGGAATCATAAACGTCATTAAGGCCGTATACACTATGATCGGCTTAGACAGCGGCAATGTGATCTTAAGGAAAATATCTTTTTTCGTAGCGCCATCAATCATCGCCGATTCATCTAATGAATACGGAATCGTATCGAAAAAGCCTTTGGCAATATAAAAACCTAACGCGGCTCCAGCGGAATAGACAATGACTAATGCAACCAGCGTCCCATCAAGCTCCATCGCTTTGAGAATATAATACACAGCGATCATGCTCATGAAGGCCGGAAACATATTCAAAACTAACGCTAATTTCAAGAAACGGTTGCGAAACTTAAACTTGATTCGAGAAACAGAATACGCGATGGCTACCGTAATAAAGGTTGAAATAAGACACGTAGCGATGGCGACAATCAGTGTATTCATAAACCAGCGGGCAAAGGGATACGAACTATTGGTGAACAACATTTTGTAATTTTCTAACGTGAAGGTTTTTGGAATAATGTAATTGACCGACATGGCTCCTTCCCCACGAAAGCTGGTTAGGACAACCCATAAAATTGGAAATAGCCAAATCACTGAAAGAATGATCAGCAAGACATAAACAAACGTTAAGGTACGGCGTTTTTGCTTTTTCATTATTGCAGACCTCCTTCATAAGATTTCGAGCGCGTATAGGCCAACAAGCTAAATACCGCACTCAACACAAAGATAATGATCCCGATAACACTAGCCAAATTATAGTCGCTAGCGATGACCGTCAGCTTGTAGAGCCAAGTAACCAGCAAATCGGTATCGCCTGCTTGATACAAAGCAGAATTGTTCGGTTTGCCCTCTGTTAATAGATAGATCACATTAAAATTATTGATGTTGCCAATAAATTGCTGGATCAAATTTGGTGTCATAATCAACAGTATTTGCGGAAACGTAATCGAACGAAAAATTTGGAATTTGTTGGCGCCGTCAATCTCAGCTGCTTCAATCTGCTCAGTTGGCAGATTCATAATGATTCCAGTCGCAATCAACATCGTTACCGGAATCCCGACCCACATATTGACAAAAATAATTGAAAATTTGGCCCAAGTACCATCACTTAGAAATGGCAGCGCATTTGAAATCAAGCCCCACCTCTCTAGCAGCGCATTCACTGGTCCCCAATCGGCCAATAAATTACGCATAATCAGCAAAGAAACAAATTGCGGTACCGCCATCGTAATGACGAAAATTGTCCGAAAGATCTTTTTTCCACGTAAGCCTTTGGTGTTGATCAATAATGCTAACAAAATCCCAAAGAAGAAATTGGTTGCTGTCGCTGCCACGGCCCAGATTAGTGTCCAAGACAGTAACGGCATAAACGTCTCGGCCATACGTCCTGTCAAAATATTTCTAAAATTCGCGAATCCGACCCAGTCAAATAAATGTCCAGGCGGCAAGTGATTATGATCGTAATTGGTAAAAGCCAAAGCGATCATATAAACCAAAGGTAAAATCGTAAACAACAGTACACCGATCAATGGTATGACCATCAGCGTCATATGGAAACGCCCATTAGTCAGTGTCTTCAGATCCTCCCTAAAGCTCGGAATCTTCTTATGTTCCTTGTTCAAGACGAATAATTTACGATTACTCTTTAAGCTGCACCAATAGATATAGAAAAATATTCCACAAAAAATAATAGCTGCTAATCCATAAATCATCAATAACATGGAATTGTCGCCTTCAACAGAAACCTTCATCTTTATTCCATCAATCGTCTGCCACTGCATTCCTTGCGTTTTCGTTCCTAAAGTTATCAAGCCAATAATTCCAGGAACAATCTGATACATACAGGCGATAATAAAGATAATTTCAGCGAATAAAAATAAAAATCCTTTGAAGAACTGCTTATTTAGTAGATTACTGAATCCCATAATCACAAACGACAGCTTTGTTTTGAGATCACCTTCTTTGAACACTTGTTTCATCGAAAATTCTTCGCCGTAAGTCCCGGCTATTTCCATCGACAAAACCTCCCTTTTTTTAAAATAAGTTGGTCAACGATACAAAAAGATTTCGGAGCAAAAAAATGATTTCTTTTGCCCCGACATCTACTAAATCTTACTTATCACCAGAGATATCCTTCACTAACTGATCCAGCTTCGCTTGGTATTGATCTGGCTTGATTTTTCCATTATAAGTATCGCTTAAAACAGCAGCTGAGGCTGTCCAGAAATTCGTCATTTCAGGAATCTTCGGCATAACGACGGAGTAATCCGAACCACTCATGGTAACGACCGCATTCGCTAATTCATCATTCGTCACATAATCGGCTTCTTGAATCGTTGTGTTCGACGGAATAATGTTTCTTGTTTCATCTTTAAATTGTGCTTCTTGCACGGCTTCGCTAGATAAATAAGAAGCAAGCTTATAATCTGCAGCGATTTTCTTCGAATCGCCATCAGCTGGTGCTTGGTTTACTGCATACAGCTTCACACCCAAAAAGGCTTTTTGTTGAACCTCATTGCCGCCGATAGTCATTTTTGGATAAACTGCAATCCCTAAATTATCTTCTCCAACTGCTTCGATGGCTTTTTCTTTATCCCAAGGACCAGATTCGAAGGCTGCAATCTTCTCATTCTCAAATTGTGAAATATAATCGTCCCCGACATTTACAAAGCCAGAATTATCTTTCTGATCAGCAATCCATTGTAAGACTGAAACCCCAGCAGGATTGTTCCAATCCGTGCCTTTCACATCTTCTCCAGTATCACCGAACAGCTTGTCACCGACTGACATAAATAATGGTCCGATTTTATAAGCATCGACAGCCTTCAAATTCGCACCAAATGTCGCGTTTTTAGTGATGTTCTCATAAGAGCTGACTTGGTCTTCACTTAACATTTTTTTGTTATAATACAGAACTTGCGATTCAATACCGTATGGGAACGCATACACTTTATCTTTGTAAGTCGCGCCAACCAATGCCGTTTCTGATTGATCTGACTTGATCTCATCTGCATATTTTTCGGGAATCTCCTGAATGACTCCTGAATCAACTAATTGTCCTAATTGATCATGAGGGAGCGCAAAAACATCTGCGGCGGAGGAAGGATCCTTTTTCACATTTTCCTGTGCTTTCGCATCTTCTGTTTCAACGACCTTCACATTGATATCTGGATTTTCCTTCTCGAAAGCCTCTAAAACTTTTGTGTAGAATTTTTTTGAATCCGTGGTAATCCATAACGTGACATCTGTTTTATCAGATGAGCCGGATGCTTTCTTATCGTCAGAGCCTGACCCGCATGCCGCCAATGTTAAGGCTGCTGCTCCTAACATCACCCCTGATAATAAATACTTTTTCAAATTGCTCTTCATTCTGCTTCCTCCTGCATAAATTGAATTTTTGCTACAAAACACATTATGCAACCGATTGCGCTAAATTGCAAGAGGAAGCGCTTAAATTATTTTATTTTTTTAAATTAAACTATACAAAATGATAAATCATTTCTCATTTTCTCTATATGAAAAGAGCGAAAAACCAATAATAAAGGCTTCCTATAACAAAATACTTACCAAAAGAAACAATTCAATTATTAAAGATATAAATATATTTATTGCAACCGATTGCGCAATATGTGATAATTACACCACAATAATCTATGAGTAAAAGGGAGTATCAATATGGTCGAACTGAATCTGAAGCACATAAACAAAAAGTATCCCAACAACAATAGCTATTCCGTGAAAGATTTTAATCTCAAAATTGAAAATCGTGAATTCATTGTCTTCGTCGGTCCTTCCGGCTGTGGAAAATCCACTACGTTAAGAATGATCGCCGGCCTAGAAGGTATTACTGAAGGTGACTTTGAAATTGATGGCATTCGAATGAACGATACGCCACCAAAGGATCGCGATATCGCCATGGTTTTTCAAAACTATGCCTTATATCCTCATATGACGGTTTTCGAAAACATGGCCTTTGGATTGAAATTACGCAAATATCCGAAAGAAGAGATCAAAAAACGGGTAGAGAATGCCGCGGAAATTTTAGGTCTAACAGAACTATTGGATCGAAAACCAGCCGATATGTCAGGTGGACAACGGCAACGGGTCGCGATGGGACGAGCAATCGTTCGTGATGCGAAGGTCTTTTTGATGGACGAACCTTTATCAAATTTGGATGCGAAGCTACGGGTTCAAATGCGGGCAGAAATTGCTAAAATTCATCAAAACCTTGGCTCTACCACAATTTACGTGACCCACGATCAAACTGAAGCCATGACGCTGGCAGATCGTATCGTAATTATGAATCAAGGAGTGATTCAGCAGGTCGGCTCACCGCAAGAATTGTACAATAGACCCGCAAATAAATTTGTCGCTGGCTTCATGGGTAGCCCAGCCATGAACTTCTTTGAGGTCACTTTCAAAAACGGTCGCATCTCAAATCATAAAGGCCTAGACTTGCCTTTACCAGAAGGACAGGCGAAAATCTTGACGGCACAGGGCTATGAAGGAAAAACTTTGACTTTCGGAATACGTCCAGAAGATATCACCGCTGAAGAGGTTGCTTTAGAAGCCTATGAAAATTCGGTGGTTTCAGCCACGGTGGTTGTCAGTGAACTGCTTGGATATGAATCCATGCTGTATTCAACGATTGGTGATACAGAATTTATTTCTAAAGTAGATGCACGAGATTTCCACAATCCGGGTGAACAAATTGAATTAGCCTTTAATTTAAACAAAGCTCGCTTTTTCGATAACGACACTGAAAAAGCAATCGAATAACTACGGAGGTTTTTATGAACACAGCAGCAATCTATCATCGTACCGAAAGCGAATATGCCTATCTATACACCAATGAACTGATGCACGTGCGGCTGCGTACAGCGCGTGCAGACTGCAAAAGCGTTTCATTAGTCCATGGGGATCCCTATGAATTAGACAAAAAACGTTGGTACCACCAGCCGACAGTCATGCGAAAAACCCTGTCCACGGATCTGTATGATTATTGGGAGGTTGATATTACCGCCCCTCATCGTCGGTTAAGCTACGGTTTTATCGTCACAGGCTATGACGAAACAACGGTTTTCTTCACTGAACACGGTGTTTTTCCAGTTGAGGAAACCTACCTACTGATGGCAAATAATTATTTCCGAATGCCCTTTTTTCATGAAGTCGATCGCTTCAAAGCGCCGCAATGGGTAAAGGAAACCGTTTGGTATCAAATCTTTCCCGAACGCTTTGCCAACGGAGACCCTTCCAACGATCCAGAGGATGTGCTTTCTTGGGACAGTAAAGAATATCCGGGGCGAAAGGATTTTTACGGCGGTGATTTGCAGGGTGTCATTGATCATTTAGATTATTTAAGTGAGTTGGGAATCAACGGGATTTATTTTTGCCCGATCTTTACGGCACCCACCAATCACAAATACGACACCACGGATTACTTAGAGATTGATCCTGCCTTCGGCGATAAAGAACTCTTCCGCAAACTCGTTGAGGAATGCCATCGTCGGGGGATTCGAATCATGTTGGACGCGGTGTTCAACCATATGGGCGACACCTCTCCCCAATGGCGCGATGTCCTCGAAAAAGGCGAAAACTCTCGTTTCAAGGATTGGTTCCATATTCATTCTTTTCCGGTTCACTACACAAAAACTGACGATTTTGAATTCGCTGAAAATATGAATTATGATACGTTCGCCTTTACGCCCCACATGCCAAAGCTGAACACCGCTAACAAAGAAGTTCAGGACTACATTTTGACCATCGCAAAATATTGGATTCAAGAGTTCGATATTGACGCGTGGCGCTTGGATGTCGCCAATGAAGTCGATCATCAACTATGGAAAAAATTTGCCGCAGCCTGCCACGAACTAAAAGACGATTTTTACCTACTGGGAGAAGTCTGGCACAGCTCTCAGCCTTGGCTACAGGGAGATGAATTTACCGCAGTAATGAATTATGCCTTTACCGAATCGATCACGAACTATTTCTTGGAAAGAAAGATTCCGTTAGATAAATTAGTCAGCAATCTAAATGAACAACTGACACTTTATCGTAAGCAAACCAACCAAATGATGCTGAATACGATCGATAGCCATGATACTCCACGTATACTGACCTTAGCTGGCGGCAACAAGGACTTGATGAGACAGGTTTTAGCCTTTCTTTATTTGCAGCAGGGAATCCCTTGTCTTTATTACGGCGATGAAGTCGGTTTGGATGGCGGCGCAGACCCCGGATGTCGAAAATGTATGATTTGGGAACCGGAAAAACAAGATTTACAGCTTTTTGCGTTTGTAAAACAATTGATTGCGTTTCGCCAGGAAAATCAATTCACACTCTGTGAAGGATCACTTGAATGGCAGAAGGTCGATACAAACACGGGAGCATTAATTTTTTCACGGGATATTCCTGATGAAAGCATCATGGGAATCTTTAATACAGGGAATCAAGCTATTTTCGAGAATTCCTCAGGTGAAACTCTGCTGCTTCATTTAGCGAATGTTAAAGAAGACGGCATTGTCATTGAGCCGAATGGCTTTGTAATTTTGAAGAACTAGAAAAAGTTTTTTTATTAGGAGGGAACTATATGCGTCATTGGTGGCAAGAAGTCGTCGTTTATCAAATTTATCCACGCAGCTTTCAAGACACGAACGGAGATGGCATTGGAGATTTGGCTGGGATCATTTCGCGGCTCGATTATTTACAGAAGCTGGGGATCGGAGCGATTTGGCTAAGTCCCGTTTATCAGAGCCCCAACGACGATAACGGCTACGATATTTCAGACTACCAAGCAATCATGCAGGAATTTGGGACGATGGCGGAAATGGAGCAGCTGATCCAAGCAGCCAAAGAACGCGAGATTCGAATTGTTTTAGATCTAGTCGTCAATCATACCAGCGATGAACACAACTGGTTTATTGAAGCCCGAAAAGCAAAAGACAATCCTTATCGTGATTTCTATATCTGGCGCGATCCAGTCAACAGCAATTATCCAAATGACTTAAAGAGTATCTTCAGCGGACCGGCTTGGCAATACGACGAGATATCGCAGCAATACTATTTTCATCTTTTCAGCCAAAAACAACCAGATCTGAATTGGGCGAATCCTGCTGTTCGCCAAGCTGTCTACGATATGATGAATTTTTGGATCGATAAAGGGATCGGCGGCTTTCGCATGGACGTGATTGACCTGATCGGAAAAGTTCCTGATGAAAAAATCACCAGCAATGGTCCCAATCTGCATGACTATTTGCAGGAAATGAATCAGGCGACCTTTGGCGGAAAAGATTTACTGACTGTCGGGGAAACCTGGGGCGCAACCCCTGAGATCGCCAAGCTTTATTCCGATCCTGCACGTGAGGAGTTGTCGATGGTTTTCCAATTCGAACACATTGGTTTAGATGAGGTCGCTGGCCAATCCAAATGGGTCAGCCGCCCCTTTCAGATCAAGGAACTGAAGGACGTCTTTACAAAATGGCAGACTGAATTAGGCGATCAAGGTTGGAATTCACTTTTTTGGAATAACCATGACCTTCCTCGTATTGTGTCACGTTGGGGAAATGATACGGATTACCATGAAAAGTCAGCGAAGTTGTTAGCCATTTTGCTCCATTGTATGAAAGGCACGCCTTACATTTACCAAGGAGAAGAAATCGGCATGACCAATCATATCGTCACGGACATCATAGAGGTCGAGGATATCGAAAGTCGGAATATGTATGCCGAACAGCTCGCTGCCGGGAAATCCAAAGAAACACTTTTAGCAGCAATTAATCAAAAAGGACGAGATAACGGACGAACACCGATGCAATGGGACGCTTCCCCTAACGCTGGCTTTACAGCAGGCACCCCATGGCTCGCAGTCGCACCGAATTATTCCAAGATCAATGTGATGCAGGCTTTACGTGATCCTCACTCCGTTTTCTATACCTACCAAAAATTGATCCATCTGCGAAAAGAGCAGCCGATCATGGTATGGGGCGATTACAAATTATTAACCGAGACAGCCGATGACGTCTTCAGCTATCTTCGCATTTACGAAGACAAGCGCTGGCTGATTGTCACGAACTTTTCAAATGCTCCTCATTCGTTCACTTATCCGAAAGGAGCGTTAGGAAAGGTGATTATTTCAAATTTAGCTACTGATATCCCTCGCGAACCGACCATTAGCTTAGAGCCGTGGGATGCCTTTGTGGTAGAGCTAGGAGAAGAAACATGAGCAAATGGTGGAAAAACGCTGTAGGATACCAAATTTACCCCCGCAGCTTCATGGATAGCAACGATGACGGCATCGGCGATCTGAAAGGCATTCAGGAAAAGCTTCCCTATCTAAAGGAGCTGGGGATCGATTTTATTTGGCTCAATCCTATTTATCAAAGCCCCAATGTCGACAATGGCTATGATATTTCGGACTATCAGGCCATTAATCCTGAGTTCGGCACTCTCGAAGACCTAAAGGAACTGCTTATTACCGCACATAAATTAGGGATTCGCCTCATCATGGACCTAGTAGTCAATCACACTAGCGATCAGCATCCTTGGTTCATTGAATCAAGAAAAAGCCCAGACAATCCCTACCGTGACTACTACTTATGGGCCGATGCGACACCGGAGAAAATGCCGAATGCTTGGCAAAGCTTCTTCGGCGGTTCCACCTGGACCTATGATCCAAATACGAAACAGGCCTATTTTCACGTCTTCGCTAAAGAACAGCCTGATCTAAACTGGAAAAATCCAGCGATGCGGGAAGAAATTTACCAAATGATTCACTGGTGGCTGGACTTTGGGATTGATGGATTTCGTTTAGACGCTATCAGCCATATTCAAAAAGAACCTTGGGACTTCAAGATTACGGATAACCCTTGGGCGCCCTTCATGAATGTTGCCGGAATCGAAACGTATATGGCCGAATTGCGGGATATCTTCCGCAGCTACGACATCATGACTGTTGGCGAAGCAAGCGGGGTGAATAGTAAGACCGCTCCCTTTTGGACCAATGAAGAGAGCGGATATATCGATATGATCTTCGAACTAGAGCATCAGGTACGAACCGGCGAACCCGGCTTTGAATCTGGAGATTTAATGGGCTTTAAAAAGGTCTTGTCACGTTGGCAAAAAGACATGCAGCCCATGGGATGGAATGCTTTGTATATCGATAATCACGATAATCCCCGCAGCAATTCCACCTTTGGCAATGAAACCCGTGAATCAGCAACTGCTCTAGCTACTGCTTACATGCTGTTGAGAGGAACGCCCTTCATCTATCAAGGACAGGAATTAGGAATGACCAACTTCCCCTTTGAATCAATCGAAGAAGTCAATGCGACCGATTCCTTAGCAGCCTATCATACTTGGCTGGAAAAAGGATTATCTCCTGAAGAAGCTCTACGTCTAACCACTCATTGGACCCGTGATCATTCACGAACGCCGATGCACTGGAATCACTTTGGCGGTTTTTCAACGAACCTGCCCTGGATGAAGATTAACCCTAACACGGATAAAATCAATGTTGCCCTTCAACAGGCAGACCCCTTCTCGCCGTTCAACTATTATAAGAAATTGATCACACTGAGAAGATCATTTCCCATGTTCATCGACGGAAGCTATCACATCGAATTAGCAAAACATCCAAAGGTCTGGGCCTATACCCGTAAGCTGAAATCAGAAGAAGCCTATATCATTACCAATTTGAGCGATCAGCCGCAAACTGTTACCCTTCCAAATCGCTGGGTGAACGCACCAGTCACGATCTTATTGGCGAATTATCAAGATCCGTCATGGGGAAAAACAATGACATTACGACCTTTTGAAGCGATGATAGTAAAAAAAGATGCTTAATCAATTAAGATTAAGCATCTTTTCATTATTCGACTACTGCGCCTTGGACTTCTAAAATCTTCTCATCAATCAAACGGATAACCTCATCACGAGCAGCGGCATCATCAACAAAGTTCAATCGATCCCCGTCGATTTGGATCTTAGGACTTTCATTGTAGTCCTCATACCATTGATCGTAGCGGCTGTTTAGTTCTTTGTAATAATCATACAAGGTTGGGTCAAATTCCAATTGTTCATATTCCCGTCCGCGTTTTTGAATCCGCTCCATCATCGTCTCAAAGGATACACGGATGTGCACCAATAAATCCGGATGCTTTTTGTGGGCTGCATAAGGCAATTCCTGCATCATGTTTGCCAATAATTCATCATAGACCTTCACTTCTGTCTCCGTTGCCCGACCAAGATCGGCATTTAGATGAAACAGTAAAGAATCTTCATAGATTGAACGATCTAAGACATTATTGTCATCCTGCATCGCTTTTTTGATGCTGTCAAAACGTTTATTTAAAAAATAAATCTGCAATAAAAAAGCATATTGCTCTGGATCTGCATAAAACAGCGGCAATACCTCATTATCATCAATTGATTCATAAAAAGCCTGACTGCCTAAATGCTCCGACAGCATTGCGGTCAAACTTGATTTCCCTGCTCCAATGGTTCCTGCTAATACGATCACGCTCATAAACCTCCAACTCACTTCATACAAAATATAGTAATAATTTCTCAACTTTTCTAATATACCCCCAATATCTTGTATCGTCAATCAAAATACCTATCCAATAAATCATTTTTTTCTTCTAAAGATTGTTTAAAAAATCGCTGATTTTCAAAAACTTTTCAGTCGTTTCGTTTACTTGTCCGTCTTCTCTGAGTAAAATGGGAAGAGACCAAAGCAGATAATTATTATTATGTAAGGTTTCTATTGGCAATTCTAGTAAAAGATAAAATGAAAACAAATTGTTTTTACTACAAGTATAGTTCTATTAAAATAAATATTAACAAGAATAGTTTAATTATTCTTATGAGAAAGAATGACTCTAAAACGAAATAGGGGTTTTTTGAATGAAATCGATTGGCACGGGTTATGCCAGCGGGAAAATCATCTTAATGGGGGAACATTCGGTTGTTTACGGGGAACCAGCGATCGCCTTTCCATTTTCGGGAACAGGTATCCAAGCAACGATTCGCGCAAATAAAATAGAATCATGGATCGAGTCTAGCTTCTTCCACGGGCCGCTTTCAGAAGCCCCAAATACGATGCGCAACGTGACCGTCTTACTATGGTATTTAGTGAAGCATTTTAAAATTCCAGAACCATTTTATTTAAAAATCGAAAGCTCGATCCCGGCAGAGCGCGGAATGGGCTCTAGCGCTGCGGTTGCAGTTGCTATTACACGTGCCGTTTTTGACTGGATGGAAGAACCCGCTACGCAGGACAAGGTATTACATTTTGTCAATCAAGCTGAAGCGGTTGCTCACGGTAATCCTAGCGGTATCGATGCGACAACCATCAGTGGTACTGAACCGATCCTTTATCAAAAAGGCATCGGCTTCCAGCCTTTCCAGCTAAATATGGATGCTTTTTTAGTCGTCGCCGATACGGGTGTAAAGGGGCAGACACGTAAAGCAGTCAAAGACATTGCCAAATTAATGGAGCTGCGTCCTTATGAAACCAATAAGCAAATGCGCACGCTAGGTAAATTAACCAGTCAAGCGCAAAAGGCCATTTTACAAAACCGACCACAGATTTTAGGTGACTGTATGAATCAGGCACAGGGGTTATTACGATTACTCGGCACTAGCAATCGTCACTTAGATCACTTGATCGAAACAGCTTTAGAAAATCATGCACTCGGGGCAAAATTAACGGGTGGTGGACGTGGCGGCTGCATGATCGCTCTGGCAGAAAATGAGACTAGCGGACGTCAGCTGCAGCAAATTCTATTGGATGCCGGCGCGCGAAATACATGGATCGAAGGGTTAGGTGTGTACGCACATGTTTAGTGGTAAAGCTCGAGCTTATACGAATATTGCCTTGATTAAATATTGGGGCAAGGAAAACCAAGAACTGATCATCCCAATGAACAACAGTTTATCGCTGACATTGGATGCTTTTTATACAGAAACACACGTTACCTTTTCAGAAGAGATCACAGAAGATCAATTCTATTTAGACAATCAACTACAAGATTCGAAAGCGACCTTAAAAGTGAGTCGCTTTCTTAATGTCATCCGTGATAAGGCTGATTGTTCACTGCAAGCGATCGTTAAAAGTAAAAACTTCGTACCGACTGCAGCAGGCTTAGCTTCTTCTGCTAGTGGATTGGCCGCTTTAGCAGGTGCCGCAAGTGCCGCACTAGATTTAACGCTCTCTTCTGAAGAGTTGTCTCGTCTCGCACGGCGCGGATCGGGTTCTGCTTGCCGCAGCGTGTACGGCGGTTTTGCGGAATGGCAAAAAGGCGATTCTGATGAAAGCTCTTATGCCGTCAACATTCCTAGCTATGGCTTTGAAGATGACTTAAGTATGATATTTGTCGTCGTCAATGATGCTCAAAAAGATGTTTCAAGTCGCGATGGCATGCAGCGCACGGTGGAAACTTCTGCTTTTTATGATGGCTGGCTGCAAACAGTACCAACAGATTTAGCTAAGGCGAAGCAAGCAATCGTTGAAAAAGATTTCACTGCTTTAGGCGAAGTAACCGAAGCCAGTGCATTGAAAATGCACGGTACCACTTTAGCGGCGACTCCGCCGTTTACTTATTGGTCAGCGGAAAGTATGAAGGTGATGAACCTCGTCCGTCAAATTAGAAGTCGCGGATTGCCTTGCTACTTCACGATGGATGCTGGTCCAAATGTAAAGATCTTAGTAGAACGTAAAAACGAAGAAACGTTACTACGCGCATTAAAGGAGCAATTGGGTAATCAACAGCTCGTTGTCGCCCATGCGGGTCCTGCAATTGAAATTTTGACGGAGGAGGAAGTGAAATGATCGAAGTATCGGCACCAGGAAAATTATACATCGCCGGTGAATACGCAGTGGTAGAACCGGGACATCCAGCAATTATCGTAGCAATCGATCAATTCATTTCTGTTTCGATCGGCCCTGCTAAAAAAAGCGGCAGCATTCAATCTGCGCAATATAGCGACATGCCAATTCGTTGGACGCGACGCAAAAATGAATTGGTTTTAGATATCCGCGACAATCCGTTCCATTATATTTTAGCGGCGATCCATTTTACTGAAAAGTTCGCACAAGAAAAAGGTAAAAAACTAGCCTTCTTTGATTTGAAAGTAACCAGTGAATTAGATAACTCTAACGGTCGTAAATATGGTTTAGGTTCTAGCGGTGCGGTGACGGTCGCAACAGTTAAAGCCTTGAATGCTTTTTATGATTTGCAGCTTTCACAGCTGGAATTATTCAAATTGGCAACTTTAGCCCATTTAAATGTTCAAGGAAACGGCTCCTGTGGCGACATTGCGGCAAGCTGTTATGGCGGCTGGCTGGCCTTCTCTACGTTTGATCATGATTGGGTATTAAACAAATTAGAATCTGAAAAACTAACTACATTAATTGAAAGTGAATGGCCTAGTCTAAAAATCGAACCGCTAGAAGTACCAGAGGATTTACGCTTATTGATTGGTTGGACTGGTAGTCCCGCTTCGACTTCCGATTTAGTCGACCAAGTTCATCAATCTCGGGACGAGAAGAAAACTTCCTATGAAAACTTTCTTCAAGAAAGTAAAAAATGTGTCGATCAAATGATTCAAGGCTTCAAACAAAATGATGTGACTTTGATTCAAAAAATGATCCGTAAAAACCGTAGTCTATTAAATCAACTGACCAGCCTTAGCAATGTTTCGATTGAAACTGAAGAATTAAAACGCTTGAATGATCTGGCAGAAAAATATGGCGGTGCGGCAAAATCATCTGGTGCAGGTGGCGGCGACTGCGGGATCGTGATCGTTGATAAACGCGCAGGTATTCTTCCTTTGATGAGTTCTTGGGAAAAGGCCGGTATCACCCCACTCCCTTTACACGTCTATCATTTCACGGAGGGCTACCATGAATCGTAAAGATGAACATGTTTCCTTGGCGCGAGCCTTCCATCAAAAACCAAAAGAAAATGATTTTGATGCTGTTCGCATGGTTCACTCCTCTCTAGTCACGACACGACCAGAAGAAATTGATTTGAGTACCGAGATTCTTGGTTTGCAGCTCAGTGCACCCTTCTATATCAATGCGATGACCGGCGGTAGCGAGAAAACTAAAAAGATCAATCATGATTTAGCGCTTATCGCTCGTGAGACAAATTTAATGATGGCTACCGGCTCTGTCAGTGCGGCACTAAAAGATCCTAATGTGGCAGACTCTTACAGTGTGGTTCGTGAAGTAAATCCTGACGGTTTGATTTTAGGTAATATGGGGGCGGGCAGAACGAGTGAGGATGCAAAAAAAATCGTCGACCTGCTTCAGGCTGACGGCATGCAGATTCATGTAAATGTACCACAAGAACTCGTCATGCCTGAAGGCGATCGTGATTTTCATGAGTGGGCGCAAAACATTCAGCAAACAATTCAGCAATTAGATGTTCCAGTGATCGTGAAGGAGGTTGGCTTCGGGATGAATAGAGAAACCATTCAGCAACTCCAGACACTTGGTGTAAAAGCTGTGGATGTTTCAGGGCGTGGTGGTACGAGCTTCTCGCAAATTGAAAATGCTCGTCGCAAAAAACGCGAGTTGAGCTATTTAGATGACTGGGGACAATCAACAGTGATCTCCTTACTAGAAGCCCAAGAATTTGATCCTTTGACCATTCTTGCTTCTGGCGGAATTCGCGATGCTTATGATATTTTCAAAGCTCTTTGTTTAGGAGCAAAAGCAGTCGGTATCTCCGCGACAATTCTCGATCATTTAATCAGCAAAGGTATTGATGCTACGATTGAGATGATTGAAGACTGGAAAGCCCAGCTTCAGCGTTTGTATCTAATGACTAATAAAAAAAAGACCGCAGACTTGATCCATAATCCTGTCATCATTGGTGGGGCACCAAAAGAATGGTGCCAAGCCCGTGGCATTGATTATAAAAAGTTGGCGGTACGCAGCTAATGAACAATTAATAAGAGGATGAGATCATTCGGTCTCATCCTCTTCGTCTGTGAAGATATTTTTTTTAACCAGCGCTTGGGCCTCTTTCGCTTGCCCTTCTAGCAAGGTCCGATAAAGCTGATTATGAATACTAGTATTGTCCTGATAGTCTTCCATTCGTAAAACTTGTTGGCTTAAATGACGTTTGAGCGCTGGCAGCAGCTCATTGTACCACTTTATAAAGAAAGGATTGTCGCTCATTGCTACAATTTGCTGATGAAACGAAAGATCTGCTTCGATATACTCCGAGAACTTTCCCGCCTCCAGCAGCTGATTTCGTTGAAACAAGCTCTCTTTTAAACGGAGCATCTCTTCGTCCGTTTGATTCCTAGCAGCTAGGACAACGGCCTGACTCTCGATCATCGAACGAGCTTGCAAAAGGGACTTTGTTGAAAAATCTCCGATATTACCATTTTTGACAAAGGTACCAGAACCCTGCTTCACTTCTAAAACATTGCTATAAACCAATATTTTAACAGCTTCGCGCAAGGTCGAACGTCCGACTCCGACCGTTTCAGCTAGCTCTTTTTCAATTGGAAGTTTATCTCCGGTTTTTAACTCATTTTGCTTAATGTACTTCTCTAGCTGTTGAATCGTCTCGTTCACCAGATTGCGATTTTTCGTCATTTTCATAGCCTCTTCCTTGAATTGTCAGCAGTAAAATCCCGCTACTCAAAATAATCATACCATATAAAAAGACATTGAAGGTTTGAAAAATATCTACGAAAATCCCTAAAAGAATCGGGATCGCACCACCAACAATATAACCAAAAGATTGTACCATTCCAGTCCATAAGCTAGCTTCCAATGGATCCTCACTTGCTTGCAGTGGCAACAGCATCGCGATCGGAAAATAACCGCCCAAGCCAAAACCAATAATAAGAATGCCGATGATCCATAACAAAAAGGTATTGGTGAATAAACAGCCCATACCCATCACTAGCAAACAGCCACAAATCACTATCCAACTTCTAGCGCTTCCCCAATGATCCATTAAAACAGGAATAACAAAGCTGAAAATCATTTGTATAATGACAAATAAAGTTAAATAGTAGCTTGCTTCCCCGCGCGCAATGCCCTTTTGAACAAGCAGCTCCACCAGCCAGGTACTTACACCATAAAACATCCCCGATTGGAGTCCAAAAAATAAAACCATTTTCCACGCTTGGATTTTCTTTAAAGGAAAATCATTCGAAACATTAGCCGCTGCGGATTGGCTCACCTTCTTTTCCATAGTAAAAGACCAAACGATCCCAGCGATAATCGCTAAAATACTCCAACTACCTAAAGCAAACGACCATGAAACCCTAGCTAATGAAAGGCTAAAATTTGAAGCCGCCGCCGAACCAACACCCATACTGATGGAATAGATACCAATCAACAGCCCTGTTTGCTGCGGGAAATATTCCTTAATCAAGCCTGACAATAAAGGTCCGATGATGGCGATGGAAAAACCGATCACGATTGCCGAAAGGATTAAACTCCAATAATTTGTGAAAACAATCCGACTGGCCATTCCAATTGCTAGTAAGAGCAAGCAAAATAAAATACTACGGTCGCGACCAAAGCGTTGCTGCATTCGCTTCACACCAAAAGCCATGATACCCATGCAAATTACCGGGATACTCGTTAACAGGCTAACCTGAAAATTATTCAGCTGTAAAGCCCGCTTAATCAAGCCGATTAACGGCGGAATCGAAGAAATACCCAATCGTAGATTCAACGCGACGATAAATACGACAAAAATCATCTTTCTATTTTTCATAAAAACCTCCCTTAAATTCATCTGATGTATTTAAAATTCATCATACCATTTAAAAAGAAGGTCTACAAGCTAATGCGGATAATTCTTTTATCGAGTGATTTTCTAATTGATCGTAACTTCTCGCTGGTTCCAAAAAAAGATTTCAAGTCCAGTATTGGATTTGAAATCTTTTAATTTATCATTCTATTATTTTCCAAAAAGACGTTGCAGCCAATTTTTCTTTTCGCCGATCCGAATATTGCCGCTGATCTTTTTGGCATCTAACATTGATTGGAAGAAGATATTGTCTTGTAATAATAATTGATTAATAACCTGTAAACGTCGAAAATGCTTTTTCTTGTTCTCATCAAAGGTCAACTCTTCAGGGATCGTTCCCTGAGTTTCGAGCCGAGCATAGTCTCTTTGGATCATTTTCATTAATTCATATTGCCGCGTGAGCAACTGATTGATTTGTTTAATTTCAGGAAGCGCTACAGACTTTTCCGAATCCGAAGGTGTGAATCTCTTTAGTGCAGCGACATAATCCTGCATGTCTAACATAAAAATATGGTTTGACTTACTTGTCATTAAATTTTTTTCATTCACTAAATAATCAATCAACATACCTAATCGCGCAGTTGATTCAGCCAGCTCATTTATCTCTCGTTTCAGTTTCTCCATGCCCTTCGAATCCTTCCTCTTATCCTAATTCTAGTCTATCGTTTTTCACAGACTATAACAATCAAAGAGGACCATTTTTGCATAAAATAATTGAATTTTTTAAACAAAAACAACTATTGTTATCTCCTTCAAATTTTTCAAGAATACTTTGGAATAGATAGCTAAAAAATAAAAAGCCATTTGAAATCAGATAATCTGATTTCAAATGGCTTTCAAACTTTTTACGCTTTGTAATCGTAAGCTGTTACGATGATTTCTTTCAATTCGCTAATCAATGGTTCTTTCGGGTTAGCCGTTGTACATTGGTCTTCATAAGCTAACTCAGCCATACGATCTACAGTTGTATTCAATGTTTCTTGTGTCACGCCTTGCGCTTTCAAGTTCATGTCGATTCCACAAGTAACACCTAAGTTGTAAACTGCTTCGATCAACGCTTCAACTAATTCTGCTGTTGTATTACCTTTAAGTCCTAAGAACTTAGCAATATCTGCATAGTCGGTATCGGCACGGAAGTAGTCATATTTAGGGAACATTGCATGTTTTTGTGGATCTTTGGCATTGTAACGGATGATGTGAGGCAATAGAATTGCATTCGTACGTCCGTGAGGAATACCGTATTCTCCACCAATCTTATGTGCGATTGAGTGACAAATTCCTAAGAATGCATTGGCAAAGGCCATCCCAGCCATTGCTGATGCGTTATGCATTTTTTCACGTGCTTCTGGATCAGCAGTCTTAACTGATTTTTCAAGATTTTCAAAGACGATCTTGATTGCTTGTAAGCTTAAACCGCGAGTATAGTCAGATGCCATCACAGAGACATAAGATTCGATCGCATGTGTTAATACGTCCATACCAGTATCAGCAGTAACAGAAGCAGGTACTGTCATTACAAATTGTGGGTCAACAATCGCTACATCTGGCGTCAACGCGTAATCTGCTAATGGGTATTTCACGTGTGTTTCGCTATCAGTGATAACGGCAAATGGTGTCACTTCAGAACCAGTACCAGAAGTTGTTGGGATACATACGAACTGAGTTTTTTCTGGTTTGCCGATATTGTAAGTCCGTTTACGAATATCTAAGAATTTTTGTTTCGCGCCGAAGAATGAAGTGTCTGGGTGTTCAAAGAACATCCACATACCTTTGGCCGCATCCATCGCTGAACCACCACCTAGGGCAATTACAGTATCCGGTTGGAATTCATTGAAAATTTCTAATCCTTTATAAACAGTGTTTGTTGAAGGATTTGGTTCTACATCAGAGAATACTTCAATCTTCACATCATTTGAGCGACGTCCAAGAACTTCGCGAACGATGTCTGCGTAACCAAATTGGACCATACCAGGGTCACAAACCAACATAACACGTTCTACGTTTTCCATTTGCGTCAAATATAATAGAGAGTTCTTTTCAAAGTAGATTTTTGATGGTAATTTAAACCATTGCATATTATTTCTCCGTTTCGCGATCGTTTTAACATTGATTAAGTTAATAGCAGATACGTTCTTAGATACAGAGTTCTTACCGTATGAACCACAACCAAGTGTTAGTGATGGAATCATTTCATTGTAGATATCACCGATACCGCCTTCTGCAGATGGTGTATTTACTAAGATACGGCAAGCTTTCATACGCAAACCAAATTTCACTTGTAGGTCTTCATCTTCAGTATGGATAACCGCAGTATGACCTAATCCACCTAATTCTAACATGCCTTGGCACATATCTAATGCTTGGGCTTGGCTATTCGCTTTAACCATTGCTAAAACTGGAGAAAGTTTTTCACGAGATAATGGGTATTCCGCTCCAACGCCATCGATTTCGGCAATCAGCATTTTGGTTCCTTCAGGAACTTTGATGCCCGCGCGTTGTGCGATATCCATTGCTGAATGACCAACGATTGCTGGGTTAACAGCATATTTACCTTCGTTCATTACAGCATCTTCTAATTTTTTCAATTCAGCTTTTTTAACAATGTACGCTTGATGTGCTTCAAATTCTTTTTTCACTTCGTCGTAAATTTCTTTATCAACAATGATTCCTTGCTCAGAAGCACAAATCATCCCGTTATCAAATGTTTTTGAAACAAACAAGTCATTAACTGCCCGTTTGATTTTAGCCGTTTTTTCAATGTATGCCGGAGCGTTACCCGCACCTACACCTAAAGCTGGTTTACCAGTAGAGTAAGCTGATTTAACCATACCTGGTCCACCAGTTGCTAAGACGATTGCAACGCCTGGGTGATTCATCAAGCCTTGAGTCGCTTCGATTGATGGTGTTTCAATCCATTGGATACAGTTTTCAGGAGCACCCGCAGCGATCGCCGCATCACGAACGATTCGTGCTGCTTCTACGGAACATTTTTGAGCTGATGGATGGAATGAAAAGACGATTGGATTTGCTGTTTTCAAAGCAATCATTGATTTAAAGATCGTTGTTGATGTTGGGTTAGTAGTTGGTACAACCCCACAGATAACTCCCACTGGTCCAGCAACTTCGATTAAGCCTTTTTGCTTATCTTCGCCGATGATTCCAACAGTTTTATCATGTTTGATGCTGTTCCAGATATACTCGGAAGCATACATATTTTTGATTGCTTTATCTTCGACAATCCCACGGCCAGTTTCTTCAACTGCCATTTTTGCCAACATCATGTGTTTGTCTAGAGCTGCCATTGCCATTTCATGAACGATATGGTCAACTTTTTCTTGATCAAAATCAGCCATTGCATCCAAAGCCACATTGGCCTTTGTTGCCATTTCGTCGATCATTTGTTCAACATTGATCGTATCTTTCGTTTCTTTCTCAACCGCTTTAGCCATTTGAGTCCTCCTAATAACCTGAATTATTTGTTAATTACTTCACATTTGAATCATACAGCATCCCGGATGATTTGTAAATAGTTTTTGTGATTTTTTTCACACCATTTTTTATCTTTACAAAAGCTGAAAAATAAGCACCTATTTGATGCTTGTTTGAATGCTCTTAAAAGTGACGTACAAATAACACTAGAACTTTTTTCACAAACAATAAGGTGTGCTGTCTTTCTTTATGATGGAATAAGACCCTCATAAATTAATAAGTATAGAATTTAATGAACTTGACTAGATTTAACTACTACTCTTCTTTAAAGACTCTTCAACATATATAACCTTCGTATTTCCTTGAGAAATACCAACACAAAAAAAGAGATGTGACATTTTGTCACACCTCACTATCAAGTCAGAAATTTTTCCTGACTAATCTTCTTTTTTATCTTCTGAGTTTTCTTCTATGACAGTTTCTTCTGAGACAGTTACTTCAGATTCAACCGCTTTTGGTTCAACAGAGGCTGCAGTTGGCTGTACCTTTGCTTGAACGACTTTGATTGACGCACGATCAAAAACTAAAAAGATTCCTTCACAATCCAACGTAACTGTTTTTTCTGTACTGTTGATCTCAGAAATCACACCGTGTAATCCACCAATCGTTACGACATTGTCGCCGACTTTCATCGCATCTAATAAATTTTGACGTTCTTGCTGTTGTTTCTTTTGAGAACGGTTCATCATAAAGAACATTCCCAACATCAACACTAGCAAGATAATCATTGAAAAGCTTCCGCCCATTTAAATTTCCTCGCCTTCTTAAGTAATTCCACTTTTAACTGTAACAAAGTTTCTAAAGTTGTACTAGTCTTTTTACCTAGACTTTAAAAACTTTTTGCGTTTTGCTTGTTAAAGCCGTACTCTTCAAAGAAAGCTTGACGGAATTCTAATAAGTTATCATCCATAATCGCTTGACGAACTTGTTTCATCAAGTTGATCAGGAAGTACAGATTATGATAAGAAGTCAAGCGAATCCCAAAGGTTTCATCGCAATGGATCAAGTGACGAATATATGCTCGTGTGTAATTACGGCAAGTATAGCAATCACATTTTTCATCCAACGGCCGGAAATCGTGAGCATACTTGGCATTCTTAACGACTAACCGTCCAGCAGAAGTCATACAAGTCCCATTACGGGCGATTCGTGTCGGCAAGACACAGTCAAACATATCGACCCCGCGAATCACGCCATCGATCAATGAATCGGCTGCACCCACACCCATTAAATAGCGTGGTTTGTTTTCTGGGATCAAGGGTGTTGTGAATTCTAAGACACGGTTCATCTCTTCTTTTGGTTCACCTACTGAAAGGCCACCAATCGAGTAGCCGGGGAAATCCATGCTGACTAAATCTTTCGCGCTTTGGCGCCGCAGATCTTCAAAACCGGCTCCTTGGATAATCCCGAAGAGCCCTTGGGTTGCTGGATTAGCATGGGCTTTCAAGCCCCGTTCGGCCCAGCGTGAGGTCCGTTCAACTGATTTTTTGACATAGTCGTAACTTTCATCAAATGGTGGACATTCATCAAAGCTCATCATAATGTCGGAGCCTAATTTATTCTGGATATCAATGGCTTTTTCTGGTGATAAGAACATTTTCGAACCATTCAGATGGTTCTTGAAGTGGACGCCTTCTTCAACGATATTCCGCATATCCGCTAATGAGAAGACTTGGAAGCCGCCTGAATCGGTCAAGATTGGCTGATCCCAATTCATGAATTTATGCAGGCCGCCTGCTTCTGCAACTAAATCTTCTCCCGGACGTAACCAAAGATGATACGTATTGCTCAAAATAATTCCAGCACCCATCTCCTTTAATTCTTCGGGTGACATGGTTTTTACGGTTGCCAAGGTTCCCACAGGCATAAACATTGGTGTCGGGAATGTTCCGTGAGGCGTGATGATCTCACCTAGGCGTGCCCCTGTATGTTTTTCTTTCTTTATTAAACGATAAGAAATGGCAGGTTCAGTCATTTAATTTCCTACTTTCTTCTATATGTATATGTTTGCAACTTGTACCATGATACTGGTTTTAAACTGCTTTTGCAACTTTCTGTCCAGAGCTTTAAATATCCTAAAAAAATGAATCCGTTACTCTTCATTAAAAATTTCCCATCAACTTTGATTTTCCTAACTTAGCAGCAAAAAACGCTAAGCTGAAATTCAGCTTAGCGCTACTTCTTAAATATCTTCTGGATCAATTTCTGGTGCTTTATGGAACTTGATCAATTCATTGACGATAATCGGTACGATCGAAAGTAGGATCGCGATTATCCAATGGTTCATACTGATTGGCACTAAATAGAACAATTCCTGCGTCTGAGGAATCAACGCAATCGCGGTAGTGATTCCCAGTGCTAGCCAAGCCATTTGTGCTAATGATTTATTCGTTGCTAAATTCACTTTAAAAATAGATTTACTGCTACGAACATTAAAGACGTGCAAAATAGATGAGTAAGCCAAAACTAAAAAGGCAACTGTTTGACCCACCTCTAGACTTGGCGGTGTAAAGTAACTGACATGGTCAACAAAGGCCCCGATATAAAAACCGATTAAAGTAACTACGGTAAAAACAGCCGCATTCACACCGATTTTTTGCCATAACCCACGTGCGAAGATACCTTCATCACGCGGAATTGGTTTTTCATCCATGATGCCTGCTTCAGCTGGTTCTCTGCCTAAAGCAAAGCCTGGCAGGCCATCAGCTACTACGTTGACAAATAATAATTGAACTGCGGTAAACGGAGCACCCCAACCTAACAGCATCGCAATCACAACAATAAAAATCTCAGAGATATTACAGCTCAATAAGAAATTAATCGCTTTACGAATTCCTTGATAGACTGAACGACCACGAGCAACTGCATCAACGATTGTAGCAAAATTATCGTCGGTCAAAATCATATCTGCAGCGCCTTTAGCCACGTCTGTACCCGCAATCCCCATCGCACAGCCAACATCGCTGGCTTTTAATGCGGGAGCATCATTAACCCCATCACCGGTCATTGCTACGACCGCACCTGTTCGCTGCCAAGATTTAACGATTCGAATTTTATCCTCAGGTGTTACCCGGGCATAAACCGATAGCTCTTTGACTCGTTCATCTAACTCTTGATCCGTCATTTTTTGTAATTGCGCGCCGGATATCGCTTCTTTTCGGCTTTTCATGATTCCCAGTTCTTTTGCAATTGCTCCGGCAGTCACGACATGATCTCCCGTGATCATCACTGTTTTAATCCCTGCTTTTTTAGCACGAGCAATCGCGCCTTTCGACTCAGGCCGTGGAGGATCAATCATCCCAATTAGTCCCATTAAGCGTAGATTTTTTTCCAACGCTTCTGAAGTTATCTCTTGTGGCTCTTCATCATGGATCGCATAGCCGACTGCAATGACTCGTAGCGCTTTTTTACCGAAACGGTCATTTACAATCGCCGCCTGATCAACGTCACCGTAGTGAAATTTAGGCAGCAACACGTCAAAGGCTCCCTTAGTAATAGAAATAAACTTCTTCCCACGCTTATGTACTGTCGTCATCATTTTACGATCAGAGTCAAAAGGGATCTCACCAATTCGGGGATATTTTTCTTCTAATTCGGCTTTCGTATGATAATTTTCTTCCACAGCACGAACAATCGCTGCTTCCGTTGGATTTCCTTTGATTTCTAATTCATTATCATCATTTTCGACAACTACATCCGTACAGAGCGCTGCAATGCTCAGAACTTCCATCGCTTCATCGGTCATTCCCTCTTCAGTGTCAACGACCGAATCACCATGTGTCCAAACACGCCGCACACGCATTTTATTTTGCGTCAATGTTCCTGTCTTATCTGAACAGATTACATTTGCAGAGCCCAACGTTTCCACTGCTGGCAATCTGCGAATAATCGCATTTTTCTTGGCCATTTTTTGTACACCATAGGCCAAAGTCAACGTAACAATCACCGTCAGAGTCTCCGGTACTGCTGCGACTGCTAAAGAAATCGCGGTGATGAACATCTCCAACATTGGTTCGCCTTGCATTTCGCCAATGAAAAACACAAAAGCCGCAGCTGCCAAAGCGATCAAACTAATGCGCTTACCTAGTTGATTTAATCGTATTTGCAGAGGCGTTTTTTGATTTTCATCACTATTCAACAGTCCGGCGATTTTCCCCATCTCCGTCTGCATACCCGTTGAGGTTACGACAGCTTTCCCCCGACCATTGACCACCGTCGAGCCTTTATAAAGCATATTTAACCGATCACCTAAAGCGTCATCATCTTCACCGATATATTCAGGATCTTTTATAACCGGCTCACTTTCACCCGTTAATGCGGACTCTTCTACTCGCAACTGGGAAGCTTCAACAATACGCGCATCAGCAGTAATCATTGAACCAGACTCCAATAGTAATGTATCTCCTGGAACTAATTCCTCCGCATCAATTTCTTCTTGCTTGCCGTCACGCATAACTAGCGCAGTTTGTTTATTCATATCTTGTAAAGCAGATAATGCTTTTTCCGCATTGCCTTCTTGAACAATTGCTAAAACTGAATTGATAACAACAATCGCAATGATTAAGAAACTTTCAAAATAATCACCATGATCCGTAGCAATCGCGGTATACAGCGAAATCACTGCCGCTACTAGCAAAATAATTGTCGTGAAATCTGTTAAGCTATGAAAAAACTTTTTAGCTACTGACTCTTTGGAGGCTTCTTCAAACTTGTTTTTCCCGTTATTTTTTATTTTTTCTTCTACACTACTTGTCGATAACCCATTGTCCAAATCAGCGTTATATTCACTGATTACAGTATCTATCTTCTCTTTATATGGATCCATCCTATTCCTCCTCGCGTTATAAAAATACCACCTATATTATTACTATAACATAGGAAAGAAGTAGAACTCAAAGTATATACCTTATATAATCGTCAAAAAGAAACAAAATAAAATAGTCAAAATAACTAAGTGTAATCGCTTCCATTATTGATAAAGGTATGCTATATTATAGATACAAGGAAGGAGGAACTTAGATCATTCGAAGGATTTCTCGATAAGGAACTAGAAAAAAGTAAACAATAAAGTTGTTAGTAATACAAGATTCACCGAAAAGTTGTCAAAAGTATACGTGTGAAGTATTCTCTATAAATAGTGAATGCGTATCAGAGGTTGAGTAGTACATCAAACACACAAGTAAAAAGATACGTAAGATAAAGATTTTTCTTAAAACTGAATAAAAGTGAAAACGTAGTAAAAACAAATATTTATGTTTATAATCAAGAAATTCATGTAATACTTTGCATGTATCAGAAAGTAATATAAAATTCGAATGAACTAATCCTTCCGAGATTCTAAGAGCCAGGCAGTCGAGAGCCTGGCTTTTTTGTGTGAAAATAGAAAATATTGAAAAAAACTTTCTTGAATGAGTACTTAAAATCTGCCACAGCGTGATTGTGATACAAAGAGACAATTAAGAACCTTACATTAAGCCTTTTTAGTCGCTATCGATAAAAACTTATAGTAATTTTAGCTAGGATTATAAGGAAAGATTTCTTCTAAGGAAAGCTGCTGACTAGCAAATGCACTAGTAGTCATCGTGGTGACTAATCTGGCTAATTGATCGGGAGACTGCAACGTTTTTTCATTCAACCAAGCCATCACCACTCCGATATGTGCATTCACAGCATAATTACTGAGCACTTGACTCAGCATTTGATCGCCTGTTTTTCTATAAATGAAATTACGATAAACATCGATCCCAATTTGGTTCATTTTATAATGAAATTGCGGCCACATAGAACTATTGTTAAACGTTTTAAAGTAAATGGCATGATCATAAATGTACGTAAAGTAGTGCTGATAAAATGCTAGCGGACTCTTTGCAGTATATTTGGCAACCCCCGACAAGCCTTCCATATGATAATCCAAGACCCACTGAAAAAACTCTTCTTTGGTCTCAAACAAACGGTAAAATGTTGAACGACTCACTTTCGCCTTACGAATCAATTCAGAAACTTTGATTTCCTCGACAGATTTAAAGGTTAAAAAATAGGCCAATGCTTCTAACAATCTTTGGTTACTCCCAGATAATTTTCCCATAAATGAAACAGAATTAGAAATTCTGTACCTCCTTTTTTCCTCTGACCTCTCTTAAAATAAAGGTACATTAATGAAAGAGGGAATACAAATGTTTAACAAAATCGATTTCCACACCCACTTCATTCCTAAAACTTATGAAGAATACTATGCCGGGAAAGCAGACGGTGTAACTACGCCAGCTTGGTCAGTAGAAGCTCATTTACAATTAATGGCAGAGAATCAAATAACTCATTCGATTCTTTCCTTATCTAGCCCCCATCCGAGCCTCGGCACACGAGAAGAAACAAGCGCGCTAATTGAAACTATCAATGAAGAAGCAGAAAAAATCAGCCAAGCTTATCCAGAAAAGTTTTCTTTTTGTGCTAGCCTGCCTTTACCCTCGATTGATGACTGCTTAGCAAGCATCGATCGTTTCGCCGATACTGCTTTTGGTTTTTCTTTCCCCACAAACTGCCAAGGGCTTTATCTCGGCGATCAAAAATTAGATCCTTTGATGTCTGAATTAAACAAACGGCAAGCGACAATTATGCTCCATCCAACCGAGCCATACAAACAGCAGATTCGGGCCGGTGAGCTAGTGAAAACACCTTTAATGGAATTTTTCTTTGATACAACTCGGACAATCGTAAATTTGGCGCAAAACCAAATCTTTTCGCGTTATCCTAAAATCACTTGGATTCTTCCCCACGCGGGCGCCTTATTACCAATCATTGCCCAACGGATCACCGAAGGAAATAAATTTTTAGCCGATCCTGATACGCCCAAGCCTGATGACTTGTTAGTCGTCTTAGCACAAAAAAATCTGTATTTTGATTTAGCGGGCATGGTCTTACCTTATCAACTACCAACTTTATTACAAATTGTTGACACCGATCAATTATTGTATGGGGGCGATTTCCCATATACACCGGCTAAATCTGTACAAAATTATGCCCGAAAAATCGAAGAAACTGAGTTGTTTTCTCAAATAGAAAAGCAACAAATTTTTTATGACAATGGCCAAAAGCTTTTACAAAAATAATTTCTTTAAGGAGCTACTACAAATGACTTATCAACAACCGCATCTAGATCATAAGAGCGATCTTTATAAAAATGCAGCCCAAGCAGAAAAAGAACTACTATCCGCCTACGATTTAACTGAACAGGAACATTGGTTTACTTACCAAAAAGAAAACTTGCGAATTCGCGTATCCGAAATTGGTGAAGGCACCCCAGTTGTAGTGGTGCCGGGCAACACCGGCGACATGTTTCCTTTCATCCCTTTACTGGCACAAATGAAAGAAAATAAATTTTTCTTATTTAATCGCCCCGGTGGCGGGCTCAGTGACGGCATGAACCATGAAAAAGTTACTATTCGGCCATTTATCATCGACCTATTTGACCAACTGCTGGCTGAGCTACACTTGGAAAAAGTCACGATTATGGCTCACTCAATGGGCTGCCATTGGTCATTATGGTATGCGATGGCGCGACCTGAACGGGTGGAAAAACTAGTGATGGTCGGAAATCCCGGCCGCGTAATGCTAGGTAAAACACCGCTTCCGCTTAAAATGATGGTAAAACCAATCATCGGTGAACACGCAGTGAAAAAGATGGTGCCCAAGAATTATGAACAGGCCTTAAATGGCTTAAAAATGATGGGGACCAACGAAAAAGCATTAGCTGGCATGCCCGATGAGTTTCGGGAATGCTACTATCGTTTCCAAAATCTGCCAAATTATCAGGAATCGACCCTTTCTTTGCTTCGGACCTTTAACGCCAATGATCAAAATGAAATCAAAGCTACTGAATTGGCCGCGCTAAACTTCCCCGTGGAAATGATTTGGGGCGCCAATGATACTTTCGCAACTTTGGATAAAGGACAAGAAATCGCTGCGGCACTACCAAATTGTCAATTCAACTTGATTGAAGATGCCGGCCACATGCCTTGGATCGATCAGCCCATGATTTGTGCTAAGTTAATCTCACAATTTATTAACTAACGGTTGATCTCCGTGGCGCTTTAAATTACAAACTAGTCGGAAAACTCAACGCTGGTTCAGCTTTTTGCTAAAAAGATAAAAGGAGGTATGACGAAATTCTTGTCATACCTCCTTTCCTTCTATTTCATTATTTAACGAACATCGCATCACCAAAACTAAAGAACCGGTAACGTTCTTCAATTGCATGATGATATGCAGCTAAGGTCTTTTCTCGACCGGCAAAAGCACTCACTAGCATCACTAAAGTCGATTTAGGCAAATGAAAGTTTGTCGAAAAGGCTTGAACGATCTTAAACTCATAACCTGGCGTGATGAAAATATCCGTCCAGCCGCTATCGGCTTTAATCTCACCAGCAAATTTCGTTCCGATTGTTTCTAACGTCCGAATCGATGTTGTGCCGACAGCTATGATTTTTCCGCCATTGGCCCGGACTTCATTCAATTGTTCGGCCGCTTCTTCAGTCAGACGATAGAATTCGCTGTGCATTTGATGTTCCGCGATATTATCAACACTGACTGGTCGGAATGTTCCTAGTCCAACATGCAAAGTTAAATAAACCAATTTCACACCTTTTGCAGCAATTCTTTCGAGCAACTCCGGTGTGAAATGTAAGCCCGCCGTTGGTGCGGCGGCCGAACCGTTTTCCTTCGCATAAACAGTTTGATAGCGCTCTGGATCTTCCAATCGTTCTTTGATGTAGGGTGGCAACGGCATTTCACCCAACGATTCTAGATTTTCTAAAAAGATTCCTTCATAAAAAAACTCTACAATCCGTCCGCCGTGCTCTAATTCTTCCTTTACTTCCGCTCGTAAACGACCATCCCCAAAGACGATCTGAGTACCAACTTTTGCTCGACGCGCTGGTTTGATCAGTGTTTCCCACTCATCCCCCTGCGTATTATTTAACAGTAATACTTCTAAATGACCGCCAGTTTCTGGCTTTTCCCCGTACAAACGGGCCGGTAAGACCCGGGTATCATTCATTACCAAGGCATCCCCAGCATTTAATTCTTCAATGATGGCATCAAAATGTTTATCCTCGATTTGACCAGTTTCCCGATCTAAGACTAATAAACGTGAACTATCCCGCTTTTCTAGAGGGGTCTGGGCAATTAATTCTTCTGGTAAATCAAAATCAAAATCTTCTGTGGTTAACATAGCTTCTCCTCTTTTCCTCCGCTATTCTATCACGGGTAATTGTCATTGAAAAGGACTGTGCTATCTCCTTCTCACAATAAATAGTAAAAAAATTTCTTCATCAATAAATGGGCTACTAACAGAAACCCTCTGAGCTTAAAAAATATTGCTACCTTGGTTCCTGTCACCATTGAGAAAAGCGCTCTTTTATAATCAAATATAACGGTTCCATTCCATTTTTACTGATTAATTTAAGCCAGTCATTTGTCTTTACGCGTTCTTTGTTGCATACTAAAATTACAGAATCATTAGATTTTTTTATATTTGAGCGAGCATCTCTTTTCCTTTGCCTATTATCAAGCCGTATTTGAATTGGATAATTGATGAATTTATGAGAAAGTACAAACTTTTGGTTTTATAGGAATTTCCATTTGATTTTTTAACTTAATTAGGAGTGTGAACAGGAGTGAAAAAAATGATTGAATTTGACCACGTTTCTAAAATATATAATGGAAACAAGGTAGCAGTTGAAGACGTGACTCTCTCTTTTGATAAAGGTGAGTTCATTTGTTTAATCGGTACTAGTGGTAGTGGAAAAACTACCACTATGCGCATGATCAATCGGATGATCGATCCAACTAAAGGAACGATCACGATCAACGGTGAAGATATTCAAAAGAAAAATCCCGTTGAATTACGGCGTCAAATTGGTTATGTCATTCAAAATATCGGCCTGATGCCCCACATGACTATTCGTGACAACATCACCCTTGTCCAACGACTATTGAAAGTGGATAAAGAAGAACAAAATAAAACGGCCGAAAAAATGATTGACCTAGTTGAACTGCCCCGCGAAATGTTGGACCGTTATCCTCATGAATTATCCGGTGGGCAGCAACAACGGATCGGTGTGGTGCGTGCGCTTGCGGCCGACCAAGATATTATTTTAATGGATGAACCCTTCGGTGCCTTGGATCCTATCACCCGTGATTCATTGCAAGACCTAGTGAAAGATCTGCAAGAACGCCTAGGCAAAACGATTATTTTTGTTACTCATGATATGGATGAAGCGTTAAAGTTGGCCAATCGAATTGCAATTATGGACAATGGGAAGGTCATCCAATTTGATACCCCGGAAAATATTCTACAAGATCCCGCCAACGACTTTGTCGAAGAACTTTTAGGTGAAGATCGCCTGTTACAAGCTAAACCAGATACCACTACAGTTGGGGAGATCATGATGAACACAGCTGTCTCGATTACCCCAGAAAAAAGTTTGCAAAATGCCATTCGTTTGATGCGGGAAAAACGAGTGGATACATTGCTTGTAGTTGACGAAGACAATGTCTTAAAAGGTTTCGTTGACGTTGAAACGATTGACCAGGAACGTCGTCGTGGAAATTCTACCAGTGTCGGGGATATCATCAATCCCAAAGTTTTTTACGTAAAAGAATCTGCTTTAGTTCGTGACAGTTTGCAGAGAATTCTAAAACGTGGGGTGAAATATGTTCCTGTTGTCGATGACAGCAAGCATCTCGTTGGAATCTTAACCAGAGTCTCTTTAGTCGACATTATTTATGATGTCCTTTGGGGCGAAGAAGAAACCTTTGGCGATGCGGCTGAAAGTATTACGAACGGGGAGGCGTAAACGATGCAAGCATTCATCAATGAATATGGTGGTCAAATGCTGACAAAAAGTGCTGAACATCTATATATCTCGGCGATTGCCTTAGGCTTGGGCATTTTGGTTGCCGTTCCTTTAGGGATTCTTTTAACGCGCTTACCAAAGATTTCAAGTTTTGTGATCGGAATCGCGAGTGTCTTACAGACTGTTCCTTCATTAGCTCTTTTAGCATTGATGATCCCCTTTTTCGGTGTCGGTAAATTGCCAGCGATCATTGCATTGTTTATCTATTCTTTATTGCCAATCTTACGAAATACTTTTATCGGGATGAAGAATGTGGATAGCAACTACCGCGATGTCGCTAAAGGGATGGGCATGACCAATCTGCAATCCATTTTTGCCGTCGAACTGCCGATCGCTGTCCCAACAATCATGGCCGGAGTCCGGCTGGCGGCGGTCTACGTCATCGCCTGGGCAACCTTAGCTTCTTACATTGGTGCCGGCGGATTAGGTGATCTGATCTTCAGCGGTTTGAATAATTTCCAACCACCTTTGATTATCGCAGGGACTGTGCCGGTTATTTTGATGGCACTGATTGTAGATCTATTGCTCGGTTTCTTAGAAGATCGTATGACCCCTGCGGCATTAAGAAAGGAGGAGTAACGAATGAAAAAAATAAAAATTTGGGCGTTACTTGGTCTTTCATTACTTTTTCTAAGTAGTTGTTCCTTTCCTGGCTTAGCCTCTAATGATAGTGAAGAGACGATTGGGATCACTGGGGGAATCACGTCAGAATCTCAAATTCTAGCGAGTTTGGTTTCCGGTATGATTAAGCATTACACCGATCTAGATACGACCATCATCAATAATCTAGCAACAACAACAATTAATCATCAAGCCATGATGAATCAGGATGCCTCCATCTCGGCCGCTCGTTACACAGGAACAGACTTGACTACTACGCTTGGCTTGCCGGCGGAAAAAGATCCGAAACAAGCATTTAAAACCGTCAAGACAGAATTTGAAAAACGCTATCAACAGACTTGGTTCTCTTCTTACGGCTTTGACAATACCTATGTTTTCTTAGTACGAAAAGACACCGCAGAAAAATATAATTTGAAAAAAGTCAGCGACCTGAAAAAACACGCAGGTGAGTTGAAAGCAGGTGTGGACACAGCTTGGATTACTCGTGAAGGTGATGGCTACGACGGGTTCAAAAAAGCTTATGACTTTGAATTTGCTTCGATTTTACCGATGCAGATTGGTCTCGTCTATGATGCCGTTGATGCTGGAAAAATGGATATCGTTTTAGGTTATTCAACGGATGGACGGATCGCCAGCTATGATCTCGTGATGTTGGAAGACGACCTCAACTTCTTCCCACCTTATGATGCGGCGGCAATCGCGACAGACGAAGTATTAAAGAAAAACCCAAAAATCCGAACAGCCTTAAAACGTTTGGAAGGAACAATCGATACAAAAGAAATGCAAAAATTAAATTATCGTGCCGACAACGATTTAGTTGAACCTTCTGTTGTGGCAGAAGATTTCTTAAAACAGCACAATTATTTCGAAAAGGAGTGAGGCAACAATGGAAAACATGAACACCTTCCAACAATTTATTACTTATTTCCAAACAAACGGCGCCTACGTTTTCAGTCAGTTTGTCCGTCACTTTCTGATTTCGATCTATGGTGTACTGTTCGCGGCAATCGTAGGGATTCCAATCGGGATCTTTATCTCCAAACATTACAAGTTAGCGAACTGGGTGATGCGAATCGCTAATATTATCCAAACGATTCCTTCACTAGCGATGATTTCAATTTTAATGATCGGCCTAGGTCTAGGTGTAAATGTCGTCATTTTAACTGTTTTCCTATACTCATTACTGCCAATCATTAAAAATACCTATACTGGCATGCGACAAGTTGACAAAAATGCCTTAGATGTCGGAACGGGGATGGGAATGACCTCTTGGCAACGGCTTTATATGATCGAGCTACCTTTATCCGTTTCGGTGATCATGGCCGGAATTCGGAATGCCTTAGTCGTTGCAATTGGAATCACTGCTATCGGTGCCTTTGTTGGCGCTGGCGGATTAGGAGATATCATCATCCGAGGAACCAATGCAACTGATGGAACATCATTGATTTTAGCTGGTGCTTTGCCCACTGCATTGATGGCGATTATGACGGATTGGCTGCTAGGAATGGTTGAACGTAAATTAGATCCAGCAACGAAGACGAGTAGATAAATCTAAAAGAGTCGCTTTGTTTGAAAGTAATTCAAACAAAGCGACTCTTTTTAATTACTATTCAACAACTCAAATCCAACCTCTTCATCACAGATACTAAAAAAAGTTCAACGCCTCTCAAGCTTATGCCCACAAAAAAATCATCTTCCTATTCCCTCCGATAATTGCTCCATGGTATCATTTAGTAACAACGACTGTTCTAATATAATAGACAAAAATAAAAGGAATGAATCGTTTTGCTATTTCTCAAAACGATTAGGGTGAAAAATGAAAGGGTTAGTTTGTAAATATTGCGGTGGCAACCACTTTAATAAAACTGAAGAAGGGTATGAATGCGATTACTGTCACACCGTTTACGAGTTAGATGAGACAGTTGAGATTGAGAAGAAGAGCATCCTACCTATTGTTACGCGAATCACTCCGTTACTGATCCTTGTACTTATTTTGGGCAGCTACTACTTTATCTTTGAATCCAAGGGATTTTCACAGATAAGTAAGGTAATTAATCTTCCCGCAACTAACTCGAAAGGGAATGAACGCGGAAAATATTCAGTAAGCCAGTTAAAAAATCCTGAGCGAAATGTACGAATTGCAGAACTTTCACTCAACCAAGAAGAAATCAATCTAGCCAAAGCCTCGATTGCGGAATACGGTGGAGAGCAGACCGGAAAATTCGAACAGCGCTTAGCGGATGCACAAAATGAACATGACCAATTGATAAAAAATCAAGCCAAAGAACCGCCTAAAAAAGATATGATCATCGAAAATCCCGATTCTGAATTCTCGATAACAACCTATTATCGAGAAGCAGGATTTCTCGCAGCCTTCGGACCAGATTTTGATCAATACACCAGTGAGGATATTCTAAGGATTTGGGGGAATCCTGACGAAATTATTACCGACACTCAAAAAATCAAAAAAAATTTAGTTGTCACTTTTGATGAAAATAGCCAGCCAACTTCCTACGAGGCAAAAAAAAATCAGAGCAGACTGGCTACAAGGAAATTTGACTTGGCGTGAAGTCAGAGCACTTATGATCATTGCTCAAGATAGTTCCCACGGCAATTATGACAAGCAATTCAACTACGAGAAACAAGGAAAACCAAATGTCTATTTTGAAAATGATCACGTCAGTTACGTTACCCCAATTGTAAAGTACGTCTCATTCAATCGCCTGCCGGAAAAGTATCCGCGTGCAGGTTTAGGCAAGTATCCAGATGACTTCCCGAAAAATTACAGATCGGATGGCCTTTATCATGAAAAATAAAGAGTGTATGAATTGTGGAAGTACCAAATTTCATCAAGTAGAGAACGGCTGGAAGTGTGACTACTGCGGTTCACTTTATTTAACCCCCAAAAAAGATACCGTACCAAAACCAAGCATTCCACCACCTGACCCTAAAAAGAAAAGTACGAGACTTGTTCTGGGGATAGTGTTTGCGAGTTTTTTCTTTTCAATCGTTTTGCTGACATATTTCAATAGTGTGGATAAAACATCCTATAAACCCATCAAACCGGTTCCAAATTCTTCATTAAAAAAAAGCTTTCCAAGCAATTGGACACAAAATATCTATGATTCTGTAAAAGTCGCCACAGAGTACTATGACGCTGACAATGAAAAATATACTTTCGAAGGCGGTTCAAATTACGAAGAATTAGAAAAACTCGTCGGTACACCAGATACAGTGACTAGTTGGGAAAAATCGGACTACGGTATGCCGCCAAGATCGATGGCTACCTGGAATAAAACCAAAAATAGGGATTACGCTGGAACTAGGATTACTGTCACTTACGAAAATAAAACCAAGATGATCACAGATAAAAACTATCATTAACAGTCATGCACTATCAACAAAAAATAATAGCTAACTCACCTGTGTAGTTCGGTTTTCCGATAGAAAAACTGATAAAAATAGACCGAGCATCTCAAAAAGATACTCGGTCTATTTTTTTAATCTGTCAATTCTTCAAATTGTGAGTTATACAACGCAGCATAAAGTCCATTTTGTGCCAATAATTCTTCGTGGCTACCTTGTTCTTTGATGTCTCCACCTTGCATGTACAAAATCTTATCAGCATCTTTAATCGTTGATAGACGGTGAGCGATCACGAATGACGTTCGCCCTTTCATCAAGTTGTTCATGGCTTCTTGGATCAATCCTTCAGTCCGCGTATCAACTGACGACGTGGCTTCATCTAAGATCAAAATTGGTTTGTCTGCTAAGATCGCACGAGCAATCGTCAGTAATTGTTTTTGACCTTGTGAGATATTAGAAGATTCTTCATTCAGTTCCATGTCATAGCCGCCCGGTAAAGTCTTGATGAAGTGATCGACGTGAGCGGCTTTGGCTGCTGCGTAAACTTCTTCATCAGTCGCATCTAAGCGTCCATAACGCAGATTGTCCATGATGGTGCCTTTGAACAACCATGTATCTTGCAAGACCATCCCAATATTCTTACGCAAATCTGCACGGTTGAAATCTTTGATGTTGTGACCATCGATCTTGATGGCGCCAGAATTGACATCGTAAAAACGCATCAATAATTTAACCATCGTTGTTTTTCCGGCTCCCGTCGGTCCAACGATTGCTACCGTTTGGCCTGGATCAACATGGGAAGTAAAGTCTTGGATGACGATCTTGTCTGGTGTGTAACCAAATTTGACATGTTCAAAGTCAACCATTCCTTCGGCTTTATCAATTTTAACCGGATTTTCAGCTGTCTGATCTTCTTCGTCTTCTTCTAAGAACTCAAAAACTCGTTCAGCAGCGGCCGCCATTGATTGTAATAGATTGGATACTTGAGCAAGCTGCGCGATTGGTTGAGTCAAGTTACGCACATACTGGATGAAGGCTTGGATGTCCCCAACAGTAATCACACCATTATAGGCCATGACCCCACCAGCAATCGCTACACCAACATATCCTAAGTTACCAACAAAGTTCATGATCGGCTGCATCAAGCCAGAAAGAAATTGTGATTTCCAAGCTGATTTAAACAACACATCATTTTGTTCTTTAAATTCTTTCAAAGAGTTCTCTTCATCGTTAAACAAACGAACAATCGTATAACCGCCAATGGTTTCTTCCACTTGCCCGTTAATAACACCTAGATATTCTTGTTGCGTTTTGAAATATTTTTGTGAATTTTTTACTACGATCATAATCAATACTAATGAGATCGGTACGATCAAGATCGCGATTCCAGTCATCTTAACTGAGATAGAAAGCATCATCACGATGACCCCGATAATCGTAAATGTCGAGGTGATTAATTGAGTCAAACTTTGGTTCAATGATTGCCCCAACGTGTCCACGTCATTGGTGATCCGCGAAAGAACTTCACCGGTCGTCCGGCTCTCAAAATAGTTCATTGGCATCCGGTTGATTTTTTCAGAAATCTCTTTCCGCATCCGATACGTGATCTTTTGCGAGATCGTTGACATGATCCAACCTTGAATGATCCAAAATAGTGAAGCGACTACGTATAATCCCAGCATGAACAGTAAGATACCACCGATTTTATCAAAGTTGATATCGCCTGTTCCTTGGTATTTCTTGATTAGCCCGTTAAATAGTTCGGTAATTGCCTTTGATAAAATTTTCGGACCCCAGATATTAAAAATCGTTGAGGCAATCGCGAAAATCATTACAAAGAAAACAGCGATCTTATATGCGCCCAAATACGAAACTAACTTCTTGATGGTGCCTTTAAAGTTTTTCGCTTTTTCTGCTGGCGCAGCAACCCCACGTCCAGGAACATGTCCGCCACCACGAGGGCGATTTTGTTTTTCTTCTGCCATTTTATTCGCTCCTCCTTAATCCGCTTCTTCTATGCCAAGTTCAGCGTTACTTAATTGCGACTGCGCAATTTCCTGATAAACTTTTGACGTTTCCATTAATTCTTCATGACGTCCTTGCGCAACCACGCGTCCTTCATCTAAAACGATGATATTATCGGCATGTAAAATCGTTGAGATCTTTTGTGCGACGATGATTTGTGTTACACCTTTAACATTTTCAGCTAAAGCTTTCCGCAGTGCCACATCGGTTTTATTATCCAATGCTGAGAAAGAGTCATCAAAAATCAAGATCTTAGGATTTTTCGCTAGCGCCCGTGCAATTGATAAACGTTGTTTTTGTCCACCGGAAACGTTCGTTCCACCTTGTGAGATCGCACGGTCAAAGCCTTTTTCATTCGATTTGATGAACTCATCAGCTTGAGCGATTTCCGCAGCTTTCTTCATTTGTTCATCTGAAATATCAGCATCGCCAAATTTGATATTTGACGCGATATCACCAGAGAATAAGACCCCTTTTTGTGGAACAAAGCCCATGATTTCATGTAGCTTATGTTGACTCATCTCACGAATATCAATACCGTCAATCGTGATCCGACCGCCGGTTACGTCGAACAGACGTGGAATCAAGTTAACGATTGTTGATTTACCCGAACCGGTTGAACCGATTAGAGCAGTCGTCTGACCTGGTTTCGCAGTGAAGTTAATATGATGCAGAACATCGGCATCGGCATCGCTATAACGGAATTCGACACCTTCAAATTTCACTTCACCTTTAAAGTCGTGATCGTCTTTTGGTTGTTCTGGATCTTTGATGGATGGTTCAGTATTTAAAACTTCATCCACCCGTCCAGCAGCAACATTGGACCGCGGTAGAATGATCGATACCATCGACAACATCATAAAGGCCATCACGATTTGCATTGTGTACGTAATGAAGGCCATCATATCACCAACTTGAAGTTGACCCATATCCATATTATGTCCGCCAACCCAAACGATTAGGACTGAGATTCCATTCATTAATAGCATCATTAACGGCATCATCAATGACATTGCTCGGTTGACAAATAGTTGTGTTTTCATCAAATCGCTATTCGCACCATCGAAACGTTTTTCTTCATACTGCTCACGAGAAAATGCACGAATAACTGGTAAACCAGTAATGATTTCACGAGAAACTAAGTTCACGCGGTCCACTAATTTTTGCAAAATTTTGAATTTCGGCATCGTCGTAACTAGCAAAGTAACTACTAATAAAAGCACTGCGCCAACGGCTACACCAACAATCCAGCCCATTCCAGTTCCTGTTTTATAAACTCTATACACGCCGCCGATACCTAAAATTGGGGCATATAAAACCATTCTCATAACCATGACGATCCCCATTTGAATTTGTTGGATGTCATTGGTATTTCGGGTAATCAATGACGCAGGAGAGAATTTTTCCATTTCATTGTTTGAAAAAGCTAAAGTCTGTTCATATTGGCCAACCCGTAGATTTCTACCAACCGTCGCTGCAACTAATGAAGCAATCAAACCAACAATAATAGCGGCCACTGCAGATAACAGTGTTAAACCAAGCATTTTGGCACCGGTCTTAATCATATAATCGGTTTGGATTTTCTCAGTGTTAATGTTCAAGGCTTTATATTCAGCTAAAGTCATTTGAATTCCCACAGTCTTCAATGAATCTGCCCCGACATCCCCTAATTCGTCTTTAGTTGCTTTACGTGCAGATTCCACTCTAGCTGGCATCGCATCATTTTTTTCTTTGATGGAGTTGCCAAGCTTTTGTGCTTCAGCTCCCTTTGCCTGGGCTTCTGTCGCTAAACGTTGGGCCTCCGCACCTTTAGCAGCTGCAGTTGCGCCATCGGTTGCTGCAGCTGCAGCTTTTCCGGCGGCTTGGGCTTGTTCCCCTAATGCTTTGGCTTCATCCCCCAGAGCTTGAGCCTTAGCTGCGTCTTTGGCAATCCCTTGATAGTCCGCTAAAATAGCCTTAGCCTCTTTACCGTTGCTACTATCAGTCGCTCGGGTTGAAGCAATCATCATCATTGGCAAGTTAAAGATGTCCGCTAACTTTTCTTTGGTCATGTCTTTTTGTAAATCTAATTTATAAATAGCAACTTTCTTACCATCAATGGTTTGAGTTGCCTCTTTGTAATTGTCTTCGATGGTTTGCTTTTCTTCTTCCGTCATGAAAAGCTCAAGTCCTTGAAGCGTTGATTTTCTAATTTTATCGGGGGTCGACTGCTCCAGTCCCCCTTGTTGAATACCGACATCCACGATATCCGATGTTAAACTCGGCAAGCTTAGATCACTTGAGGCCTGCACGATTAAAAGTAATAATACGGCAATAATTGCGTACCAGTATTTAGCGAGATATTTAAAAATCTTCACTCTTGCTCACCTTCCTCTTCTTCAGATAATTGTTTAGAGTAGCCGACAAACCTAGCTGTCAATTCAAGGTATTTCTTCGTATCCTCTTCACCCATCATTTCAAACACACGAATAATTTTATTCCGCATGTCCAGCTTTTCAGCGGCCGCTACCTTTTTTCCGCTTTCTGTTAAGCGTACATTGATTCGGCGGCGATCATCCGCGTCCATCGTTCGAATAATCAATCCGCGTTTTTCCAAGTTTCCTAACACAGCGGCGATTCGCGCAGTGGATAAATTCAACGTTTCAGCCAAATGTTTAGGATTCGTAGGTTCTCCCAAACGATCCAACACCTTAATGACAATATTTGCTCCTTTGTTGCTCTTTTCCATTTTACTGAACGCCCCATGGCGATTTTCCACCATCAGCTGCATCAGTTCCCGTTCAGCCTCTTCTGCGAATGTCATCAGACTCCTCCTTCTCCAAAAAAATAACAATCATTTTATTAATAGCTAACAGTGTTAGTAATTAATGCTGTTTGATATTACATCTATTAGCGATTAAAATCAACCCTTTTGTTCAAAAAATGAAATGAATCCGTTTCAATCGATTAATCTTTGATTATTTCTTAAAAATTTCGCTTACGAACCGCCTAAAAAAAAGTAGCTCTGATTTAAAAAAACAGTTTGGAAAATCTGCAGACAAAAAGAGCGCCCCGTCATAACGGCACGCTCTTTCACGAACTCACTATTTTTTTAGATGGTAATTATAGGTACTGATAATAATATCGTCGCGATAAGATAAACGGAAGCGCAGACGCATCGCCGTTTGATTATGCAACGAGCGTTTCCACGTTCTATTAGGAACAAATTCTGGAATCAAAACAGTCGTTGTATAATTGTGTTCGCGTGCATTTTTACTTACCCGATCCACGTAACGACTGACTGGGTTAACAATCGAACGATACGGCGAACGAACGACTGAAAAACGAACATCTGGGAATTTTTCTCGAAATTCATGACGAATCTCTTTTTCCTTCTCTTCATTTTCTTCCAAAGAAACGTGCATGGCGATTACATAATCTCCGATTGAACGGGCATAATTAATCGCTCCAATATTCACTTGTGTCACATTACCGACTAGGACAATCACTGTATTTCCTTCATATTCATGTAATTCGACCTCATCTGATAGCCGCAACTGTTCCGCAACATTTTTATAATGTTTATGAACTTGGTAAAATGCAAAAATCAAGATTGGCATAATGATGAAGAAGGGCCAAATATCTGGTAAGCGATACACAAACAAGATGAGAACAATTGCAAAGGAAATCAAAGCACCAATGATATTAGCAATAGATTTTCTGACCCAGTGCTGACCTTCTTTACGCCATTTTAAAACCATTCCGGTTTGCGACAAGGTAAAGGGAATAAATACACCGACTGAATATAATGGAATCAAACGTTCGGTCGAACCTTGGAAAATCAACAATAGAATAATTGAGCCTAACGCTAATGTAATGATCCCATTGGAATACCCCAAGCGATCTCCACGATCTTGATAGCGGTGAGGCAAGAATTTATCCTTTGCCAAATTATAAGCTAAGACTGGGAAGGCTGAAAATCCTGTATTAGCAGCCACTGCCAAAATCAAGGCAGTCACAAATTGTAGCAGATAATAAAAGATGCCTTTCCCAAAAACAGCTTCTCCAACTTGTGACAACACCGTCACTTTTTCAGTCGGAACAATTCCAAACCAATAGTTCAAGAAAGTGATACCAGTGAAGAAGAAGCCGAGAATCACACCCATCATCGCTAAAGTTCCGGCTGCATTTTTGGCCCGCGGTTTCTTAAAGAACGGTACGGCATTACTAATCGCTTCGACCCCAGTTAATGAAGAAGAACCTGATGAAAATGCCCGCAACAGCAGTGCGATTGATATTCCTGGAACTACTGCGCCAACCTGGGTCGTTGCATGCATCGGTGCGGCACCAGAAAAGATTTTTACTAAACCCACGATAATCAAAATAGTAATCACTGTAATAAAGCTGTAGACCGGAACCATCAACAGTCCCGCGCTTTCACGCAAACCACGTAAATTCATCAACATCAATAATAAAACAATAATGACAGAAATTAAAACACGATGATGATACAAGGCGGGAATTGCAGAAGCAATTGCCTCAGCACCAGCCGATACAGAGACCGCCACGGTCAGCATATAGTCGATCAAAAGTGATCCACCTGCGACCAAGCCAGCATTCTTCCCTAAATTTTCACTACTCACGACATATGCGCCGCCACCATGAGGATAGGCATGGATAATTTGACGATACGATAAAATTAGGGACGTCAATAAAACCAAGACTACTGCCGCAATGGGCAAAGAATACCAAATCGCCGCAGTTGATAAGGTAATCAGAACGACCACGATCTGTTCCGTTCCATACGCAACAGAAGACAACGCATCAGATGAAAGCATCGCTAACGCCGCAAAACGTGATAAATTTTGATCATCATTTTCAGACGACTTCAGTGGTCGTCCAACCAGCAAGCGTTTAAGATAATCCACAAGACTCACTCCTTTTTTTATTAATTAACCTATTTATTTTTCAAATAAAACCGCAGATGATTTTCAAAGTCCTGTAAACTTTGATCATCGGAATATTTACCTATTTAGCACTGAATTAACAGCTTTAAAAAAGGCAAACAAGCGAAATATTACTCGTCCTCAGACCAAATGTCAATGCTTTTTCAACGGTTTTTCATAACTTAAGTAAAACATGAAAGCAGACAAAACAACAGAAATACGCTGTTGTTTTGTCTGCTTGATTTTAATGAAAGATTTTGCTCTCATGAGCGACTTTTGTCAGCTTCGTCAAATGCGGCTGCAAGACTGGATATGCCCAGGTTCCTAAGATACCAAAGACGACAAACAGTACGATCATAATGATGATATCTTGGGTTGCGTTTGGCCAATAGATTCCTCCAGCACTCTCACGCAACAAGTTGACAGCATGCGTGAAAGGTAGCCATGGATTGACGGCTTGGAAAAACTTACCGGAGACTTGAATCGGATAGTTCCCACCTCCACCGGAAATCGACAGTACGAGGATAATGATGGCAATCCCCTTACCGACCGTTCCAAACAGAGCCACTAGCACATAAACGATCATCATAAAGGCTAGCGCAACTAAAACAGCAAAAAGGACACTGTAAACCGGATTTTTCACGTAAACCCCTAACAAGAACATATTTCCCAGCGTTACGATCAAAGCCTGACCGACGCTGACCACTAAATACGTCAGCATCCGTGCACCGAACTGCTCCCGTTTTGTATATTTTCCGCGATCTTTTTTATCTAAGAAAAAATCCGTCGTTGTGACACTTGAGAACAACACTGCGCCGACCCATAAACACAAAGCCGTGTAAAACGGCGTACTCGCCGAACCGTTATTCGCGATGGGATAGAGCGTATTGGTCTCTAAATCTACTGGAGTCGTGAAAAAATCACTTTCTTTTTGTGCATCTAGTTTCAATAGTTTTAAGACTTGACCAAAGTCGATCGTCTGGTCCCCTTGTTGGATGGCCTTTGCTGCCTTTTGGATTCCTGCACGTAAGGATGGGTAATCATTTTGGATCAAATCTGTTGCAAGATTCAATGCACTCTCTACTTCCGGCATTTTATCGTTAGCAATTTTTAATCCGCCAGTCAAATCTTTTTTCACGCCCGGCCAATCATTTTGCATGAAGTTAGCGGCCAACGCCAATTTTTCCTCAACAACTGGCAATTCGTTGTTATAAAGATCAACACCGGTATTGATGCCATTGACGATGTCATTCATATGACCATTCAACAGGATATTGGCGTCATGTACTTCTTGACCAATCGCCGGCATTTGCTTTTGATATTTCTCTAAGAAGGTGATGGCATTGCTTACCGTGCCTTCGGTCGAATTCAATAATGAAGTAAAATCAATTTGCTGCGCTTGATCTAAAACACCTTGCGCAGTCGTGATCGTGTTGATCAATTTATCAAGGATCGAGCTGACCGTTTGACCGACTTGTTCTGCGTTAATACTATTGACAACATCGGCTACATTTTTAGCCGCCTGTTGAACCTGCTCCAAAAATTCTTTAGCTTGAGTAATATCGCCATCTTGGATAGCAGTGTTCAAGCGATTTAATCGATCATTCAAATTACTTAAAGTTTGTTTGGCATTTGTTAACAGCGTTAAAATATTGCTTAGTTTTTGACTGGCATCGGTATTCCCATTTTTATCTGCTAAGTCTTTCATATTTTGAATCATCGTTGAAAGTGAATCAAGCGCAGTCTGTTGATCTTGATTGCCTTTAATAAAGCTATTAATCAATTTACCAAGAGTATCTTTTTCTTCTTGGCTCAATTGATTATCTTCTAATGCCGTTTCAATAGATCCTGCTAATGAATTGGTTGTCTCCGCTACTTGTCCAACTGATTGCAAGGTTACTTGTACGCTGCTAGAAATACTTGGTACCGCTGCTTTCAGTTTTTCTGCCCCGTCTTTAGTTGTTGAGGCAAAATCTTCGGCTTGATTTCCCAATTTTTGAACATCTGGTAAGATCGTTTGCACTTGATGAATGATGTTTAACCCTTGTTTTGCTTCATTAATCCCGTCGTTCATCGTCTTTTCAATTTCAGCAAAGTCACTGTCGACTTGGGCGATTTGACTACCCGCTTGTTGAATCTCAGGAATCTTTTGCTGCAGAGTCAAGATGACGCTAGCTTGCTTCTTGATCTCCGGCATTTTTTGATTTAACGTAATCAATTTTTGCCCCATCTCGTCTACTTGAGGTAGATAAGCCGAGAACTCATTGGCTTTTGCTAATTTGTCTTTTAACTCTGGCATTTTCCCCTGAACTTCAACAACTTCTTGAGTATATTTATCGATTTCGTCTAGATTATCATTAGTCGTTAAAATCAAATCTTTGACCTTATTGATGCTGACTAAGTTTGCGTCGATATCGTAACCAATCTCGTTAAAGACCTTTAACAGAGTCGAACTAGCTGTCTTGATAAATTCTTGGCTGATTTCTGTCTGAATCGAGCCTGCCCCCTTGTCGGTAATTTTCGGAGCAATCGCATTGATCTTCTGATTTAGATAGTATTCAATCTTCGGTTTTTTGATATCACCTGAAGTAAAGCTCAATAAATCTTCGGAAAATTCTTTGGGTAAATAGATTCCGGCATAGTACTTCCCAGATTTGACGCCTTCAACAACTTGTTTTTTTGAATCGACAAAGCGCCAGCCTAACTGTTTATTCTTATGCAGATTTTTGACGACTTCTTTTCCAATTTCGACATCTTTATCTTGAAATTTTGCCCCGGCATCGGCACTGTAGACCGCGATCGGTAATTCTCCCGTATTGGCATAAGGATCCCATAGCGCTTTGATATTGAACCAAGCATAAAGAGAGGGGATGATGACCAGTGCAGCCATCAGTAAAATGGCAATCGGATTTTTAGCAATCCGTCGCCAATCTAATTTAAAAAGTGTCCATGTATGTTTTAGAGATTGAAGAACTTTCATTGATTTCACCTACTATTTTTTCTCGCTGAACTAATGTAGCACGGAATTTCGGCTAATTTCAATTCTCTCAAGCAGCTGAAATCACCTTTTTTGACATTCCTATTCATTTGTCACAATTGTATCCCTTTTCACTCGTGGAAAGCTAAAGAAACGCTTAAAGAACTAATTTTTTCATCTTAATAAAGCGATCTAAAAGCTGATCGGTCAATGCTTCAATTTGTTCTGAATCACCCGTTTCTGCTGCTAAATTCAAAATGGGGGTCACTTCCAGATCAAGCAAACGAATCGGTCGAACTTGCTTACCTTCTTGTTCCAGAGTCACCGCCGGATGAGGAACCTTATCCCCACAAGGTCCTGCTATCAAATAAGCCAACTGATAGTCACCGTCAAGTTCTCGCAAACGATAATAGCCGTCTGCTAAGTCTTCAGTACCTTCAAAATTTTTTCTTACTAACAGCCACTTTTGTTGATCCATTTTAGTCCACCTGCTTAATGATGAGCTTGCCAGCAGCGGGGTGGCCTTCTAGTTTTTCATGCGCCGCAACCACACTGGCTAACGTAAAGGGCAGCACCTCCGCAATCGTTAAGTGAAGTTTATCAGCTAATTCTGCTAATTCGGTTAATGCTTCATCATCTGAATACTCTTTGGAAGGGGCAAAAGATAAATAATTTCCGCTCTTTTTCGTTTTGCTCGGTAGGGCATTTAAGGCCACAAAGTTTCCGCCTTCTTTCATGATCTGCTGCCCTGCTTCCCCAGCCTGACCACCTTTAGTCGCATCAATGACCGTATCTGCTTGATCCGCGAACTTTGCTCCGACATCCGTCTCATCATAAGCTGCAAATTGATCAGCTCCCAAACTACGCACCAAAGCTTCATTTCGTTTAGAGGCCGAGGCCAGCACCGTTTTGCCTTGTTGCTTCAAAAATTGAAGCAGCAATGAACCGACTGCCCCCGATGCTCCTTGCACCATGACGGTCTCACCAATTTTAGCGCCTAATAGATGCGTGACTAAATTATAAGTGGTCAGCCACGGTGTCACCGCTCCTGCAGCCATCTCCCACGACATAGTTGCTGGTTTTTTTACGACTTTTTTTCCAGGAACCACGACTTCTTCACCATACGTTCCGCCAATCGCATGAATGATTACTTCATCGCCAACCTTAACATGAGCAATTTTATTACCGACCTCGGTCACGATCCCTGCCCCATCATTCCCTAAAACATAAGGAAACTTCAGTGTCCGAAATTCACGCATCTTTCCTTGACGCAGTGCCACGTCATATGGATTAATCGCAAAAGCCTTTAATGCTACCCGCACATGGCTCTCGTCAACCGGCCGTGCCTCCGCCTCGATCTCGATTAGTACGTCTTTTGCTGTCCCATAATCTTTCATCGCAAAACGTTTCATTTTTCTCCATCCTCTCTTGTTAAAACCATCGGCTGAAAACGAATTCCAGAAACTACCTCTTCCTGCCCCACACAGCGAAAACCTAGTCTTTTATAGATCGGAATAGCGTAAGGAGAAGAATTGACCGTCAAGTGATTCGGTGTCAATGCTAAAAGCATCGCTTGATACAGCTTCTTTGCTATTCCTTGCCGATGATACGTTTCATCGACAAAAAGCAAAGCGATATGAGCTGGGAGTCTGACCGCTAGAACACCCACAATTTTATGATCCTCTTTCCCACACCAAATCCGAACTTGACCAGTTGTAACTTCCTTTTCGAGCGTTTCAGCCAGATACAGCATAAAATGAGTAATTCCCTCATCAGAATAATCCGGTGCTTCAAAAGTCATAAATACTTTTTTTATCAGCTTTTTAGCTTCAGGGAGCTCTCCTTCACTCAGCTGTGAAATATCAAGCGTCATCTTCTACTTCCTCTCCTGTATCTTTACTTTCATTTTAGCGGTAATCTTTAACTTGTTCCAACAATAAGGCACACCTCACATCCGCGAGGTGCGCCTTATTTCTTAATTTAATCCAATTCGACTTTTCCTGTATATAACTGGTAATACATTCCATGCTCGGCTAATAGACTCTCGTGGTCGCCGCGTTCAATGATTCGTCCATGATCCATCACCATGATCACATCTGAATTTTGAATCGTTGATAAGCGATGGGCAATCACAAAGACGGTTCGGCCTTCCATCAAGCGATCCATACCAGATTGAACAATCCCTTCTGTTCGGGTATCAATACTTGAAGTGGCCTCATCCAAAATCATGACTGGCGGATCAGCAATCGCTGCCCGAGCAATCGCTAGTAATTGGCGCTGGCCTTGTGATAGTCCTTCACCATCCCCCGTAATGACGGTCTCGTATTTTTCAGGTAAATGTTGGATAAATGTATCTGCATTAGACAATTTTGCGGCTTGATAGACTTCTTCATCAGTCGCACTTAAATTTCCGTAACGAATATTTTCTTTGACCGTTCCGGTAAACAAATGTGTATCTTGCAACACGACCCCTAGAGAAGATCGTAGTGAATCCTTTTTAATTTTCTTGACATTGACACCGTCATAGCGAATTTTACCATCTTGGATATCATAAAAACGATTGATCAAATTCGTGATGGTAGTCTTGCCCGCTCCAGTTGCGCCAACGAAAGCCACCTTCTGACCCGGCTCTGCATACAAATTGATATCATGTAGAACTAAATGATCGTCCTCGTAACCAAAATTAACATCTTCAAAACGAACATCTCCAGTCAAGCGGACATAAGAAATGGTTCCATCTTCATGAGGATGTTTCCAGGCCCAAGTGCCGGTCCGTTCTTTAGTCTCAATCAACTCACCTTTGACTTCTTTGACATTTACTAACGTCACATAACCATCATCAACTTCGGATTCTTCATCTAACAATTGGAAAATCCGGTCAGCACCAGCCAAAGCCATAATCACAAAATTGATTTGCTGTGAAATTTGACTGATGGGTCCATTTAACGAACGACTCAATTGTAAGAATGATGCAATCATTCCGACAGTTAAGGCGGAGACACCATAAACAGCAAACAATCCTCCGACAATTGCGACTAAAACGTATTGAATGTTCAACAGATTCATCATGATCGGCATTAACGTATTCGCCGTGGCATTCGCTTTTGTGGCACTTTCCTGCAGCTGATCATTGATCACATCAAATTCCTGCATAGCGACTTCTTCATGATTGAATACTTTTACGACTTTTTGCCCGTGGATCATTTCTTCGATATAGCCGTTGACTTTTCCTAGAGAACGTTGCTGCTCACCAAAATAGCGTCCACTTCGATTCGTAATAAAGCGTAGCATTACGAACATCAATGAAACCGAAGCAATTACAAAACACGCTAAAGGAATACTCAATGAAAACATCGCGATAAAAACCGAAACAAAAGTTACTAGTGCCATCATCAAGTTAGGAATACTTTGTGAGATCATTTGCCGCAAGGTATCTGTATCATTCGTAAAATGACTCATAATATCCCCATCAGCATTTGAATCAAAGTAGCGCAATGGCAAGGTCTCTAAATGTTCAAACATTTGATCACGAATTTTTTTCTGTGTTCCTTCTGAAACTTTTACCATGATCAAGTTATATGAAAGCGTCCCGGCAATCCCAACGACATAAATCAAGGCCATCGTCATGATTGCTTTTAAGAGGCCTGTGAAATTCGGATTATTTTGGCCAATCAAAGGCGTGATATAATCATCGATTACAACTTGTAAAAACAATGAACCCCGTACATTAGCAAAAGCGCTCAGTAAAATCATGAAAAAGACAACCACTAATTGTACTTTGTGTTCTTCAGCCATGATTTTCAGCAAACGTTTGATGGTTCTTAATGGGCTTGATTGAGCAGTGGTCTTCTTATTCATCATGTCCACCAAAACCTTTCTGTTGGGATTCAAAGATTTCTTGATAAATAACATTATTTTCAAGTAATTGAGCGTGCGTTCCAATGCCATTAATCTTTCCATCATCTAAAACAACGATGCGATCGGCATCTTGGATCGAACTCACCCGCTGCGAAATAATGAACGTCGTCGTCCCAGGAATTTCTTTAGCTAGTCCCTCACGAATCGCGCGATCGGTTTTGGTATCGACAGCACTAGTAGAATCATCTAAAATTAAAATTTTCGGTTTTTTCAACAACGCCCGCGCGATAGTTAAACGCTGCTTCTGTCCGCCGGAAACATTATTGCCGCCTTCAGCAATCAGCGTGTTGTATTTTTCAGGAAACTCTTGAATAAATGAGTCTGCCTGAGCAATCGTCGCAGCCTGGATGACCTCTTCTTCAGTAGCTTGCTCGTTACCCCAACGCAGATTTTCAATGATTGTTCCACTGAACAATACATTGTTTTGTAACACCATCCCTACCTGATCGCGTAACGTTTCTAAATCATAGCGACGAACATCATGACCGCCGACTTTGACGACACCGTGGGTGACATCATAAAGTCGTGGAATCAATTGAACTAAACTAGATTTTGAACTCCCGGTTCCGCCAACAATTCCGATTACCTCACCTGAAGCAATTTTCAAATCGATCTTTTCTAAAACTAGCTTATCCATATCATCTTTGTAACTGAAACAAACATCGTTAAATTCCACCGATCCATCAGGAACTGTGGTCAAGGGATTGGTTCCATTTTTCAAGTCACTCTCTTCGCTCAATACTTCGGTGATTCGAGTGGCTGAAGTTCGCGCAATCATCAGCTGAACAAAAGTCATCGACAGCATCATTAAACTCATCAAAATTTGCATCGTGTAGTTGAACATACTGACTAATTCACCCGTAGTCAGATTGCCTTTATCTACAATCAATTCCGCTCCCAGCCAAGAAAGCAAGAGCATACAAGTGTACACCGCGACTTGTAGCAATGGCATATTGAAGGCTACGATCCGTTGCGCTTTAGTAAAATTATCAAAAACCAGTTGTGAAACTCGACTAAATTTTTCTTCTTCATAATCTTCTCGTACGTACGATTTCACAACACGAATCCCTTGCAGATTTTCATGCACAACATTGTTCAAACGGTCATAGGTGCGAAAAACCTTTTCAAACAATGGATGCGCAAAACGAATAATCAAGCCCAACCCTACAATCATAATTGGAACGATCACTAAATAAATCATCGATAATTCCCGATTGATGTGGAAAGTCATTACGAGTGAAAATATTAAAATCAAAGGGGAGCGAACTAAAATCCGAATCACCATTTGATAGGCGTTCTGCACGTTCGTTACATCCGTCGTCATCCGCGTAATCAAACTCGAACTAGAAAAGCGGTCGATATTTGAGAAGGAAAAACTTTGAATCTGCTCAAATAAATGATGTCGCAGATTTTTTGCAAAACCTGCAGAAGCAATCGCGGCTGTTCTTCCACCTAATGTCCCCATCGCTAACGCAAATAAGGCACAAAAAAATAGCAAACCTCCGTAACGTAAAATGGCATTGGTATCACTTTTTTCAATTCCATGGTCAATCAATCCTGCCATAATCAAAGGCATAATAACATCCATGAAGACTTCTCCCATCGTAAATACGGGAGTCTGTAAACTCTGTTTCTTATATTCACCGACATTCGCCAGCAATTTTTTTAACATCTACTCAATTCCTTTCTATCGTCCAGCAGCTGTCGCCGCTTCTGGGTAGTATTCGAATAAATTATTGCCTGATATTGCAACTGCGCGCTATTACTAGTTACTCATTATAGAAACTCACTAGCTATAAGTATAATGAGTTTCTTGCAAAAACTCTAACAAATTAGCCCTTTTTCATAAAAAAGAATAAGGGGTGTGACAAAAATCTCGTCACACCCTTTATTTCGAATCACTGGTATTTCAAAAGGAACTTTCTCGAAAATAAGCCAAACATTTCTGTTCGGACCGCCCTCACCTTTAGTCCATTGTATTGTGAGTAGCTACGAAGCTTGTTTGATTCAAATAAAATTCCCTACCGATTGATTGATCAGAAGCATCCTCGTTAACGAATATTTTTTACATAGGAGCCAATCGTTGAGAGGTCACTCTCAGTTAGAAAATCATCCACAATTTTTAAGTTTCCATAAGCATAATTCTTAATTGGATAGTTGGCAACCACTAGATCGTATTCCTTAAAATGATCAGTGCATTCTAAAGATAAAGCCGAATTTTCATAGACCTGCGTTACCACCCGGTAATAAAAACGACTTTGAATCAACTCTGCCAGCATTTCCGCATGATTTTTGCCAGAATCGCTCACGACTAAAATTTCTACTTTGGTCGATTGAAGGTCTAATGAACGGGCTAACCCTTGCCACTCCTTAAACAGAACGGTAACCACTGAAAAATAAAAACTACTGAACCAAGGATCACCCGTAACACGTTCCATTCGCAAGAGTAATTGATGGACATATTTTGTAAAATGGGGATACTGTGTCTTAGCATTTCTAGAAAAATACGCCGCTGAATCAAATAGAATCGATTGTGTATAGGGATATACCTGATAACTCGTATGAATTCGTAATAGTTTTTGAACAAGAATCTTTCGCTGCATTTCTTCTAATGATAATTCATAGACACTCTCCAGCTCACCGATAAAACTGACTAATTGTTCTGAAATCATTTGGCAGCTAGGCTCAAAGCGCGTCAGGAAACAAGAACAAAATAAACTATTGGCCACTTCATAATACCAATGTTCCGTAAGAATGTAATTTGAATCCTCTAGAATTCTTTGAGCAGCCGGCCGCAAGGTAAACAGCTCCTCCATCAACTCGGGACTCAAACCTAATCGTTCTTTTTCCGATAAGACAAATCCTTGTGAAGTCCGAACGATGATAATCGCCAACAAATAACTGCTCTCCAACATTTCTCGGTCGTTATAGACAATCCCGAAAGAATCATTGGCAGTTTTGATAAACTCAATGATCTTTCCGCGATCAACTTCAAAAGGCCATTCATTCAAGCCATATTTTTCCAAAAAGAATTGAACATAAAAGACTCGGACCCACCGTTCCTTTTCCGCTGTAATCTGGAAAGGCTTGCGCTCTAAGGTTAAGCCTTTGTCTTGCAAAACTCTGTCGATCTGCTTAAGCATTCGATAAAAGGTTGCTTCACTAATATACAATTCGTTAATCCAGTAATCCATATCTTCATTGGGACGAAAAAAGAGCCGCTCTAAAAAAATAAAAGCTTCCGATTCTTCCATTAAATTCCGAGCCAATTGCCGGGTCTTATTGTGCAGCGCATTATTTAAACGCAAACCATTTGTACGAGAATACTCGATACCGACATGTTCGCTCCAAAGATCGTTGATCGCTTCGACATCCGTTAAAATCGTTTTTACTGAACAGTCTAATAACTCTGCAACCATTTCTGGATTTTGCCATCCAATCAAGTCTCGTAAAATACCGATAATGGCCAACCGTCGTTGGGTTGTGTTTTTAAGTAATCTTCGCACAATAATCCCCTCCACAATCAATTATAAAAATTATTCAAACAAAATACATTCTCATATATTATAGTATTCTTTTGTCATTATATCATAAAATAATTGTGCCAAAACGAGAAGAACGCTGAATTTTAGTTAACTTAAATCAATAAATAATAGTATTGTTTAACGATTCCATTATTTTTATTTTTTACGTTTACTTCAGTCTTTAACCCCCAGGCAAATCAACAGACTGGATCGAAAATAACAAAAACAGGCTATTTTTCAGCCTGCTCTTTCCAATCTTTTTTTCAAAATATAGCGAAGGATATGAGCGCTGATCATTGTTGTAAAAACAAATAATGTGATAATTTTTATCCCTGTTGGAACGTAGCCAGGCGGCCCTGGTACACCGACCATCGCTCCAATTATCATCAAACATATACCACCTAAATTATAGGTAATCAAAAGTAATTTATTGATTTTCTGAATCCGCTCCATGATTCCCTTCCCCTTTCGAAACCCATCGCTCATTTAGTGCGTACTTAGTGTAAATATTCTACGAATCTGCTAAATAGTCTAAAAAACTAGGCTCAGCTTGTCCTAAGAGAACCGTAATACTTTTCCGATAAAGCTTGCTAAGGCAATCAGTTGATTGTAATCAGGAGTACTCTTGTTCAATTCTCACTTAGAAATTGTTTGCGGTGTAACATGTAGCAGTTCTGCAATTTGTTTCTGGCTCAGCTTTTTTCTTTGTCGAAAATATCTAAGTTGTTCACCGATTTCGACCATCATACTCCCCTCATTTCTTTTCTCTTTCATTACACTTATTATACAATGGAAAACTTTAAGTTTACTACGAAATCGATGATCGAAAATTCGGTGCACAGCCAAAAAAGGACACAACGAATCGTTGTATCCTTTTTGGCTGTAGACCTATCAAGGCTTGAGAGCCCCAGTAGAAGTTGTAACCCTTTTTTAGAATCACCACTAAAAATTTTGGGAAAATCCATATAGTTGTTCGAGCTTCCTCATTACGCTAGTTTTGAACAATTTAAAAGGGCGCAGTGTATCACCGCCCCCTTTTAAGCCACAAATATCTACTTTATGTAAAATTCGGTGCAACTGCCGACAAACCTTCAATTCCGACACTAATCTGTAGGGCTGCATCGACTTCTGCCATCAAACAATGATCCAAATGACAAACCTTTTCCTTCAACCGTGATTTATCAATTGTACGAATTTGTTCCAATAAAATTACTGAATCCCGTTCAATTCCTGTGTCGTTTGATTTGATTCCGATATGGGTTGGCAGTTTAGGCTTCGCCATTTGAGCTGTGATCGCTGCGATAATAATTGTTGGGCTGAAATGATTACCCAAATTATTTTGAATCACTAACACCGGGCGAATCCCCCCTTGTTCAGAACCAATAACTGGCGATAAATCTGCAAAATAGATATCACCACGTTTAACCATAATTTTCCTCCCAAAGATCATAAGTATTTTTATTTGATTATTCTTGATAAATTCTTGGCACACGCTCTGAAAGCATGCAGCAAACTTCATAATGGATTGTTGCTAAATGATCGGCTACAGCTTGCATCGTAATCTCTTGACCATTGTTTTTACCGATTAAGGTAACTTTTGTTCCAACTTTAAACTCCCGTGGCAAGCGAATCATCAACTGGTCCATACAAACACGTCCAATAATTTCACAAAACTCACCTTCAACCAATAATGAAAAACCTTGCATTTTGCGTAGCCAGCCATCCGCATAACCGATTGGAACCGTTCCGATCCACTCTTTTTCCGAAGTATCATAGGTCTTCCCATAACCAACACCTTCACCGGCTGCCAATTCTTTTACTTGGATCAATTCAGAAACTAGTTCCAGTGCAGGTTTCAAAGGATAAGTCTCTGGCAATTCATGACCTGATGGATTCAAGCCGTACATCCCGACACCGTACCGAATCATGTTTCCAGGCATTTCTGTATCATGCCACAAAGCGGTCGCACTATTACTCGAATGAACATAACGCGGTAAATGGTCTAGCGTATCTGTGACCGCTTTAAAACGCTCTGCCTGTTTATGCCAATAAGCAGTATCTTTTTCATCTGCCGTGGAAAAATGTGTAAACAAGCCTTCCCAAATCATATTGGGGGAAGCTTCGATCATTTCTGCTGCTTCTTTGACCTCCGCAGGTGTTAGGAAGCCGATCCGTCCCATTCCTGTATCAACTTTGATGTGGAGCTTAATCGGTGCGGTTGTTTCTTCTAAATCTTTCAAAACTTCTTGCGCTTCCATCAACCAGTCTTTGGTAGCAACTGTGATTGATAAATCATAGTCCACTACTAGAGACAAATAACTTGGAAAAACGACGCTTAACACTAAGATTGGTTCAGTAATACCGGCTTCCCGCAATTCGATCGCTTCATCTAACGTTGCGACACAAAATCCGGTGGCACCTGCAGCTAGTGCAACTTGTGCCGTTGCGACTGCTCCGTGACCGTAGCCATCGGCTTTAACGACCGCAAACAATTCAACTCCTGCTGCCAAACGCTCCACTTCATGTTTGATATTTTCTTTTAATGCTTTCCTATGTATGATAGCTCTTGTAGGTCGATGATAGGTAACAACCATAAACTAAGTATCCTTCTTTCTATTCTTCTAGCAATACTTGTGCAATCGCTAGGTCCTCTGTATGGGTCAAGCTGACAAAAACTTTCCCCTGATGAGGTGATTTGGTAAAGGCGGGTGCTCCATTGTCATCGCGTAAAATCTCTAAATCTTGAAAACTAACTTTTCCGATCCCAGTTCCCCACGCTTTAGAAAATGCTTCTTTGCACGCATATCGCCCTGCTAAAAATTCTACCTGACGATGGGGAGAATGGCTAGCAAAAAGGGTTTGTTCTGCCGGAGTTAATATCCGTTCCACAAAATGTGGCCGCCGTTCGATAATTTTTGCGACCCGGTCCAGCTCTGTCGCATCAATTCCGATCCCTTTGATCATATTTTCAACCCTTTCACATAATACCTTTATTTTACCAAAGACTTTTTTAAATGCTACGATTTTTTTTAAATAATTCTTACAACCTTTTTTAAATCAAATAAAAAACCATCAATCAAAAAGATTGATGGCTTTAATCAGTCACACAATTAATCGTTTGAGTTGTTACGGATCACGAAGCCACGTTTCTTGTCATTGCTGTGATTCGTATTTTTGTTGTTGCTGCGTTGCTTGTTGTTCCCGTAGTTTTTATTTTTGTTACGGTCACGGTCACCACCACGGTCTTTACGGTAGTTATCCTTGCCACGGCTGCCGCCACGGTTATTCCCACCGCCACGTTTGCCGCCGCCACGATTAAAGCCGCCTTTTTTATTTGAAGGCAATGGGCGTTCCGGTGTGATTTTCACAGGAACGGCATCAGCAGGATCTTTGGCTGTCGTCTTCAATAATAAAGCCGCAAGCTCTTCTGGTGAATAAGTTGCTAATAATTCTTTGGCTGATTCATTGTATTTTTCTAGGCTGTCAGAATTTTCTTCCATTTGGCTTTGGATTTGTTCCATCGCTGCGCCTAATTGACCTTTGAAGGCCTCTTTTTCGGTTGGCGGACGCATTGGGTTCATGCGTTTCTTCGTCAAGTTTTCGATCACGTGCAAGTAGCCCATTTCGTTTGGTGTAACGAATGTTACCGACATACCACCTTTACCAGCACGACCAGTCCGGCCGATCCGGTGAACATAACTTTCTGGATCTTGTGGAATATCATAGTTGTACACGTGTGTAACACCTGAAATATCCAAACCACGTGCGGCAACGTCTGTTGCTACTAAGATATCTAAATCGCCACGTTTAAATGAACGCAATACGCTCATCCGTTTTTGTTGCGACAAGTCACCGTGGATGCCTTCTGCTTTGTAACCACGTGCTTCTAATCCGCGTGCCAATTCATCAACACGGCGTTTTGTACGTCCGAAGACAATAGCTAAATCGGGCGTTTGAACATCAAACAAGCGAGTCATAACATCAAATTTTTCATAATCTTTCGCCCGAACATAATATTGATCGATCAAATCAGCCGTCATTTCTTTGGCTTTGATTTTCACATGTTCAGGATTTTTCATAAACTTCACGCCGATTTTTTTGATTGCATCAGGCATTGTTGCTGAAAACAACAATGTTTGGCGTTCTGCAGGGACTTTACTGATGATTTTTTCGATATCTTCTAAGAAGCCCATGTTCAACATTTCGTCAGCTTCATCTAAGACAAGTGTTTCAACTGTTTCTAATTTCAAGGTGTGACGGTTGATATGATCTAGCATCCGACCAGGCGTCCCTACAACGATATGTGGACGATCTTTTAATCCACGAATTTGACGGCCGATATCGGCTCCGCCGTAGACAGCTTGAACACGGATTTTTTTATCACGACCTAAACGATACAATTCTTCTTGTGTTTGGATCGCAAGTTCACGGGTTGGTGAGATTACTAAACCTTGCAACGCATTGTTGGTCGTGTCGATCTTGTCTAACATTGGTAAACCAAACGCGGCCGTTTTACCAGTCCCTGTTTGAGCCTGACCAATTACGTCTCTTCCTGCTAATGCTAATGGAATCGTTTGTTCTTGGATCGGTGTTGCTTCTTCAAAACCTGCGCGTTCAACCGCTAATAATAATTCTGGTGCTAATTTTAGTTCTTTGAATTTCAAATGATATCCTCCTAATGTCTGTTGACCTTATCATTTAGAGCGTATGGTCTGGTATCCACGTTCGGTCTGCAACTGTCCCTATAGTTGCCGTCCTTGGCGATACTACCGAAAAACCGCTCTGCGAAGTCAGGCGGAAGGATCATCTCTCACAAAAAGTGGTTGCGACATCGTCCGCTAAGAAAAATGCCCCAACCACTTCCTAAAATAATTGGTAAGCCGACGAATCGATCGTCAGCGAATCTTTAATTTATTGGATGACTCATTCAATCATTACTTCATTTCTCGGCAATGGCTCATTTTAGCACATCATTTCATTTTCTGCAAGTTTTCACTACGCCTACAAAAATTCCACGACTTCAATCAAGCCCATTCCGTTGCTGCCTTTCAAAACAATGCTGTCTTCTGCTTGCAAACTGTTCTTGATTGCAGTCATCAATTGCGACTTGTCATTTTTACTAAAATAATGGACTGATAAAGTTGGATAACGATCTGCTAGGGCTAGTTTTAAGCCTTTCATTTCATCGCCATACAAAAAGATCTCTTGGAAATCTTGATCGTTGATGTGCTCCACCATACTGGTATGCAGAGAAAACGAGTTAGTGCCCAACTCCAGCATGTCCGCCAAGACGGCCAAACGGCGACCTTCAGTTGGCAGCTTTGCGAATGTATCCAATACTAGTCCCATCGCTGTTGGATTCGCATTGTAAACATCACTTAAAATGTCTGCACCATTGCTAGCTTTCAACCACTGTGTTCGATTTTGAGTGACTTGAACATATGCCAATCCTTGAAAGATTTCATCGTTATTCAAACCGAACCAACGGCCAATTGCCATAGCGATCAACGCATTTTGGACGTTGTAGCTGCCAGGCAGCGGGATTTGGTAGCCGGTGTCATCGACAGAAAAAACCGTGGCACCTTTACTTTCATTTAAAATCGTTGCGGCGATATCGCCTTCTTGGATTCCAAAAGTCTTAATCGTCTGGGACAAAGAATGTGTCCGCTCTTCTAATAATGGTTCATCTGCCGGAATGATCAACAGACCATCTGCCGATAAACCTGTCGTAATTTCCAACTTCGCTTCGGCAATCTTCTCACGCGAACCTAAATTTTCAATATGAGCTTCCCCAATGATCGTGATGGCGGCAACATCCGGTTCAGCCAACTCAGACAAAACGCTAATCTCGCCAGCGTGATCCATTCCCATCTCCAGAATCAACTTCTCAGTTCCTTCCGGCATATGCAAGATCGTATAAGGCAAGCCAATATCATTATTATAATTACCTTGTGTTTTATATGTCCGAAACTTTTGGCTAAGGACTGATTCAGTCATATCCTTGGTCGTCGTTTTACCATTCGAGCCAGTAATTGCGATCACATCTGGATTTTCTTCTAATAAATAATAGCTGGCTAACGCTTGAAAGGCCAGCAGCGTATCCTTTACTAGAATCACCGCGATACCTTCAGGCGCAGTCTCCGGAGCGTGGCTCCACAGCGTTGCAGTTGCTCCGTTTTCGATTGCTTTTACTACAAACTCATGGCCGTCGTTAGTTCCTTGTAACGGAATAAACAGATCACCGGCCTTAATTTTTCGTGAATCGAATTCGACACCAGTAACGGTCACCTCGTTTTCCGTCAATACTTCCCCTTGAACGGCCCTGCTGATGATTGTCGTTGAAAAATTCATGGTGTTCCTCCCAATTTTTTGTTTCTGACTACTAGAAAAAAGCTTTATGTATTTACTTGTAACTTAAAAATAGCAATCAACTGCTCCTTTGTAACAACTATAAGACAGCTAAAAAGTTTCATTTAACGATTTCTTCGCATAGTTAAAAGGAACTTGAAACATAATTCGTGAAGACTTATGTTTCAAGCCCTGCCTATGCTAAAACAGCTGCTTGGTTATTCAAACGTCGCTTGTAATTCATGGCGTTTAAGACCCAATTGAATCAATTCTTCAATCAAATCACCATACTTCAAGCCCATATTTTCCCATAATAATGGGTACATACTGAACTCAGTAAAGCCAGGCATCGTATTTAACTCATTTAAGAATAATTCATTTTTATTGGTCAAAAAGAAGTCGCAACGGCTCAAGCCCGATCCGCCTAACATCGTGTAAGCTAATTTTGCATACTCCCGAGCTTTTTGCATCACTTCTTTCGGCACTTCTGCTGGAATCGCCATTTGAATCGTATTATCGATGTACTTAGCATTGTAATCATAGAAGGCTACTTCCTTCACGACTTCGCCAGGCAACGTTGTTCGAACGTCATCGTTGCCTAAAACGGCAACCTCAATTTCACGAGCATCGATTCCTTGTTCAACTAATGCCCGCGAATCATACCGATAGGCTTCTTTCAAGGCATTTTGTAGTTCTTCGCGATTCTCAGCGCGGCTAATTCCGACGCTAGAACCCATATTCGCTGGTTTGATAAACATTGGATACAACAAGGTTCCTTCACATTTATCAAAAACTTGTTTAGGGTTTTCTTTCCATTGATTCTTTAACACCGGTACATAAGGTACTTGTGGAATCCCAGCTGCCTGCAAGATATACTTCGTCATAATCTTGTCCATCGCACAAGCACTAGTCATCACGCCAGCCCCTACGTAAGGCATATCTAATGTTTCTAAAAAGCCTTGAATCGTTCCATCTTCACCATTTGGTCCGTGCAAGACTGGAAATACAATCGCATTTTCTTCCTTTATATCGCCAGCAGCGATGACTTTGCCGCTGAAACCTTCAACAACGTGTCCGGTTGGGTCCCAAGTCAACCGCAATGTCTCATCTGTTTCTGGTGCTTCCATTAATAATGGTCCTTTGACCCATTGGCCGGTTTTATCAATATAAACAAGCTGTACTTGATAATAGTCAAAATAAACCGCGGAAATAACTGAAAAAGCCGATAAAATTGCAACATCATGTTCCGGACTCTTTCCACCATAAAGTAAAATAATTTTCACCTGAGTATCCTCCATTACTTTCTGATCCCTAACATTTTAGCACAAAAATCAAAATCCCCAAAAAGAAATTTTACAAGTATTACAAAACTTATCATTTAGATTACGTTAAAGACTGTTGAATGAACCCTCCCAGCACTTCCTTAAAATGAGCACGATCTGCGTCGGTAAAAGGTTTTGGACCCTTGGTGCGCTGTTTTGCTTGCCGCATCTTATTTCCAATAAAGCGTTGTGTCAATAACGAGTCAATATTCATTACGGTATATTCCAGACCAGTCTGATGTAATACATGGGCCGCCTTTGCAAGTGTCAACGAAGCTAGGCCGTAATCTTGCGTAATCAAAATATCTTCTGGCTGAAGTACGGAAACAATTTTAAAGTCAGCTGAATCAGCCCCGCGATCGACATAAATAAACTCCACAAATGCTGGATATTCTTTTTTTGAATAATGATCAATGCTGGTAACGATCACAACGCTCAATCCATACTCTTTGGCAACCGCGATCGTCGTCTCTTTTACTGGCGAACCATCGCCATCAATCACTAAACGCATTTTCCATCGTCCTTCCAACTACTTATCAACTGCTATGTAATAATCCGATCAAAACTAAGTTTACCATATCCATCAACACCATAAGCTCAGCTAAATGCTGATTATTCACTAAAATGACCTTGTTGTAAAGGATCATTAAAAATTTTAATTGCCCGCATCGAAAAAACTGTGTCTAATAAGGAATCACCGTCAGAGCTTGGCGCAATTCTTCGGCTAAATGCACTTTTTTATACGCTGCAAAATCTGCTTGATGTTTATTCAATACGCTGCGCATCTTCATTGGGACAAAAACCTCAGCCAGCTGATTAGCTAAAACAAACTCCCGAGTGATCCCCCATTCATAATAATAGCCAACGGGACGGCAGCTATAAATCGTATCATGAATCCTTTGATCGGCAAAACGGCGATGAGTATGACCGAAGACTACTTGTTGAAGATTATCGTATTGATTCAACAATTCACCTAATGCCTGTGAACCTAAAAAAGCATTCAGTTTATTCCAAACTTGGTACTTGCCTTCCAAATGAACAATAAACTCCTCTTTGGGTACAAAGTGGGTCGCTAAAATGACTTGATAGTTCTTGTGAGCTAAATCATCTAGGACACTCCGTAATTGCTGTAAAAGAAATTGGTCAACCGTCTGATCATCAGAAAAACGCTCAATGATCCGATCATACCAATAAATATTTTTGATTGAACGAATTTTTTGCGGATCGTCCAACTCAGAAAAGCCGTAATCATACCAACCGTTGAAGCCTAACAAGACTGTTTGCCGATTCAGCGGTAGATACCGCAAATTTAAAAAATGACTATCTGGGTAATGTTCGATCATCTGCTCGCCTTTGATATTCCCCATTTCATGATTTCCTAGATTAAACGTCGTAGGTAAACCTCTTTGCCGGAAAAAATGATTGACTGCTAAGGTTTGTTCAATTTTATTGGCCGTATCGCCAGCAAAATGCAGGCGCGTTATCCCTTCTTCAGTCAATAATTCAAACAGTTGAGTTAATTCTTCAACACCAAAGTGATTAATATCTGCATGCAGATCTGTGACTACGGCTAATTTCCCCATCTCGCCGCCTCCTTCTTCCCGTTTACTTTACACAACTCGACGCAATAATGCGAGTTAAATGCTGAGTCAATAATTAGTTTTTTTTCGGTCTGTGCTATACTTAAATTAAAAGAATTTAAAGGGGTGGATCGTGATGGTCACGTATCAAAATCTACAAACCGATTTATTGCAAGCGCTTGATTTACACATCGATATCTTGAAAGAAGTCGATGATATTGAAAGGGAAGAATTGCCAGGTTTTTTATTTATGATGCGCAGTTTAGGATTTATGTTGGATCGAGCAGCGTTAGTCTTAGCCAGCGGGGATGACGAAGAAATGTATTATATGATGTTCCAGTACTACAGCCTGCTAACAGAACTAAAATTTAATTTAGCCATGAATTTCCCTCATGCTAAAATTCAAGGAGAACCACTCATTGAAACAGTCAATCAGTTTCCTGACAGCTATGGAAAAGAAATGAAAGCCTGGTGGGAAGCAAAAACGGGACTGATAGTGGAAGAAACAAAGCAGACGATTGAATTAAATGACTAAAATCAAACGCGCGGATGAACCAGGAGGCGATTGTATGCGAATTGCGGTATATTGTGGGGCTCACTTGGGAGGTGATCCAGCCTTTCAAGTAGCCGCAGTTGCACTCGGGCATTGGATTGTTGAACAGGATTATGAACTTGTTTATGGTGGTAGCAAGCTGGGCTTGATGGGAATCATCGCTGACAGTGTCTTAGACAAAGGCGGAACCGTAATTGGGGTCATGCCTGAATTTCTGCAAAATCGCGAGCGGATTCACCCAAGAATCTCCCAAATGATCACCGTCGCTGATATGACCGAACGAAAAAAGGCAATGCTGGCAGCCAGCGATGTTTGTTTAGCTTTACCTGGCGGTGTCGGGACACTGGAAGAAATCAGCGAGGCTTATTCTTGGGCCAGAATCGGGCAAAACGATCAACCGTGTATCTTTTTTAACGTTAATCATTATTACGACCCGTTGCAAAATTTTTTTGATCAAATGGTGGAACAGGCATTTTTATCAAAAGAAGACCGATCATTAGCACTATTTTCTGATTCATTAAGTGAAATCAAAAGCTTCATTCACGAATATTATAAAAAATAACCCCAGACTGTCCATCCAGCATGGGGTTATTTTTTATATAGTCATTTCAGGATATAAGAAGCGCAACACATCTAACGTCAAACGGCGACTTTTTCCGCTGTAAGGATAAATATGCATGTGCATCATTGGATTGAAGTTGGCTTCAATAATGCCGTAGTCGTCTTTTGATTCAGACGGTTTGTTTTTATCTGGGATGATCAAATCGATCCCACTGATCCGAGCCCCTAAGACATCTACCGCAGCGACCGCTATTTTTTTATAACTCTCATGCATCTCATCGGTTACATCGATTGAATCTCCACCAGTTGAGACATTCGAGTTTTCACGTAAGAAGACCTGTTGGCCCTTTTCCGGCACACTATCAATGTTCAAGCCTTGCTCTTTTAACATCAATTGTTCCAACTCACCTAATTGAATTTTTTCCAGCGGAGAACGATGATTCAGCCCCCGCAAAGGACTTTCATTTTTTTCAGCCACTAATTCTGCAATGGTTCTTTCACCGTCTCCGATCACATTGGCGGGAATCCGCAACAAGACCGCCTTCACTTTGTGATCAATTACGAAGAAACGGTATTCCGTTCCTGGCAGAAATTCTTCAATGATAATTTCAGCATCTTCTGCAAAGGCTAACGCCAATCCCGTATTGAAATCCGTGATAGACGTCTCGCCTTTAAAAATCGTAATCCCTAACCCGTAATTGGTTGATTTAGGCTTAATGACAAAAGCTTTTTGGGCAAAACGTGGATATGCCTTTTTAGCGGCCTCTAGCGAATTAAACGTCTCACCTTCCGGCACGCGAAAACCCGCTCGCTCCAGCATGATTTTAGTGACTGTCTTATTTTCCATCAACAGTGGAGCAATATAAGTATCTTTACTGGTCATATTGCCATTCTTAACTAATTCTTGATGCTCTTGATGTTGTAGCTTCACGAACTGATCTTGACGATCTAGCACTTCTGTTTCAATTCCCTTTTGCATCGCATCAAACAAAAGATTTTGTGTTGATAGTTCCATTTCACGGAAACCCGCCAATTGGTAAGGGCGTGCCCAAGCTTGATCATAGAATTTCCGGCCCAATTCAGTAGCCACAGCAGCTTGCCCCTCAGCTTCGTCCAAAGCCAGAATTCTGGCAGCCAATGTTTCTTCCGGATGTTCTAACCACGCCTGATATTTTTTTACTCGTTCGGCACCGTCTAATTCTAATTCATTGATCATTTCCAACATTTCAGTAAAGATCCGTTGGCCTTCAGCTTCATAAGCTGTTGCTTTAGCCGGATGTTCCAATGAGACGGCATCACTGATTCGATTCCCCTCAGCTACCCATTCATCCGCGGATAATTTTTCCTCTGCCCATAATAAATAGAGCATAAATAAATGAATAAACTCAATCTCATCAGCATCGATTCCTACCCGATCAAACGGATTCAAATCGATATTCCGTAATTCTACATAACGAATACCTGTATGGAAAAGATCAGCAACTTTTTTCCCACCCCGCAAACGAATCGGTGCATAAAACTCTTTTTCCTCTGATAAACGGCCTTGAGCGACATTTTCTGCCAAATCTTCACTGTAACGGGCTAAACTTTCATAAGAAACTTGGACATCTGCTTTATTGACATAGCCGTAATGGCTCGTTCGAATACTGCGAACTGGCTCATTCGGACGATCTTCCTCATCAAAATAACGCGCTTCGCTTAGTGGGCTGGCACCAAATAAATAAGTCAACAACCAGCGATAGCGTAGAAAATTACGAGCAATCTTCATGTATAGACGCGTTTTAAAGTTTTCTAGTGAAGCTTCTTCGTCTTGGGCTAAGAACAATTGGTTAACCAAATCTAAACCATATTCAAAATTGAAATGAATCCCGCTCACCATTTGCTTCCGTTTGCCATATTCTCTGGCTAAATAGCGGCGATATAAAACATCTGCATGACTTTCTAGCTTAGCAATTTGAATATCTTCCTCTTTTTCAGGCAATGCTGGCGGCATGGAAAACGGCCACATCATTTCATCTTTAGCCATACTCCGCTGTGCCACATCATGGATTGCTTCTAAGTAGGCCAATACTTCTTCGACTGACTCAGTCACAGGTGTGATTAATTCTAATTGTGATTCAGAAAAATCTGTTTGGATATAAGGATGAAAACTGCGATTGCCCACATTGGCCGGATGATCAGTCCGCACCAAATCACCAGCCAAGGTTACTCGCTGGCTCTCCTTTTCAATCCCATAACGTGCTTGTAACAAGAAGGGTTTGACCTTTTCTTGTATCATCATTTTTTTTGTATTCATTGTTCATAGCCTCCCACGCTACATTATATAGAAGAACCTCCAGAAACAGAACGGAAATGCTTAAAAAAAAGTATAGCATTTAAGATTAAAATATGATTAAATAATAATAACAATAAATTAATTGTGCGGAGATTCACTTGATGCTTTTATTCAAAGAAATGGAGGTCGCATCTATGAAAGAGAAAGAGTCGTTAGTTATGAATGAAACGTCGCATCTGTGCCATAAGGACGAAGAAACATTGACTATGTTACGCCCCCATCGTCAGCACCAATTCCATTGCGATACCCATCAGCTGATGGATGCCAATACCCGACAAAATAAAGTCAGTTTGCATGTTCCACCTTATTTTCAAAATACACAAAAGAACTGTTGAGAAAACTCAACAGTTCTTTATTTACACTTCTTTCAATAATCCTTTAAACAGGCCAACCGCAAAATCATTTGGATCAAAGACTTCCAAATCGTCAATACCTTCACCTAGACCTACTAATTTCACCGGCAGATGCAGTTCATTTCGAATTGCTAACACAATCCCCCCTTTTGCGGTACCATCCAGCTTCGTCAAAACTAAACCAGTAACATCCGTCGTTTCTTTAAACTGACGCGCTTGGACTAACGCATTCTGGCCCGTTGTTGCATCCACGACTAGTAAAACTTCATGGGGGGCCGTTGGAAACTCGCGCTGAATCACACGTTTGATTTTTTCCAGCTCATTCATCAAATTCACTTTATTTTGTAAACGTCCAGCCGTATCAATCAGCAAGATATCATAGTTTTCTTTTTTCGCCTTATCGACCGCATCGAAGACCACTGCTGCTGGATCCCCACCGGCATTGCCGCGGACAACTTCAACTCCCGAACGTTCGCCCCAAACGACCAACTGATCAATGGCACCCGCTCGGAAAGTATCCGCCGCAGCCAGCAAGACTTTCTTACCTTCATTCTTGTATTGCTTCGCAAGCTTGCCGATACTCGTGGTCTTCCCTGTACCGTTAACGCCAACAAATAAGATGACACTTAAACCATCTGGTTGCAAGTTAATCTTATTGATCTCATTGATCCCTTCTGCTTCATAAATATCGACTAGTTTTTCAATAATGATATTTTGAATCTGAGCAGGCTTCTTGGCATTTTTCAATTTAACTTCCTGCCGTAGCGAATCCGTCAATTTAATCGCGGTATCAAAACCAACATCGGCACCAATTAGGGTTTCTTCTAATTCTTCGAAAAAGTCTTCATCTACGCGGCGGAAACGAGCAAATAACTCATTCATTCGTTCCCCGAAAGATTTACGGGTTTTTTCCAACCCTTTATCATATTTTTCTTGAACTGTTTCGGTCGCAATTGACTCTGACGCTTCGGCAAGCTCCTCTACTTCAGGTTCGGCCAAAGGCTCAGATGCTGCCACTTCTACTTCAACCGCTTCAAGCTCCGGAGTCTCTTCTTCAAGCACTTCGATTGTTTCCGGTTCGGTTGTTTCATCCGTGATTTGCTCTTCCGACGACTCCACTGTTTGCTCGGCGGTCTCCTGCATCTCAGGAGAAAGATCCGTCAGAGCCACATCCTCAGCATTTCGCTTATCATTTTCTTCATCTGCCGGTTCATTTGTGGCTTCTTCCACTGAATTTATCGCGGTATCAACACTGCTGGTTTCAATGCTAGTTGACTCATGAAGCTCATTATCAGCTGCCACTTCAGTTGGGGCTTCCGTCTCTTCCGGTACATCCACTTTCTTTTCAGGTTCTTCAGTTGGCTCACCTGTGAAAGCTTTTTTTATTCGATCAAATAATCCCATTTAAACTCCCCCTTCTATTGCAATTCATCGAAAATAATTTTTTGAATGGCATGGGCAACCCCATCGGCTTGATTCGTTTTCGTTACGAAGTTCGCCGCTGACTTCACTCCCTCAGTCGCATTTTCCATCGCTACGCCCATTCCAGCATAATTGATCATGGATAGATCATTCGCTTCATCTCCTAAAGCCATCATCTCATTGGCTTCAATCCCTAGATGTTCACCTAAAACGGACAAACCGAAAGCCTTCGTTACACCCTTTGGCATAAATTCCAATAAATTAGGTCGGGTTTTAAAGATTTCATAACGCTCAGTTTCCTCAACCGGAATCAATTGCATCTTTTGATCGAGGTATTCAACATCAATCGCTGAGACCACTTTATTATACAAAGCGTCTACTTCTAATGTTTCTATCGTTTTAGGAACAAAGGTCAAGGCTTTATTCATCGTCGGGTAGATTGAGGGGTGCTCCGGTGCCGTTTCAAGTTGGAAACACAAAGCGTCTGATAAGACATCCATCGGTAAGGCTAATTTTGTCAACAGTTGATAAATGTGTTGGACATCCGTAAGTTCCATCGCTGTTTTACCTAAGATCTCACCGGTATTGGTCTGGATCAAGCCCCCGTTAAAGGTAATTGAATAATCATCCGCGTTCAATAAATCTAATTCTGCCAAGTAATCCTTAATGGCAATCAGCGGGCGGCCTGTACAGATGACGACCTTTATCCCTCGAGCCTTAGCCTGGGCTAGGATTTCTTTGTTTTTATCAGAGATCGTCTTGGCATCGGTCAATAAGGTACCATCTAAATCAATTGCGATCATTTTTATCATTTTAGCGGTTCTCCTTCTCCTGTTGGAAATTTTCCATCTTCTTTGACTTCTTCCAAACGCACCGAAATAATTTTCGAAACGCCGGACTCTTGCATCGTTACGCCATAAAGTACATCGGCTGCCTCCATCGTACCTTTACGATGGGTGACAACGATAAATTGCGTATCATTTTGAAAAGCACTTAAATAGCGACCAAAACGGATGACATTGGCATCATCCAATGCCGCCTCCACTTCATCCAAGACACAAAATGGAACTGGGCGAACTTGAATGATCGAGAACAATAAGGCGATTGCCGTCAATGCTCGTTCACCACCGGAAAGCAACGATAAACTTTGCAGCTTTTTACCTGGCGGTTGCGCTTCAATTTCAATTCCTGTGTTCAACAAGTCCGTTGGATCGGTCAAAACTAATTCTGCTCGACCGCCCCCAAACATATTGGGAAAAACGAGCTTGAACTTTTCGCGAATCGCTTGGAACGTCGTATAAAAACGAGTTTTCACTTCGTCATCCATCTCGTCCATCGTTTCAAAGAGCTGCTCTTTAGCGGACAGCAAATCATCTCGTTGAGTCGTCAGGAAATCGTAACGTTCTTCGACTTGCTGATATTGTTCGATAGCATTTAAGTTGACTGGGCCTAATTTTTCAATCGCTTGTTTCAAGCGGCTGACTTCTTTTTGGGCAGCTTGCTGGTCAATCTCAGGATCAGCTTGGTCCGCAGCACCTTCAAAGGTTAAACTATATTCTTCTTGCAAATAGGTCAACGCACTATCCAATTTTAATTCGTAACGATTTTTTTGAACATCCGCTTGAGACTGACGCGCCAACAAACTTTTTTGTTCACGATTGGCTTCGGTCAACGCATTATCCGCTTGATCCACTTGCTGCTGCAAGCTCTGGCGCGTTTCTTTCCAAATCGTTAACTGTTCCTGCAGGTGTTCTTTGGCAGTCGCTAACTCCGTCAAGCGCTGATTCAAGCTTTCTTCTGATTCCTCATGACCAGAAGAATCACTAGATAACGCCAATAGTTGGTTTTCTAGACTAGCGATCTGCAGGGTTAATTCCTTGAGCTGTTCTTCGAAACCTAACGCTTGTCGTTCTAAGTAAAGCAAGCGTTCATCCAATACAGCGTAATCTGCCTGCAAACGGCTCAAGTCGGTATTAATGCTGGCACGGCGTTCTTCCAACAAATCACTTTCCGCATTCAGCTGCTGAATTTCTTGATTGATTTGATCTTGCCGTTCTTTCAATGTAACTTGCTGATTTTCCAAGGCGATCTTTTGCGTTTGATACTCTGTCAAAAAACTTTCTAATTCTTTGGCTTCATAAGAAAACAGCGTTTGTTCTTTTTGTAAACGAGCCAAATCATTCGCAACTCGTTCTTCAACGCTTTGCACTTCTTGATAGGCCAAGCGCGTTTGCTCGCCTTGAGTTCTTAATTCTTCTAGTGCTTCCGTCTGTTCTGCTACTTGCGTCTGCAGTTGATGAACCACTTGTTCTTTTGCTTGCAGCGCTTGATTGATCTCTTCGTAGCGCTTAGTCCATTCGGCTAATTCACGTCCTTGATTAAAGAGATTCCCGCGATTTCCTTGCTTGGTGGCACCACCGGTCATCGAACCGCCGGCATTCATCACATCACCCGCTAAAGAAACGACTCGAACTTGATAGCGCAGCTGACGGGCCAAATGATTGGCACTGTCCAAATCACGAGCGATCACGATTGCTCCTAATAAATTTTGCATCACTGGTGTAACCTTTTCAGAAAAAGCGACTAGCTCACTAGCAACACCTAAAAAACCGTCCTCATCTTTGATTGCTTGATAATGCAAAGCACTTAAACTACGGGGTTTAATCGTCGTTAGCGGCAAGAAAGTCCCACGACCACTGCGCTGTTGTTTTAAAAACGTGATTCCTTGACGCGCATCCTTTTCCGTTTCAACAATGATGTGTTGCGCCGCTGCCCCTAAGGCTGTTTCAATCGCCAAGGCATATTCAGCTGGTACTTCGATCAATTCGGCCACCGCACCAACAATGCCACTTAGCTGATCTTTATGCTGTAAGACACTACGGACTCCTTGATAAAAACCACTGTAGTTTTCTTGGATCTCTTGTAAACTCTTTTGACGTGCCCGAGCCTGCTGAACTTGGCTCATTAAGTCATACATCAGTTGCTGCTCTTTTTGGAATTGTTCTTGAGCCGTATTTTTTTCTGCAGTCAAACGGCGATAATTTTCTTGCTCTTCCGCTAAACGTGCCGCTAATGCTTGCGTCTTTGCTTGGGTTGCCGTTTTTTCCTCTGTCAATTTCGTCAATTGCTGCTGCAAGTCCTCAAACTTAGTGAGACTTTGCTGATTTTTAGTCGTTTCTTGGGTATACTGTCGTTCTAAATACTTCAAGTCGTTACTGACATTGGCGGACTCCTGCATTAACTCGACATACGTCCCGCGTAAATCTTCCAACAATTCTTTCGGCGATTTTTGATATTTTTCTGCTTCGGCTTGCAACTGCTGGATTTTCGCTGCTAAGGCTGCTTTCTCCGCTTGTTTTTCCTTTTGCTGAGTTTGAACATCCTGCAAGTTTAATTCAGCCTCTGTTTTTTTCTTCTGCTGCTCGTTTAAGGCTACCCGATACTCGGTACTAGTTTTTTGGGTATTTTTTGAGCGTTCACTTAATAATTCCTTTTGACCCTCTGTCTGCTTTAACGCTTCAACTAAATGTAGCAGTTGTTGTTGCCCGGTTTCCAACTGTTCATCAAGTGATCCACGTTTTTCCCGCAGCCGACCTAATTGTTTTTCCGTTTGTTGGATAAAACGATTTTTTTCTTCGGCTGTTTTTGCTAGCTCCTCATAGTCCGTTTTAGAGGCTTGCCAAACTTCCCGCGTTTGTTTGATTTTTGCTACTGTCAAACTAACATCGGTAGCGGTTAATTCTTTTTTTAGCGCTAAAAACTCCTTGGCCGCTTCACTTTGGGCAGCTAAAGGAGTCAGCTGATCTTCTAATTCATAAACGATGTCTTGGACCCGACTTAGATTATCCTCGGTCTCGAAGAGTTTCTGCTCGGCCTTCCGTTTGCGCTGTTTATATTTCAAAACACCTGCGGCTTCTTCAAAAATCCCTCGACGGTCTTCTGGTTTACTGGCAAAGATCGCTTCAACTTTCCCTTGAGAAATAATCGAAAAAGATTCTTTGCCTAAGCCTGAATCCATAAATAACTCTTGAATATCTTTCAAACGGCAAGCCTTTTTATTGATAAAAAAGTCACTTTCTCCCGTCCGCCGATAACGTCGGGTCACGCTGACTTCACTAAAAGCCAAGGGCAAGTAGTGATCCGTGTTATCTAATACCACCGTTACTTCCGCAATATTTAATTGTTTACGGGAATCCGAGCCGGCAAAAATAATATCCGGCATCTTCCCCCCACGTAAACTTTTGGCAGATTGTTCGCCTAAAACCCAGCGAATCGCTTCGGTGATGTTGCTTTTTCCACTACCATTTGGTCCAATAACCGCTGTTACTCCTTGCTCAAATTCGATTTTTGTTCGATCAGCAAAGGATTTAAAACCGGCGATTTCAATACGTTTTAAATACAAAATGTTCCTCCTAAAAATTCCTCAGGAAATCACTGCTACTTAGCAGCAAGTTTAGCCAATGCTTTTTCCGCCGCATCTTGTTCCGCTAATTTCTTCGATTTACCTTGTCCCGAGCCAATCAAGCGCTCATCGGCATAGACATCAATCGTAAAAATGCGTTCATGGGCTGGACCTTCTTCATTAACTAAGCGATAATCAATCGACACATCGCCGCTTTTTTGTAAGACTTCTTGCAAACGGGTCTTATGATCCATTTCTCGGGTGAAGTCCCCCGCTTCGATTTTCGGAAAAATGACCGCTTTAATAAAGCCCAGTGCCGCATCATAGCCCTGATCCAAATATAGCGCTCCTAAAAACGCTTCGAATAAGTCACACAACAAAGCTGCCCGACCGCGGCCGCCCGAGTTTTCTTCTCCTTTACCAAGTAAAATGTAGCGATCAAAATGACATTCCTTCGCAAATTTTGACAGACTTTCTTCCCGCACAATCGCTGAACGCAGACGGGTCAAGCGTCCTTCTGGTAAATGTGGATAATGATGATACAAATAGTCCGATACTTGAATTTCTAAGACCGCGTCCCCTAAAAATTCTAACCGTTCATTGTCTGAAATATTCATATTACGGTGTTCATTCACATATGATGAGTGGGTAAACGCCTGTTCCAATAAGTTCACATCGTGAAAAACGATGTCGTAGTTTTCTTTTAATTCATTGATCAACTGTGTATCCATGGGCTCATTCCTTTTTTTGAGATTTCCATCACGCTTTATTATACTGTTTTTTCCTTGAATTTTAAATCAGAAGTGATGATAGTAAGAAATTTTCAAGAAGTTCTACTCGTTTTAACCCCTTTCAGCAAAAGTAATTAGGATTCACCCTGAAAACTTTAAGCTTAAAAAAAGTATGCCAGCGATTGCTAGCATACTTTTCATGTTAAGCTTGATTGTTTTCCATAATGTAATCAACTGCAGCTCCAACTGTTTCAATTCTTTCTGCATCTTCATCAGAAATTTCTGTTCCGAATTCATCTTCCAATTCTAAAACAAATTCCATGATACTGATTGAGTCTGCATTCAAGTCGTCTTTGATACTCAATTCAAGAGTTACTTTGTCTTTATCAATTTCAAAGTGATTTGAAATGATTTCAGTAACTTTATTAAATACTTCTTCACGAGTCAACAACATTCACCTCCACTTAATCAACTACTATTCGGCTATCTTTTACCAGAAGGTCACAGTTCATTTTACTGATGTTTATCTGCTTTGTCCACCTTTTTTGGCAAATTAACTAGCGCTTACTCGCCTTTGGGCGTTTCGAAAAATTCGACTAATTGGCCGACAACATTCGTTTCCAACATCGTGTGGATTTGGTCAATCGTATTGGCTACTGCTTCTGGCCCAGTCGAACCGTGCGTTTTGATAACAGGGGCTTTTAGGCCAAATAACACCGCACCTCCATGGGCAGAATAATCTAATTTATCCTTCAAGCCATATAACGTATCTTTTAGCATCGCAGCACCTAGTTTACCTTTGATACCGGCCTCATTGATACTGCCTTTAAGCAGACTCATCAAGCCCATCGCTGTTCCTTCAATCGTTTTTAACACAGCATTTCCTGTGAACCCATCCGTCACAACCACATCAGCAACACCATTCAATAATTCACGTGCTTCCACGTTACCAATGAAATGGATACTTTCTTCCGCTTGTAACAATTTGAAAGCTTCTTTGGTTAATTCGCTCCCTTTGGTTTCTTCGGTCCCATTATTTAACAGACCTACCCGCGGATTAGTAAGCCCCCGGACGTGTTTAGCATAGAACGAGCCCAAAATCGCATATTGATGCAGATGTTCGGCCTTATTTTCTGCATTGGCCCCCAGATCCAACATGTCAAACCCAGCATCACCAGCCAATACAGGAAGTGTCGACATCAAGCCAGGCCGTTCGATTCCTTTGATTCGACCGACTACAAATAAGCCGGCTGCTAATAAAGCGCCCGTATTCCCAGCTGAAAAGATCGCATCCGCTTTGCCTTCCTTAACTGCCTGGGCCGCTAAGACCATTGAAGCATTCTTTTTACGGCGAATTGCTTTAACTGGTTCATCATCGCTATTGATTTTCTCATCGGTATGAATAATCGTAATATTTTTTTCATTAGTGAGATATTGGCGAATCGCATCTTCTTTCCCATATAATTGGAATTCAATCTCTGGGTGTTTTTTTTGCGCTAACATGACGCCTTCGACAATTGCTTGCGGCGCGAAATCGCCGCCCATTGCGTCTACAGCAATTTTCATGAAAAATTCTCTCCTTTATTCTTAACTACACCTTCTGCTAATTAGAGGATTGAATACTCCTCACTAATTAAGCTGGCTGTTTTTCCCTACAGTATAGCATATTAATCAAAGTAGGTTTCTCCGGTTTCGGTAGGTTTTAATGTTTCGGCTAATGGGGCAAACGCCGGCTGCTGACGCCAGTCTGGGATTTGCCAAATTCGATTTGCCTCATCCCGAGCCACCTCTAAGACATTGGCATCATTGACCAGATCAGCGATTAGAAATTGCGGCAAACCCGACTGACGGAAACCAAAGACTTCTCCCGGCCCACGTAATTCTAAATCTTTTTCACTCAAAACAAAGCCATTATTGGTTTCCGTCATGATTTTCATTCGTTCTTTACCTAACTCATTTTTAGGACTAGCAACTAAAATACAATAAGAAGCATCCGAGCCGCGTCCCACCCGGCCCCGTAACTGATGGAGCTGTGCCAGACCAAAACGATCGGCATCCATAATAAACATCACTGTCGCATTCGGTACGTTGACACCCACTTCAATGACGGTAGTCGAGACTAAGATCTGACTTTGGTTTTCTTTAAAAGTTTCCATGATCGTCTCTTTTTCAGCATTTTTCATTTTCCCATGCAAGAGACTGACTTGATAATCAGGCGCATAGTATTCCTTCAAATGCTCATAGATTTCTGTCGCATTTTTTACGTCCAATGCTTCAGATTCTTCAATCAAGGGGCAAATCACGTAAAGTTGATGCCCTGCTTGCAATTCTTGTTTGGCCCAATCTAACGTATGCTCCAATTGCTTCGGTTTAATCCAACTAGTTTTGACCGGAATCCGGCCAGCCGGCATCTGATCAATAATCGACACATCCATCTCACCATATGCCGTGATCGCTAACGTTCGCGGAATCGGTGTTGCCGTCATAAATAAGACATCGGGATGCAAGCCTTTTTCTCGTAGCACTCTGCGCTGATTAACGCCAAAGCGATGCTGCTCATCGGTGATGACTAAACCAAGATTGGCGAACTGCACGTCGTCTTGAATCAATGCATGAGTCCCGATCACTACATCGATTTCACCATTTTGTAAACCGGCTAAGATTGCTCGGCGTTCCTTCGTTTTCGTCGATCCGGTCAATAACGCCGTCGTCAATTCTAATGGATCAAATAATTGATTCAAACTTTCTAAATGCTGTTGCGCCAAAATCTCCGTCGGCACCATCAACGCCCCTTGAAATCCGGCCGTCATTGTCGCGTATAAAGCGATCGCTGCAACTACCGTCTTTCCGCTCCCAACGTCTCCTTGCAATAGACGCTGCATATGTTTCTTACTCCGCAAATCATAACAGATCTCATTAGTCACACGTTTTTGCGCATCCGTTAACTCAAAGGGCAATTTTTTCGTGAACTGTTTTAAGCGCTCCACATCATAACGGACGGCCAATCCATTTTTCTCACTACGTTCGCTTTTTTTTAAGCCTTGCATTCGCATTTGGAATAGGAAAAACTCTTCAAAAACTACTCGCCGCTTCGCCTGCTGGTTCTCCGCCGGGTCTTTAGGAAAATGCATCGCCCGCATCGCCTGTTTGCGAGGCATTAACCGATATTTTTCCAATAGATAAGCCGGTAGATTTTCTTGGACTTGATCACCAAATTTCTCAAAAGCCACTTTGATCAAATCGACTAGGGTGCTTTGCCGAATCGCCTTCGTTACATGATAGATTGGGGCGTATTCTTCCGTCTGTTTTCCCCCTAAGATCTTCATTCCAGTCAGCGCTTTCCGCTTGGCATCCCATTTCCCATAAACTGCCAATTCCTCGCCGACTTCGATCTTATCCTTTAAATAAGGCTGGTTAAAAAAGGAGACCATGAAGACTGCATGATCTTGCATCATTCGAAACTGCAGCCGGCTTTTTTTATAACCAAAGCGGCTGACTACGGGAGCTGAGACGATCACACCCTTTAAAGTGACCTTTTCCTGATCATTGATTTCCAATAGATTTTTTTCTTGGATATCCTCATAACGAAACGGATAATAACCTAATAAATTCTCAATCGTCACGATTCCTAACTCCGTTAAAGTTTGGGCCCGCTTCGGTCCAACTCCCGGCAGTACTGTGACAGAATCTTGAATCGTCATACTTACCCTCCCTTCTTTTAACCTACGGATTTGTTTAGCTAAACAGCAAAAGGAGCGTGCCAGATACTCTTGGCCCACTCCCTCCGACTTTTACTAATTATTCTGCTGAAAGCAAGTATGGATAAACTGGTTGTTTACCATCGTGGATCTCAACTTCCAGATCCGGATAGCTTGCTTCGATCGCTTCACTTAATTTTTCAGCTTCTGCTTGCGTACCTTCTTCACCAATAATGATCGTGATGATCTCAATGTCTTCACTAATCATTTTAGTCAATGTATCGAAAGCTGCTTGATACTTGTCTGCTTCAGAAAGAACGATTTTACCATCGATCATTCCTAAATAGTCACCTTCATGGATCTCAACCCCATCGATTGCTGTATCGCGAATCGCATTGGTAATTTGACCACTGACAACTGAATCCAGCATTTCTGTCATGGCTTGCTTGTTTTCTTCTAAACTTTGATCACCATTGAAAGCCAACATCGCTGTCATCCCTTGCGAAACTGTTTTGCTTGGCACAACTGCGACAGGAATATCAGCGACTTCTGCCGCTTGATCAGCTGCCATAAAGATATTTTTATTGTTTGGTAAGATCACGACTTGATCGGCATTGACTTCTTCAATTGCCTTTAGAATATCTTCTGTACTTGGGTTCATCGTTTGACCACCACTGATCACAAAATCAGCACCCAAGCTCTTGAATAATTCTTGTACGCCTTCACCAGCTGCAATCGCAATCACTGCAAAAGGTTTGCGTTCAGCCGGCATTGCTTCAAAAGCTGCTACTTCTTCGTCGTGCTCTAAGATTGTTTCATGTTGCAAGCGCATATTATCAACTTTTACTTTGATCAATGCACCAAATTTTTGACCATAGTTCATCACTTCACCGGGATGTTCCGTGTGGACATGAACTTTAACGATTTCATCGTCATTAACGACCAATAATGAATCGCCGATGCCATCTAAATAATTACGGAAGGCATCATAGTCAAATTTGCTGTCAACGGTTGGCCCTTCGCCTAGGCGCACCATGATTTCGGTACAGTAACCGAACTTGATGTCTTCAGTCGCCAATTGACCTTGAATGCTACGATGATGTTCCGCATTGACCATCTCGTCCATTTCAGCGGGACTTGGTTCATAGGTTTCATCCGCTTGGAATTCACCGTTCAATGCACTTAAAAAGCCTTCATAAATGAACAACAGTCCTTGACCGCCACTGTCGACCACGCCAACTTCTTTCAAGACTGGCAACATGTCAGGCGTTTTATCCAATGCTTTTTTACCATATTTCACAACGGCAGTCATGACTTCAATCACGTCATCAGTTTGTTTGGCTTTACGTTCACCTGCTTTAGCAGATTCGCGGGCTACAGTTAAAATTGTTCCTTCGACTGGTTTCATCACCGCTTTATAGGCTGTTTCCACCCCATGAACGAAAGCTTGTGCTAATTCTTCAGCATTTAATGTATCGACATCTAAGATTGCTTTAGAAAAGCCCCGGAATAATTGCGACAAGATAACGCCAGAATTGCCCCGCGCTCCCATCAATAGTCCCTTTGCTAATACGTTGGCTAATTCCCCAACTTTTTCTGAAGCAGAATTAACGACCGCGGTCGCACCGCTAGTCATTGATAGATTCATATTGGTTCCAGTATCGCCATCCGGCACTGGAAATACATTTAATGAATTGACATATTCTGCATTGACTTGCAGACGTTTAGCGCCAGCCTCAACCATTTCTTGGAATTGACTCGCGCTGATTTCTGTTACCTTCACTTACTTAGTCCTCCTTAAGAACGCTGCCCTTAGTCAGGCAGAACACGTACACCTTGAACATAGACATTCACTGAATTAGCTGTAACTCCAAGCATCGTTTCCAAATTATATTTCACTTTTTCTTGGACATTGCGCGATACTTCCGAGATCTTCGTGCCGTAGCTGACGATCGTATAGACATCGACTGCGATTCCGTTCTCTTCTTGACGTACAACAACGCCGCGTGAATAATTTTCTTTTCTTAAAATTTCTGTGATATTGTCTTTGATTTGATTTTTACTAGCCATCCCGACGATACCAAACACGTCAGTAACTGCACCGCCGACAACCGTCGCGATGACGTCGTTTGAAATTTCGATCATACCAGTCTGTGTATTGATTTTCACAGCCATAGTTGTTAGCCTCCTTAAATAGGCCTAATTGCCCATTTTTTCTACTATAATAGTTTATCATAGCCCTATGACAAATAAAAGAAAGTTCCATTGCGGTTTGCTGATAGGGCATTGCCTGCTGTCCGCAAATTTTGTTCAACTTCCTCGCATCAAAACTTTTGTTAAAAAAATTACGCTAACAGAGTATAATTTACCTGCAAATCCTTAGATTGTCAATCTTTCTAAAAAAATTCACTTGCTAATCTTGCTAATCTATGCTATTTTATTTTAGTATGAGCCAAAGAAGCGCTCCTAAATCAAGGCAAAAGGAGGAAACAACACATGGCAAAAGTTTGCTATTTTACTGGTCGTAAAACAAGAAGTGCAAATAACCGTTCGCACGCTATGAACGCTACTAAACGTACTGTAAAACCTAATTTACAAAAAGTTCGCGTTTTAGTGGACGGAAAACCTAAAAAAGTTTGGGTCTCAACTCGTGCTTTGAAATCTGGAAAAGTTGAGCGCGTTTAATATTATTTATAATTAAAGAACCCAACAAACCGTTCGTAAATGAACGGTTTTTTTGTGTATTTTTTTATACTCACTGCTCTTGTCTCGGTCTAGTTGGTAATTCTACGGCTTAACCGACCTCGCCCACCTCTTATTTAGCTTAGGACAAAAGCCTTTTGGGATTAGTTAAGTTTTCAACAAAAAGGCAAAACTTTGCTTGAGTTTCATAGCTCTTTCACAATATTTAACGGTAATTATGGTAAAATTTGGATAGTCTGTTGAAAGAAGTTTGGTGATTTTTATATGAAAAACTATCTTAAAAAAAATCGTTGGTACTTGCTGGTTAGCTTTTTCCTACCGCTAGTATTGATGGTAATCGTTTATTTAACAATCGGTATCTATCCTGGGTCAAGCCGCAGCATCTTGGCTAGCGATGCTTTTTCCCAATTTTCAAATTTCCATGCCAGTTTCCGGAATATGCTTTTAGGCAAACAAGGGCTTTTTTATAATTGGAATGCCTCGCTGGGATTGAATTATTTATCTTTGGTCTCGTATTATTTAGGCGGTTTTTTTACGCCACTGGTTATTTTCTTTCCCAATCAATTAATGCCCGATGCCTTGTATTTCCTAACACTGTTGAAGATTGGCTCGGCTGGATTAGCTTTTTGGTTTTATGCGAAAGGCAGTTTCAAATTGCCGGATTGGTCACGGGTCGCATTGAGCGTCACGTACGCCTTGATGTCTTTTGCCATTGCTCATTCTGAGATTATCATGTGGCTGGATGCCTTCGTCTATTTACCGCTAATTATTTTAGGCATCAATCGAATCATGGATGAAAAGAAACCAACCGTTCTTTTTGTTTCTTATTTAATGTTGTTTTGGACCAGTTTTTACATGGGCTTTATGATTGGTATCTTTTCAGTACTATATTTTATCGCCCGTTTGCTTACCAATTGGAAGGCCTATAAAAAAAGCATCCTTCCTTATGGGATCACTTCCCTTTTAGCAGGTTTTGCTTCCATGATCATAATCTTGCCTTCCGTGCTAGATCTGCGGACCAACGGTGAAGAATTAACGCAAATCACAACCTTTAAAACAGAAGCGACCGGCTGGTGGGATTTTGTCGCGAAGAATTTGATTGGCGCTTACGACACGACAAAATATGGCTCGATCCCGTTTATTTATATCGGTTTACTACCCTTGGCTCTTTGTCTATTTTTCTTCATTTGTAAAAAAATTCCTTGGAAAAATAAATTGGCCTATGGTGGTGTGGCTGCGCTTTTGATCGCTAGTTTTTACATTCAGCCATTGAATTTATTCTGGCACGGGATGCATGCACCAAATATGTTCTTGTTCCGCTACGCTTACTTACTGTCCTTTTTAGTCATTACTTTAGCAGCCTGGGGTTGGGAAAAATTAGACCGTGATAATACGTTGCAATTAGTCGCCGCTTGCCTGTTGCTAATCGCCCTTTTCGCAATATTTTGGGGCCTGAAAGGCAAAAACTACGAATACCTTAAAAATAGCTCGTTATACATCACCATTGCTTTCTTAGCGGTCTATGCACTACTCTTTACTGGTCGTTATTTTGATAAGTTACCGATCAAAGCACTGAGTATTTTACTATTGCTTTTCATGAGTACTGAGGCTTTTATCAATAGTGATTTTATGGTGCGGGGGATTTTAAAAGATTGGAATTACGCTTCTCGCAGTCTGTATACTGAACCATATCCCTCCATTAAAGGATTAGTGGACAGCACCAAAGCGGATAATGACACCTTTTATCGCCTAGAAAATCTTGATCCGGTTTCTTCTAATGATGCTTTTAATTATGGCTATAGCGGAATCAGCATGTTCTCGTCGATCCGCAATCGTCATTCTTCCGGCTATCTGGATCAATTGGGCTTCCGTTCAAGAGGAACCAGCCTGAACATTCGTTACCAAAATAATACCCTGTTGGCAGATGCCTTTACTGGAATCAAATACAATATCGCCAAAACGAAAGATCTAAATAAATTTGGTTTTACTAAAACCAAGAGTGCCGGTGAATACAATCTATTTGAAAATAGTTACAATTTACCATTGGCTTTCACTGCGCCAACGAGTATCGATCAATTAAAAGCATTGCCAAATGATAACCTTGGTACTCAAACGCAATTATTTAATGCTTTGTCGCAAGAACAATTCCAATATTTCCAATTCTTGCCGATGACCCAGATCGATACAAAAAATGCGACGGTCACGAACGCCGGCAACATCATGACAATTACGGAAAAACAAGGGAATGTCGCCAAAGATGTCACTTGGAAAGTTCAAGTTCCAGCAAACACTCAAGCTTACCTAAGCCTTTATCCGTATGATTTTGCTGAATTGGAAAGTTCAACCGCGACGGTCTCCGCCAATGGTCAGACTCGCCAAGCACAAATTGGAATCAACGGACAATACTACGATTTAGGCTATTATCCTAAATCAACGATGGTGACCTTTACCGCCAGCTTCTATGGGACAAAATCCATCAGCTTCCAGAATCCGCAAGTATTAGCCTTAGATACGGTCGCCTATCGCCTAGCTGTAGACAAGATCCAGGACAACGGGGTGGAGATGAAGGCCGGCAAGCACAGTGCTGAAGGAACGGTAACTACTCAGAAAACTCAGACTTTAATCACGACGATCCCCTACGATGAAGGCTGGAGCGCTAAAATCGATGGGAAAAAGGTCAAAACGAAAGCTTTCCAAAATGCCTTCGTCAGCATTCACGTGCCAAAAGGCCAACATAAAGTGACCTTTACTTACTTACCAAAAGGCTTGATTGCTGGTGCAAGCTCCTTTGTGATCGCCATCGGGCTGTTTATTCTTTATCAAAGGTCCCTGACTCCAAAGAAAATAAAACGTAAAAAATATCGTCATTAAAAAAAAGCCTCGCATAACCACTGATAACTGGTTATGCGAGGCTTTTTCTATTGATATTTGACTTCCGCTAAATAAAGCCCTTCCGGATGCGCCGTGGGACCAGCAACATTCCGATCCTTCGCTGCGATAATCTGTGGGATACTATCTGCTGGAATGCGACCATTACCGATTTTCAGCAAGGTACCAACTAAAATTCGGATCATTTTATATAAAAAGCCATTGCCACGAAAAACAAAGGTTAGCTCTGTTTCGTCTTCATTGACCAATAAATCCGCTTGGTAGATCGTCCGCACCTTATCTTCAATCGAACCGCCCGTCGCACAGAAAGAAGTAAAATCATGCGTTCCCAATAGATCTGGCAAGGCTTGTCGAATCAGTGTCAAATCGAGGGGATAAGGATAGTAACTTGCATAAAAGCGGCGAAACGGACTGCGGGGCTTAGCAATTTGAACCTTAAAGTGGTAGGTTTTTTCCACCACGTGATAGCGAGCATGAAAATCATCTGCAACGATTTCCACCGAAGAAACTGCAATATCCTCAGGAGTTTGTGTATCCAGTGCAAAACGCATCCGTTCTAACGGCCGCGCTTGCGGATAATCAAAATGGATCACTTGTCCCAACGCGTGAACCCCCGCATCAGTTCTTCCTGAACCAAAGATCGTAACTGGTGTCCCATTGTTCATTTTCGTCAATGTTTTTTCCATTACCTCCTGAACAGTCCGACCATTTGGCTGTCGTTGAAAGCCATTAAAATTTGTCCCATCATAGGCGATGATCGCCTTATATCTAACCATTGTAATTCTCCTTTTTATCACAAAGAATTAATCATTTCAAAAAAATACTGAAACGTAACTAGTAGTTTCAGCCGGAGTCATTATAACAGCTTTTAATCAGGATTCCAATCTGATCAAAACTACAACCTATTAAAAAACTGCAGCCAAAATCCCTACAGGAACGTTGACTACAGTCGACTGTTTATTTAACTTCGCAAGAAAATCAAGACAATCGTTGCAGCAGCAAAGGTAATTAAAACCAAAGTATCGCGATTAGCCCACTGCAATTTACGATATTTGCTGCGTCCTTCACCACCCCGATAGCCGCGGGCCTCCATTGCTGTCGCAAGATCTTCTGCCCGATTAAAACTGCTGACAAACAACGGGATCAATAAAGGCACGATTGCTTTAACCTTTTGAATCAAGTTGCCATCGTTAAAATCGACACCCCGAGCCCGCTGAGCATTCATGATTTTTTCCGTCTCATCCATCAACGTTGGGACAAAACGTAAAGCGATCGATAACATCAATGCAATCTCGTGGACCGGCAAATGAAGCTTTTTCAACGGGTTCAACAACGATTCGATTGCATCAGACATCGATAACGGTGGTGTCGTCAACGTCAACAAAGTCGACATGAAAATAATCAGAACGAAACGGCAGAAGATAAATAGACCATTCTGGATACCATAAGACGATAGACTAAAGACACCCCAAGACCAGTACAAAGTTCCCCCACGGGTAAACAGCATCTGCAACGCAACAGTGAAGATAATCAACCAGATCAATGGTCGAACTCCTTTAATAAAGAAATTCAAATTAATCTTGGAAAGTAGCACTGCCACCATCGTAAAAGCAGCTAAAAATAGATAACTTTGCCAATTATTAGCTAAGAAAATAATCCCAATAAAATAAAAGCTAGCTACTAACTTCGCTCGTGGATCCAGACGATGGATCAAAGAATCTCCAGGAATATAACGTCCAAAGATCAATTTATTCATCATGAGCAGGACCTCCTGCAAATTTTACGATCCAATCTGCTAATTCATTTTCAGTCAAGGGCAGTTTATCAAATACGGACCCTCGTGCCTGCATTTTTTCGGCAAAAGCACTGGCTTGCGGCACCCCTAATTGCTTTTCCTTCAACCAAGCGACATCTTCAAAGACGGACTGAGGATCCCCATGCTTCACCACATGACCTTTTTCTAAAACATAAACATAGTCAGCAAAATTGGCGACATCATCCATTAAATGGGTAACTAAAACAATGGTCATCTTTTTTTCTTGATGCAAACGCCAAAACATTTCCATCATTTCTTTTCTTCCCAGCGGATCTAAGCCTGCTGTCGGCTCGTCTAAGACCAAAACTTCTGGTTCCATAGCTAAGACCCCGGCAATCGCTACTCGGCGCATTTGCCCCCCAGAAAGCTCAAATGGTGAACGTTCAAGATACTCTTCCGCCAAACCAACTAATTTTAAATTTTCTTTTGCCAGCGCCAATGCTTCTTCTTCACTAGCACCAAAGTTTTTAGGACCAAAAGCGATATCCTTAGCAACGGTTTCTTCGAATAGTTGCGCCTCAGGAAATTGAAACACAATCCCAACTTTTTTGCGAACTGGTCTCAAATTTTTATTGTCTGTCGTTGGCGTGATAGTCCGATCACCAATAATCACCTTTCCCTCAGTAGGTTTCATCAAGGCATTCAAATGTTGCAGCAAAGTCGATTTCCCGCTACCCGTATGGCCCACTAAAGCAGTGTAAGAACCGGCTTTAATATTTAGATCGATATCATAAAGCGCGCGTTGTTCAAAAGGAGTATTCGGTTGGTAAACGTAGCTTACTTTTTCAAAACGGATGTCCATAACCACTCCATCATCCCTTCTTCATCTAAATAATTCGTTGGGACAGTTACCCCACGTGCTTTTAAGGCTGCTTTCAATTTCTCAGGAAACGGCAGATCTAATCCTAACGCCACCAGCTCAGGTCCGGCTGAAAAAATTTCTTCGGGCGTTCCTTCTTGATACAACTCACCTTCACGCATCACTAAGATCCGATTGGCACTAGCCGCTTCATCGATATCGTGAGTAATCGAGATAACAGTTAGTTCACTTTCTTCTTTGATCTTGCGAATCGTTGCAATCACATCGTCGCGTCCTTCTGGATCCAGCATACTGGTTGCCTCATCCAAAATGATAATATCTGGTCGCAATGCTACTACCCCAGCGATTGCTACCCGTTGCTTTTGTCCACCAGATAAACGCGCCGGTTCACGTGTTGCAAAATCCTGCATCTTAACTTTTTCCAAGGCATCTTGGACCCGCTTTTGCATTTCACTTCGTTCGATCCCTTGATTCTCCAAACCGAAGGCAACGTCGTCCTCAACGGTAGCTCCAACGAATTGATTATCGGGATTTTGAAAAACCATTCCAACCATTCGACGAATATCCCAAACAGATTCTTCAGACAGTTGCATTCCTCCAACTGTGACACTTCCCTTTTGGGGGAGCTGCAAACCATTGATTGTTTTGGCTAAGGTGGACTTGCCCGATCCATTGTGCCCGACAATCGCAATCCACTCGCCTTTTTCAATAGAAAAACTAATATCCTTCAAAGCAGGTGCTGCATCTTCTTGATAGCTAAATTCAATTTGATTGATTTCAATTATTGGCTCCATCGTTACACCTTTCCACTTCTTTGCAAATCTGTTCTAAGCCTAGCAAAAAAGACTGGTTTTATCAATCCTTGTTACTCGATAAAATGCTTTTGTATACCGATCTGTCTTGACAGTATTTTTGGGTATAAAAAAACACTTTATGATGAGTGCCGGCTTCCCAGTTTTCTGGGAAGCGGCGCTGAGCTAGACTCGGAGAAATAAATCTCCAACATCATAACACTCTAAAAGAATCATCTATAAAGTGAAGAGTGATTATTATACAAGTTCTAAAACAACCATAGGGGCGTTGTCGCCGCGACGAGGTTCAGTTTTTAAGATACGAGTGTATCCACCTTGACGTTCTGCGTAACGAGGAGCAATGTCGTTGAATAATTTTTGTAATGCAGTTTCAACAACGATTTCTTCGTTTTCTTCACGAACATCAGCGATTTCATTACGTACAAAGCTAGCAGCTTGGCGACGTGCATGAAGATCCCCGCGTTTTCCTAAAGTAATCATCTTTTCAGCAGTTGAACGAACTTCTTTCGCACGAGCTTCAGTCGTAACGATACGTTCGTTGATAATTAAGTCAGTTGTTAAGTCACGCAACATTGCTTTACGTTGGCTAGATGTGCGTCCTAATTTACGATAACTCACGTAGGTTTCCCTCCTTTGTCAACAATATTAATCGTCTTTACGTAGTCCTAAACCAAGATCATGCAATTTAGCTTTCACTTCTTCAAGTGATTTACGACCTAAATTACGTACTTTGATCATTTCTGGTTCAGATTTATTCGTCAATTCTTGAACCGTATTAATTCCGGCACGTTTCAAGCAATTGTACGAGCGTACAGACAAGTCTAGTTCTTCGATGGTCATTTCTAACATTTTTTCTTTTTGAGTTTCTTCTTTTTCTACCATGATTTCAGCATTTTTAGCTTCATCTGTTAGATTTACAAAGATATCCAAATGTTCTGTTAGAATTTTCGCTGCAAGGCTCAATGCTTCTTGAGCAATAATTGATCCATCAGTCCAAATTTCCATCGTTAATTTATCGAAGTCATCACGACGACCAACTCGCGTATTTTCAACTTGATAGTTGACTTTACGAACTGGTGTATAGATAGAATCGACCGGAAGGACACCAATTGGCATATCTTCCTTTTTATTTTCGTCTGCTTGAACATAGCCTCGACCAGGTTTTACTGTTAGACGAGCATGGAATGTCGCGCCTTCAGCAACAGTACAAATGTACATATCTTTATTCAAGATTTCAACGTCGCTGTCAACGATAATATCGCCGGCAGTTACCGTAGCTGGTCCAGTAATATCGATCTCAAGGGTTTTTTCTTCTTCAGCGAATAGCTTCAGCGCTAAACCTTTGATATTCAAGATGATTTGTACAACGTCTTCTCTTACACCTTTGATGGTCGAAAATTCGTGTAACACTCCATCGATTTGAATATTGGTAATGGCCGCGCCCGGTAAAGAAGAAAGTAGAATACGACGTAGAGAATTACCTAAAGTAGTTCCATAACCTCTTTCCAAAGGTTCAACAACGAACTTGCCATAATCTCTGTCTTCATCAATTTTTGTGATTCTTGGTTTTTCGAATTCAATCATTCTTATTTTTTACCCCTTTCAAAACGAAAAGTGTCTTGTTCAATGACGTTTCCGGTAAACTCATAGAGTTGGGCACTCATTAAACACGACGGCGTTTTGGAGGGCGGCATCCATTATGAGGTACTGGAGTCACGTCACGAATTGCAGTTACTTCTAAACCAGTTGCTTGCAATGAACGAATCGCTGCTTCACGACCAGAACCAGGTCCTTTAACAGTTACTTCAACACTTTTCAATCCATGTTCCATTGCAGCTTTTGTTGCAGTTTCAGCAGCCATTTGAGCAGCGAAAGGAGTTGATTTTTTACTTCCTTTGAAGCCTAATGAACCAGCAGATGACCATGCTACAGCGTTACCGCTAGCATCAGTAATCATGACGATTGTATTATTGAATGTCGAATGAATATGAGCGATACCAGTTTCGATATTCTTCTTCACACGACGTTTACGATTGACTTTCTTTGCTACCATGAAGATTTAAACCTCCTTCACTAATTATTTTTTCTTGCCAGCAATAGCGCGAGCTGGGCCTTTACGAGTACGAGCGTTGTTCTTAGTGTTTTGTCCACGTGTAGGCAAGCCACGACGATGACGGATTCCACGGTAAGAACCGATTTCCATCAAGCGTTTGATGTTTAAGTTAGTTTCACGACGAAGATCGCCTTCAACTTTTAATTTATCGATTTCAGCACGGATAGCGTCTGTTTGTTCGTTTGTTAAATCACGTACACGAACGTCTTCAGAAACGCCTGCATCGGCTAAAACTTTTTTCGCTGTAGTATTTCCAATACCGTAAATATAAGTAAGTGAAATTACCACGCGTTTATCACGAGGAATATCTACTCCTGCAATACGAGCCATACTTAATTACACCTCCAATTATCCTTGACGTTGTTTATGTTTTGGGTTTGCTGGGCAAATCACCATAACACGTCCATTACGACGAATTACTTTACAATGTTCACACATTGGTTTTACTGATGGTCTTACTTTCATGATTATACCTCCTGAAGTTTTACGGAGTACAACTTACTTAAAGCGATAGGTAATGCGACCACGGCTCAAATCATAGGGAGAAAGTTCAACTGTAACCTTATCTCCAGGTAAGATTCGAATGTAATACATCCGGATTTTACCAGATACGTGTGCTAGAACTTCGTGTCCGTTTTCCAACTCGACTTTAAACATTGCATTCGGCAAAGTTTCGACGACTGTTCCTTCGATTTCAATCATATCTTCTTTTGCCACGCAGAGTACCTCCTTGTAGTTGTTTCGCATTTTCACACGATAAAATGGCGGAAACTGCAGTTCCCACCCTAATTCTAAAGTTAACTTCTAAAAAAGCTAGAAGTCAGACTGACAAATTCTATCACAAAACATCGAACTTGGCAAGACAAACTGCATCTCAAGTCGGCAGGCAAAATTATTTTTCGATAATCTTTTCTACATCCGCAAATACGGCATCAATTTCCCGATCTCCATCAACTGGATACAACAGACCTTCTTCATCATAGTAAGCTAAAATCGGTTCACTGTTTTTAATGTTCACAGTTAAACGATTTTTAACGGTTTCTGGCTTATCATCTTCGCGTTGATAGAATTCATGACCACCACAGCGATCGCAAGTTCCTTCAACTTTTGTAGGGTTGAAGATTTTATGATAAGTAGCACCACAATTGCGGCACATGAAGCGTCCTGCTAAACGTTCAACCAACACTTCTTCTGCTACTTGAATTTCAATCACAGCATCAATCTTTTTATTCAAGTCCGTTAACATTTCAGCTAATGCTTGGGCTTGATCTAAAGTACGAGGGAAGCCGTCCAATAAGAATCCTTGATCCGTATCCTTTTGAGCTAAACGTTCCTTCACGATACCGTTAGTAACTTCGTCTGGAACCAAATTCCCTGCATCCATATATGATTTTGCTTTCAATCCGAGTTTTGTCTCGTTTTTGATTGCTTCTCGGAACATATCCCCCGTGCTGATATGCGGAATATTGTACGTCGCAACAATTCTTTCTGCTTGTGTTCCTTTTCCTGCCCCTGGCAGACCCATTAAGATCAGGTTCATTGATTTCCCTCCTAAGTTATTACCAAAGGATTCATTTTTCTGCAAAGATGAATCCTACCTGTATTCATGCATCCTATAAAACTTTTAGACTTTTGACCTCTATTAGTCACAGCGAAGCGAGAACGGCGTTGAGGAAAACCTCAACACGCGAATCTACTCTTCATCCATGAATCCGACATAACGTCGTTTCAGCATAAGTCCTTCTAATTGTTTCGCTGTTTCTAATGCGACACCCACAACGATCAAAAGACTGGTCCCGCCTAAACCGATTGATTGAGGCAAATTCCAAATCATTTGTGCGATAATCGGTAGTAACGCAATTAGTCCTAAGAAAATAGCACCAACAACGCTTAAACGCATCAAAATTGCAGAAACATATTCTTCTGTTCCTTTACCTGGTCTTACACGAGGAATATAACTTCCTTGCTTTTGTAAGTTCTCTGCTAATTTTTCAGGGTTAACCTGAACAAAGGCATAGAAGAAGGTGAAGGCAACAATCAGAACAGTATAAATCGCGGCACCTGGAACTGTGTTATAGCTGAACAGCTTAGTTAACACTTCATACCAGCCCTCCGCACCATATTTACCGGCTAATGCTTGTAACACCGCATTGGGCGTTGCAATGAATGAGCTGGCAAAAATTACTGGGATAACTCCAGCAGCATTTACTTTTAATGGTAGATAACTGCTTGTTGGAGCGCCAACGACTTGTTTTGTATATTGAATCGGAATTTTTCTTTCTGCTTGTTGGAAGTACGTTACGAAAACGACAATCGCAACAATTGCAATAAGTAAAATTACGACAAAAATAACTGATTTCCAAATATCACTAGGATCGATATTTACAAAATAGTCATCGTAGATATCCATGATGCTTTGTGGTAACCGTGAAATGATCCCCGCAAAGATAATCATAGATACGCCATTACCGATACCTTTTTCTGTAATTTGCTCTCCCAACCAAGTAACGAACATCGTTCCGGCTGTAAGAATGATACCGATCGTAACAAAAGTTTGAACATTGCGATTAGGCACGAAACCAAATTGAGCAAAATAATCAAAACCAGCCGTGATACTGACAGACTGAATGAAAGCTAACACTAATGTTAAATAGCGAGTTGCTTGATTTAACTTTTTGCGTCCAACTTCCCCTTGTTTTGACCATTCGACAAACTTAGGCACGATATCCATCTGCAACAACTGAATAACAATTGAAGCCGTGATATATGGAGAAACTCCCATCGAAAAGATCGAGAAGTTTTGCATGGCAGAGCCACTAACCATATTCAGCATTCTGAAAAATGGCATTTCACTCAAACCTTGCAAGCCATGTGCATCAACGCCGGGGACAGTGACTTGAGCACCGATCCGGAAAACAAGAAGTACTAAAACGGTGAATAATATCCGTGATCGGATGTTCTTAACTTTGAAAGAATCTTTTAAAAGTTTGAACATTAAATCACCTCGATTGAACCACCAGCAGCTTCGATTGTTTCTTGAGCACTTTTAGAGAATTTAGCCGCTTTAACAGTTAATTTTTTATCTAATGATCCGTTTCCTAAAACTTTAATTCCAGCTTTTTCGTTTTTCACGATTCCAGCTTCAACTAAAGCAACTGGTGTTACTTCAGTTCCATCTTCAAAACGGTTTAAGACATCCACGTTGATAACAGCATATTCTTTACGATTCACGTTAGTAAATCCGCGTTTTGGTAAACGACGGAATAAAGGCGTTTGACCACCTTCAAAACCTAAACGTACACCGCCGCCTGAACGAGCCTTTTGACCTTTTTGACCACGTCCAGCTGTTTTTCCGTTACCTGATGAAGTACCACGTCCAACGCGGTTGCGAACTTTACGTGAACCTTCGGCAGGTTGTAATTCATGAAGTTTCATTATATTTGGCACCTCCTTAGATTTTAATCATCATTAAGTTGTTAAACTTCTTCTACGTCCACTAAATGAGAGACTGTGTTAACCATACCTTTGATTGCATCATTGGCAGGTTTAACGACAGTGCTGTTCATTTTTTTAAGACCCAACGCTTTAACAGTGTCACGTTGGTTTTGAGGACGTCCGATAATACTGCGTTTTAAAGTAATTTTTAATTCAGCCATTTCTTTCGTCCTCCTTAGTTAGCTAAGTTTTCAACAGAGATGCCGCGTAATTCAGCTACGTCTGCTGCTTTTTTTAATTGAGTTAAGCCTTCAACCGTTGCACGAACAACGTTGATTGGTGTGTTTGAACCTAAAGATTTAGAAGTTACATCGGCAACCCCAGCTAATTCCAAGACGGCACGAACTGGTCCACCAGCGGCAACTCCAGAACCTTCAACGGCTGGTTTCATTAAGATACGTCCGCCGCCGAATACACCAATAACTTCGTGAGGAAGCGTAGTTCCTACCATTGGTACTTCGACTAGGTTTTTCTTAGCGTCTTCGATTGCTTTACGAATTGCTTCAGGTACTTCTTGTGCTTTACCAGTACCAAAGCCTACATGACCGTTTTTGTCACCGACAACAACTAGTGCTGCGAAACGTAGACGACGTCCACCTTTAACAACTTTAGTAACACGGTTGATCGCTACAACGCGGTCTTCTAATTCCAAATGTTTTGGATCGATATAAACCATGAATGGTGTTCCTCCTTCTCCTAAAATTCTAGTCCATTTTCGCGAGCTGCTTCAGCTAAAGCTGCTACACGGCCATGGTAAAGGTATCCACCACGGTCAAAGACTACTTTCTTAATACCTTTTTCTGATGCACGTTCTGCTACTAATTTCCCAACAGCTTGTGCTTGTTCAGTTTTTGTTCCACCTGAAATTTCTTTATCCAAGGCAGAGGCACTTGCTAGCGTCACACCCGCTACGTCATCAATTACTTGCGCGTAGATGTTTTTGTTAGAACGAAAAACGTTCAAGCGTGGGCACTCAGCAGTACCAGAGATCTTACCGCGAACGCGCATGTGGCGTTTTTGGCGTGTCTTATTTTTATCTGGTTTTGAAATCACAATTGTCACCTCTTTGATTAAGCTGGCCTAAGCCGCAAGTAGGTTTGACCTACTATTTACCAGTTTTACCTTCTTTACGACGTACGTATTCGCCAACATAACGGATACCTTTGCCTTTATAAGGTTCTGGAGGACGAGTTCCGCGGATTTTCGCAGCTAATTCGCCTACTACTTCTTTGTCTGATCCCTTAACCACTACTTGAGTGTTTGCAGGAACTTCAATTGTAACGCCTTCTGGTGCTACGATCTCAACTGGATGTGAGTAACCTACGTTTAAAACAAGTTTTGATCCTTGTAATTGTGCACGGTACCCAACCCCGATTAATTCTAATGCTTTTTGGAACCCTTCTGAAACACCAACAACCATGTTATTGAAGTTTGCACGAGTTGTTCCGTGGATTGTTTTCATTTCTTTGCTGTCGTTTGGACGAGTAAATGTTACTTCGTTTCCTTCGATACTCATTTTGATATCAGAAGAAAAAGTACGAGTTAATTCACCTTTAGGTCCTTTAACAGTTACATCGTTCCCGTTTTGAGTTACTTCAACTCCTGCAGGTAAAACGACTACTTTATTACCAATACGGCTCACTTAAAGACACCTCCTCATGGATTGTTTGATCTTACCAAACGTAAGCTAGCACTTCGCCGCCAACGTTTTTACCTCTTGCTTCTTTATCAGTAACTAAACCTTCAGAAGTAGAGATGATTGCGATACCTAAACCATTTAATACTTTTGGTACTTCGTCAGCTTTGACGTAAGCACGCAAACCTGGTTTAGAAATACGTTTTAAGTTCGTGATAACACGTTCGTCATTTTTACCGTATTTAAGGAAAACACGGATCATGCCTTGTTTGTCATCTTCGATATATTCAACATCACGTACGAAACCTTCACGTTTAAGGATTTCAGCGATGTCACGTTTGATTTTTGAAGCAGGTACTTCTACTGTTTCGTGTTTTACCATGTTGGCATTACGAATACGAGTTAGAAAATCTGCAATTGGATCTGTCATGACCATTGAACTATTTACCTCCTTTATGCGAGTTTATTTTACCAGCTAGCTTTCTTCACGCCGGGAATTTGACCTTTGTAGGCAAGTTCGCGGAAGCAAATACGGCAAAGATGAAATTTACGATAAACTGAATGTGGACGTCCGCAACGTTCGCAGCGAGTATATTCTTGCGTTGAATGTTTTGCAGGGCGTTTGTTTTTAGCAATCATTGATTTTTTAGCCAATTTTTTCGCCTCCTTGATTATTTTTGGAATGGCATTCCAAGTTGTGTTAATAATTCGCGAGATTCTTCGTCAGTTTTAGCAGTTGTAACAATAACGATATCCATACCGCGAACTTTATCAACTAAATCATAATCTACTTCAGGGAAGATCAATTGTTCTTTAACACCTAAAGTAAAGTTACCACGGCCATCAAAGGATTTTTTGCTTACTCCGTGGAAGTCACGTACACGTGGAAGTGATACAGACACTAATTTGTCTAAGAATTCATACATTCTTTCTCCACGTAGTGTTACTTTCGCACCGATAGGCATTCCTTCACGTAAACGGAAACCAGCGATTGATTTTTTAGCTTTTGTGATAACTGGTTTTTGACCAGAAATCAAGGCTAGTTCTTCAACGGCTTTGTCTAAGTTTTTGGCATTCGATACCGCATCACCAACACCCATGTTGATAACGATTTTCTCAACTTTAGGAACTTCCATAACTGAACTATAATTAAATTTTTCCATCAAAGATGGTGTAATTTCACTTACAAATTTTTCTTTTAGGCGGTTCATCTATAAGATCCTCCTTCCTTGTTTAATTATTTATCTAGAGCTTCGCCGGTTTTCTTAGAAACACGGACTTTCTTGCCGTCAACCACTTTATAGCCAACGCGTGTCGCTTCTCCATTTGAAGGGTCGATCACCATAACATTAGAAGCATGAATTGGCGCTTCTACCTCAACGATTCCGCCTTGAGGGGCTTCTTGAGAGGCTTTTTTATGTTTTTTCACGATATTGACGCCTTCAACAACGACTTTATCTTGTTTAGGAAGGGCTTCTAATACAACGCCTTCTTTATTTCTGTCTTTACCAGAGATAACTTTTACTTTATCGCCTTTTTTAACGAACATTACTGTTGCGCACCTCCTTTGGTTGAATCTTTCGATTATAATACTTCCGGTGCCAATGAAACGATCTTCATGAAATTGCCTTCGCGTAGTTCACGAGCGACAGGTCCGAAGATACGTGTTCCTCTTGGGCTCTTGTCATCACGAATGATAACAGCTGCATTTTCATCAAATTTGATATAAGAACCGTCAGTACGACGTGCGCCTGATTTAGTTCTAACGATAACGGCTTTAACGACGTCACCTTTTTTGACAACACCACCTGGCGTTGCTTGTTTAACCGTAGCAACAATCACATCACCGATATTTGCAGTTTTGCGACCAGATCCGCCAAGAACTTTAATAGTTAAAATTTCACGAGCGCCTGAGTTGTCCGCAATTTTTAAACGACTTTCTGCTTGGATCACTTGTGTATCCTCCTTTCAGATTTAAAAAACATCTATATAGGAAAATCTCGTGTGATTAGATAATCACTGCTTTTTCAACGATTTCAACCAGACGGAAACGTTTGGTAGCTGATAATGGACGAGTTTCCATGATTTTCACGATATCGCCAATTTTTGCTTCATTGTTTTCATCGTGAGCTTTGTATTTTTTAGAATATTTCATGCGTTTACCGTAGATTGGATGGTTCTTTTTGGTTTCAACGACAACTGAGATCGTTTTGTCCATTTTGTCAGATACCACACGTCCTTGATAAACTTTACGTTGATTTCTTTCTTCAGTCATACTGGAATGCCTCCTTCCACTATTTGTCAGCTTGTTCGCGCAACACAGTTTTAATGCGTGCAATCGATTTACGTACTTCTTTAATACGTGCAGTGTTTTCTAATTGACCTGTTGCTAATTGGAATCTAAGATTGAACAATTCTTCTTTTAATTGTTTTTCTTGATCTAGCATTTCGGCAGTGGTTAATTCTCTGATTTCTTTAACCTTCATTCGATTCACCACCCATTTCCTCACGTTTTACGATCTTAGTTTTCATGGGTAATTTGTGAGAAGCAAGACGTAATGCTTCACGAGCTACTTCTTCAGGAACGCCGGCGATTTCAAACATGATCTTGCCGCGTTTAACTGGTGAAACCCAGCCTTCAGGAGCCCCTTTACCTTTACCCATACGTACGCCGATGGCTTTTGATGTATATGATTTATGAGGGAAAATTTTAATCCACACTTTCCCACCACGTTTCATGTAACGAGTCATGGCGATACGTGATGCTTCGATTTGGCGGTTAGTAATCCAATGTGATTCAACAGCTTGTAAGCCGAATTCACCAAATGCGATTTCTTTTCCACCCTTAGCTTCTCCGCGCATTTTACCACGGAATTCACGACGGTGTTTTACACGTTTAGGTACTAACATGATTATTTCCCTCCTTTCTTAGTGTTTTTCTTTGTAGGAAGAATTTCTCCACGATAAATCCACACTTTAACTCCTAGTTTTCCGTATGTTGTATTCGCTTCTTCCCAAGCGTAGTCGATATCGGCACGCAATGTATGAAGAGGAACAGTTCCTTCTGAATATCCTTCTGAACGAGCGATATCCGCACCATTCAAACGACCAGATACTTGAGTTTTGATCCCTTTAGCTCCTGAACGCATAGTACGTTGGATTGCTTGTTTTTGTGCGCGACGGAAAGCAACACGGTTTTCTAATTGACGTGCGATTCCTTCTCCGACTAATTTTGCATCTAAATCTGGCTTTTTGATTTCAACGATGTTGATGTGAACTCGTTTGCCAGTTAATTTATTCAATTCTTTTCTTAGGCTTTCAACTTCAGATCCGCCTTTACCGATAACCATACCAGGTTTAGCTGTGTGAATTGAAATGTTTACACGATTTGCAGCGCGTTCGATTTCAACGGTTGACACAGCGGCATCAGCAAGTTTCGTTGCGATGAACTTACGGATTCTCAAATCTTCGTGTAAAAATTCAGCATACTCTTTTTCAGCATACCATTTAGCATCCCACTCACGGATGATGCCTACACGCATTCCAATAGGATTTACTTTTTGACCCACTGATTATCCCTCCTTATTTTTCTGATACCACAACGGTAATATGACTTGTACGTTTGTTGATTGGTGATGCTGAACCTTTTGCACGTGGACGGAAACGTTTCATTGTTGGTCCTTCGTTAACAAATGCTTCAGAAACTACCAAATTTTCTACATCTAAGTCAAAGTTGTTTTCTGCGTTAGCAACGGCTGACATCATTACTTTTTCGATGATTCCAGCAGATTTGTTCGGTGTGAATTTCAAAATTGAAATTGCTTCTGCTACGCTTTTTCCTCTAATAAGATCGATTACTAAACGTGCTTTACGAGGAGAAGTGCGAACTGTTTTCGCAGTTGCCTTAGCTGATGTAATTTGTTCTGCCATGTTAATATCCTCCCCTCAAAATTAACGTTTTGTTTTCTTATCGTCGGCGGCATGTCCACGATAAGTTCTTGTTGGTGCAAATTCACCTAATTTATGTCCTACCATGTCTTCTTGGATGTAAACTGGCACATGTTTGCGTCCGTCATAAACAGCAATTGTGTATCCTACGAAATTAGGGAAAATTGTTGAACGACGAGACCAAGTTTTAATAACTTTTTTCTTTTCAACACCTTGTTGCGCTTCGACCTTTTTCATCAAATGGTCATCGACGAAAGGTCCTTTTTTCAAACTACGACCCATGGTGTACCTCCTCTCAAAATATGCGACACATAGTCAATGGTTCTATTTAGTCTTACGACGTACGATAAGCTTGTCTGATGCAGCTTTCTTATTACGTGTTTTGTAACCCAATGCAGGTTGTCCCCAAGGAGATACTGGAGCTTTACGTCCGACTGGAGCTTTACCTTCACCACCACCGTGTGGGTGATCGTTAGGGTTCATTACGCTACCACGTACTGTTGGGCGTTTGCGCATCCAACGAGAACGACCAGCTTTACCGATGTTGATCAATTCATGTTGTTCATTACCAACAGAACCGATTGTTGCACGGCAAGTAGCTAAGATCATACGAACTTCGCCAGAGTTTAAACGTACTAATACGTATTTTCCTTCTTTACCAAGTACTTGAGCACTTGTACCAGCTGAACGGATTAATTGTCCGCCTTTGCCTGGTTTCATTTCAATGTTGTGGATAACTGTACCAACTGGAATATTTTCCAATGGTAATGTGTTACCAATCTTAATATCTGCATCTACGCCAGATACGACTGTCATGCCAACTTCTAGGCCTTTAGGGGCTAAGATGTAAGCTTTCACTCCGTCTGTATAATGAACTAATGCAATATTTGCTGAACGGTTTGGATCGTATTCGATCGTTTGAACTTTCGCAACCACGTTATCTTTATTACGTTTGAAGTCGATAACACGGTATTGACGTTTATGTCCGCCACCTTGATGACGTACAGTGATGCGACCGTTGTTGTTACGACCGGCGTTGTTTTTCAATGGTTGTAATAACGTCTTTTCAGGCGTCGAAGTAGTGATTTCAGCGAAATCAGAACTTGTCATATTACGTCGACCATTTGTGGTAGGTTTGTACTTTTTAATCGCCACGTCTGGTTCCCTCCTATTTACTAATGTTTTCCTGACGCTTATTCAGCAGCGTCAAAAAGTTGGATTTCTTTTGAGTCTTCAGTCAAAGTCACAACAGCTTTGCGACGTTTTTTTGTGAAGCCTTGATGTTTACCCATACGTTTTGCTTTTGGTTTAGCATTCATAATGTTTACATTTTTAACTTTAACGTCAAAAGCAGCTTCAACCGCTTGTTTGACTAAAGTTTTATTCGCACGAGTGTCAACTTCGAAAGTGTATTTCTTTTCATCCATGTCTAACATAGATTTTTCAGTGATCACCGGGCGTTTAATTACGTCTAGTAAGTTCATTATGCAAGCACCTCCTCAATTTGAGTAAGAGCGGTTTGCGTTGCTAAGATTTTTTCATTAGCGACTACATCTAATACAGTAACGTTGTTTGAAGTAGTAACAGTTACGTTTGCTAAGTTACGAGCAGCAAGGCCTGCAACTTCGTTTTCTGTTTCTAAAACAACCAATACTTTAGAATTGATAGACAAGTTAGCTAAAACTTGTTTGAATTCTTTTGTCTTAGGAGCGTCAAAGCTTAAAGCGTCAACAGCAACTAAGTTATTTTCAGCAACTTTTTCTGATAAAACAGATTTGATTGCTAAGCGACGAACTTTTTTAGGAAGTTTGTAGCTGTATGAACGTGGTGTAGGTCCGAAGACAACGCCACCTCCACGCCATTGTGGTGAACGGATAGAACCTTGACGAGCACGTCCAGTCCCTTTTTGACGCCATGGTTTGCGACCACCGCCACGAACTGCGCTACGATTTTTCACAGCGTGTGTTCCTTGTCTTAATGAAGCGCGTTGCATAACGATTGCATCGTAAACAACACTTTCATTTGGTTCGATTCCGAAGATTTCTTCATTTAAAGTGATGTCACCGTTTTGAGTTCCATCTTGTTTGAATAATGCTACAGTTGGCATTCCTTAGTTCCTCCTTTCCTCTAACTAATTATTTAGCTTTCACAGCTGATTTGATAGTGATTAAAGATTTTTTAGCGCCAGGAACGTTTCCTTTAACTAAGATAACGTTGCGTTCAACGTCAACACGAACAATTTCAAGATTTTGAATTGTTACGCGATTGCCACCCATACGGCCAGCAAGTTTTTTATTTTTAAATACACGGTTCGGTGCAACAGGACCCATAGATCCAGGACGACGATGGTAACGAGAACCGTGAGCCATTGGGCCGCGACTTTGTCCGTGACGTTTGATAACGCCTTGGAATCCTTTACCTTTAGTCGTTCCGGTAACATCAATGATGTCTCCAGCTTGGAAAGTATCAACTTTCACTTCTTTACCTACTTCATAGTCTCCTAGCTCAACATCTTTGAATTCTCGAATGAAGCGCTTAGGAGCCGTGTTTGCTTTTGCAACATGACCTTTCGCAGGTTTGTTAGACAAAACTTCACGCATATCTTGGTAACCTAATTGAACAGCTTCGTAGCCATCGTTTTCCATTGTTTTAACTTGTAAAACAACGTTTGGAGTAGCTTCGATAACAGTAACTGGAATAAGTTCGCCAGATTCTGTGAAGATTTGTGTCATTCCCACTTTTTTCCCTAAGATTCCTTTGGTCATGATTACACCTCCATCTTCTTATTATAGTTTGATTTCAATATTCACACCTGATGGTAAGTCAAGCTTCATTAAAGCATCAACTGTCTTCGGTGTTGGGTTCACAATGTCAATCAGACGTTTGTGAGTACGCATTTCGAATTGTTCGCGTGAATCTTTGTATTTATGAGTCGCACGGATTACAGTGTAAAGACTGCGTTCAGTCGGTAATGGAATTGGACCTGAAACGCTAGCTCCAGTTCTTTTTGCAGTTTCCACGATTTTATCCGCTGATTGATCTAAAATACCATGTTCATACGCTTTTAAACGGATACGAATTTTTTGTTTTGCCATCTTGTTCCCTCCTTCGCCTATTTTAAAAGTAGACATAGCTCCACGAAAATCTCCGTCACGCTCGTTCGTGGCAAAGCGTCCGGGCGTGTCGCAACCTCTCGTTTCAAAGCCGACGGATTCTTTTTCAGAACCCCCCAGTGATATCTGCACCTCTGCAAACAGCACCTTTATGATTATATTACATGAGGCCTACGATTGCAAGGATTTTCTAACAGTATTTCTTTTTTCTGTTCCATTTTCAGAAAACAACCTTTTCCACTACCTATTTTGATTCTCTCTCCGTTACTAAACAATATGTATTGTTCCACTTTTTTTGGTTTTAGTAAACACACGAAACCTTCACTAATCCCTCTATACAAAGAAAAATTTTTTATTGCATAAAAAAAGAGTCACCGACAAGTCGGTGACTCTTTACGTCCGAGCATAATTTGGTTTGTAAGGTTGATTAAGCTTTGATTGTAGTTACAACGCCTGAACCAACAGTACGTCCGCCTTCACGAATAGAGAAACGAGTTCCGTCTTCGATCGCGATTGGGTGGATTAATTCAACTTCCATAGTTACGTTATCACCAGGCATTACCATTTCAGTACCTTCTGGTAGATCAACAACACCAGTTACGTCAGTTGTACGGAAGTAGAACTGAGGACGGTAGTTAGTGAAGAACGGAGTGTGACGCCCGCCTTCTTCTTTAGTTAAAACGTAAACTTCTGCAGAGAATTTTGTATGTGGAGTGATTGAAGCTGGTTTAGCCAATACTTGTCCACGTTGGATGTCTTCACGTGCAACACCACGTAATAATGCACCGATGTTATCGCCTGCTTCAGCGTAGTCTAACAATTTACGGAACATTTCAACACCTGTAACAGTTGTTTTAGCAGTTTCTTCAGCGATACCTACGATTTCAACTTCGTCACCAACGCGAACTTGTCCACGTTCAACACGACCAGTTGCAACAGTACCACGACCAGTGATTGAGAATACGTCTTCGACTGGCATCATGAATGGTTTGTCAGTATCACGAACTGGTGTTGGGATGTATTCGTCAACAGCAGCCATTAATTCTAAGATTTTTTCTTCGTATGAAGGGTCGCCTTCTAAAGCTTTCAAAGCTGAACCAGCGATAACTGGAGTGTCGTCGCCTGGGAAATCGTATTCTGACAATAAGTCACGAACTTCCATTTCAACTAATTCTAGTAATTCTTCGTCATCAACCATATCCATTTTGTTTAAGAATACAACGATGTAAGGAACACCAACGTTACGAGATAACAAGATGTGTTCACGTGTTTGAGGCATAGGGCCATCAGCAGCAGATACTACTAAGATAGCTCCGTCCATTTGAGCAGCACCAGTGATCATGTTTTTAACGTAGTCCGCGTGTCCTGGGCAGTCAACGTGAGCATAGTGACGGTTTTCAGTTTCGTATTCAACGTGAGCAGTGTTGATAGTGATTCCGCGTTCACGTTCTTCTGGAGCACCATCGATTTGAGCGTAGTCCATAGCTGTCGCTCCGCCTTTTTTAGCAAGTACAGTTGTAATTGCAGCAGTTAAAGTTGTTTTACCATGGTCAACGTGTCCGATAGTACCAATGTTAACATGGGGTTTTGAACGGTCAAATTTTTCTTTAGCCATTTAAAATGTTCCTCCTAGATATATGAGATTAGTTTTTTTATCTGATAGGTCCGCGGTACATACGCACCGCGAGCCCATATCATCAGTTAGTTATTTTACATGAAATACTTTTAAAAATACAGCTCTTTTCGTAGAAACCAAGTGATCTACAATCGACCTTTAAGAATTATTCAGCTTTGCCGCCGTTTTTCTTAATGATTTCTTCTTGAACTGATTTCGGTACATCTTCATAGTGGTCAAAGACCATCATGAATGTTCCACGTCCTTGAGTAGAAGAACGAAGCGTAGTTGCGTAACCAAACATTTCAGCTAACGGCACAATTGCGTTAACGATTTGTGAGTTACCATGTGCTTCCATTCCTTCAACACGTCCACGACGAGCAGTCACGTGACCCATTACATCACCTAAGTAATCTTCTGGAACAGTAATCGTAACTTTCATCATCGGTTCAAGGATTGATGGGCTAGCTTTCTTCGCAGCAGCACGTAGCGCCATAGAAGCAGCTACACGGAAGGCAGTTTCATTTGAATCGACATCATGGTATGAACCATCATAAAGCTTAGCTTTAATGTCAACTAATGGGTAACCAGCCAAGACACCGTTTGCCATCGCATCTTCTAATCCTTTTTCAACAGCTGGGATGTATTCACGAGGAACCACACCACCGACAATTGCGTTTTCGAATTCGAAGCCAGCACCTTCTTCGTTTGGTGTAAATTCGATCCATACGTGACCGTATTGACCTTTACCACCAGACTGACGTACAAACTTACCTTCTGCATTAGTAGCCGCGCGGAATGTTTCACGATAAGATACTTGAGGCGCACCTACGTTAGCATCCACTTTAAATTCACGACGCATACGGTCAACCAATACGTCCAAGTGAAGTTCACCCATACCAGCGATAACAGTTTCGCCAGTTTCAACGTTTGTTTCAACGCGGAATGAAGGATCTTCTTCAGCAAGTTTTTGTAAAGCAACACCCATTTTATCTTGGTCAGCTTTTGATTTAGGTTCAACAGCAACTTCGATAACCGGATCAGGGAATTCAATTGATTCTAAGATAACTGGTGATTTTTCGTCACACAAAGTATCTCCTGTTGTTGTATCTTTCAATCCAACAGCAGCAGCGATATCGCCTGAATAAACTGTTTCAATCTCTTTACGTGTATTCGCGTGCATTTGTAGGATACGTCCAATACGTTCACGTTTCCCTTTAGAAGCGTTCAGTACGTAAGAACCTGAGTTCAAGATACCTGAATAAACACGGAAGAAAGTTAGACGACCTACGAACGGGTCAGTCATTACTTTAAACGCTAGAGATGAGAATGGAGCTGAATCGTCAGCTGGACGTTCAGTTTCTTCATCAGTTTTAGGGTTAAAACCTTTAATCGCAGGTACATCAGTAGGTGCTGGAAGATAGTCAATGACTGCATCCAACATCAATTGAACACCTTTGTTCTTGAAGGCTGAACCACATAAAACTGGATAGAAATCTACTGCTAAAGTAGCATTACGGATACCCGCTTTTAATTCTTCTTCAGTGATTTCTTCACCTTCCAAGAATTTCATCATTAAGTCTTCATCAGTATCAGCAACTGCTTCAACTAATTTTTCACGCCATTCTTCAGCTTGCGCTTTGTACTCTTCAGGAATTTCAGTTTCTTGAATTTCAGTTCCTAAATCGTTTGTGTAGATTTCTGCTTTCATTTTGACTAAGTCAATAATTCCAGTGAAATCATCTTCCGCACCAATTGGTAATTGGATTGGATGAGCGTTTGCTTGTAAGCGATCATGTAAAGTACTTACTGAGTATAGGAAGTCAGCACCAATTTTGTCCATTTTGTTACAGAATACGATACGTGGAACGCCGTATTCTGTCGCTTGACGCCATACAGTTTCTGTTTGTGGTTCTACACCTGATTGTGAGTCCAATACAGTAACTGCACCATCAAGTACACGTAATGAACGTTGAACTTCGATTGTGAAGTCCACGTGTCCTGGTGTATCAATGATATTTACGCGGTGACCCTTCCATTGCGCTGTTGTAGCAGCAGAAGTAATTGTGATACCACGTTCTTGTTCTTGTTCCATCCAGTCCATTTGAGAAGCGCCTTCGTGGGTTTCTCCAATTTTATGGATTTTACCAGTGTAGTATAAGACACGCTCTGTTGTTGTTGTTTTACCAGCGTCAACGTGAGCCATGATCCCGATATTACGAGTATTATCTAGAGAAAATTCTCTTGCCATTTCTTTGTTTGCTCCTCTCTTAAATTAAGTTAACATTGTTGGGCCAGACATTCTGCTGACCTTCGCCAGCAGGAAAAATCTTACCAACGATAATGAGCAAATGCACGGTTGGCTTCCGCCATTTTGTGTGTATCTTCGCGTTTTTTCACAGAAGCACCAGTGTTGTTAGCTGCATCCATGATTTCTTTCGCCAAGCGTTCTTCCATTGTATGTTCGCCACGTAAACGAGCGAAGTTTACAACCCAACGCAAACCTAAAGTAGTACGACGTTCTGGACGTACTTCAACAGGGACTTGATAGTTAGAACCCCCAACACGGCGAGCTTTAACTTCTAATACAGGCATGATGTTTTCCATTGCTTGTTCGAAAACTTCCAATGGATCATTTCCTGTTGATTCTTTGATTGTGCTAAAAGCGTTGTATACGATATTTGAAGCAGTACCACGTTTACCGTCAACCATTACTCGGTTGATTAAACGAGTTACTAACTTAGAGTTATACATAGGATCTGGCAAAACATCACGTTTTGCGATAGTTCCTTTACGAGTCATACGTAACTCCTCCTTCCGAAAATATGTCTTTATCTATTCGTTTGATTAAGCTTTAGGTTTTTTAGTACCGTATTTAGAACGGCTTTGTTTACGATCGTTAACACCGGCAGTATCTAGTGCACCACGAACGATATGGTAACGTACCCCTGGTAAATCTTTTACACGTCCACCACGTAATAGAACAACACTGTGTTCTTGTAGGTTATGGCCGATACCTGGAATATAAGCTGTTACTTCGATCAAGTTTGACAAACGAACACGAGCATACTTACGTAACGCTGAGTTAGGTTTTTTAGGTGTCATAGTCCCCACACGTGTACAAACTCCACGTTTTTGTGGTGAGTTCACGTTTGTTTGAGCTTTTTTAAAGCTGTTATATCCTTTATTCAATGCTGGTGAATTTGATTTTTCCACCTTTGATTTACGAGGTTTACGTACTAATTGGTTAATTGTAGGCATTCCTTGTTTCCTCCTTCCTCGATCCGCTTTCTAGTACCACACATCCTGGTGGTTCTTTTTCGGCGATAAAAAATAATGCATCCCTGCATTCGCTATCAAGTGTACTTCGACACAGTCAGCACGTCTCCATAAGAGAGACCTGTTCACAAAGCACCTTTGATAGCATACCATGATTGATTTTCGCTGTCAACAACCTACTTCAGACTTTTTTATTCTCGCTGATAATCGTCGGATTTTAGTTAGCTTATTTCAAATTAGGGAAATTTTATTTTCCGAAGCATTCCTATGTTACAGCAGCAGATAAAACGCATTCACCATTTTAGTATTTTTCACTGTAAAGGCTATCTTTTTCCCTTTCTTGCGATTACAATAGACGTAACTTAGTAAAAGGTGGGATTTTTCTATGAATTTGAAAGAGCTAGTTGGGATTGAAGCAGCTAAATTTGTCAAGGACGGTATGATCGTCGGTCTGGGGACTGGATCAACGGCTTACTATTTAGTGAAGGAATTAGGTCGGCGAGTTAATGAAGAAGGATTAAAAATTACTGGTGTAGTAACTTCGTCAAAAACTGAAGAACAAGCCAAAGCGTTAGGTATTCCGTTAAAAGCAATCGATGATGTTGAGTCGGTCGATCTTACAATTGATGGCGCAGACGAAATCAGTGATGATTTTCAAGGAATCAAAGGTGGCGGCGCCGCTTTACTCTTTGAAAAAGTCGTAGCTACTTATTCAAAAGACTGCATCTGGATCGTAGATGAAAGCAAAATGGTTAACAAGCTAGGCAATTTTCCTTTACCGGTTGAAGTTGTTCCTTTTGGCAGCCACAATGTTTTCCGTTTATTTGAAGAAAAAGGGTACCATCCAACTTGGCGCAAAACAGAAGATGGCGAACTGCTGAATACTGATGGCGGTCACCACATTATTGATCTACACTTAGAGGTTATTGAAGATCCCCGTGCGTTAGCAGAGGAATTAGACACTTGTGTCGGTGTAGTCGAACATGGCTTATTCATCGATATGATCTCACGGGTTATCGTCGGAACTTCAGAAGGACCAAAAATTTTGACGGTTTAAGCTAAATAATTTGCTAAAATTCTCTTTAAAGCTGGAAAATTCCGGAAAAACAAACTCAATTTAATGGAAATCACGGCCGAAACATTGTACAATGAATCAGGAATTGAAAATTTCAGAAATTTCAAAAGGAGAGAATAATATGCCAAAATTAGTTTTTTCTCGTCACGGCTTAAGTGAATGGAACAAATTGAACCAATTTACAGGCTGGGCAGACGTTGATTTGGCGCCAGAAGGTGTCGAAGAAGCAAAAGAAGGCGGACGTAAAATTAAAGAAGCAGGAATTGAATTTGATGTTGCTTATACATCTGTTTTAACTCGTGCAATCAAAACATGTGATCTAATCTTAGAATATTCTGATCAACTTTGGGTACCAACAATCAAATCTTGGCGCTTAAACGAACGTCATTATGGTAAATTACAAGGATTGAACAAAAAAGAAACCGCTGAAAAATATGGTGACGAACAAGTTCACATCTGGCGCCGTTCTTACGACGTATTACCTCCATTAATGGAAGCAACTGACGAAGGTTCAGCAGCTCAAGATCGTCGTTATGCAATGTTAGACCCTCGCGACATCCCTGGTGGCGAAAACTTAAAAGTTACTTTGGAACGTGCGTTACCTTTCTGGCAAGATGAAATCGCTCCTGCATTGAAAGATGGTAAAACTGTTTTAGTAGCTGCTCATGGTAACTCACTACGTGCATTAGCTAAACACATCGAAGGCATTTCTGACGATGATATCATGGACTTAGAAATCCCAACAGGTCAACCTTTAGTTTACGACTTGAACGATGACTTAACCGTCGCTAAAAAATACTACTTATAAAATTTTTCCCGGCTCAGTTGATGAGTCGGGATTTTTTCTGATACTTAGCTGGGTTAGCACTGGCACAATCGATTTTTTGTGCTAAAATAGATAAGTAATTTCTTCGCGGTCGTGGCGGAATTGGCAGACGCGCTAGCTTCAGGCGCTAGTGGTAGCAATACCGTGGAAGTTCGAGTCTTCTCGGCCGCATCAAAAAAGAACAAGTCAGGAAAATTCCTGGCTTGTTCTTTTTTACTCATGATTTAAAAAACTTGCAACCTTCGTGGCAATTAAATCAATAGCTACATGGTTTTCTCCGCCTTCTGGCACGATGATATCCGCATATCGTTTCGTTGGTTCGATAAATTGGTGATACATTGGTTTCACCACTGTTAAATATTGATCGATGACTGATTCTAACGTCCGACCACGCTCATGCATATCACGTTTGATCCGACGAATAATCCGAATATCGTCATCCGTATCGACATAAATTTTAATATCCATTAAATCACGTAACCGCTCATCTTCTAAAATCAGAATACCTTCTAAAATAATCACTTCTTTCGGCTCTTGAACATACACCTCATCACTGCGGGTATGAGCCACGTAATCATAGATTGGAACTTCCGCTGGCTGGTAGTTAGTCAATTCTTTTAAATGCTCAATCAATAGATCCGTATCAAAAGCAAATGGATGATCATAATTTGTTTTTAACCGTTCTTCGAAACTAATATCGCTTTGATCTTTATAATAGGAATCGTGCTCTAACATCATGATGGAATGATTCGGAAAGCGATTGAAGATCGCGCGACTGACACTCGTTTTTCCGCTTCCTGAACCGCCCGTTACACCAATAATGATCGGCTTGTTTTTCATGCAAGTAAAACCTCTTTCGTTTTTCATTAGTCCTATTATAGCGAAAAAGGATCAAATTGCTATCAAAAACCTAAAATTCTTCTAAAATCTGATAGAGGTCGGTCAATTTTTTAATCTGAAAGGTCGGTTTAATCTCATTTGCCACTTTTCCTTGTGGATTCATCCAAATCGTATCGATCCCAGCGACTTGTCCGCCTTTGATATCTGAAGTTAGTGAATCACCAATAATTACCGTCTTCTCCTTATCTAATTGCGGAATTTCCGAAAATACAATATCGAAAAATGCTTTCATCGGTTTATGGACACCTAGCTCTTCAGAAATGAAGAATTTCTTAAAATAAGGCGCTAACCCCGATTTCTTCAGTCGCTGATGTTGTGTGACAGAGACCCCATTCGTCACAATATACAGCTCTTCTTTTTTACTTAAATTTTCGACAACTTCTAAGCTGTCGGCCATCAATTGATACCCTTGGTTCAAATACTGTCGGTAACGGGCTTCCGTCTGTCGCCCATCAACTTCGCGTTCATATTGTTCAAAAAACAAACGAAAACGATTGTCTAACAAGTCTTGCCGTGATAATCGGCCGGCTTCATGCTCCCGCCAAAAACCTTGGTTCATTTTTTTATAATGATCCTTGACCACTACTGAAGGCTCTACGCCCATATCTTGGAAAAGCCAGCTCAGCGCTTGCTCTTCAGCAGCTTGAAAATCTAATAAAGTATCATCAATATCAAATAGGATTGTCTTATATTTCATCTTCTTACCTTCTATCTAAAATATACTTTTAATTGTTGCAACTCGGCGAGTGTCAAGGAGCGATACTCACCTTCAGCTAGTTCCGGTGGCAGGATCAAAGGTCCCATTGAAAGACGTTTCAAACTGGTTACTTTTTTTCCACAAGCCAAAAACATTTTTTTGACTTGATGAAATTTTCCCTCGTTGATTGTCAGCAAAACATTCGACGCACCCGGCTTCGCTTGCAAGATCTGAAGTTGAGCCGGTTGACAGCGCACCCCACCATGAAAGGTAATCCCTGCGGCAAAAGCAGCGACATCCTTTTCCGTGACTTGTTCATTGACTATGGCTTGATACGTCTTGCTCACCTTAGCAGTCGGCTGCAAAAGATCATATCCTAACTGACCATTATCCGTTAACAACAGCAAGCCCGTCGTATCACGGTCCAAACGTCCGACTGGATACAAATCGGCCGGGCGATCTGTAGCTGCTATTAATTCTGTCACCGTTTGGAACGTAGAATCTTTTTTAGCCGTTACCACTCCAGCCGGTTTATTCAATAGATAATACACCTGCTGTGTAGTCAAGTTTTTCCCAGCAACTTGGATTTTATGTAGCTGACTGTCAACATTCCGCTGTGGATTCAACTCAATTTGTCCGTCGACAAAAACCTTTTTCATTAGAAACAGACGTTTTTGCTCTTTACGCGTTGTCTTTAAATGATGCTCAATCAATTTGTCTAACCGCATGCTCGCAACTCCTTAAATCAATCGGACTCATTATACCCGAATTCCGCTAAAAGACAACCTTTCCAGCAAGGATACACGTGTCTTCGATCATTGATAAAAACTTTTTTTATTATTTTTGATTAAAAATAAAAGGGATTTTCCTTGCATTTTCCTAAAAGGAGCCCTACACTTAAAACATACGAGTTAATTCGTATAATTAAGTGAATCGACACTCCGGTGTCAAAGGTTTCTCATACACAGCGTTATGACCTGGTAGAGAAAGTTGTAATCAGACTTTTTTGGACAGTTGTGTATACGACTGTCTTTTTGCGTTTTTTTCGCAAAGCCATTGTGCTGAGAATAACCCGTCACTTAAATAAAATCTGTCTGAACAACCACAGGCAGTCACATTTTAAGGAGGAATTTGGTTATGGCAGTATCATTGAAAGTAGAAGAAAGAGCAATCCGTCCCCGTTCCATTCGCAACCAGTTACGTCACGAAGGAAAAGTTCCCGCAGTTGTTAATGGCTACGAGATCGAAAGTACACCGATTTCATTCGACGAACGCGAATTTTCAAAATTATTACGTGAAAATGGCGCAAACACTGTTTTTGCTATTGAAATTGGCGGAAAAAAAGTCAATACTTTATTGCGCGAAGCTCAAGTAGACACATTTACTCGTCATTTGACGCACGTTGAATTATTATCAGTAAACATGTCTGAAGAAGCAGAAGCTGAAACAGAAATTACTTTAGTCGGAGAAGCAGCTGGTGTCAAAGCTGGTGGCGTCTTGGCTCAAACGCTTTACACAGCAATCGTTTCTGCAACACCAGACAAGTTACCTGAAAACATCGAAGTAAATATTTCTGATTTAGCAATCGGTGATTCAATTTCAATCGGCGACTTAGCTAAAAATGCAGATTACACAATCCTCACTAACCCTGAGGAACAAATCGTGGCTATCCAAGAAGCGCAAGAACTTCCTGAAGAAGATGCCGCAGCTGATGGTGCAGAACCCGAAGTGATTGGTAAAGCAACTGAAGAATAAGGTTAAACACGGCGTACCGATTTTTCGGTACGCTTTTTTTGATTTCTTCTGTCAAAAATGAGTCTGCTGCTCGATCAAAAATTTTACTTTTTCTTATCTTCCAAGTAAAAAAAGTGGTCTTTTTTGTTAAAAAGAATTACAATAAAGCACTACAAGGCTTACTTATACTTTAAGTAAGTGATTCCAACTAAAGGAGGAAAAATCTATGTTAGAAACATTTGATTCAAAGAAAAGTCGTTACGCCTCTGTCGGTGTGGTGTCCAGCTTACCCGGTGAGCTGATTGATAGTATCTGGTATATCATTGACTTAGATTTAAAGGGATTAATCCCATTGGACAATATTTTGAGTTTTGATTTAATTAACCGTAACGGTCAAGTCACGATGCACTTCTCGCAAGAAGGCAGTGAAGTTGAGATGGGGATTGATTTGCCTTTCGGTTATTCTTACAATTTCCCACAAGAAGTCTACGCTTATGACGATGGCAATCGCCAAACAATTTTATTACCAAACGAGATCCGCCAACGTTAAGACGCTGTTCTCTATAACAATTGAAGATACCAACTTAAGCGTTGTGTAGAATAAAGAATCGTGCCAATTAGTTGGTACGATTTTTTTGTCGTTAACCTCTTGCTTTCCAAAAATTCTATGGTAGTATCTAACAGAAAATTTCTTTTAAGAGAAAGTAGGAATAGCATGAAAGAGTTGACCCGTGGGAATCCAGCAAAGCTGATTATTCTATTTGCATTGCCCTTGTTTGTCGGAAATGTGTTTCAACAGTTTTACAGTATGGTGGATATGGTCGTGGTTGGTCAGACCTTAGGCAAAGATGCGTTAGCGGCTGTAGGTGCCACTAGCAGTGTGAGCTTTTTAATCATTGGTTTCGCACAGGGCTTGACCGCCGGATTGTCGATCATTACCGCCCAGCGTTTTGGTGCGCAAGATGCGCAAGGTGTGCGAAAAAGTTTTGCGACTTCGATTATCATCAGTCTAGCCGTCACACTTATTTTAACCGCCTTGAGTCTCTTGTTTTTACGTCCCTTGTTACTCTTGATGCAGACCCCACCCGAACTCTTAAATCAGGCACAAGAATTTATTTCCATTATTTTAGGCGGGATCTTCGCTTCCATGAGTTTTAACTTGCTATCAAACATGGTTCGGGCTTTAGGCGATAGCCGGACACCCTTGTTCTTCTTAGCTTTTGCCGTTGTTATAAATGTCATTTTGGATTTAGTTTTTATTATTTACTTTCATATGGGCGTTGCCGGAGCTGGTTTTGCAACGGTGATCGCTCAAATTTCAGCTAGTTTAATGTGTGTGTGGTTTATCCATCGTAAGATTCCTTTACTGCAGATCAGCCGCAAACATTTCACTTTTGAAAAAGAGGATTTCCGGACTCATTTAAACGCAGCACTGCCGATGGGCTTCCAATCCTCCATCATCGCGATCGGAGCCGTCATTTTACAATCCGCACTGAACACACTGGGAACAGATGTTGTTGCCGCCCAAACAACGGCGAATCGAATCGATCAATTTGCGATTTTACCAATGATGTCTTTTGGGATTACCATGGCAACTTTTACCGCACAGAACTTAGGGGCCAAAGCCTACGGTCGCATCTTACAAGGGGTTAAACAGTGCCTTTTGATGAGTGGTGCTTTCAGTATTCTAGCGGGGATTTTAGTCATCACTTGCGGACGGTATTTTGTCGCACTTTTTGTCAGCCAGAGTGAAACCCGCGTCTTCCAATTAGCGCAGATCTATTTTACTATCAACGGTTCTTTATACTGGGTTTTAGCGATCTTATTTATCTTGCGCTATACCTTACAAGGCCTAGGACAAGCAAAAATCCCGACCATCGCCGGGATTATGGAGCTGGTTATGCGTTCCTTTGCGGCCATCATCTTGACCCACGCATTCGGTTTTGTTGGAGCCGCCTTTGCTTCCCCCTTAGCTTGGCTTGGTTCTACTGCTGTTTTGTTAACTTCCTATTTCAAAGCTATGCGCCACTTAAAAAAATTAGATCAAGAACAACAGCTACAAATCCAAAGAACGAGTGAGACCTAGTCTCACTCGTTTACTAACTGAGAATAAATCGTCAACATCTCCTGCGAAAATACTGTGGTAAATTCTTTCGCGCGTTCATTCAATTGATTGCATCTAGAATAATATGTATGAAAATAATTTTGGGAATGATCCTCTAAAATTCGCACAATCGCTGAAGCGTAAATCGTAACTAATAAAGCTTTAAAGGCCTGGTCCAAATCGCCAAAGATTTCCATAAAATCTAACCCACATTCAACAAAATACAACTCTACATCAATCAATGCCGCTTGATTTTGACAGCTCTTGCGAAACTCGCGTAGCAACTTCTTCGCGCTAATCAAAGAACGGTCCACCTTCCCTAGTGGAAAAAAAGCCCGATCTATTTTTTGTTTGACGCTTTCGGCTAATGACATGCAGTAACCTTCCCCTAAAAAGCGCGACTCAATGACTTGTTGAGAAGTCTTTGAACATTTATACAATTGACAAATCAATTCTCTTAACTGGTCTTCATCAGCATCAAATAACTTGTCTCGTAAACCTGCAATCGTCAGCTCCATTTCTCTCACTCCCACACTTTTTCTAATCCAAATTTAACTCATTTACCATAAAAAGAAAAGCGAATTTGGCTTTTCTTTATGCCAAATTCGCTTTTTAAGAATAAATTTTTTGAGCAAGATCAGTAAAATCAATCTTTTGTATCGACTGCGTCCCCTCAAAAGCCTGCAGTAATGCTCGCGCTTGTTCATCCAATTCTTCCGGTCCTTTCTTTTTGAAGGCCAGCAACATCGGTTTAATAACTAATTTGTGTTTTAGTGCTAATTGCTGATAATCGACTGTTCCTTGCAAATGATAGCAGCCTCTTAGCTGAACTTTCTTATCAGTAACTTGTTTCTGGATTGACTGTTGCATTTTTTCCAACATTTCAGCCGCCGGATCAGTCATCCCTACCGTGATAAGTGTCAATTCGTGCTTCCCAGTTGTTAATTTTTGTAATACTTTTTTTAACCCCATCATCCGACCGGCGTAGAGAGAACCAATCAAAATTACATGTGTCGCTTCGATTTCACCAACTAATTGTTGAGAATCAATGACTTTGTCCCCAGTGATCTGTGCCAACTCCAACCCATATTTTTTACTAGTCCCATACTGTGTCCCATAAACAATCAATCCCATCACCTTCACACTCCTTTTCCCTTAAGTATAACAAAAGGCCGTGGTCCAATAAAATCTGTTTACTATTTGACTAGGTAAGATAAAAAAACCGAGGCAGCTCTTCACTGCCTCAGTCGCTAAACGATCAGCCTTTTCTCTCTTTAAGCCACGTTTTTCTTGTTTCACCTACAATCAAAGGAACCGTCTCATACGTAACTTCGCTGTATTCGATTCCGAACCAACGCTCCGGCGTAACCGTATGACGCTTAATCGCTAAACGAGCCTGCATCACTTGACGATCCCATTTATCAATTCGCGTCATATTCGACAATTCTTCTTGAATCATGACAAAACGGAAGTCCCCAACTTGTCGTCCAGGTGTTAACGAATAATGTTGCGGTTGCTTAGGCAGGCGCCCTTGTTTCATCAAATCATGGATAATCTGTCGCAAATAAACATTTACATCTTGAGCGATCCGGAAACCTAGATAAAGTTTCACTTTTACAATAAAGTCCGTCCCCATCATATCCACACTATATTCTTCTGTGTAAGGCTCATCAGTAACTTCCACGTTAACGAACCAATAAACTTTTGCCCGTTTCAAGCGTTTATCTAAAATCGAATAAATAAACTGCTGAGGAATCATATCCCCTTCTAGTCGAGGAACTAAGAAAACGACATTGGTTTGATAGTAAGGAATCCGCTCATCATTATGCAGTTCTTGCAATTGTGGCAAATAATCTTTAAAGCGCACATCTTGACTAGCATTTTCCTGCACACGATTGCTACGATGCCAGATATACATCACACTTAAAATCATAAGCGCCATCGCTACCGCTACAAAACCGCCATGGAAGAACTTGGTAACACTAGAAATAAAGAAGAAGCCTTCTAGCACTCCAAAAAAGACCAGCATCAGACTTGCCAAAATACGGGAGGTCCCATTTTGCAATAAATAATGATACAGCAAGAAAGTCGTCATCAGCATCGTTACAGTGATTGATAGTCCATATGCCGCCTCCATATGACTTGACGTACGGAAGGTCAATACGATTAGTGAACAGGCTGCCCACAAAATTAGATTGATTGCGGGGATATACATTTGACCGATACTTTTCCCAGGATAGATAATCCGCATTCTGGGTAATAATTTTAGCTTGATTGCTTCAGAGACTAATGTAAATGACCCTGAGATTAAGGCTTGCGAGGCAATGATAGCCGCGATTGTCGCAAAAATTACCCCAAAGATCATCCAGCCATCAGGCAAAATTCGGAAAAAGGGATTTAAGTTTTCGATTCCTTGAATGGCCGGATTATCTTTTGAATGCAAAATCCAGGCTGCTTGCCCCGCATAATTCAACATCAAGCAAAGCAAAATATAAGGCCAACTAAAGTGGATATTTTTCTTGCCTACGTGTCCCATGTCGGAATACAAGGCCTCCGCACCAGTGGTCGCCAAGAAAATACTTCCTAAAATAAAAATTCCCATTTTATTATCAGGATTAAATAGTAGATGGACTGCGTAATAAGGATTTAACGCCTTGATGACACCAAAGTCATAAGGAATATTCAACAGTCCCATCAAACCTAGAAATGTAAACCATAAAAACATAATCGGACCAAAAGCCTTGCCGACAAAATCCGTTCCGAACCGTTGGATCAAAAATAAAAAGAGCAAAATCACCAAAGTAATCAGCACAATCACGTTTTGGTTATTGCCAAATTCTTGATAAAACTCAGGAATTCCCCGCAACCCTTCAATCGCCGTCGTAACTGTTACCGCTGGTGTCAATACCCCGTCAGCCAACAAGGCCGCCCCACCAATCATGGCCGGTATGATCAAATACTTTCCACCCTTACGGACCAAAGTATACAAGGAGAAAATCCCGCCTTCACCGTGGTTATCGGCACGTAAAGCGATCAGCACATACTTGACGGTCGTCAACAACATCACCGTCCAAAAAACTAGTGAAACCGCTCCAAGAACAAAATCCTGCGTAACGGTACTAATCCCGCCATTTTCTTCTAAAATGGCCTTCATTACATACAAAGGACTCGTCCCGATATCGCCGTAGACGACCCCCATCGCAATCAACAGACCTGCGGCCGAAAGTTTTTTTGTATGATCTTTTTTCTTTTCCATTTTACACACTCCTATTACGACTAAAAGCCGAAGCCCTCGCTAATTTTCCGAAATTTTCATTTTATCATAGCGATTCCCATTGTAGTTTACTGCTGCTGATATCCACAAATAAAATCGGCTTATAACTTTTCGAAAAATAAATACCCAGCTTTTATCCTTAGTTTACTGCGGAAAGTAAAACAAGCCCTAAACAATAGTTTGCACTATTGTTTAGGGCTTGCAAATTATCTCTTAGACCAGCGCTACGCACTTGTTGTTGATCTAAAAGCATAGAGTTTATCTATGTCGCTACTCCCCTAAAACTTACTCGTATTATCCAGTTTTAAACGAGCAATGTCAAAGAAAATCGAGCAATAAATGATTATTTTTCTTCTTTACTGCTTTCATCTTTCAGCAACACTTTACGAGAAGCATTTACGCGGCCTTGGCGATCGATTTCAGTCACTTTAACTAACACTTCATCGCCTAATTTCACAACGTCTTCAACTTTATTCACCCGTTCATTTGCTAATTGAGAAATATGCACTAAAGCATCTTTTCCTTTGATCAAGTTGACAAAGGCACCAAATTTTTCGATCCGAACGACTTTACCTAAGTAAACTTCGCCGACTTTGACTTCTTTTGTCAATTCTTCGATGATCTTGATGGCTTTCTTGATCATCTCTGCGTCAGAAGAAGCGATGCTGACATTGCCGTCTTGATCAATATCGATCTTCACACCAGTTTCTTCGATGATACCGTTAATCGTATCGCCACCTTTACCGATAACTGTTTTGATCTTATCTGGATCGATTTTGATCATTTCAATTTTCGGTGCGTATGGACTTAACTCTTCCCGCGGTGCAGCTAATGTATCGGTCAACACTTCAAGAATTTCCATCCGAGCTTTTTTCGCTTGTGTTAAAGCTTCAGTCAAGATTTGTTCTGTGATTCCTTGAATTTTAATATCCATTTGTAAAGCAGTGATTCCGTCTTTTGTCCCAGCAACTTTAAAGTCCATGTCGCCAAGGTGATCTTCTAAACCTTGAATATCCGTTAAAATTGTATAATTTTCGCCATCCGAAACAAGTCCCATTGCGATACCGGCAACCGGTGCTTTGATCGGTACACCTGCATCCATCAACGCTAAGGTTCCGGCACAGATACTTGCTTGCGAAGAAGAACCATTTGATTCCAATACTTCCGCAACTAAACGGATTGTGTAAGGGAAGTCTTCTTCACTTGGGATGATTTGTGCCAAGGCACGTTCACCTAACGCTCCATGTCCGATTTCACGACGACCAGGCGAGCCGGCGCGTCCAGTTGAACCAACTGAGAATTGAGGGAAATTGTAATGGTGGATGAATCGTTTGCTTTCAACCGTTCCTAGTCCGTCAATAATTTGATGTTCCCCTAACGGAGCCAAGGTACAAGCGGATAAAGCTTGCGTTTGTCCCCGAGTGAATAGTCCTGAACCGTGAACGCGTGGTAGTAGACCAGTTTCTGCGGCTAATGGACGAATTTCATCTAATTTACGGCCATCCGGGCGAATCTTATCGATTGTGATCAATTCGCGAACGACATCTTTTTCAAGATCTTCAGCGATTTGCTTAATTTCTTTTGTGATCTGAACTAAGTCTTCGGTCTCAATGTTTGCAAATTTTTCTGCGTAGACTTCTTTGACCGTTTCTTTAACTTTTTCAATTTCATCTTCACGAGCCAATTTGTCCATTGTCATAACAGCTGTTTTCATTGTTTGATAGTAGCTGTCAAAGACTTCTTTCTTCAAGTCAGGATTCACTTGTAATAATTTGACTTCCATTTTTTCTTTGCCGACAGCAGCCACGATTTCTTCTTGGAAAGCCACTAATTCTTTAATAGCATCAAAACCAAAAAGTAATGCGCCCAACATGTCTTCTTCAGAAACTTCTTTTGCACCAGATTCGACCATGTTGATGGCTTGTTTTGTTCCGGCAACTGTCAAATCAATATCTGATTCAGCGTGCTGTTCAACCGTTGGGTTCAAAACATATTCACCATTGACACGACCCACATCAACTCCTGCAATCGGACCATCAAATGGGATATCTGAAATAGATAGAGCTAGCGAAGAACCTAGCATCGCTGCCATCGCCGGTGTGCAATCTTGCTCCACACTCATCACGAAGTTAGTTACTTGAACTTCGTTACGGAAACCATCCGCAAACATTGGACGGATCGGACGGTCGATCAAACGAGCCGTCAAAGTCGCTTCTGTACTTGGACGTCCTTCACGTTTAATGAAGCCACCAGGGATTTTCCCGACTGCATACATTTTTTCTTCATAGTTGATCGTTAATGGGAAAAAGTCGGTATCTTTCGCTTCTTTTGAAGCAACTGCCGCACTTAATACGACGGTATCGCCATAACGAACTAACACGGCACCATTGGCTTGTTTCGCAAGCTGACCGATTTCAACTTGCAGAGGGCGGCCGCCCCAAGTAGTTTTAAAAACTTGTTTTTCTGACATAATTTCTCCTTTTTCCTCTGACCAGTGCGACGCTACTAAACAAATGAAAACAGCAAAACAGAGTTGACTGCTTTCATTTGGTTAGTAGAGTGACAACACGCCAATCAAAGGTTTCTTATTTTTTCCGAGCCAAGCTCAGTTTTTTACGTTCACACTAAAAGTTTGCAGCTAGCTCATTTTTAGTGCAATCATTTTTCTAAAAACTAGAAAAATGAACTGATTTTCGTACACATACTATTTGACTAATCTGCTAAAGCAGGAAGTAAAACTAGCAAAAAAAGTGAGATTCCTAGGAACCTCACTTTCATAATAGTACGAATTAACGACGTAGTCCTAGACGTTGGATTAATTCACGGTAACGTTGTACTTCGTTCTTACGTAGGTAAGCTAACAAGTTACGACGATGACCAACTTTTTTCATAAGACCGCGGTATGAATGGTGGTCTTTTTTGTGGACACGTGCATGCTCATTTAGTTGATTGATTTCTTCCGTTAATACAGCGATTTGTACTTCTGGAGAACCAGTATCTCCTTCATGGCGAGCAAATTCATTGATAATTTCGTTTTTACGTTCTTTAGTTAATGCCATGGTTTTCACCTCTTCCTATTTTCTTCCTATGACTGAGTAGAGCGTTGGTGAATCGCCTAACCAAGTGATAGGTGGTGTGCTGTGCACACTCTAACACTTTACTTGATTTGTATGAAAAAATCAAGCTGTACAACAATTTAACCAGGCATTTTATAATCATTACAATTTTTTTAAGGAACCAAACTCAAAAAAACAGTTTTTTTACCTTGCTTACTTTTTGTGTTAAAATTACGTGATGAAATACAGTCTTGAGAGGAGATTTTTTAATGATCACAATGGATGATATTATTCGGGAAGGCCATCCGACTTTGCGCGCAGTCGCTAAAGAAGTTCCAATTCCTCCAACTGCTGAAGATGTAGAACTTGGAAAAGAAATGTTGCAATTTTTAAAAAATAGTCAAGATCCCGTTAAAGCAGAAGAATTACATTTACGGGGCGGTGTCGGTTTAGCCGCTCCCCAATTAGATATCTCAAAACGGATCATTGCGGTTCACGTTCCTAGCATTGATCCAGAAAAACCAGAAAATGGTATCAGCACAGTGATGTATAATCCCAAAATTTTGAGCCATTCGGTTCAAGAAGCTTGTTTAGGCGAAGGAGAGGGCTGTTTATCCGTTGATCGTGAAGTGCCGGGCTACGTCGTTCGAGCTGCCCGGATTACCGTTTCGTATTTCGATGCAGACGGTGAAAAGCATAAGATTCGCTTGAAAAATTATAATGCAATCGTTGTTCAACACGAAATCGACCACATCAATGGCATTATGTTCTATGATCACATCGATGAAAAAAATCCATTAAAACTAAAAGATGGCGTCTTAGTTATCGAATAAGTAAAAGAAAACCGTCACTAGCTGTGGCGGTTTTCTTCGTATAAGATTCCTTTTTCTGAAAGAGCCACCTTAATCGCAGCTAAATCCTCCAATGTTTCATAGGCAATTGTGTGCAGATGAATGCCACCAGTTAATTCTGATAAAAAAGCCGCCTGTAATTTCTGCGCCGCTTCAAGAAAACGATCAACTTCTATCTGGGAGCCCACATGTAAGCCGCCAACTAACTCCCCGTACAAAGGATGTTCCACCACTACATCAATGACTTCTCCCCCGTGTTCAACAATCGTCCGCAATTCTTCCTCCGCTTGAGAACGATCGTGTTGGACCGCAATCTTACTGACTAGTTTTGCCGATTCCCGTTCCAACAAATAGCCCCGCGCCGTCGCAATAATATTTTCACCGGCCGCTCGTAACAAAGCGACATCCCCCACGACGATTTGCCGGCTCACACCAAATTTTTTAGCAAAACTCGTCGCGCTAATTGGTTTTTCCGCTTGCTGCAAAGCCGTTAAAATCTCAGCTTTGCGTTTGTCACCATCCAACATCCTATTTCAACCGCCCTTCTTGATAGTTTCGTGACTGTTTCATAATATCTTTAAATGTTTCCACGATCGTTTCACGATAGTCTTCATCCGTCACTAAATCCGCAACTTTTTGCAAAACGGCTTCCTCGCGGCTCGAATCTAAGACTGGTTTTTCCGTACGTGCCTTATATGCGGTCACTTCACTCACCGCGCCCATCCGTTTTTCCAAAAGTGCAACGATCTTTTGATCGATGTGATCGATTTGTTCCCGCACTTGAGCTAACATATCTTTTTTCGGTTCTTCTTCAATCGTCTTAATGATTTTAGCCGGATTTCCTCCAACAACAACATTGGCTGGAAATGATTTTGTTACAACTGAGCCAGCCGCAACCACCACATTATCTCCTAACATTACACCTGGAACGATCACGACTGAACCACCAAGCCAAACATTGTCACCAATTACAATCGGCTTGCCTAATTCCAAACCACTGTTGCGTTTCTGCGGTTCAATCGGATGACTCGCAGTATATAATTGAACATTGGGTCCAAACAGACAATTATCACCAATCGTGATAGGGCAAATATCTAAAAAGACATTGTGGAAATTACAATAGAAATTTTCACCCACAAAAATATTGTAGCCATAATCAAAAGAAATCGTCGGCTCGACATAAGCATGTTTTTTTGTTCCACCAAAAGCTGCTTTAACATAGGCTTCCCGTTTAGTTTTATCCGCTTCACTATTGATCGCTCGTAATTTGATTCGGGCATCTTTACGGTCTGCTACTAATTCAGGATCCCCCGCAAAATATAACTTACCAGCAATCATTTTTTCCTTTTCAGTCAATTCCAAAAAAAACTCCTCCTATTTCTATAAAAGTATTTGCTACTAGTAACGACTAGTTTCAATAACTCAATGTCCTGATGTCAATCATTAACTAAAGCTGGTCAAATACCGTTGCGCCATCTACCTGCACAAAAGGATAATTTCCAGCCAATTGAATCGGTGTTTGGTTGATCACCAAGACCCTTGCATCGCTGTGTTTTTCATAAATTAAATCACAAAATGGATGGACTTGGAAGCTGGTTCCCAGGATTACAATCAATTCCGCATTTTGAACAGCTGCAATCGCTTGCTGGATCACGTTATCGTCAAACCCTTCACCGTACAAGACAATCGCTGGCCGAACTTGTCCTCCGCAACCAGTATGCTGATCACTTTTCAAGTACTCTTGCCACGCCACTGACTGCCCACATTTGCGGCAGTAACAATCATAAAGCGAGCCATGAAAATTTACTAAATGATGGCTCCCTGCCGCCTGATGCAACCCATCGATATTTTGCGAAACTACCCAAGTATCTTTGGTTTGTTCCAGCTCTGCAATCTTTTGATGGATAATATTAGGCCGAGCTTCTTCATGATACAAATGTTTAACAAAAGCATAAAATTTCTCCGGCTCCCGAATCAAACACTCATGACTCAATAAATATTCTGGTGCTTCGATTCCTTGATAAACCCCTTTTAATGAACGATAATCCGGCACCCCCGACGGCGTAGAGACCCCCGCTCCCGTTAAAAAAGTGATTTTTTGAGCCTGTTGAATCAGTTGTACTGCTTGATCAAGCTTGATTTCCATCTTAGTCACCTCATCAAACAGTATAGTATAAAACACTCAAAATAAAAAATTCTCCCAAGCCAATGACTTGAGAGAAACGTTTTTATAAAATTGGTAATTGTTCTAAAATCTTATCTGCCGTTAAACCAAATTCAGCTTGTAGAAAATCAGGTGTACCGACTTGACCAAAACGCTCATCGACACCAATCCTTGTCAAAGGCACTGCTAAACCATTATCGGCCAAAACTTCTGCGACAGCACTGCCTAATCCCCCTGTTATCGAGTGGTTTTCAATCGTTATGACCTTTTTCTTTCCAACTAAACGTTCAAGTAAAAGTCCTTTATCTAATGGTTTAATAGTAAACATATCGATCACATCAGCCGAAAAGCCTTTAGTTTCAAGATTAGTTGCTACTTCTAATGCCTCTGATACAAGTTGACCAGTAGCCACAATTAGATAATCTTGTCCTTCACGTAGAAGATTACCTTGACCAATCTTAAAAGTTGATCCTGATGCATATACGTTTTTTACACCTTTCCGATTTCCCCGTACATAGTGTATCCCTTTCGACTTAGCAAATTCTTTAATAATCCAGTCCATCTGGACTTCATCAGCAGCATCACAAATTGTTACTCCAGGAATTGAACGTAATAACGCTATATCTTCCCACGTAGTATGCGTTCCACCATTGTGACCAGCAGCAAACCCAGGATCTGAGCCGTAAATATTGATCGTGTTATCTGCATACGCACCCGATAGATAGATTTGGTCTAAAACACGGCGCGTTGCAAAGGGACCGAATGTGTGAATAAACGGTGTGTAGCCAGTCAAGCTTAGTCCAGCTGCTACCCCTACCATATTTGCTTCGGCAATACCCACGTTAATAAATTGTTCTGGTAAGCTTTTCGCTAAATCCGTCCACTTGCTCGCACCGCCAAGGTCTGCATCTAAAGCAATTACTTTTTCATTTTCCGCCATTATCTCTTTTAATGAATCCACGACAGTAACTCGTAACTCTTTTCCAACTACATTGTTTTCTGTTAGAGTAAACATGCTATTTTCCACGCCCTTTCCGTAATTCTTCAAGGGCTTTATCCGTTGCTTTCTGCACTACTTCATTATCAAATTTGACTGAATGATTGGCGTCCATTTCTTCAAAGAATTTCACACCTTGACCCTTAATAGTATCTAAAACGATACAAACAGCTTGATCTTCGATTTTTTTACAATCATCAATCGCTTGATCAATCGCCGTTAAATCATTCCCTTTGACTCTTTGTACGGCAAATCCAAAAGCTCGCATTTTTTCTGCGATATCAAAAGGGTTCAAAATATCTTGTGTCGTTCCATCTAATTGCTTTTTATTTTCGTCAATGATCACAATACAATTATTTAATTTAAAATGAGCGATATATTGAAATGCTTCCCAACATTGACCTTCATTTAATTCTCCGTCACCAACAATCAGATAAACGTAATTATCATTTCCTTGTAGCTTCAATCCTGTCGCAATCCCAGCGGCTAGAGATGTTCCTTGACCTAATGATCCTGTAGTCGCATCCACTCCTGGAGTTTTTATTCGATCGGGATGAGAAGGCAAATTTGTACCGCCTTCATTTAAAGTCCATAGCCAATCTTCAGCAAAAAAACCAACTGCCGAAAGGGCGCTGTACAAGGCTGGACCAGCATGTCCTTTGGATAAAACCAAACGATCTCGTTTTTCCCATGCCGGATTATTGACGTCATAAACCATTTGTTTACCATATAATACAGCTAATAAATCTGCAATTGAAAGAGAGCCACCAATATGTCCTGACCCAACTTTACGAATTGCTTCGATACTATTGATTCGAATTTTCGCTGCTAAAGTTTCCAGTTCTGTAATTGACATTTTGTCCATTTAGTTTTTCCCTCTTATTCAGAAACGGTATCTGCTTTCTTATTTTTTTTGAACACTGTTAAACCGATTAGTACAGCTAAAACTGCAAGAATTCCAGAAATAACTGCGATCTGTCCACCAGCATTGGCTAAGTTTCCTAAGAAAATTCCTACAACACCATAATCAGTATCAGAGAAAGTAGAACCTTGGAATCCAAGATCACCCATGACTGGCATCAAAAGAATTGGCATAAAACTGATAATTACACCATGCACGAAAGAACCAATAACAGCGCCGCGCAAACCACCTGTTGCATTTCCATATACCCCAGCTGTTGCACCACAGAAGAAGTGTGGAACTACCCCTGGAATAATAACAGTTGTTCCTGTTAGTACCATGATTACTAAACTTACAATTCCACCAACAAAACTAGTTAAAAAACCAATCAAAACAGCATTTGGTGCATATGGGAAAACGATTGGGCAATCTAATGCTGGAATTGAATTGGGAACTAATTTTTCCGAAATTCCCTTAAATGCTGGGACAATCTCTGCCAAGATTAAACGAACTCCTGCCAAGATAACGAAAACTCCAGCTGCGAACGATCCAGCTTGTTGTAATGAATAGATGATGTAGTTTGTTCCGTCACTTAAGTTAGCCGTAACATAAGAATTTCCTGCAAACAATGCTACGATTACATATACAATAGCCATCGTAATAGTGATACTTACTGTTGAGTCCCGCAAGAAAGATAAACCTTTTGGAAAGTTAATATCTTCTGTTGACTTTTCTTTATTACCAACGTATTTCCCAATCAGACCGCTAAGAGCGTAGCCAAAATTCCCAGTATGTCCCAAAGCTACAGTATCATTTTTAGTGATCTGTCTAGTAAACGGCTGAGCAATCGCAGGGAAAATTGTATTAGCAATCCCTAAGGCTAAGCCTCCAAAAAATACCAAAGGAACAGTTCCCATTTTAGTTACGCTTAAAATTACACCAATCATACACGACATATAAAGTGTCGCATGACCAGTTAAGTAGATATATTTAAAGCGTGTAAAACGAGCGATCAAAATATTAAAGGCCATACCGACTAACATAATAAGTGCTGTATAAGTGCCATACTTTGTCAAGGCTAACGCAACGATTGCTTCATTGTTCGGTACAACCCCTTGCATGTGGAACGCTGCTTGGAACATCTCCCCAAAAGGTGCCAGTGAACCCTCAACTACTCCTGCCCCAGCTGTCACCACTAAGAAACCAACAAAAGTTTTGATTCCGCCTTTAACAATCGCTGCGGTATCCTTTTTTTGTAAAAGATTTCCTAAAATTGCTATCAAGGCAACCAATAACGCTGGTGTGCTGGCGATATCAATCAAAATATTTAAAATCCCGTTCATTTATATTCCTCCCATTTAATTTTCTAATTAATTAAAGTAGATTTTTTTCTTCACAAACAGCTTGTACTTTTGTTTTTAGTTCATCCATATCGATGATACTGTCTAATATCACAACTTCACCCAAGTGTTGAGCACTGTCGGCCAGATCCGTTCCTACAAAAAAGACATCTGCCAAATCTGGTGTTGCACTCCCCATATCGTAATGAGAAACTTCTACATCTGTTACTCCTAATTCTTGTAAAACACTATTAATATTCATTTCTACCATAAAGCTAGATCCTAAACCTGAACCACACACTGCTGCAAATTTCATTATTCATTCTCTCCTTTAGTTAAAATAGTCATAATTTCTTCTTTTGTCGTTGCGGCCAAGAGCGCATCCAAATTTTCTCGATTGGATAACAATTTTGTCAAACTGGATAACGCCCGTAAATGGGCCTCGTTATCTACTGCTGCCAAACAGACAAACAAGTGAATTTCATGTTTCTCGTCATCTAATAATAAAACTGGCTTTTCTACTTTTAATAATGACATCCCCAATTCTTTTACACCGTCTTCAGGACGTGCATGTGGCAAAGCAATTCCTTTACCAATATGAATAAATGGGCCATATTGTTTTACTTTTTCAATCATGGCCTCCGCATAACGCCCCTCAATTTTTTGACTGTCTACTAAAGGTTTTGCTGCCATGCGGATAGCTGTCTCCCAATCTGAAACCTCATCACATATTTGAATTGTTTCCGGAGTAATAAGTTCTGTTAACATCGGACGATTGTCCTCCTTCCTCTCAATTAATCGATTCATTTTCTTGTTAAGCACTTTATATAATTTTTCGTTCGTCACGCCTTGCTTTAACTCAATATAAGGAAGTAAGGCCTTGATTATCTCCTCTGCACTAGGCATCGAAAACCCCGGAACAAGTAGTTCTTCTTGAACTAGATTAATTAGTTGATTTTTCTCTAATTGCGACATTAATGGTTTAACTAAATAGACACGTTTGTTACTTTTCAATGGTATTGTCGAGAAAACTACATCGTAGCTTTCTTCTGGTACACTTTGTAACTGATTTACAGAACTAGCTTCTTGAAATTGAATCGTAGAAAACATTTTCTTTAATTCTGTTTGCAGGATCAAAGAAGAACTAATCCCATTAGGGCAAACAATCAATGCTCGAACTTCTTTTTCTGCTGCCTCGGTTTTTTGATTTGTGATAGCTCCGCCAAATAAGATTGAGAAAAAGCCCACTTCTTCAATCGGAATTTTTCGATCAACAGCTATTTCTAATGGCTTCAAAGCTTTCTTTGTGAAATCAAAAATTTCTGGATAGTCCATTTGAATATTTTCAATCAGAACATTGGGTAAATAAAAGCCAAAACGAATTCGAAAATACGCTGGAACAAGATGATAGAACAAGTTCATCAATAACTCTCGAAAATTAGAGAATTGGATAGCCGAGTAACTTTCCATTCGATAAATAATCTCAGCACAGTCGTTTAATAAAAAATCTAATTGCAGATCCCGAATTTCTCCTTGAACAATCGTCATGAACACAACGGTCAGATACCCTAACTCATAAGGATTTTTATTAGCAAAAAAATTTTGGGAAAAACTCTCGCTAACTCGATAAACAGTTAATGACTGTAAAAATTCTAAATCAGCTAAATTGGCTAGGTGCATCTCCTTAATTCGGTTATAAGACAAACCGATAAAAATACTGACCTCGTCAATTCGACTGGGAACGATCGATAAACCTAAAGTGCTAGTTTGTAATAAAATCTCATCTCGCATTCGTGGATACAAAGTCAAATCAAATTGATTGAGCCAGTAAAAAAGACTAAATTTACCAACTGAGTCTTGTACCAGCAAGGCAACAAAGTTCTGGGCAACACGTCTAAGCTCTAGCTCATCACCCGTTAAATAAAAACCGGTTTTTCGAGTATAACTTAACTCAATCTTCTGCGTAGCTAAATATTTACGGAGCTTTTTGACATCGGCAATCGCTGTCCCTTTCGAAATTTCTAAAAAATCTTGAAAATGAAATAATGATAATTCTTCAAAACCAGAATAGCTCAACAGATAAATTAGCGCCTGACGCTGTTCTTCTGAGTATACGGAATACTCAGTGGTTTCATTTACAAGTTTTCGAGCCCATTGTTCTGCCGATATAGTCGGAATAAATATTCTTCTTTCACCTGTATCAGCATTTTTTTCAATAGTTAAATTTAGTTCTGCTAGTTGAGTCGCGAGCTCATTAGCAGATAGTCCAGTTCTTTCTATTGCTTCTTTTAACGTTACGTAACAATTAAAATTGTTGGATAGGAGATAGCTCATTTTGTAATTCACTTTCTCCTCACCTCCTGACTAAAGTATAATTTGTAAACGGTTTATTAGCGATCTTTCTTCAGTACAATTTATATTTAGAAAACATATTTGATTGTACCGAAATCATTTCCTACATATTTTTTTAGAACAATTAATCGTATCATTTGAACTTTATTTTTTCAGTGAAATTTTTTTAAAAAGATGAACATAGAAAGAATTTTTTTGTCAACCAAGACAATCCAACTGGAATAAACTAAAAAATAGCCATCGTTTTTTTGTTCATTTCCAATGATTTCCATTGACTTTTTCATTTTTAGCCTTTAGACTGTGAAACATAATAACTGAATACGAGATGCCTCAGTACAATGAGGTAGAGGTCGCGAACCTTATTAACCCTATGGAGTGTAGAGACACATTGAAATAGGTCTAGGAAGTTTCGCCGAAATGTACAAAATTCTCTTAGTTTTGTATGTTGGGACGCAAGCGAATAACTTGCGGACTGTCTTAGCAGTGATGCTAAGTTGCGCTATGTTTTTGTGAGAGGGAACATCATCTTCTTATTATCTGCAAGCGGCCTTATATCCAAATCGGCGGCTTTTTTTGTTGTAGATTTTCAAAGACACCCTACCCAATCTCGTGATTTCAAGAAAGGGAGAAATTTATGAATAGAAGAAAATTTTCAGTTATCGCATTCATCGCATTATTTATTTCATTTTTAGGAGCCCCATTAATTACTCAGGCCGATGCAAAAACGCCTGATGGAGAATTACGCGTGGGGATGGAGGCGGGCTATGCTCCCTTCAACTGGACACAAAAAGACGATCGGAATGGCGCTGTCCAAATCCAAGGTGACAAAGCTTACGCCGGTGGTTACGACGTTCAGATGGCGAAAAAAATTGCCGACAAAATGAATCGCAAGTTAGTCATTGTAAAAACCGAATGGGACGGCTTATTGCCAGCACTGCAATCAGGTAAGATCGACGCGATTATCGCCGGGATGTCACCGACTGCTGAACGCCGCAAAGAAGTCGATTTTTCCGATCCTTATTACGAATCACAGCTCGTCATCGTTACACGTAAAGATTCAAAGTATGCTAAAGCTTCCTCAATCAAAGATTTTTCTGGAGCGAAAATTACTGCTCAATTAAGTACTTTCCATTATAGTGTCATTGATCAAATTCCAGACGTGAAAAAACAGGAAGCCATGGATAATTTCCCAGCGATGCGGGTTGCCTTAGAATCCGGCACGATTGATGGATATGTCAGTGAACGACCTGAAGGCGTGACTGCCGCAAGTGTCAATCCAGACATTATGATGGTGGAATTCGATGAAGCCGATGGGTTTCAAACCAACCCAGAAGATGTTCAAGTTTCCGTTGGAATGCGTAAAGGTGATCCCGACATGGCACAAATCAATCAAACATTAGCTGGCATCTCACAAGACGAACGCGTTAAAATCATGGACCAAGCCATCAAAGATCAGCCAGCTGCCGATGAAACAGAAAGCACTACTACTGGTAAAAAAGAAAATGTTTTTGTTCGTATCTTGAAACAAAATGGTTCGATGTTTTTACGTGGGACAGGTGTAACACTATTATTAGCCATCGTGGGGACGACTGTTGGAACCTTGATTGGTTTATTAGTCGGCGTCTTCCGGACCCTACCTGAAGCTAGCAACGGGGTCAAACGCGGCTGCCAAAAAGCCTTTGGTTGGTTGTTAAATGCCTATATCGAAATCTTCCGCGGTACCCCGATGATCGTTCAATCAGCCGTGATCTATTATGGAATCGCGATGGCTTTCGGAATCGATTTGAATCGAACCGCTGCTGCCTTGTTCATCGTTTCTATCAATACGGGAGCTTACATGTCTGAAATCGTCCGCGGTGGGATCTTCGCGGTTGACCCAGGACAATTCGAAGCTGCTCATGCGATCGGTATGACACATGGTCAAACGATGCGGAAAGTTGTTTTACCGCAAGTTTTACGAAATATCTTACCAGCAACCGGTAATGAGTTGGTTATCAATATTAAGGATACTTCAGTATTGAGTATTATCTCTGTTTCTGAATTGTTCTTCCAAGGGAAATCAGCTGCCGGAACGAACTATCTGTTCTTCCAAACGTACTTTATTATTTGTGTAATTTACTTCGTCTTGACCTTTACTGCGACCCGTATTCTGCGCGTTGTTGAGAAAAAAATGGACGGCCCTTCTGCTTATGTCCGTTTAGATGATGTGGATGTAGCCGTAGCTGAAGATAAATAATAAAGACTGAACAAATAAGGAGGATTATTATGAGTAGTATTATTGAAATTGAACACTTGAAAAAAAGCTTCGGCGATAACCTCGTCTTAAAAGATATCAGTATGAACGTCAACAAAGGAGAGGTCGTAACCATCATCGGTGCTTCTGGTTCCGGTAAATCAACTTTCTTGCGTTGTATCAATCTCTTAGAAACACCCAGCGCTGGAAAAATCGTTTATCAAGGTGAAAATGTACTGGCTCCCGGCTACAACCTGCCGAAATACCGTACCCATCTAGGAATGGTTTTCCAATCATTTAACCTCTTCAACAACATGAACGTCTTACAAAACTGTATGAGTGGTCAAGTGACTGTACTAGGACGGAAAGAAGAGGAAGCGAAGAAAATTGCGTTAGAAAATTTGGAAAAAGTTGGGATGGCGCGGTTCGTCGATGCCAAACCGGCCCAACTTTCAGGTGGTCAAAAACAACGGGTCGCGATTGCTCGTGCGCTGTCAATGGATCCCGAAGTAATGCTTTTTGATGAACCAACTTCCGCGCTTGATCCAGAAATGGTCGGCGATGTGTTACAGATTATGAAAACTCTAGCCGAAAGTGGCTTGACGATGGTGATCGTCACTCATGAGATGGCCTTTGCAAAAGAAGTTTCCGATCGTGTCATCTTTATGGATAAAGGGCTGATTGCCGAAGAAGGTGCCCCTGAAGACATCTTTGGTAAGCCGAAAGAAGACCGGACTAAAGAATTCTTACACCGGGTCTTGCATCCAGAACCTTAAAACAATTTAAACAGCCGAAGAGCGACAGAAGACTCAGCTTCTGTCGCTCTTTTTTTACCAAAAAATTTTTGATAGTATTCATCTGCCTTGCGATAGGAGATTACCCAAATACCTGAAACTAAAAAACGGCCAAGCATTCCGATTGGGGGAAAGATAAAGACCCCCGCCAACACAGCCAAATTGATTGCCATCGACAGCTTACTGCGCTGGTCACGTTGTAAGACTTTGGCCACATGACTGTCTGGCGCATTGGCTTTGATTACTTGTTTGGATAAAATTCCGTACGAAAAGCTCCACATCGTATAAATTACTACATAAGCAAATTCGGGCCAAAAAGCATTTGGATTTCGCCCTACCCAACTTGTTACCGCCGGACATAAAGTTAACCAAAATAACCAAAAAATATTAGCCCAAATCACTTGGTAATTGATTTTTTCCGCCATTTGCATCACCCGGTGGTGGTTGACCCAAATCACTGCAACAAAAATAAAGCTAACCGTATAAGCAAATAAGGTATTTGTAATACTTAGCAACGAAGCTAGCGTGGGTGCATCTGGAAGTTGAATATCTAATACCAAGACCGTTAGCACAATTGCTACTACTCCGTCAGTAAAGGCCTCTAAACGTGATTTTGTCACTTGCTCATCTTCTTTCTTAGAATAGCATGAAAATTATATTTTTATACATAATTTTACTCACCTTTTGTCGGTTAATAACTGACAGCCTCATGTAAATACAGTACAATATAATAGAAAATATGGTTAAAAAAGTTCAAATTAATCACCCATTTTACTAAAGGAGGAATACAGATGTTATATGAGGAACTTATGTTTGATTCATCGCTCCTCTTACGTTTCAATATTTTTAAATATCTGAACCAATCGACAAAACAAGTCTTATCGATCAACCAATTATCAGAAGATTTAGCTTTGAACTATCAACAAGGCGTGATCGAATTAAATGAGATCGACCAAGAATTAGCTGAAATTCGTCCAAATCATGAAACCATTATGATGCGTGCAGGCAAGGTCAATTTAGAGAACATTAACGCGACGGTCGATGAGTACCGTTATCATTTATTACAACAAGCTGTTCCTTTCCAGTTTATTTTATACTTTATGAATGAAGAAAATCCAACAATTGAACAGTTTTGTGAAAAATATTTTGTCAGCCGCTCTACCGTTTCCCGTAAAATCGATAAGCTGAAAAGATATTTGAAGGGTTTCAACATCCGCTTCACCTATACAGAAGCTGGGATGTCTGGGGATGAACGTTTGATCCGGTTGGCGTTGTTCAATCTTTTATGGTTGGGAACCCGTGGAATTGAATGCCCTTTACAGGTTGATGACCAATCATTGAAGCAGATCGTTGCAACTTATAAAGATTATTTTCCATTATCTCGGACCTATTTTGGCAACCAAGAAATTAAGTTATTCGCTAGTATCATCTTAATTCGCATCAAAAACAAAAAATTTGTTAAGTATGATCCACGCTATAATTTCTTGATGAAGGATAATCCTTACTACGATTTTATCTCATTGCGAGACTTAGTTGAGGTACCTTTGACTACGCGTCAATTGAAAGGGGAGTCCAGCTTTATTTATTTATTAGCGCATTCTTCTCCCTTCTACACGATCCGTGACGATCAAAGTATGAAGCAAGCGCTGCACGATTTCGAAGCACGGCCAAATCCGGTCAATGACTTCGTGACAGAATTCCGAAATTTTGCGAAGAAAGCTTTGTTTCCTAATCACCCTGAAACCATGGATGACCCATTATTGGTGGCTAATTTGTTAAATATCACCTTTACTTACTTTATTTTCCGTCAGCCTTTTCCAACTATTACGGATTTGTTGATGGATCCAAATGAAAAGCAAACTAGAGGGGAGTATATTTTATTCCAAAATATTCAAAACTTTACACAGATGGCTAAAGACAATCCATCTTACAGCTTTATTAGCTCGATTCATCCATTGCTTACAAGATCCTTTAAACGTTTATTATTGCCTTATTTCAATCAATTTCCATATGCCTATAATTTGAAAGTCGGTATCGCCCTTGAACATAATGCAATTTTTGTTCGCGATCTATATCGTTTCTTGGAAGATTTGCGTTTTATCGATGCAGAGCCCTATGATGTCTCATTGAAGGATGATTATGATTTAATTATCAGCTCGTCTTCTTTACTGAAAAAAGAAAAACCCCACATTCCATTATATCAATTAGATCTTCCTTATACTAAGAATGAATTGGTCCCTTTGTATTTGGAATTACGCAAAATTTACGACAAAAAGAACCGAGTCTATGAATAAAATGAAAAGTGGTTATGACAAAATTTTTGTCATAACCACTTTTTTAAACTCATTAGAAGACGTGCTCCCGTTTTCTAGCTCATCTCAAACTGGAGCGTTTTATTTTTATAAGTCATTTAGCTATTTCAGCTTATTTATTCTTAAAATTAATGGTTTCGCTAGTTTTTCATCATATTTTATTCATAACTAGTTGCTATTATACTTGCATACCAACAAACAACCCTAACACTTTTTCATTTTTAACTCCTTTGCTCATCGGCCACCCACCGATGAGCTCTTTTTTTAAGTAATAAAATTAATTCACTAATTAAATCCCATTTTTTTAACAAATCATTCAATTTCCGAACAATCAACATTCACACTTTTTTCACAACTTGTTGCTATTATATAGGCATACCAACAAACAACCCTAACACTTTTTCATTTTTTAACTCCTTTGCTCATCGGCCACCCACCGATGAGCTCCTTTTTTTCACTAAAATAATAAATATAAATAAACTTTTTGTAGCTTATTTTTTTTACTTTTATATAAAACTTCATTCACAATTAATTCATAACTTGTTGCTAATATATAAACATACCAACAAACAACCCTAACACTTTTTCATTTTTTAACTCCTTTGCTCATCGGCCACCCACCGATGAGCTCTTTTTTACGCCTTAATTATCAGAAATAAAAAATCGGCTCAAGGTGAGTACCTTGAGCCGATTTTTCACTTTATTTTTTGTGTGTTTCAAATAGCGGGCTAACTGGTTTGTTTTCGTGGATGCGTTTGATAGCATCGCCCATTAATTCGCCAACACTAATTTCATCGATCTTATCGATTTTACGTTCATCTGATAAGTAGATTGAATCCGTTACAACTAAATGCTCGATCGCTGAATCTTGGATCCGTTGCATTGCTGGACCTGACAAAACAGGGTGAGTACATGAAGCGTAGACTTTTTTTGCGCCAGCTTCTTTTAGTGCATTAGCAGCCAGAGTAATCGTACCTGCTGTATCGATCATATCATCGATGATGACACAAGTTTTGCCATCGACTTTTCCAATGATATTCATGACTTCAGCTACGTTTGCTTTTGGACGACGTTTATCGATGATCGCGATTGGTGCCTTTAAGAATTCAGCTAATTTACGCGCGCGTGTAACCCCACCATGGTCTGGTGAAACAACCACGACATCATCTCCACAGATCCCTTTTTCTAAGAAATAATCCGCAATCAATGGAGCACCCATTAAATGATCCACTGGGATATCAAAGAAGCCTTGGATTTGTGAGGCATGTAAATCTAGCGTCAATAGACGAGTTGCGCCAGCTTTTTCAATCATGTTGGCCACAAGTTTAGCAGTAATTGGTTCCCGTGCACGTGCTTTACGATCCTGACGGGCATATCCATAGTAAGGCATAACGACATTAATCGTTTTAGCACTCGCCCGTTTCAAGGCATCGATCATAATTAAAAGCTCCATCAGATTATCATTTACTGGACTACTTGTTGACTGAACGACATAGACATGACAGCCACGAATACTTTCTTCAATATTTACTTGAATTTCACCATCGCTAAATTGGGTCACGGAACTTTTCCCTAGTTCCACACCAACTTCTTCAGCAATTTTTTCAGCTAAGGGGCGATTTGAATTCAAAGCAAAAATTTTCAATCTTGGATCAAAATAATGTTTCGACATGGGGACCTCCACTTTCTTTTTCAGCATACGTTACCGATTATATACCATTTCAAATAAAATACTAGTCATTTCCATTTAAGAAATCAAGAGATTTCCCTTAAAATGGTAGGTGTTTCGCATAACCTTCTTTATTCACTTGGCGCGCACGAGCAATCGCCATATCGCCTTTTGCAACATCATTAGTAATCGTCGAACCAGCAGCAGTAACGCTATTGTCCGCAATGTTAACCGGTGCAATGATATTAGTTCCAGAACCAATAAACACATGATCACCTACATTGGTATGGTGTTTGTTCTTGCCATCGTAATTGACGAAAACCACTCCGCAGCCAACATTGATGTCTTTTCCGAGTGTTGCATCACCCACGTAAGTTAAATGGCCAACCTTTGTATTTTCACCAATCGTCGCTTTTTTGACTTCGACAAAATTACCGATATGAGCATTTTCCCCGATATCTGCTTGTGGTCGTAAATGGGCATTCGGACCAACATCTGCATTTTTACGTACGATTGCTTCTTCTAAAACGGACGCTTTAATTTCCACATTGTCTTCAATTGTGCTATCAACGATTTTTGAATGCGCACCAATCACACAATCTGAACCAATTACTGTATTTCCTTGAATTTGAACCCCAGGTTCGATGATCGTATCTGAACCAATCTCAATTCCAGCATCAATGTAAGTCGTCGCTGGATCAATGAAAGTCACCCCATTAACCATGTGCTGACGGTTGATGCGACGACGCATGATTTCATTCGCATTCGCTAACGCAATCCGATCGTTGACGCCTAGTGATTCTTCAAAATCTTCCGTTTGATAAGCCGCCACCGTTTGCCCCTCATTTTTCAAGATTTCCACGATGTCGGTCAAATAATATTCACCTTGAGCATTGTTGGTTCCGATTTTTTCTAACGCCGCAAATAATTGTTCGTTATCGAAGCAATAGGTTCCCGTATTGATTTCTTGAACACGCGCTTCTTCTAATGTCGCATCTTTTTGCTCAACGATTTTTTCGACGATCCCTACATGGTCACGTAAAATACGGCCATAGCCGGTTGGATCTTCAGCATGCGCAGTCAAGATGGTAGCACTGGCTTTTTTCCCTTGATGGTAGTCAAATAAATTATTCAAGGTTTGCGTAGTAAGCAATGGAGTATCGCCACTGATCACCAAAGTTGTCCCTTTTTTGCCTTTTAAAAATTCTGCCGCCTGCATCACAGCATGACCAGTTCCTAATTGTTCTGCTTGTAAGGCATAGTTACTGCGTTCACCTAATTGTTTTTTGACCATTTCGGCACCATGACCGACGATCGTTACAATTTCAGAAGGTTGCGTCTCTACCACCCGTTCAATGATATGTTCCACCATCGGTTTACCAGCAACTGGATGCAGAACTTTATATAACTTCGATTTCATGCGAGTTCCCTTACCCGCAGCTAAAATAATCGCATAACGATTTTCCAAAAAAGTCACTCCTTAATTTGCATTAATGAAATAATTTTCATGCCGTAGCTTATTCTACTAGCCAGACACAAAAAAGACTAGCTCGTTAAGACCCTCTCACTAAAAAATCAGGAGAATATCTTAACAGCTTAGCTTTTTTCTATTTGTCGAAGCAGTTACCAGGGACAACGGTAATTGTTTTGGTACTAGTATCGACATCTTGAACAAACAACAATGAATTATAATCATCGATCGCCCGTTCACCTTTAAATTTAGATTCTGCAAAGACTGTAATTCCGACAAGTTCCGCTTCAAATTCTTCAATCAAGCTCTTCATCCCGTTCACAGTCCCGCCACCTTTCATGAAATCATCCACGATCAGAACTTTGGAACCGCGCTTCAAACTACGCTTGGATAATTCCATTTTTTCGATTCGTTCTGATGATCCAGAAACATAATTCACACTGACGGTTGAACCTTCCGTGATTTTAGAATCACGACGGACAATTACAAAGGGCGCGTTCAAGTAATAAGAAACTGCTTGGGCAATTGGCACACCTTTTGTTGCTACAGTCATGACTGCATCAACTTTTTTATCGATATATTGAGTAGCGATGATTCGTCCGATTTTACGAAGCAAGTCCGGTTGCCCCAACATATCAGACAGATAGACATAGCCGCCTGGCAATAAACGGTCCTCTTCTGATAAACGTTCAGCTAAAGATTCGATGTACTCACGAGCTTCTTCATCGGTAATACTCGGTGTGAAAACGACACCCCCAGCAGCTCCGGGAATTGTTTCTAAGAAGCCGGTCCCTCGTTCTTTAAAAGTCTTCTTGACGATGGCTAAGTCTTCACTGATGGAAGATTTTGCCGAACCATATCTCGCTGCAAAAAAAGTCAATGGGATCAAATCATGAGGATGATCCAATAAATATTGTGTCATGTCGATTAAACGTTCGCTTCGACGCACTTTCACGTAATTCACTCCTATTTCATTTTATTGTTTTTGAAGCCGTAGACCATTCTACTAGCGACTTGAACTTTATACCAGCTCATTTCTAGCGTTTCACTTAATGGACTAGATGAACCTAGTAGCCTAGTTCGATCTTCAATGCAAATCATTTTTCTACTCACATAAGAATGGAATGAACAGATTATCTATTCTGATTTATCGTTTCTCATTATAAGGGTTTTACCGATAAAATTCGAGTATTTTCTCGGTTCAAAGTCCAAAAGTTCGTAATTTATTAATTATTACACAAAAAAAGAGGAAAAGCTTTCGCTTTCCTCTATTTTTCTAACTGTTTTCGTTGAATTAGAATCCGCAGTCGGCGTACGCCGTTTAATATTAGAAACAGCAAAATAAAGCCTAACGTAATCGTTGCGCCTGGCGGTGTATCTAAATAATACGATCCGGTTAACCCCCCGATCATCCCGACGAACCCCACTAAAACACTGATTAAGATAACGATATTAAAACTTTTGCCGACGCGCATTCCGATGGCAGCTGGCAACACCATAATTGCTGAGATCAGCAATGCCCCAGCAATTGGGATCATAATGGCGATGGCAACCCCAGTGACAATATTGAAAATCATCGACATGATACGCACAGGCAAACCATCAACTGCGGCAATGTCTTCATCAAACGTCAAGACGTACATCGGGCGCTTGAACAGGAAGAACAGGATCCCAACTAGTACAAATAGAACGCCTAAAAAGACAACTTGCTGCCAAGTGATGGTTACAATCGAGCCAAATAAATAGGATTGGATGCTCAGCGCGGAATTTCCCGGCGCTAAACTCATTAAGACTAACGCAATTGCCAACCCTGCCGCCATCAGAATTGCAATCGAGATTTCCGAATAGGAACTGTACATATTTTGTAAATACTCCATGATAATCGCAGCAATAACCACTACTAGCAAAGTAGTTCCGGTCGGATTCAAGTTTAAGAAAAAACCTAGGGCAACGCCGGCCAAAGAAACATGGGATAATGTGTCCGCCATCAACGACTGACGGCGAATGACTAGAAATACACCTAACATTGGTGCGATTCCGGCAATAAAGATCGCGGCTAAAAAGGCCCGTCTCATGAACTCATATGAAAGCAACGCCATTGAGAATTCTCCTTTCGTACCAACCGAATATGCCGATCAATATATTTTTTAGTATCCTCGTGGTCGTGGGTGATCATTAAAATACTCTTTCCGTGGGCATGAGCGCTATGCCGCAACAGCTCGTAAAAGGCGTTGCGAGATTTTTCGTCCATCCCCGTCGTTGGTTCATCTAAAATCATCAAATCAGGATTCTTAGCAAACAAACGCGCCAAGCTGATCCGTTGTTTTTGTCCGCCTGACAGTTCACCCACTTTTTTCTCGCGCATATTCCACATATCAACCGATTCTAGCGCCTTCTTCACATGTTCGTGATCTCGCTCGCTTAATTTTTTAAACCACTTCCCTTGAGGATAACGGCCTGATTCAACCAATTCTAAAACGGTACTGGGAAATCCGACATTAAAAGAGGCGACTTGTTGCGGAATATAGCCGATACTTAATTTTTTCCCTTGATCATTTTTCTTTGCAATCGTAACTTTTCCACTGCTGGGTTTTAATAAACCTAATGTCGCTTTGATCAATGTCGATTTTGCGGCACCATTTTCTCCAGTCAAAATGACAAACTCTCCTGGATCAACGTGATAAGATACATTTTCTAAAACGGGTTCGTTGTCATAATAAAACGAGAGGTCTTCCACTTCAATATACGACACGTTTGTCTCTCCTTTAAGAAGCGAGCGATTAATGAATACTTTCCTTCAAAGCGGTCAAATTATCCCGCATGACAGAAAGATAGTCTTCGCCTGCTTTGATTTGTTTTTCCGTTAAACTTTCTAACGGATTTAATACTTCTAATTTAACTCCGGTCTCTTTTGATAATGTTTCTGCAACTTTAGATGAGGCATTTTCCTCGAAGTAAATCACTTTAACCTCGTGGTCTTCCACATAATGTTTCAATTCGCTTAAGCGACTAGGGGAAGGCTCTTGATCTGGCGAGATTCCCGCGATTGCTTCTTGTGTTAAGCCGTATTGTTTGGCCAAATAGCCAAAAGCCGCATGCTGCGTGACAAACGTTTTGTTTTTAGCACCTTTAACTGCTGCTTGATATTCTTGATCGACTGTTTTTAATTCATCAATGTAGCTTTCCGCATTTTTCTCAAAAACAGCCTGATCTTCTGGATATTTTTTACTTAGCTGATCTCGAATCGTCTCGACTTCTTTGATCGCTAATACCGGATCTAGCCAGACATGGGGATCTAAATTATGGTCATGACTATGTTCTTCAGGCTCTTCTGCAGCATGATCGTGAGCCTCTTCATGATCATGCTCCGTTCCTTCCATTAACGTGATGTTTTGGGAAGCTTTGATGATCTCAGTTTTTTTCGTATCAATTGTATCCGTTAAATTCTCCGTCCAAGTTTCTAGTTCTGGACTGTTGTAGACAAACACATCGGCATCCGCAATTTTTGCCAAATCTTTAGCAGAAGGTTCAAAATCATGGGGCTCGGTTCCAGCTGGAATCAGCAATTCTACCTGGCCTTTGTCACCAACTACTTGTTTGGTGAATTCATACATTGGATAGAAAGTCGTCATCACTTGAATTTTTCCATCCGCGGCAGTCTCCTTTTGATCTTGTCCGCCACAAGCCGTCAATAAAACTGATAATAACATAGTTCCCAACAGTAGTAGTCCTTTTTGCATTTTCATCTATCTAAACACCTTCTCTTCTTATTTTAAGACAAGAACCAATGTATCAGATGTTTTTCTATCCGTCAACACAAAGCGTAAATTTTACGATTTAAATTATAATAAAGCTTTTAAAACGTAAAATAAATGACCCTTCATTCATATGAAGAGAGAGACCTGTATCCGATTCATCGATGTACTTTTGTTATTTAAAACGAAATCATACAAAAAAAGTATTATTCCCAAAATCGGAATAATACTTACATGTCTCCTGTGATTGACGTTAACGCTAGGTAACCATTTCTATTTCAGTGTTCTAACTAAATAGACTTCCTCACAAAAACCTTTCAATGCATTAACGACATGCTTTGCTCGTGAGTACTTATGACAAAGCGCGTAGACAGTCGGACCGCTGCCACTCATCATGGCAGCATCAGCTCCATATTTCAACATCCGATCTTTCAGCTGTTGGATGACTGGGTGCTTTTTAATTGTGACGACTTCCATCGAATTCCCTAGGTTTTCGGTCATCTTCTGATAATCATTTTCTTCAATCGCTGAAACCAAGGCTGGTATATCGGGGTGGTATAAATCCTCCATCACAATCTTGGCAAAAATTGTTCGCGTCGAAACACTCATGCGTGGCTTGACAACTACGACCCAACATTGAGGCATCGGAGCGATCGGAGTCACTTTTTCGCCAAATCCTTCTACCAAAGAAGTCGTTCCATAGACACAATAAGGGACATCTGATCCCACTTCTGCGCCTAACTGTGCTAACTCTTCAACTGACAATCCCAAATTCCACAAACGATTCACTGCCCGCAAAGCTGCTGCTGAATCGGTCGAGCCTCCGCCTAACCCAGCAGCTACTGGAATCTCTTTGTGGATTTTGACTCGCAGGCCTTCTTTTATGTCAAAACGCTCTTTAACCAACTCCAGCGCCTCATATACGTGGTTTTTTTTATCCGTGGGTAAAAAAGCCTTGTTGGTCTCAATGATAATTTTATCTTCTGGAATTTCTTCTAAATACAAACGATCCGCTAGATCGATACTTGTCATGACCATCGCCAATTCATGCAAGCCATCCGGCCGTTTGCCTAAAATATCAAGACCCAGATTGATCTTTGCTGGGGCCTTCTCCATAATTTCCATTTTCTCACCCGTTCAAATTTTTCACTAGACGATTCTATCATAGCCCATCCTAAAAGTATAGATAATTCATTTTAGCATAGGCACTCCAAATTAGTTGAATAATTCTGCCTGAGGCCTTACCATTAATTAAGAACTACTAGCTACATGAGCGTCTCATTACAAATTAGGAGGGGTATGTATGAAACTACTACCGAAAAATGATTGGTTAGACGGCGAAGAATTAGTAGGCAAGTTGATGAATAGCTTCTGGGATGATCGAAAAATGAATGTCGATATTCGCGATCTGGATGATCACTATGAAGTGAAGGCGGACTTACCCGGGTTTGAAAAAGCGGAAATCGCTGTTCAGTACAACAATGATATTCTTTCGATCGATGCTGAACACACTACTGAAAATGAAGTTAAGGATGATGGTCGCTTCGTTCGCAGAGAACGCTCTAGCAGTGCTTATCATCGCCAATTCGTAGTCAAAGATATCTTGGAAGAAGCGATCAGTGCTAAATTTGAAAATGGCGTGCTCACTTTAAACCTGCCTAAAGCAGATTATCAGGAGAAAAAAGGGAAAACCATTACAATTGACTAATTACAAAAAAGGACAAGCCAGTAATCGGCTTGTCCTTTTATATTTCTTATACCTCAATCATTTCTTCAGAAATAGTCGCTCCCTTATTTTTCCCACGACCAATCAGCAATAATAGTTGCAAGGCAGAAAATAGGAAACTACTATCTTTCATGTAGGCAAAGTATCTAGGCCGCCAATGGTCGACATAGATGGTCTTTTCCTCCGCTACTTGCTGAAAGGCATAGATCGAATGACCATATTTGTAAATCAAGTTCATGATCCGTTCCCCTAAAAAGGCGAAAGAAGTTTCCCCAACCTTCGCTAGCGGAGCCATTCCTTGATAGACCTCGCGATAGCCCTGTACCTTTAATTCATCCATTAAATGCAGCTTCAAGAAGGTGGGTAATTCATTAGGGACATTATTTCGAAACCGTAAAAGATCGAAGGACGCTTTCTCTTGGTTAATCGGCTGTTCGGTAATAAAACCGACAATCCGGTTTTGCGGATCACGAGCGATTCCGATCTTACTCGTCTCAAGATAGTCGCGGTCAAAGGAACCTACTGAGAAACATTTTTCTTTTTCCCCATTCAACCATTCATCTGAGATTTCCTCAAGCTCATCAAAAACTTCTTCCGGGAGCTTATCGAAATAGCTAAATTGATAGCCTTCATTTGCTAGCCGCTTGAACTCGAAGCGATCAGAAAAAACATCATGTTCGTGTTGGGTAAAATCAGTCACCCCAGTTTCTCCAATCTTATCAAAGTGAAATCCAAGATCATGTAAAAGCAACACATACTCTTCCGATATTTTATAAAATGCCAACTGATAGCCTAATTTATCCGCGTGCTCCATAAAAGCAATAGTGGCAGTCTGCCATTTTGCTGGATTGCCAACTGGATCGCCTAAGACAAAACACTTATTGGCCCGAGTTTGAAAACCAAAAATAATTTGATCATTGCCATTTTCTTGATAATAAAAATACTGATAACCTGGTACCCGCAAATAATGACTAGCTGGAGTTCCACCGTAGCGATTCACCAAATAGTTAAAGCGCTTCTCATCCCACATGGCCCCTAGTCTCGTTTCACTTTGGGTTAAGTATTGATATAAAATAGCTAGACACAAGATCGATAAAATTAACCCGACCAACCCGGAAAACCAGATTTCTTCTGATGGAAAAGCAAAATATTTCGTAGCTAAGCGTTGCGTGCTCCAAATTTGACCGCTATGATAACCTGCCACAGCGTAGAAAATAAACAGCAACCCGAATAAAATACCATCAAAAGCTAGGGCTCCCCAAGAATAAACAAATTGTTCCCGATAAAATTCCTTCCGTGACATCCAGACGATCAATAGGATAATCAGATAAACAACGATCAAACGAATCGAGGCCGTTCGCGCTACCGTATTGACAATCCCAAAAATCAGTAATAGGATTGTCGGCCAAAATGCGCGTTTTACTTTTTGCGAAATCCCACGAGCAAACCCTAATAGCAAAAAGCCCATTAATAAATTTAACGTCTGATCTAAAAAATCAAAAGAGAAGGGCAGCAGTACCTGAAACAGGCGACTGATATTAGAAAGATTGGTTAAAGTCGATAATAATATCATCATGATTCCAGCAAAATAGACGGCGCTAACCATCACTACGTGGGCAAATTTTTGCGACAACAGCCGCGGTAGATTGTCAAAGTAACGATTCAATTTGACACTCGTATTGGTCAAAAAGATGACGATCCCAGTGACAAAAGGAATCAAATAATAAAAAATTCGATAAAATAAAATCCAGACAACTGCTGTACTTTGATCCAATCCAAGATGACCTAAACCTAAAATCATCATAACATCAAATGTTCCGGCACCTCCAGGGACCATTGTCAACATCCCTAACCCGGTGGCGATGACAAACATCGGATAAACTTCACCGGCGTTTAACTGGGCACCCATCAAATAACCGACGGCTAAAAAGACCAGCAACGCCCCTAGCCATTGACCTAATGAGGCAAGATACAATTCAAAAATCTGTTTTAAGCGAAACTCTTTAAAAATGGTCCGACGTCGGCCATAGACAAACACAAATAAAATTGGAGCAAACGCTCCACCCGCTAATAACCAAAAACGATAACGGACAAAGGGATTTTGGGTTCGGAAGAAAATTAGATCTAAAGAGGTGATAAAGGCCATCATCGATAGACCCGCCAACATAAAGAGCGCGATCTTAGAGATCATTGCCAGCACTTTCTTCTTCTCCATCCCCTTACCATAAAAGCTGGAGCGTAAACTAACGCCGACAACTCCGCCGAAGCCAGCTAAATTATTGATAGTATTAGTCGTCCAAGCAGAAACTAACCATTCTTTGCGGTTCATCCGTGGGCGCCCGGCCGCTTCCAGTGTTGTGATTGCCACGTGATCATATAAAAGCATGGGCAGAACACCACACAGACCGACTCCCAACATGCTTAATAATGCGAATTGATTCTGTTGTTTGATCGTTAACCAAACCGTTTGCCAGCTCATTCCATGGGCAATATTTTTCACCTGATTAGCGACGAAAAATAAAACGATCCCAAAGAAAATAATTTTGAGTAAGGTGGCATGCCGTTTGAACCAGTGACTGATAGTCGTCATCCTTCTACTCCCATTCTTTCTTTTCTTATACTCTATTTTAAAGGAATTACGCCTTGGACGCTATCCTTTTAATTAGCGCGTTCCATCAAATATAATTTGTTATTTGAAGTATAGCGCGCTATTTTCTGAGCCTACTATACTCAATCTTAACGAAGGCCAAATAAGCGTGAGCCCTGCTTACAAAAAATATGACTCCTGCACAGACGCTGGCTTAGCACTGCTCGTAACTAGCAGCCCAAAAGACTTATTTACACACGTATAAAAAAGTATGCCAGCTTCCCCCTTAGAAAACTACAAATAAAAAGCCTCAAATAATTGAGGCTTTTTATAATTAACTATTTGGCATAATCAGTTGCCCGTGTTTCACGGATAACGACTACTTTAATGTGTCCTGGATAGTCTAACTCATCTTCGATTCGACGACGAATGTCGCGAACTAAACGAGTCGCTTCTAAATCAGAGATTTCTTCTGGTTTAACCATGACACGTACTTCACGGCCGGCTTGGACCGCAAAACTTGACTCTACGCCATCAAAGCTATTCGAAATATTCTCTAAGTTTTCTAGACGACGAATGTAGTTTTCCAGTGATTCGCTTCGGGCACCTGGTCTAGCTGCTGATACTGCATCGGCAGCGGCTACTAATACAGAGATGACGGAAGTTGCTTCTGTATCTCCATGGTGAGAGGCGATTGCATTAATCACCACAGGATTTTCACGATATTTAGCGGCAAGTTCTGCCCCAATTTCGACGTGGGATCCTTCGATCTCATGGTCTAACGCTTTCCCGATATCATGTAGTAACCCTGCTCGTTGCGCTAACTGAACATTTTCGCCTAACTCTGCGGCTAAAACACCAGTTAATTTGGCAACTTCGATTGAGTGATTCAATACATTTTGACCATAGCTGGTTCTGAAATGTAAGCGACCCAAAATCTTGATTAAATCTGGATGCAAGGTATGAGCACCCACTTCAAAGGCTGCTTGTTCCCCGTACTCACGAATCCGCTCATCCATTTCTTTGCGAGATTTTTCAACCATTTCTTCGATTCGAGCTGGATGAATCCGGCCATCTTGAATCAATTTCTCTAAAGTCATCCGGGCAATTTCCCGTCTGATTGGATCAAAACCGGATAGAACGACTGCTTCTGGTGTATCATCAATAATCAAATCAATACCTGTCAGTGTTTCTAATGTCCGAATGTTACGGCCTTCACGTCCAATGATGCGACCTTTCATCTCATCATTTGGCAAGGTTACAACCGAAACCGTTGTTTCAGAAACAGCATCCGCACCACAACGTTGAATTGCCATCGCCAAAAGATTTTTCGCTTTGCGATCAGCTTCTTCTTTGGCACGTTGCTCAGATTCCTTAACCATGACGGTTAATTCATGGTTCAATTCCTCTTCGGTCGTCTTCATAATTACTTCTTTCGCTTCGTCTCTTGTTAAAGAAGCAACCTGTTCCAATTTTGTTTGTTGTTCATCAATCAGTTGTTCTACTTCTTTTTCTCGCTCGTCAATTAATTGCTGTCTAGCACTGATTTTTGTTTCTTTTTCTTCCAGTGAGTGCTCACGTTTCTCAAGAGAATCATCTTTACGATCTAAAGTCTGTTCTCTTTGAAGCAAGCGATTTTCTTGCGATTTTAATTCTTGTCTGCTTTCTTTCAACTCACTTTCAACTTGTGCGCGATACTGCTGGTTTTCTTCCTTGGCTTCCAACAAAGCTTCTTTCTTTAAGGTCTCCGCTTCTTTATTTGCATGCGTAATGATCCCTCTAGCAGTGTTTTGTGCCCCATCAATTTCTTTTTCATGGCGTGACTTTGCCCCCATGAAACCCAAACCAAGACCGACAATTAAACCGATGATAGCGAGGAGAATAGGAACTAACATTAAATCCACCTCCGTACTATCTTATTTACCTATCTGTAGTTTTTTGATAAACGAATACTTAATTATCAATATGCCTACTTGCATATGTGTGGCTGTCACACAACTTTATTCTAATGTTTGTCTGATAGCGTGTCAACTTTATTTCTCTTTTGTCCGGTTCACTAATTAAGCGCTTTGATTTATGAGAAAAAAGAGTGAAAAAAAGCCAATGATCTTGTAGATAACACTAGATCATTAGCATTTTTTGTTTTTTTATTCTTCTAAGGGTAATTCTTCTTGTCCTGCTTCTTCAGCCTTACCCGCCTCTACATCTTCGCCGATTCCATAGGCCGCGCGAACCCGAGTAGCAACTTCAGCCATCATTTCTGGATGATCTGCCAAGTATTTCTTGGCATTCTCACGACCTTGGCCGATTCGATCTTCCTTATAGCCATACCAAGCACCACTTTTATCAATAATGTCTTGCTCAACGGCCATATCCAATAATTCGCCTTCTTGTGAGATTCCAAAGCCATACATAATATCAACTTCCGCAACTTTGAATGGCGGAGCAACCTTATTTTTTACAACTTTAATCTTTGTCCGGTTTCCGACAATATCCGTACCATTTTTCAACTGTTCGGCACGCCGGACTTCTAAACGAACGGTCGCATAGAATTTCAAAGCACGTCCCCCTGGAGTTACTTCAGGGTTCCCAAACATGACACCGACTTTTTCCCGAATTTGGTTGATGAAGACCGCAATCGTCTTCGTTTTATTGATAGAACCAGATAACTTACGCAAAGCTTGTGACATTAAACGGGCTTGCAAACCAACGTGTGCGTCCCCCATTTCGCCATCAATTTCTGCTCGTGGAACTAACGCTGCTACAGAGTCGATTACGATAATATCAACCGCACCACTAGAAACCAAGGCATCAGCAATTTCTAATCCTTGTTCGCCAGTATCTGGTTGTGAAAGCAGTAATTCGTCGATATTGACACCCAAACGCTGTGCATATTGCGGGTCAAGGGCATGCTCAGCATCGATAAAAGCTGCTGTACCACCATGTTTTTGAACCTCTGCGATTGCGTGCAAGGCAACGGTTGTTTTACCTGAACTTTCTGGACCATAAACTTCAATGATTCGACCACGCGGGTAACCACCTACGCCTAAAGCAACATCCAACGCCAAAGAACCACTTGGGATGGTTGAAATCTGTTGATCAACCTTTTCCCCTAATTTCATGATCGAGCCTTTTCCGTAATTCTTTTCAATCTTCTTCATTGCAGCATCTAAAGCTGCTTTACGATCATTTGCCAATCGCTGATCCTCCTATTTCCTATAATAAATATGCTTTCCACATCATTATTTCTTTTTCAGTAACCCTAGTTTATCGGTTTGATATCAAAAAAGCAAGCAAAAAACGAACAAACATTCGCGTTTTTAATTTTTATTTAGAATTGCTCGCCGGACCAAATCCAATCCCTTCATCACAGAGCTATGACGAACATATGAACGATCCCGAGTGAAATGATTTTCAGTGATAATCGTTTCACCGTCTTTTTGAGCCAAGGCGATGTAAACCGTTCCTTTAGGTTTTCCTTCTAAGTCAGTTGGGCCAGCTACGCCGGTGAAAGATAAGGCATAATCGGTCGCAGCCAGACGCAATGCCGCTTCCGCCATTTCTTTTGCACACTCTTCACTGACGACGCCAAATTGTTCTAATAGCCCTGGATCGATACCTAAAAAGCGGGATTTGGTTTCTTTAGAATAGGTCACAAAACCACCAGGAAAGACCTCAGATACGCCAGGAATCGTTCCTAAAGTCGCTTGAAACTCACCAGCAGTCAAACTTTCGGCTGCTGTGATGCTTAAATTCTTTTCTCTTAATAAATTCACTACAACTTCAACTAGACTGTTCTCTTCCCCATAACCGTAGAAAAAGGCTCCAACTTTTGCCATGATTTCGGTCTCTGCCTGATCTAACAACGTTTTGGCTGATAGCTCATCTTCAGTCTTAGCGGTAATTCGTAGGGTCACTTCATTCGGCTTGGCATAAGGCGCAATCGTCGGATTTGACTGATGTTCGATCATTTCTGCTAAATCCGTTACTAATTGCGATTCCCCGATGCCAAAGAAACGTAGTACACGGGAAGTCAATTTTTCTGCTGATGGAAATTCCTTTTCTAGTAATGGTCGCGCTTGCTCCAAAAACATTGGTTTCAATTCACTTGGTGGTCCGGGCAATAAGATATAATTATTCTTCTCCCCTTTATATAGACAGCCAATCGCTAAGCCGGTTCGGTTCGGTAAGGCGATCCCATCCTGTAACGTCTCGATTTGCCTTAAGTTATTTGGTGTCATGGTGCTTTGACGTTGGGCAAAGAAGTCCTGTAACGCTACTAACCCAGCTTGATTTTGAACCAGTGGGACACCTACATGATCGGCTAAAACATTTTTCGTTAAATCATCATCCGTTGGCCCCAACCCACCACACAAAATAATCAATTCACTGCGAGTATCGGCTAGCTGCAACAATTCTTCTAAACGTTGGGGATTATCCCCTACAACTGTATGATAATAGACTTCGACACCCATATCTGCTAATTTTTCTGACAAGAAGGTGGCATTCGTATTCACAACTTGCCCCAATAAAAGTTCTGTCCCTACAGCAATAATTTCTGCTTTCATTTCTTCCTCTTCTTTCTAAGATACGCCATTTTTTCTCAACTATAACAGAAAAAAACGATCAGAACGATAGATTTTCCACCGTGCTGACCGTCTTTTTTACATTGATCCTTTAAAAAGCGCTGTGTTTTTGGCAAAGTAGTCATAGCCTGAATAAACGGTGAAGAATAAGCAGACGTATAACATGATTTGATCCATTGGAATTCCGATAAAATTAAAAGGGACATTGTTTAAGTACAGCAGTACGATCCCAACCATTTGAGTAGCCGTTTTGATTTTCCCAGGCATAGCTGCCGCCATCACACCGCCACCTTGCTCTACGATTAATAACCGTAAACCCGTTACTGCTAACTCGCGACAAACGATGATCGCAATCACCCAAGCAGGGGCTTTGCCTTGTTCGACTAAAATAATGAAGGCTGTCATCACCAACATTTTATCAGCTAACGGGTCGGCAAACTTCCCGAAGTTTGTCACTAATCCCCGGGCACGAGCGATCTTGCCATCTAAATGGTCTGTATAACTAGCTAATGCGAAGATAATTGCACCTACCAGCTGAGTCACAGCCAAACTTGTATTACCAACTTGCAAAGTTCCCCAATCCCAAGGGGCTAAAACGATCACCATAAACAAAGGAATCATAAAGATCCGAATGACCGTCAATTTATTTGGTAAATTCATTATTGTTTCCTCCTAATCCTATTAACCGGTTAAGACGCATAAGCAACATTCAACGTCACATTTTTTTGCAGTAACGAATCCCCCGGCTGGAAGTCAAGCCCTTGATCGTTAACTTTGATTTCAGCGTACTTCGCTATCCCAACAGTGAGAACCGCTTGTGCGGCATCCGCAGGTAATTCAGTCGTTTGGGATTCGCCTGGCTGTAGCGTATATTGATACACCAATGCTCCATTGATCTGGACACCAACCCACACACGTTCTTTCCCAGTGAAAGTGATTTTTAGCGGTTTCTCCGCATGCTCCACTTTCATCGTTGCGGCATTGGCGGTATTGTTCTCCATCGATAAAGCCATTTTTGGTTTTTCCGGTGGCTTCGACGATTCTACCGGTTTAGGTTGCGAAGAGACCTTCTCCGGCGTGGTCGAAGAGACGCCAGAACGTTCTACTTGGACAGAACTACTTTCGGGAATGATTGCAGTTTCTTGATGATCTAACCAAGTCATGTAGCCTACCACCGCGATAATCGCTAACGCCACCAAGCCCAAGACAATCATCGGCAAGGTTGCTTCGAAACGGGCCCGATTAGGGTTTCCAGTATGTTTATTTTTCCTAAGTCCCTCTACTGTTTCCAGTTCTGGATAAGAAGGTAATGGCCGATCTTTGCCATCTAACACATCGATTAAATGAGCGCCGTCAAGATTTACTTCATCAGCATATTGGCGAATAAATGTCCGCAAATAATAATCACTAGGCAATTCTTGAAAATCGTTTTCCTCAATTGCCAGCAAATAACGCTTTTGAATTTTCGTGCGCTGTTGCAGCTCATCTAAACTGATTTTTTTATCGATCCGGGCTTTGCGTAACGTTTCTCCAATATTAATACTCGCCACTTGCTTCTCTACTCCTAATTCGTATTAAAGTACTTATTTTCTCTCAATGAAAAAAACAAAGGTTATTTCCATACCATCTATCAGCCAACTAGCCATGTTAAATCAAACTAACTCCTGTTAGAAATGGTCTTTTCCAAAATCACTGAAAATACTTTCATCTTTGTTTGGCATCCGATTCCACTAATCACAATAAATTACCAAGTGGAACTCACAAAGTTGACGGGACATTTTCATTCAGCTTAAAGCCGTCGCTTTCTTATTCCATCCAGCCGCCAGCGACAGGTAAAACAATCCCCGTCGTATAGCTAGCCTCTTTAGAAAACAAGTACAGACAAGCTGCCGCAATTTCTTTTGGGTCGGCTAAGCGTCCCAAAGGAATCTCCGCTTTTAAATCCTGTAACTCCTGCGGCTCCCAATTATCATTCATTTTTGTTTGTACGGCGCCAGGAGCGACTACATTGACCGTAATCCCTAAGGTCGCCACTTCCTTGGCGTAGGCTTTTGCGAAGGCCTCCTGAGCACCTTTTACAGCGCTATAAACAGTCTCCATACTACTGCCTCGGTGTCCATAGACTGAGCCAATAAAAACAACTCGCCCATTGCTGCCAACCGCCAGCTTATTCTGCAGTCCTTGCAACAATAGCAGCGGGGTCTTCAAATGGACTTGCCACAAGGCTTCCATCTGGTCTGCTTTAGTTTCCGGTAATAGCTCGTAAAAAGTAAATCCCGACGCAAAAACAATTCCATCTACCTGAAATAATTGGTCTAGAAAGCGTGGAATTTCTGCTTCTTTCAACATGTCTAAGGATACCATAAAAAAATCTTGCTGAGGATAACGTTTCTGTAAGTCTGAAACGAAATTTAAAACTTTTTCTTTTTGCTGATTATAGTGGCAGTAGAGCGACCAGCCTTGTCCAGCTAATTTTTCACAAACAGACTGACCAATATCTCCGCTGGCCCCCATTACTAAGGCATAAGGCATCTTAGGCCTCCTTATCCATATAAAAGCGTGTAAAGGCTGGTTCTTTAATAAATAGTTCACCGGCTGCCAAAACATCGGCCAGTGTAATTTCTTGAATAATTTCCGGCATATCAAACAAGGTCCATTCACCAAATAATGTTTGGGTAAATTGATTGGCGACATATTCTAATGAATTTAATGATTGGAAGTATTTTCCTAACATTTTTTTCTTTAACAAAGCCAGATTTTTTTCATTAATCTCAGGGTCACTAGAAAAGTGCAACAAAATCTCTGATAGGCGATCGGCTAGTTTTTGGGGTTCTTCGCTATCACCACCGAAATCAGCAAAATAGAAGCTACGATCCATTGAAAATTCATAACCGAAACTATCGTCCAATAACCCTTCGTTATAAAGACGTAAATAATTCTGTGAGGTAGTTCCCACTAGTAATTGTAGCAACAAATCAATTGAGACTTTAAACACCAGCCGCTCCTTGTCATCTTTGGGAAGCTCTGCCAGTCCTTTGATCCCGACAATTGCTTTGGGTACCGTGATTGGCATTTTTTCTTCACTAAGCGGAATGATTTCCTCCACGGTCTCTTCTGGAAAACGCCGTTGAATTGGTTCGGGTTGTTCAAAGTTTTTCTTCTCTTGATTTGTACGAATGAACGCCATCAACGCTTCCGGCTCTAAATTTCCCACAACAAACAGTGTCATGTTGCTGGGATGATAAAAAGTGTTGTAGCAAGTATACAAATCCTCTGCTGTAATCTGGGCAATCGAATCAATCGTCCCAGCAATATCAATGTGCAACGGATGCTTTGGATACATATTTTTTAGAATTGCAAAAAACTGCTGCCAGTTTGGATCATCTTGATACATTTGGATTTCTTGACCAATGATTCCTTGTTCTTTTTTCACAGATTCTTCCGTAAAATAAGGCGTTTGAACAAAATCCAATAATGTTGCTAAATTCAATTCCAGCTGGTCGGTCGTGGAAAATAGATAGCTGGTTCGCGTAAAACTAGTAAAAGCATTGGCTGAAGCACCTTGTTCGCCAAATTTTTGGAACACATCGCCGTCTTCCTTTTCAAACATCTTATGTTCTAGAAAATGAGCGATGCCATCGGGTACTTTGATGTAATCCGTTCCACCGCGAGGGATGAATTCATTATCGATTGATCCATAATTCGTACTGAATAAGCCGTACGTCTTATGATAGCCGGCCTTTGGCAATAAATAAACAGTCAGTCCATTCGGCAAGACTTCTTTATATAAAGTTTCATTGATTTTTTGATACGCTAATTTATCCATTTTGCTGTCCTCCATCTAAAAAGAAGATTGCTTGCAAACGAATTTTTTTCGCAACTTTTTGCACATCTTCTGGTGTCACAGCTGCCAAACGTCGTAGCCATTCTTCGTCTGTCAGTTTACTTTGCGGCAACCACTGGGCCAAATAGGTCGTCTCAATCGTATTTTGCATACTATCTAGGCCTAGTAAATAATGATTTTTCAGCATCGCCTTTGTTTGCTGGAAGGCCAATTCCGTAAAGTTTCCTTTTTGCAGTTCAATTAATTGTTCCCCAATTAAATGCAAAACTTTTTCGCGATTTTGGCCATTAATTCCCGTTTGAACTTGCAAATAACCGCGGAAGGTATCAAGGGAACTCGATGCATAATACGCCAGACTCGCTTTTTCGCGAACATTCATAAATAATTTTGAATGAGGAAAACCGCCAAATAATCCGTTAAAGACTAACAAGGCAAAACGATCGGTGTCTTCGTAATAAACATCCGTTGCATACGCTAAGTTCAATTTCGCTTGGGTCACAGGTTCTTGCACTTGCTGTTCACGGATCACATTGTCATTTATTTGCGAATAGTAAATCTCTGGAGAACGTTCTTCCCGCGCTTTAAAGGGCAACCCTTTAAATAGCTCAGCGATTTCCGCTTCTTCCACGTCGCCAATCACAAACAGATCCACTTGATCCTGATCAATCATTTCTTGATAATAAGCAGCTAATCCATCACTTGTTTCCGCAACCAGATCTACCACTGTCCCAAAGCTCGGTAATTTTTGTGCTTCATCGGTGAAGTAAGTCTCCTTAATCTTCAAAGAAGCCATCGTTTGTTTATCTTCTTGTAAAGTCTCAATATAACTTTTTAGATTTTCTTTTTCTAATTGAAACGTCTGTTCATCAAATTTCCCGTTACGGATATTGGGATAAAACAAAACTTCACGTAAAAAATCCAGTGCTGCCGGCAATAGTTGTGGATCATCCACATATTTACCATTGACGACGCCTAAACCGACATCTAGCCAATGCAAATTGCCCTTTCGTCCCACATTTAAACCAAAACTGGCACCATAAAGATCTGCCAGTTGCGCACTCAACTGTGTCTGATCTGGATAGCGCAGAGAGTTCGTCTCCAATAAATTGGCTAAAAGTGCTCGCTTGGTCATGATTTCTTTTGTTAAACGGGTAGTGAAACGCCCGTAGATTTGGATCGTTTTATATTTTTGAGTCGCAATCACGTGCAATCGCACGCCCTTTTTAAGTTCGATCATAGTATCGCTCCTTATTCCTAATATTGTATTTATTTTTCTTGTAGAAAAATAAGTTTGCTGTTCAGATTATCTATCCACCAACTAGTCACGTTCCATTACGCGAACTTCCTTTTAGAAAAGACTTTTACCCTCGTTTCACGGATGATTTCACTAATTCTATTAAAATCCGAAGGCGCCTTGATAAGGTTAGACTAGCCGCCCGATTCCTATTACTATTTTTCCATAAAAAAAGGCTAGCTAATTCTTATTTGTTAAGGCTAATTATAGCACAGGCGGGGGTTAAGGACTGGAATCAGACTTAGTCACTAGCCCCTTTTATTTCTAATTTTTTTCTTCTTTCGCTATACTAAAATCATAGATATAAATTAATCTTTAGTATGGAAGAGAGGAGTGACACGATGATTAAGGAATTTAAAGAGTTCTTAATGCGTGGCAATGTCTTAGACTTGGCTGTTGGTGTAGTAATCGGGACTGCCTTTACTGCCATTGTGACGAATGTCGTTGATGGCTTGATTACCCCACTAGTCGGTTTAATCGTTTCATTATTTACAAAGGGGAAAGATTTAGAAGAAGCCATGTCCGTCTTGGACTGGTCGCCAGTTAAAGGGGTGACCTTCGCTTTTGGTGATGTTATCAGTGCTTTAATCACCTTTATTATCACCGGTTTTGTGCTATTTTTAATAGTTAAAGCTGCTAATAAAGCCAAAGATGCCACTCATAAACATGAAGAACCTGAAATTGCTGTTCCAACTGCCGAAGATTACTTGGCAGATATTCGCGATCTTTTAGTGGAACAAAATAAAATCACTGATTTAAAAGAAGACCCAAACACAGACAAATAAAAACCATGGAGCACCTGCTCCATGGTTTTTAAATTGCTTCTGTTAAAAATTCGATTTCTACTGTGCGAGTCAATACATCGGAATAGCTGTATGAAACACGTTCGAAAGAATTTTCTTCTGGATCCAAATCGACAACAAACACTGAAGGATATGTCTCAGTTAAGATTCCTTTGCGTTGTGTCTGGCGCTTGCGTCCCGTTTGAGCTACAAGCATGATTGGCGCACCAATCCGGTCTTCCAAGTTCTTCTTGATAGACGATAAAGTTGTTGGCATACAGTTCACCTCAATTTATATTATACCACAAATCCAAAACTTTTCAATGTAGCATAAGATAAAAAGAAATGCAACTTTCTAATCAATTCTGAACTTGACTGTTAACTTAACTAATCGTGCTGTTAAGTTTTTTCTTTATTTTATTTTTCGTGCGGTTTAATGCATTTTGGACCGCTTTTTCAGGTTCCGCCAAGCGCTGTGCGATGACATCAGGGTCCTCGCCCTTTAAATAATAATACAAGGACTGTTTTTCTAAATCGGAGAGTGGGATTTCCCCCGCCAGCAGTTGCTCGCTAATGCAAATATTTTCTTCCATGAATCCATGATATTGAAACTGTTCACTAAAAGCTTCCATTCCGACTTTTTCAATCGAGACCGCTTGTTGCTGCGCCAATCGCTTTTTCGCTTGCTGGCGTCGTAAAAGCGACCGAATCCGATTTTCAAAAATCATCTTGTAGTAAAGACCAAACGTCGTCCCACGACCTTGACGATAACTATTCATCGCATCATTCAAGGCGATCCGACCTTCTTGCAGCCAATCATCGTAATCAAAATCCCGAATCGCATAACGTGATTGCATACTATAAACAACCGGTAAATACTGACTAAACATCTTTTCAAAAGTATCCTCATCAAACTCTTTCAAATATGTTGGTTCTTTCATTTTCCACACTCCCCTCTCAACAATTAAAAGCATACACGTTGAGAAGCGTGAAGGGGAAAATAATTCGTCAATTTACTTTTTTTGGCTCAATTCGTCCAGTTTTTGCGACAATTTTTGTAATTGTTCATTATTCCAAGGAGAATTGCGGCGAAAATTTTGATAATGCGTATCTTCTGTATCCCCAGTAATCATTGCTTCCGTTTGCTGAACTGACTTGTAGAGTTCACGTGCCGATGTCCGCAGAGCCCCTTGGGAGAATATCGTCCATTGTTCCGCTAAATCACTTGTCGCTACTGTCACCTGGGTCAAACGATCGTTCAGCTCACCAGCAATTCTTTCAATATAACTGTCAGCCGTCTCATCTTCTTTGGTAAAGACCACTGTCAGCTGATATTTTTTATAACTTTGGGTAATCCCCGGCACAAATTGGGCATCAAAAACAACGATCGTCTCTAAACCTTGATATTTTGCGAAATTAGAAAGGCGAAACAAAAGGGCCTCACGTGCTTCTTCTAAGCGATCTTGATTTTTCAATGTCGTTAATTCCGGCCATGCACCAATCATGTTGTAACCATCAACGATCAGCAGCTGTTTTTTCATCACAGCTCACTTCGCTTTCGGAAGACCTCATACATCAATAGACCAGCGGCTACGCCGGCATTCAAACTTTGAACGTGTCCAGTCATCGGGATTGTCAGCATTTCATCGACTTCTTTTTTCAAGCCGGCGCTCATGCCCTTACCTTCATTACCGATGATCAAAGCAATCGGTCCAGTGACTTTCCACTGGCGATAGTCCGTGCCTTCCATATCTGTCCCAAAGATCCAATAGCCTGCATCTTTTAATTGTTTGATACTTTGAGCCAAATTCGTTACTCGTGCAATCGGTACATATTCCACGGCTCCAGTAGAAGCCTTGGTGACAACTGGTGTAATCCCAACTGAACGATGCTTAGGAATAATTACACCCGAGACACCGCTCGCATCTGCCGTTCTTAAGATCGAACCAAAGTTATGAGGATCTTCTAAACTATCCAAGATCAATAGGAACGGTGCTTCTTCAGAAGTCGTTTTTGCCAGCAGATCTTCTAGTGTTAAATATTCATACGGCGTAATACCTAAAACGATTCCTTGATGAACCCCGCCATCACTTAATATATCTAATTTTTGTTTAGGAACCCATTTCACTGGTACCGCCTGTTCCTTGGCTAAACTTTTCAATTGATTAATCTTATCCCCATGGGCATCTTCTTGTATGAATAATTTATTCCCTCGCCCAGCCTGTAAGGCCTCCACACTGGCATGATGACCAAAGACAAAATTATTTTCTTCTACTTCACTCGTCTCTAGCTCTTTAGAATACTCTTTCCCTCGATTGCTTCTTTTGGGATTGTTCCGTTCATTTCCTCGTCGCTGTTTTCTATCCTTCAATTGCTTCACCAGCTTTCTCCAAACACCATGTAATTAATTCTTCTAATCGTTCTTGTCGTTCCAACAAATGCAGATAACCCATCAATGCTTCAAAACCCGTCGACATTCGATATGTCATAATGTCGGTATTTTTAGCCGAAGTATAACTTTTGGCATTGCGGCCACGTCGATAAATTCCTTGCTCTTCTTCTGTCAGCATATCATCATCCAACATTTTTTGGATCAACGTTGCTTGGGCTTTCGCGGATACATAGTGGGTCGCCAAATGATGCAATTTATTGGGTCGAGTCTGCCCTTGGCGAACCAAATAATCCCTTACATAGGTTTCATAGATCGCGTCACCAACATAAGCCAACGCCAAAGCATTTAATTGTTTATAGTCTGTCATTATACACGTCTCCAGCGAACACCTTGTGGAGTGTCTTCTAAAATAATTCCTTGTTCTTTCAATTGATCCCGAATCTCATCGCTACGAGCAAAATTCTTATTTTTACGGGCTTGATTCCGTTCTTCGATTAATTGATCAACCTCTTCATCTAGCAAGCCGGCTGTTTGAAACTCAATCCCAAAAACAGCTAACATTTTCAAATATTCTGCTAATGCCGTCGTTAAAACATGTGCTGAAACCTTTGCTTGCTCACTATAATGATTCAGCCATTTTGCAAATTCATAAACAACAGTGATCCCATTTGCCGCATTAAAATCATCATCCATCTCTTCGATGAAGCGATCTTTCAGTGCTTGGACTTCAATTAGTTTTTCTTGATCCTCTGCTAATTCAGCATCAGCCGTTGTTTGGCGGAAACCCGCATTTTCAAAAGCTGTCCGTAATTTATGCAGGTTGGCTTGTGCGTCTTTCAGCGTGGCCTCACTGTAGCGGATTGGACGACGATACTGTGTCGTTGCCATAAAGAAACGTAGAACTTGTGGATCAATTTCTTTCACCATATCATGAACCGTCACAAAATTCCCTAATGACTTGCTCATTTTAGTGTCATCTTCACCAATCGTTACGTATCCATTATGCATCCAGTAATTGGCAAAACGTTGGCCTGTCTTCGCTTCACTTTGCGCGATTTCATTCTCATGGTGAGGAAATTCTAAGTCTTGCCCACCGCCATGGATATCGATCGTATCGCCCAAGTGTTTGGTCGCCATGACTGAGCATTCAATATGCCAGCCGGGACGTCCTTCACCCCAAGGCGACTCCCAAGAAATCTCATCAGGCTTCGCACTTTTCCACAAAGCAAAGTCTAATGGATCTTCTTTGATCGCCTGCTCAGCACCAGTCCGTTGGCTTGCCCCAATTTCCAATTCATCGATCGATTGATCACTTAACTCGCCATAATGCTCAAATTTACGCGTGCGGTAATAGACATCGCCTTCTGCTTCATATGCGTAGCCTTTTTCAATCAACGTTTCTATAAAGCTTAGGATATCTGGAATATGATTGATCACCCGCGGATGTAATGTCGCTGGTTTCACATTCAACGCGGCCGTATCTTCTTCAAAAGCCGCAATAAAGCGATCCGCTACTTCAGGTGCAGTAATCGATAATTCCTTCGCCGCCTTGATGATCTTATCATCCACATCGGTAAAGTTCGACACGTAATTCACTTCGTACCCACGATATTCAAAATAACGCCGGATCACATCAAAAGCGATTGTACTGCGGGCATTGCCGATATGGATATAATTATAAACAGTCGGTCCGCAGACATACATTCGGACTTTATTCTCTTCAATTGGTTTAAAAATTTCTTTTTTTCGGGTTAACGTATTGTGTATTTTAATCATGTTTGACCTTCTTCCCATTTAATCTTACTACTTTTGCAGGAACCCCTACCGCGGTTGCATCCGCCGGAACACTGTTGAGTACGACAGCCCCCGCACCGATTTTACTTCTTGCCCCAATTTCGATTGGCCCCAGAATTTGGGCATTCGCTGAAATAAATGCACCTTGACGCACCGTGGGATGCCGTTTTCCTGTATCTTTTCCAGTTCCGCCCAATGTCACACCATGAAACAATACAACATCGCGTTCAACTTCTGCCGTTTCACCAATCACGACACCCATTCCGTGATCGATAAAAACGCCAGGAGCGATCTGAGCACCTGGATGAATCTCAATCCCCGTCAAAAAGCGCCAAAATTGTGAGTGGATACGCGCCAACAAAAACCGCTGGTGCCGATACAGAAAATGTGAAAATTTATGAAAAAAAAGCGCATGGACTCCCGGATATGTAAGCGCAACTTCAATCCCTGACCTGACCGCTGGATCATTTCTCTTCGCTGCTGCGATTGCTTCTTGCCACCATCCCATTTCTTTCAACTCCCTTTTCTATTTTTTGCGCATAATACCATCTGCGCTATTTCTTATGATTTATTCAAATACTTTACTCCCATACTAAAAAATACAACTGATAGTTAATTCGTTTTGAAGTGTGACTTTTTCAAAAGGCGAAAAAAAGCGTCTTTTGAGTTTCCTCAAAAGACGCTTTTACGTGGTCCCACTTTTGTTTGCAATCAGTCATTGCCTCGAAACAGATAACGTCTGTGAACCGTCCTTGGCTACGTATCGCCAAGACCACTCGGAGATGCATTTCATAAGTGTTGATTTGACTGCTCGCACCTACCGCAATCTCTCTGAAAAATCGCCACCTATTACTTCTTCTCTTCTTTGTGTTTACATTACTTGATCTAAATGTGATAAGGCTTTTTCCTTGCCTAATAACTCAACTGTTTCTGGTAATTCTGGTCCATGAGTGACTCCACTGACCGCTACACGGATTGGCATCCAAAGATTTTTCCCTTTAACACCCGTTTCCTTTTGAACGGCTTTAATTGCCGCTAGAACACCTGCCGCATCCACTGTTTCCAATGCTTCTAATTGTGCTTTGAAAGCAGCTAAAACAGTTGGGACAGCTTCACCTGCTAAAACTTCTTTCGCAGCAGCATCTAAAACAGGGTGTTCTTCAAAGAACAAGTTTGAAACTTCAGTAATTTCAGCCGCATAACTCATTTGTGGTTGATACAAGCTAACCACCCGTTTTACCCAATCTTTGCGTTCAGCTGTTGGATTTTCTTCGACTTTACCAGCCTTGATTAAATAAGGCAAGCACAATTCCGTCAATTTATCTAAATCCATTTCTTTAATGTAATGGTTGTTGACCCATTCCAATTTCTTTTGATCAAATGCTGCAGGTGATTTGCTCAAACGTTTCGTATCAAAAATTTTGATCAATTCATCTTGCGGGAAGATCTCCTCTTCACCGACTGGCGACCAGCCAAGTAGCGCAATAAAGTTGAACATCGCTTCTGGCAGATAGCCTAGTTCACGATATTGTTCGATAAATTGCAAAATACTTTCATCACGTTTACTTAATTTTTTACCTGTTTCACTATTAATGATCAGCGTCATATGCCCAAAAGTTGGACGTGGCCAACCGAAAGCATCATAGATCATCAACTGTTTTGGTGTGTTAGCAATATGATCGTCGCCTCGCAACACATGGGTAATCTTCATTAAATGATCGTCCACCGCTACTGCAAAGTTATACGTCGGCATACCATCACGTTTTTGGATGACAAAGTCGCCACCGACATTATCTGATTCAAAACTGATTTCTCCTTTGACCATATCATCAAAAGTATAACTAGTGTCACGTGGAACACGGAAACGGATAACTGGTTCTAGACCTTGAGCTTCTTTTTCCGCTTGTTCTTCCGGTGTCAAATTGGCACATTTGCCTGAGTAGTGAGGCATTTCGCCACGTGCACGTTGCGCTTCACGCTCAGCTTCTAATTCCTCAGGCGTACAATAGCATTTATAGGCTAAGTTGCTTGCCAATAATTGATCGATCAATGGTTGATAGATCTCACGCCGTTCTGATTGACGGTAGGGACCATATTGACCAGGATTTTCTGGTGATTCATCCCAGTTGATTCCTAACCAAGCTAAATTTTCTAGTTGGCTTTTTTCGCCATCTTCAATATTTCTTTTTAAATCAGTATCCTCGATTCGAATGATGAATTCTCCATCATTGTGACGAGCAAATAGATAATTAAACAACGCTGTTCGCGCATTTCCAATGTGTAAGTGTCCAGTTGGACTTGGTGCATAACGCACACGAATCTTTGACATATAGCAGTTCCTCTTTCCCGCTTATTTTAGCAAACAAAAATCATTTGCTACTCAACTCAAATTGTACAATCATTCCACTGTTTAGTAAAGTCGCACCGCTATTTAGCTGATTTCTCTTGCGTGTAGTCTAATTTTTCTTTTGGTGTGTCGTCATTGATATTACGATTTGAATGGGCTGGCTTGGCAAAAATCATCCGACCCGCCGCGGTTTGTAAGGCACTGGTTACCACAACTTCAATATGTTCATTCATATAGTGTTGCCCATCTTCCACGACCACCATCGTACCATCATCAAGATATGCGACCCCTTGCTGCCGCTCTGTTCCAGCCTTCACAACTAAAACATTCATGTTCTCTCCAGGGATTACGACTGGCTTCACAGCATTAGCTAATGCATTGATATTCAAGACTGCCACATTTTGAAATTCAGAAACCTTGTTTAAATTGTAATCGTTGGTGACGATCACACCGTCTAATAATTTAGCTAATTTGATTAATTTACTATCGACTTCGCTAATATCTTCAAAATCCCCGTCATACATTTCAACAACAATACCTTCTTCTTTTTGTAAAGCATTTAAGATATCTAGACCACGGCGACCGCGAACCCGTTTTAAACTATCGCCAGAATCAGCGATATATTGCAATTCATACAAAACAAAATTTGGAATCATCAAGACACCTTCTAAAAACCCTGTCTTGGCAATATCATAGATCCGACCATCAATAATGACGCTCGTATCTAAAATTTTATACTTATGAAAATGGTCATCGGCTTTGCGCTCTAATACTTCACCTTCGTTTGTCTCTGGTTTTTTACTGCGACCGCTAAAGAATTTCTTTAATTCATCGATTCGCGTTGTACCCATCCGAAAACCTAGATAGCCTAATAGCAGCATGATCAGGATCGGTAGACCACTGTTGATGAACGGAATTGGAATCTGATATAAAGGGGTCGTTCCGATCAATCCTAATGTCAATCCTAAAATTGCCCCTACCACTCCAAATAAAATATAGGTCAAGCTAAGTTCATTTAATTGTTTTTCAATTTTTTTAACACCAACTGTGATTGGCTCTACGATCACCAAAGAAATAAGATAAAAAATAATTGCTCCAATTAGGCCATTCGTAAGTGAATTATTCAACCACATGTTGTTTGCATAGCCAATCGCTATCCACGCTATTGGTAGGAAAGTTATTCCTAAACTAATCCCAACAAGTAGAACGATGACTGTTAACACACGTTTTTGCATGCCATCCCTCCTCAATTTCTAGTTACTCGATTAAAATTTTTAAATAAAGGCTCTGCCGGAAAGTTTTGACGGCACAACCACTTATTAGCGAAATACTTTTCTCAACGTTTCACCTAAAGTCGCCACCGGAACCAGCTCGATCCCTTTTGGTGGTTGCCAGTCGCCCATATTATTTTTAGGCAGATAGATTTTTTTAAAACCTAACTTACTAGCTTCTTTGACTCTCTGTTCAATACTGCTGACTCTCCGAATTTCACCCGTCAATCCGATCTCACCGATAAAACATTCAGTTGCTTCTGTCCCATTTTCTTTATAGCTGGAGGCAATCGCTACGGCTACGGCCAAGTCAATGGCCGGTTCATTCAATTTTACGCCACCTGCCGCTTTCAAATAAGCATCTTGGTTTTGTAACAGTAAGCCGGCACGTTTTTCCAACACCGCCATGATCAGCGATACTCGATTAAAATCCAGTCCGGTCGTTGTTCGTTTAGCATTACCAAAAACCGTCGGTGTTACTAAGGCTTGCACCTCAACCAAAATCGGCCGACTACCTTCCATTGCAACCACGATTGCTGAGCCAGTTGCACCTTCCAAGCGTTCTTCTAAAAAAACTTGGGAAGGATTAGCCACTTCGACTAAGCCATGTTCTCGCATTTCAAAAATTCCGATCTCATTGGTAGAGCCAAAACGATTTTTTACCGCCCGCAAAATCCGGAAGCTATGATGCTTCTCGCCTTCAAAGTATAAAACGGTATCCACCATGTGTTCCAGCATCCGTGGTCCCGCGATGTTGCCTTCCTTTGTCACATGACCCACGATGAAAATCGCGATTCCATTCGTCTTTGCCAGTTTTAACAGTTCAGCGGTTGTTTCGCGAACTTGGCTGACTGATCCCGCCACACTAGTGATATCAGGTTGCGTCATGGTTTGGATCGAGTCGATAATGACGTAATCGGGCTTCAAATTCTCAATTGTTCGGCTGATCTCACCCATATCTGTTTCAGCATATAAATAAAAATCAGTCTTACTTGAACCCAAACGTTCTGCCCGTAATTTGATCTGCTGCGCACTTTCTTCACCAGACACATAGAGTACGTTGCCGCCCGTCGCAGCTAATTGATGGGATACTTGCAATAGCAAGGTTGATTTCCCAATCCCAGGATCCCCACCAATCAATACTAAAGAACCGGGAACTACTCCGCCGCCTAACACACGGTTCAACTCGGCTAATTCTGTTTGAATCCGGGTCTCTTTTTTAAAGACGACATCTTTTAGCTTAGTCGGGACCGCGCGTTCTCCCGACAAACTAACCCGATTACGACGATCTTCTGGATGATTTTGTTCAACCTCTTCCACCATTGTGTTCCAATTACCACAGTTGGGACAACGGCCTAAATACTTAGGTGAAACGTAACCGCACTCTTGGCAGATGAATTGTGTCTTAGATTTTTTTGCCAAAAACTTTCGCCTCACTCAATTATTTTATTGTTTGTCAGAAGAACCGAAACCGCCCGTCCGTTCAGTCTCAACTTCATCCTTGTCAGCTTTTAGAAACGGCAGGAAAATTCCTTGGCCGATCCGTTCGCCCTTTTTGATCTGCACATCCGTCAAACCAAAGTTAGAAAACTGAAACATGATATGTCCTTCGTTATCCGAATTATTGTAATAATCGCTGTCAATCACACCCACGCCGTTACTCAAAGAAATAAAGCGTTTCAAGGGATTGCTAGAACGATTTGCTAATTGCAAATACTCGTCCTCGCCCATGTATGCTTTGATGCCTGTCGGGACTAAAACAGGCTTAACGATTTTTTCAGATACTTTGTCACCTTTTGTAAAATGTTGGATTACTTGTTTCCAGACCGCTGGAATGACAATAGCTTCCGCCGCTTCAAAATCATAGCCGGCCGCATTTTTCGTCGCTCGTTGCGGTAGATTGATTCCTTGTCCTTGATAAGCTGTAATAATTTCGAAACCTCTTCTTCTCATTATAGACCCCTTTTTTGAACTTAATATTAAGGAAAAAAATTCTTCCAATTATTATCTTAATTTCATCACAAAATCCAGCTGGTAAAACTCTTGAAATGAGACTTCCAGCCTTTGTGAAATATATTGCTATTCTACCATAATGGAAGCAGCTGTTATAAAATCTTTAGCGAAAACTCTATGGAAATTTAATGAATTTTCCCTCTTCTTAATCAATTGTCATGGATCCGTTCATCCAATGCTGGCAATCGATTGATATAAAGCTCAATCCGCTTCGCATATGACGGTTTTTCCTCATAGACTTTAATCTGTTCTTGGAGCATTTTAAGATCATCCGTCACGATCCCATTCACATTTAAAGAGATCATGCGATCCATTGCGTCAGCATCGTTTACTGTCCAAGCATAGACTTCCTTTTTTTCTTCATGGGCCTGCTGAACAAAATCCCCGGTCAACGTGGTTTCTTCCATGGTATATGCATTCGCAGGCGTCCGAGGGAAAACTAAATTATAGGGTAAAATGTAACTAACATACAACTTTGGTGCCTTTTCTTTCAGTTCAGTTACTACGTCATAGTCTAGTGAATGAATTCGATGCTGGTGCTGCAAAATACTTTGCTGATACTTTTGGATGAAGCGTTCGATTAGTTGCTTCGAATCAGCTGGAGATGTTTTAATCTCAATCAATAGTTTCTGCTGATGCTCGTTCGCAAAAGCGAGATAGTCATCAAAACTAGCTACCGGAGCGACATGCCCGTTTTCCACTGCGTGCAGGTCTTGCAGCTGACTTAGTGTTAGATCGTGCGTGGTTTTATCCTGACCAGTTAAATTTTTCAAATTATAATCATGCATTACCACAAATTGATGATCTTTGGTTTCTTGAATATCCATCTCGATATAATCAGGTTTTTCTTTAACTGTGGCAGCCATTGCTGGAATCGTATTTTGGACTCCGTTACCATTGTCCACTCCACGATGAGAAATCGTTAAAGGCGTCGAGTCCTCTAACCCAGCTAAATAAAGAACATTGCTAAAAAGAATGGAGCCGCCAAAGAAAATACATAGTGCAATCGCAGCGACCCGTGTCCATAAACTAGGCCGAATCAGCTGTAAGGGACGTTCACCGCTGAGTATCAGTGGATAAAATTTTTGAATCAAAATACTAAAGTACAACACTGTTGCCCAAGCCAAAGTCAACTGACTAAAAAATTGGATACTGGTCAAAATAATCATTGCACCTATTGCCGGAAATGGTTTGGGAAATAAATCAAAAATGGCTTGCAACCCATATGCTACCCCATAGCCTATATAAGAAACGATGGTCAAAAAAAGTGTCATGACAAAAATTCGCCACGCATAATGCCAAAAGCGGTGATGCGTCAAAGCCAAACTGCTAGTTATCGCAGAACGTGGTGAGTGATTGGCAAAGATCATCAAGGGCAACACGAACAATAAACGAATCCCCACATAAGAAACAACGATTGAAATAATAAATAGTAGCAACGAAAAGAGCAAATTTTCACTTAAAAAATCCAAAATAAAAATCGGAATCGTCACTTTACTCAACAGTGGCGTTCGGAAAATCGCATTAGCAAAAGGCAGAATCAATAAAAAATAGAATAAAAAGAAAAAAAAGGTTGTTGGACGCAAATGACGCATGTGATAAACAGATTGTTTAAACAACTCCCACAACGAGCGATCTTCTTTAGTTTGAATACTTTTAATCCCAAATAATTGAAAAGTAAACTGGAGAAAAACCAGCGTTAATACTAATGCTAAAAGCAGTAATAAAGCCACTAAAACTGCTGGATGATGAGTTAAAATCGTCGAAATATTCGTATTGGAAACGTACGGAATCTGGCCCTGTTTTAAAATAAAAGAAATTAAAAACTGACAGACTGGAATCACACACATCTCTAAAACAATATTTGTTCCCACGATCAAAAGAATGTAGCTGCCCCAATGACGAATAAACTCTCGCGAATAGGTGAAAAAAAATCGTAACGAGGACATTCGTCCACCTCCTTCCTAGGTTTCAAACTAACTGACAGTCCTTTTCTACAACCTGATTGGACCCCTTTCTCTCAAAATGGCCCATTCACTTCAATCAATTTAAAAAAAATCGGGCACAACTATTCTGTGTCCGATTGTGTTTGACGCTTCCGATCATATTCTGGATCAAATTCGTCGGTTTCAATATAAATATATGCTTTTTTATCTGGTATTGCTCTACGGATTGTCCGTTCAATCTGATTCACTACATCATAACTGATACCTTCATAAGAATCAGCGATATCAATCTTCGCCGCAATCATAACCTCCGTCGGACCTAAATGCACGGTCTTGATGTCGATCACTTTTTTGACCTCAGCGCGTTTGAAGGCATTCTGAATTTTGGTTAAATCGTTTTTAGAAACACTTTCACCAATAATCAAGCTATAAAATTCTCGAGCCAAAAAGATCGAAGCAAACATTAACATCAAGCCAATCAGTAAACCACTCAACGCATCAAACATCGGATTGCCTGTAATCATAGTTAACAGCGTTCCTATAATGGCTAAGACCAAACCAATTACCGCACAGAAATCTTCAGTAAAAATAATCAAGATCTCACTGTGACGACTTTCATGTAAAAACTTAAATAGAGACAGATTTTCTGTATTCAGCTCGCGGATTTCCTTCATTGCTACTCGTAAGGAACTGCCTTCAACCAAGATGCCAAAAACTAAGATACCCAAGACAATTAATGGATTAGCGACTTCATGACTAGGATGGAATAATTTTTCTACCGCTTCCCAAATCCCTAATGCGCCCCCACCAAAAAACAGCATCGTAGCAACGATTGTGCTAAAAAAATATTTAGCCCGACCTTCACCGAACTGATGCAGCTCACTTTGCCCACGAGCAGCTCGCCGATCACCAAATAATAACAAAATTTGATTGCTACAATCCACGACACTATGAATGCTTTCGTTCATCATGGCAGCACTGCCGCTAAGCATATAGCCAATAAATTTGCTGACAGCTACTAGTACATTAGCTAATAATGCAGCTAATACTGCCATCGACCCTTGCGTCTTTCTCTCTTCCATTTGATTCACTCACTTCCTGATTACTTTTATTATAGAACAGAAAGGTAAATTCTAAAAAACAAAACTCTTCAAGTAAATCATTCGTTTTTCCGCAACTAGTCAGGCCTCATCCTGAACTAAGCTAGAGCAAGCCACTGGCTACCATTTCCCGCTGTTTTATGTTTCTGTCCAAGACCTACTGAAACCTACTCAGATAAGCCTTTAGACAAGATATTTGCCGAAAATATTTTTTTCTAAGCCTTAAATTCTATCATGTTGTCGCGAAAACGTAGAGGAAGATGATTACGCTGAACCACACGATTTGTCCGCTCATCAATCGTGACTGCTCGTAAGAAAGTCTTCCATTGCTGACGAATCCGTCCTTCATTAGTTTCTTCCAGAAATTCAGGGCAGCTAGCGTCTGCCAGTAAATGGATGTCTCCCTGATCAATGATCCCTAACAATTTATGGCGCTCATCATAAATCATGATTTTTTCCTGTGGATAGCGCTCCGCAAAGTGCGGACAGAGATAAGGCATAACGTAATGCTTCGGTCGAATCTTGCTAAACAAAACATCAGCGACATATTCAAAACGTACAAATCCGGTCAAGGCATGGGTCTCCCCTAACAACGTTCGAATACTTTTCTGCAAAGCTAAAATCGCAGGATGCCCTAAATGATTCTCCAATAAATCCTTGGTTTGTAAGGCAATCTCGATCGCCTCTAGCAAATAGCGCTCCTTACCCTCAAGCGTTGCATAAAAACCATTTTGAATAAACAGAACGTTTTCTGTTCGCAATCGTTGCTGCAAACGTCGATAGATTTTTTCACCTCTCACCGGATCCGTCGGAATATATTCCGCCAAAAATAAACTTTCTATAGCCGTTTCCGGTGATAAGATTACTGTCGGAAATTTTTTCTCGCGGAAACTACGATCCACGACCGTCATAAAACCGAGAAAACTCCCATCATATTCCCAGTGTTCTGCTGATTCCCGCATTACTCTCACCTACTTTTCGCATGTTCAAAACGCTCTACATCAAATAGCGATAACTGTTCACTGGTTGACTGGGTATTATGCTTTTTCAACACCTCGTATTGTTTTGAAGAGATCAAAGATGTGATGATCCACTCAGGATCTTTGATCAACCCAGCGGGGGTCTCGTGATTGCAGGCAATAAAATACTGCGCCCGTTTGATCACGATTCCTAATTTTTTTAAATCTGTCAGGTGTAGCCGATAATATTTACGGGCTTTGACGATGTTTTGTGCACTTTTCGGACCAATTCCCGGTACTCGCAGCAATTGATCATAAGGTGCAGTCTGGACATCAACGGGGAAGTGTTGATAATTCTGGACTGCCCAGTTAGCTTTTGGATCTAGATACAGGTTAAAATTAGGCTTCTGCTCAGACAAAATTTCGTCGGCTGTAAACTTATAATATCTTAGCAGCCAATCGGCTTGGTATAAGCGGTGCTCCCGCAATAATGGTGGCTCCGTTGTCACTGCTGGCAGTAGATTATCCTGATTAACTGGGATATAAGCTGAATAATAAACTCGTTTCAACTGATATTTCTGGTATAAATTCTCCGATATTTTCACGATCGAACGGTCACTCTCAGGACTGGCTCCAATAATCATCTGAGTCGACTGCCCCGCCGGCACAAAACTTGGTCCCCGTCGAACTGCTGGTAAAAATTCCTGTTCTTTTTTTACCGTCGTGATCTGCTTCATGGGTTTATATAAGTCAAAGGGATCTTTATCCGGAGCCAATAATTTCAAACTTTCACGGGAAGGCAGTTCGACATTGACGCTCATTCGATCTGCCAGAAAGCCCAATGCCTCGATCAATTTTTCATCTGCACCAGGAATCGCCTTGACGTGGATATACCCGCGAAAGCCTTTTTCTTCCCGCAAAATTTTCAGCGTCTTGATCAAGAGCTCGCAGGTGTAGTCCGCACTTTTAATAATTGCTGAGCTCAAGAAAAGACCTTCGATATAATTACGCATGTAGAAATCCATCGTTAAATCAGCCACTTCCTGCGGCGTGAAGGTCGCCCGAGGAATCGCATTTGATTTGCGATTGACGCAGTAATGACAATCAAAAATGCAGGCATTAGTAAATAACAGTTTTAACAAGGACACACATCGACCATCTGGTGTGAAAGAATGGCAGATTCCTGAAACTGCCGTGCTGCCGACTGTTCCTGAACGCGTATTGTTTTCAACACCGCTGCTGGAACAAGAGACATCATATTTGGCAGATTCTGCTAAAATTTCGATTTTTCTTTCCAGCTCCATTAAGAATCACTCCTTTATATATCGAACGTACGTTCTTATTTAACCAAAAAAAGCAGACTATGTCAAAAATAGTTTGATAGATACTCCTAAAGACGGATGAAGGCCACGAGAAATTTGCTATAATTTAAGATATTAAGCGGAGCCGGCTCGAAAAAAATTACTTTAAATAAAAAAAGGAGTGAAAAAAAGATGGAAAGAAAACAATACGTTTGTGATAAGTGTGGGTGCCAACATTATACTTCTGACCAGTTCCAAGCGACTGGTGGAAATTTCGCAAAAATATTCGATGTTCAAAATAAAAAATTTACTACTATTAGTTGTAGGCAATGTGGATACACTGAGCTTTATCGCGGTAACTCTTCTGATGGCTGGAATATCCTTGACTTCCTGATGGGTGGCGGTTAAATAAAAAAAGCGGCGAGCGCCGCTTTTTTTATTTGCTCATTTTTATCCCATTGCTTACATCTTTACTGGCATTATAGATCGTTTCAAATATGGTACGACTTAGCCCATAAGTTCCGCTGATGGAATCAGATTTTCAACGAAGGTCGAACCACAAAACCGTTTATAAGGTTGGCACTTCGTTTCTAAAGGGCTTGATCCCAGCGACTTTAGTGGCGATGATCGTAGAAAGCATGGTTCATTTTCCAGCCCTGACTTGGTTGGATTCAGTCACTTTCACAGGACAAATAAAACAGCTGCCGATCTTGATTGTGGGGATTCTAGTTTATATCGTAACGATGTGGGCGACCTATAAAATCTCGGCTCGCAGATTTAGTCAGGTAAATCTGTAGGTACTATGTTGGCAACGGATAAGATAAACCATGGGCTCGCTTCTTTCCTGAATCATCTAGGGAAAGCACAAAAAAGACCTCGGCTTCCAAAATCTTCAGTCACTTTTTGGAAATTCAAGGTCTTTTAAATGTCGTCTCGAAGTTGTGCTTAAATCACAACCTCACTACCATCCAAGACAAATATAGCAGGTAGAAGCAGCCGCCGCTGATTCTACCTGCTACTCTTAGTATGTTTTACTTCTCAAAATAAGCCGTCCAAGAATTTCCCGTACCATTTGCTTTTGCCCCAACAAATTCCTGTTGTGTTGACTTTCTAATGGGACTTTCCCCATCGCTTAAATCGGCCAATAAATCCGAATACTTTGAATAGTTGACGGCTTCCAACTCATTCAAATCACGATTGGTGAAGAAATCTTCGCTGCGCTCGACTTGCTCCGGCTGCGAAAAATCCGGTGTTGCAGTCTTCTCTTCAACTTCACCCTTTTGGCTGATCCAAAAAAATAGAAACGCCGCCGCCAATACACCAACCAGTGCTACTACTTTTTTCATTGCGTCCTCCTTGTAGCATCCTCTTACTTTTCAGTATGCCACAGTTGAAAACGTTTTTGAATGAAAAAATTACTGTCGGTAAAAGAAAGTTTCTTTGAGTAGAGAATGATTGGCGGTATTAGTTACTTCTTGATTAAAGATAAGCTTACTCTCAGCAACCGTTTCTATTCAAACTCCTCATATTCATTCGGATCTTGATCATCAATTCGACCATCGACTTTTTCTAGCCGGTTAATTCGTTCGATTTCTACTTTGGTCAATTCAAAATCAAAAATGGCCAAGTTTTCTCGTTGATGTTGTAAATTACGTGATTTAGGAATCGGAATGATCTCCCGTTGCGCGTGCCAGCGCAAAATAATCTGTGCCGGAGTCTTTCCATATTTTTCTCCTAGCTCCGTGATCGTCGATTCTTTTAAGGCGTCGTTTCCACGGCCTAACGGACTCCACGCCTCTGTTATGATTCCGCGTTCTTTGTTGGCTCTTACCATTCGTTCTTGAACCCAATAAGGATGAATCTCGATTTGATTGACCGCCGGAGTTACACCCGTTTCTTCAATGATTTTGTCTAAATGTTCTGGCTCAAAGTTAGAGACACCGATTGAGCGAATTAAGCCCATTTTTTTAGCTGTTATCATTGCTTTCCAAGCTTCCACGTATAAACCACGTTTTGGCAATGGCCAATGAATCAAATACAAATCAAAATAGTCCAATCCCATGCGAAATAATGATTCTTGGATCATCATCAAGGCATCAGCATAATGGTGATACTTTCCAGGTAACTTAGTCGTCACAAAAAAATCAGAACGAGGAAGCCCCGAACGGCGAATCGCTTCACCAACAATTCCTTCACTGTCATAATTGGTGGATGTATCTAACAGACGATAGCCATCTTGAATCGCCGTCAAAACTTGATCAAGCCCTTCTCCACCGCGAATCTGATAAGTCCCTAGTCCAAGCGCTGGTACCTGATGTCCGTCATTCATAGTAATCAATGGTGCGTGCATCAATAAATTCCTCCCTTATTTTATGACTCCCTAAGTAATAAAGCCTACTCTCAATTTCTAGCTTACCATCAAAATCTTATGGCTGTTAAATCCTATGCTCAACATACCAAAGTTAATTTGAAAAATAAGCAGAAAAAAAATTATGAAAGAGGTATACTACAGATTGAACACATTAGAAGGAGAAGATTACGATGGATTCGATTATTTGTATAGTTCTGGGCATGGTATTTGCCAATGGGGTTCCCCATTTTGTTAAGGGAATCACCGCTGAAAGATGGGATGTTCCATGGAAGAAATCAGCCTCTGCCTCCACAAATGTGTTATGGGGAATTGCGAATTGGCTGTTTGTCGTAATAATCTATGCCATTGGTAAACCTGATGTCAATAGTTTCGATGCGGCTTGTTTTTTAATTGGTATGGGTATTACCGGCTATTATCTAGCTTTGCATTGGTCAGAGAAAAAGAATGAAAATGACGCTGCTTAATTCGCAGCGCCATTTTTTATGCTTCAATTTCAGCTTTTTGTTTTTTCGTCAATTTTTGATAGACCAGTCGATAAGAAGTTTCAATTAATTGTTCTATCGCTTCATCTGGAAGTTCAACACTGGCTAATTTAATTGAGTTCCAGTGATTTTTATTCGTATAGTAGCCAGGAATGACGATAGCCGGATATATTTCTCGCAGCTCTTCATTTTTTTCCGGCAAATTTTTCAATGTAATAATCGCAGCTTCACTGGCTTGATCACTCATCATACCGAACATTTTGCCTTGCAGATCAAAGTAAAGGACCTGCCAATCTTCACGAAAATAGACTTTCGCACCCTTTAACGTCTCACCAAATGCCTTGAATGTTTCGATTCGCTGTTGTATCACTGAATTTTCCATAATTCCTCCTTAAATCACTATCCATCCCAACTTATGCAGTTACTTGCGCTGTACAGTAATGACTAATCTCACTATTCATTTTAGCAAAAATCATGACCGGTCAGAGCGCGATTCGCTAAAAACTTTTATTCTTTTGGCTAATCAGTTAAATAGCTAACCATAAACAAAAAACCGCTAGCCTCCTATATCCAAGAGCCAAACATAGTAAACGCTTGAAGCAAAATCTGCAACGACCGTTGAAATTCCAGTACCGAACACATGTAAATTAAAGACTAAAATCAATAAAGCAGCTAACGCGATACTAACTGCAACACTGATAAACATCCCCTACATAGACTCTTTTACGGCGCCTTCTGAACGAACTAGTTGTTCTAAAGCAAAATTCAAAATAAAAGCAAACCCATCAGCAAATAAAGATGCTTTCTCATTCGGTGGCTGGTTTTACTAACTAAAAGAGAAAGTAACATTATCCGGCTCAAAGCATTTAACTGCTTTGAGTCTTTTTTATCCAGAAAATTCTATATAATGTTATTTTGTAAGTTTTTTTATAATTTTATCGGAGGAATATAGTATTATTTAGATATGCACATATTCTTAGATAATTGTTTTTAAGTATTGATCAGAAGGAGGACAACAAATGAAAAAGCAGATTGGGGTTAAACTGGGGGTTACATTCGCGTTATTATTTAGTTTCCTGTTTTCTACACCAACACAGTATTATCAAGTAGAGGCAGCAAAAACTAAAACTGAGAAAAAAGTAACAATCAAACGAGTCGCCAACAAAAAAGTTACTGTCAAAGTCAAAAAGTATATCGATGGCGACACGACACGGTTCAAATTGAAAAATGGAAAAAATGTCACAGCCAAATATTTGCTGATTGACACACCTGAACTAAAAAAAGAAAGTCCGTATGCAAAAGAAGCGAAAAATCGGACAAAAGAACTGCTTAAGGGCGCCAAAAAGATCCAGATCGAATACGATAAAGGCCAGAAACGTGATAGTAAAAAGCGCGAGTTGGTTTATGTCTGGGCTGATGGCAAGTTAATTCAAGAAACACTTGCTAATGAAGGCTTAGGAATGGTTCGCAGCACCAAAGGGGAAAATACGAAATACCTTGATCAAATCAAAAAAGCGGAACAAAAAGCAAAAGAACAAAAACAAAATATTTGGAGCATCTCAAACTACGCTCAGGCAGATAAAGGGTACAGCCAAGCTGCTGTTACTGCTCATGTAAAAGCTCTTGAAGAAGAACTAGCGGCCAAGGAAGCCGAAGAAGAACGACTGCAAAAAGAGCAAGCAGCAAAAGAAGCGGAAGAAAAACGGGTAGCAGAACAAGCGGAGGCGGCTAGAAAAGCCGAAGAAAAACGCCTAGCAGAGGAAGCGGAAGCAGCTAAAAAAGCCGAAGAACAGCGGATTGCTCAAGAAGCAGCTGCACAGGCCCAAGCGGAGGCGGAGGCTCGAGCTCAGCAAGAGGCTCAAGCTCAACAAGCTGCGGAACCTGCTCAAGGACAAACCGTCTACGTAACTCCGACCGGCAGCAAGTATCATACCCATAAATGTGGAAACGGCACGTATTCACCGGCGACATTAGAGGAAGCTCAAGCTCGCGGTTTAACACCTTGTGCTAAATGTTACTAATTATAAAAAATAGGCAGCCGCTTAAATCGGCTGCCTATTTTTTGACTCTCCCACTAACAACTATCTCGAAATTCCCAACTAAATTTACTAAAATAACTATTTTAATTCCATATTTTTTATATGGAAACGAGAATAAGTGTAGCAGAAACCCTTGTTTAATTAAAATACCTTGATAAAAAAGACACTCCCTCAATTTGAGAAAGTGTCTTGCAAATGCCTTTAAACGATTGACATACCACCGTCAATAACAATAAATTGTCCGTTTGTATAACTTGATGCATCACTTGAGAAGTAAAGGATTGTCCCGTTCAACTCGCCTCGTTTGCCTGGACGACTCATAGGATTTAACCCTTGATACAGATTCAAGAAATCTTCTGATTTAAATAAAGTATCTTCGGTCATCTCAGACTCAAACAAACCTGGGCCGATCGCATTAGTCGTAATATTATATTTACCATAACTAGCTGCCATACCTTTCGTTAGACCCAGCACAGCTGCTTTACTGGCATTATAAGAGTGACGAATAAATACGTCTTCTTTATCTGCCATAATCGCATTGATTGAAGCAACATTAACGATTCGACCGTATTTATTTTCCATCATGTGTTTTACTACATATTTACTAACTAGAAAGATTCCTTTTACATTGACGTCCATTGATTTGTCGAAATCTTCTACCGTCAATGTATCTACACCGCCACGTACCGCGATCCCTGCATTGTTTAGTAAAATATCCAAATGGCCAAAATGATCATAAGCTTGTTGGATCCCTGCTTTGACATTCTCTTCATCCGTCACGTCCATTTTGATAGCGAGGACATCCCGACCGATTTCTTTGATTTCTGCCGCTACTTCTTCCAAACGTTCCAAACGTCTTGCTAACAAAACCACATCTGCACCTGCCTGAGCATAGGCAATCGCAGCATCTCGTCCTAAACCACTGCTGGCACCTGTTACAACTGCAACTTTTCCATTTAATTCAAACATTACTTCTCCTCCTTTTGATAGCGCATTCATCTCTACAATCTTAACGGTACCTAATTTGCTAGGGAAATGTCAATAGCTTATAACAAAATGACTCCCACTACAGGGAATTTTCTTACTTTATAGTAAAATAAACCGCACTAAAATTAATAACGCCTGTGGGAGTGGATAATCCTTTTCCACGGATAACACACAATTTGAGCATTTTTATTAAAATTATTATTTAAAAATAACTTGCATTTGTTCGATACTTCACCTAAACTTTATATCCAGAGAGAATGAGAATCATTATCATTCAGATGAGGAGTGAGTTCTTGAAAAAAGGATTAATTTTCGTTTTATTTTTATTAAGCGGACTCTCAATCTTTATTGGTGTAAAAGAGTTGATGTTGCAAGCCTTGTTACAAGGTGACTCAGAGCAGTGGTTAGTCCTAGCTACTACTCGTGTACCGCGAACCGTTAGCTTAATTTTAGCTGGCGCAACGATGAGCATTTGTGGCCTAATAATGCAGCATTTAACACAAAATAGATTTGTTTCACCGACCACCGCCGGTACGATGGACAGCGCTCGTTTAGGTATTTTGTTCGTGATGCTTTTTTTACCGAACGCCTCTACTGCGATTCGGAGTTTGGCTGCTTTTGTCTTTGCGTTCTTAGGAACAATGGTCTTTCTGGCTTTAAGTCGATTGTTGCCAGCTAAAGATCCCATTTTTTTGCCGCTTTTGGGTGTGATGTTTGGTAATATCGTCGGTTCAGTCGCAACCTTCTTCGCCTATCAATTCCAATTGATCCAAAACATGTCTTCTTGGTTACAAGGAAATTTTTCCCTAGTAACCAAGGGCAGCTATGAACTGCTTTATCTAACGGTTCCGCTTTTTTTTATGATTTATTTTTTTGCTTATTACTTCACAATTATCGGTCTAGGCGAGGACGTTGCAGTCAATTTAGGGATCAATTATCGCCTGATTCAAGCATTTGGAATCGCTTTAGTTGCTGCTGCTAGTGGATTAGTTTTAATCATGGTTGGAACAGTCCCTTTTTTAGGCATAATTGTCCCTAATATCATTTCCTTGTTGTTTGGTGACCATGTAAAACAAAACTTATGGATTACCGCATTAGGCGGCAGCCTCTTTTTAATGCTTTGCGATATTCTTTCCCGCGTCGTCATCGCTCCTTATGAAGTTCCTGTCAGCTTAACAGTGGGAATTTTAGGGAGTCTGATTTTTATTTATTTATTAGTCGGGAGGGAGCGTTCATGAAAGTTTCTCTTCCTAAAAAAGAAAAAATGTTGATCTGTCTCAGCATTGTGGCACTAGTCTTATGTGGGTTGTACTTAACTTACAATACATATGGAAATTTCCACTTTGCCTGGCTGCTACGGGGAAAAAAAATGGCGGCCTTTCTTCTAGTAGCCTTGGCCACTGGCATGGCTACCGTTAGTTTTCAAACGTTAACTCAAAATCAGTTTTTAACACCGAATATTTTAGGGTTGGATGCTTTATATGTTTTGATCCAAACCGTTCTGTTTTTTATCATTGGGGGCGTAAAAATGTTGTCCCGAGAACATACTGCCATCTTTTTACTCAGCATTCTGTTAATGGCTCTTACAAGTTTAGTATTAGCCAAATTTTTACTAAAACAACGCCAAAATGATTTATTGATTTTACTGATGTTAGGAATGATTTTAGGTACGTTCTTCAGCAGTATCAGCAGTTTCTTACAAGTGATGATGGATCCGAATGAATATGATTTGCTGCAAGGCCGACTGTTTGCCAGCTTCAGCAACGTTCATACATTTCATTTAAGTTTGGCAGCGGGGATTATTTTGCTTGGATCACTCATTTTATTTGCCCTCAATCGCTATTTAGATGTTTTGCATTTAGGCTCGGATCAAGCGACGAATTTGGGAATCTCACTAAATACCTTTCAATTATTGATTTTATTTCTCGTCAGCCTCTTGACTGGAACAGCCACGGCATTAGTTGGACCAATCACCTTTCTAGGATTTATCGTGGCCAATATCAGTTATCAATTGATGCCGACATATCGTCACAGTTACCTGTTTCCCACAGCAATTTTATTAGGCATCATTTTTCTAGTCGGCGGCCAATTTTTAGTTGAACAAGTTTTCCAACTGAAAACGACCATCAGTGTCGTGACGCAATTTATCGGTGGACTTTATTTTATTTGGAAAATCATTTATGAAAGGAAGCGGCAAACATGATCGACATTCAAAACCTCTCAAAAAATTACGGAAGCAAAAAAGTGCTCTCTGAAGTCAGTTTACCGATTAAAGAAGGTCAATTGACTGCTTTTATTGGACCGAACGGCGCAGGAAAAAGTACGTTATTATCCATGATCAGCCGCTTGATCACGATTGATAGCGGTCAAATTTATCTTGATCACAATGAAGTGAAAGCTTGGCACTCCAATGAATTGGCTAAGAAGTTGGCGATTTTAAAGCAGAGCAATAGTGTCAATTTACGGATTACGGTGCGGGAACTAGTCAGTTTTGGGCGGTTTCCTTATTCAAAAGGGCGTTTAACAGAAGCTGATCAGGCACTGATCGCTTATGCTTTAGAAAAATTAGGATTGGTCGAGCTGGCAGAAGAACGCATCGATACATTATCCGGTGGGCAGCTACAGCGGGCTTACATCGCGATGATTTTAGCTCAAGATACTGATTATATCCTCTTAGATGAACCACTAAATAATCTAGATATGAATCATGCTGTCCATTTGATGCACACTCTACGACGCCTTGTGGAGGAAGACCACAAAACAGTTTTACTAGTGATCCACGATCTCAACTTTGCCGCTAGCTATGCCGATCAGATCGTAGCTATGAAAGCCGGGCAAATCTTTGCTTTTGGAACTACGGATGAGATGATTCAGCCAACTATTTTAAACGCTTTATACGACATGGAGATTAAAGTTTGCGAGCTGGAAGGTAAACGTTTTTGTATGTATTTCAATTAATAACCAGGCATTTCAGTCTCATTTTATGAAATGTAGACTTTATTATAATTTAGGAGGAAACAAAATGAAAAAATATATAGTAAGTTTGGCAATTGTATTACTAGGTGTCGGATTGACCGGCTGTGGTGCGACGAATAGTGAAGGTACCCATGATTCCACGAGTAAGACTTCGGCCAGTAGCCCAGCCAAAAAAGAAACAATCGAAGTAACTGATTCCAACGGCAAGCTAAGCGTTCCTAAAAAGCCCAAAAAAGTCGTGGTCTTTGATAATGGTTCATTAGATACACTAGATGCTCTTGGTGTTGGTGATACTATTGTGGGTGCGGCAACCGACAATCTACCAACCTACTTGAAAGAATATAAAAAAGTCGAATCTGCTGGCGGAATCAAAGAACCTGATTTAGAAAAAATCAACCAAATGAAACCCGATCTAATCATTATTTCTGGTCGCCAGAGTGATTTTCTAGAGCAACTGCAAGCAATTGCGCCGACGATGTATTTAGCCGTCGATCCAACGGATACTTGGAATTCCATCAAACATAACGTTGAAACATTAGGACAGGTCTTCGGCAAAGAAAAAAGTGCCAAGAAACAATTAGCCGAACTTGAGACAAACATCTCCGAAACCAAAGAAAAAGCCGCAGCCAGCAATGAAAAAGCCTTGGCGGTATTAGTGAATGAAGGCCAGTTATCTGCTTTTGGCAAAGATTCTCGCTTTGGAATCATTTACGATACCTTTGGCTTTGCAGAAGCCGATGATGCGATCAAAGCTTCGACCCATGGCCAAAGTGTCTCTTATGAGTACGTTTTAGAGAAAAATCCTAATATTCTTTTCGTGATCGATCGGACTAAAGCGATCGGTGGTGATGACAGCAACAATAATGTCGCCGACAATCAACTGGTCGCTCAGACCACTGCTGGTAAAAATAATAAAGTGCTCTCATTGCAACCCGACGTTTGGTACTTAAGCGGCGGTGGTTTAGAATCCGTTAAACTGATGTTAGCAGATGTCAATCAAGCATTGAAGTAAATAAAAAATCAGGTTTGAAACGCTTAGTCTGAGCGTCAAACCTGATTTTTTTATATGTCTTCTAATCCAGCTGGGTCCAATAAAACTACTAAGCGTTTGTTTCGCTGAATCAACTGCTCCTGCTCCAACAACTTGAATTTTCGTGACAATGTTTCCGGGGTCGTTCCTAGAAACAGCGCCAATTCTTTCATTTTCATCGGTAGACTGAACTCATTTGTGCCGGAAGCTTTAGCTAGATCCAGCAAATAAGTCGCCAGTCGTTCTTCGACTTTTTCCATCATTAGAAATTGGGTTTGCTGTTCTGTTCGGACTGATTTTTTCGCGTTGATCTCTAATAATTTTAAACTCAATTGGGGGTATGTTAATAACAGGTCAGAAAAATCCTGTTGTTTGAGGATACAAACCTCAGTTGTTTCTAGCGCCTCGCCAAACAACACATCATTATGGACACCAAACAGCTGATTTTCTCCTTCATAACCACCGGGCTCTACCACGCGCAAGACTTGTTCCCTGCCATTAGAGGAAAGCTGATAGACTTTCATATTTCCACGAGCAACGATCACCAGCTGCCCATCGCTAGCGGGAGTAAAGATTTGTTCCCCCTTGACCATGACCTGATGCTTCATCAAAGCATGAATTTTTCTTTGATCCTCCAGCTCTAAATGATTAAATAATGGAACTAAAGAAATGCACAGATGTTCTTGGCTCATGATGAAAAACTCCCCCTCTCAGCTTAATCTGTTACTCGTCTTCTTCATCCTCTTCAGTTTGAACACTCTCTTTGCCTAAGTAACGTTGCCAAATCAACTGCTCTTGTTTCATCCAAGTATACAGTTTTTTCAAAAATTCAGCCAAGCCGAACTTCGCTTCGTTTTCAGCTAACGTGATTCCGCGAGTAATGAATAAATTTTGCGTGGCCAGGTCAGCTACGAGTTCCTTTATGATCGTTTCGGTTGTTTCATACTTCAATTTTCCGCTATCTTCGAGCATTGCATAGTCTAGAAACTCTTTGATGGTTGTCGGGATTAGTTCTTCTTCAGCTAAGAGCAACTGATTCAATTCATCAAAGAGTTGATCTTCTTCACTAATCATCTGTTCTAATTTTGGTTCAGCAAATCCTCGAACCTCACCTGTCAAATAATAATTCGCTTGACGCAATTTTACCCGATGGATGAATAAATTCGACAAAATATGACTAATCATCGCACCAGCTGTCGGTGTATGATGATCTTTATCACTTTGGATTTGCTCAGCTTGGTATTTTTCTTCTGCATTCATTTTAAGATAACTCCTTAACTTTGATGGCTTCTACTTCATAACCTAGGTCTTCAATCACCTTTTGCAAAGTTTCTGGAGTGGTTTGATCTGATTGAATTTCCGCTTTGACCTTGCTGGCATTAAATAAAACTTTTACTTTATGAACCCCAGCCTGTTGCCCTACCGCCTTTTCGATTTTTTGCAGACATGAGGGACAAGTTAAGGTGCCTAGCTGGATAATTACTTTTTCCATGATTAATTCCTCCTTCTTTATTGAACACTCTTATTCTACGTTTGTTTTCATTTTGACAAATTGATTTCTATCAAGTTTTGAACTTTTTGGGTGATAAGAAAGCAGACGCATGCCATTGATAATGACGATCAAAATGCTCAACTCATGAAAGAACATACCGCTAGCCATATAAACATAGCCGAAGATTAAACCGATTAGTAAAAATAGTACTGTCCCGATAGCAATCGCGATATTTTCTTTCATATTCCGTACGGTTTTTTTGGTCAAACGATAAGCGTGGAGCAAGTTCTCAAATTTTGATTGGATCAATACGACATCTGAAGTTTCTACCGCAACATCCGTTCCGCCTCCCATCGCAATCCCGATATCAGCTAATGCGATGGAGGGACTATCGTTGATCCCGTCACCAACAAAGGCAACGACTTCACCGGCTGCCTGTAAGCGACGAATAAACGCCGCTTTTTCTTCCGGTAACAATTCTCCATGAACTTCAGATAACCCTAGTTCTTTACCGACGATTTCGGCAGTCGTTTGATTATCACCTGACAGCATGATCAGGCGTTTGATTCCATTGCTCTTCAACGTAGCCAGTGTCTGAGCTACTCCGGGACGAATTTGATCTTTGATTCCAAACAAGGCGATAACCTGTTTTTCTGCAGCTACAAATACCACCGAATTTCCCTGTAGCTGCAAAGCCTTTTCAGTCTGCTCAATCTCAGTAGTCAATGAGATGGCTGCTTCCTCCATCAAGGCTCGATTCCCAAGCGTCAAGCGAATGCCATCTGCCGTTGCTGTCATCCCTTTTCCTTTCACTACAACGGTATCAGAGACATTGATCGCTATACTTTGTTTTCTGCCTTGTTGTTGCGCATAGTTGACGATTGCTTGACCTAGCGGGTGATCGGATTCCCCTTCGATGGCAGCAATCAAGCTTAAGTAATCGATGGTCTGATCTTCATAGAATTTAGCAAAGGCAACACTTGGTTTCCCATTGGTTATTGTTCCTGTTTTATCGAAAACTATCGTCTCTACACGGCTAAAAGTAGCCATCACTTCACTGCCTTTGATTAAAATACCATTTTTCGCACCATTGCCAATCCCGGCGACATTTGACACTGGGACTCCAATGATCAAAGCTCCGGGACAGCCTAATACCAAAATAGTAATTGCTAGCCGAATATCTTTGGTCATGAGCCCGGTGAGCAAGGCTAAAACTAAAATCAACGGCGTATAATATTTTGCGAAACGATCAATAAACCGTTCTGTTGATGATTTGCTATCTTGAGCTTCTTCCACCAGTTCGATAATCTTGCCAAAAGTCGTATCTTCTCCTACACGCTGAGCTTCAATTTTTAGCGTGCCGTTTTCTAAGATCGTTCCGGCAAATACTTGGTCGTTTTTTTCTTTGTAGACCGATTTTGCTTCACCGGTGACGGCTGCTTCATTAAGGTACCCCGTTCCCTCACTTACTACCCCATCTACCGGCACTTGAGCACCGGTTTTGACTAACAGCTGATCGCCAACAGCGACTTCTTCAATCGCGACTTCTTCCACTTTATTTTCGATCAACTTCCAGGCAGTTGCCGGGGCAAGTTTGACTAGCTTTTGAATCGCTGACCTAGTATGCTCTAACGTTTTTTGTTCAAGTAAGTGGCCTAATAAGAACAAGAAAGTGACAATCGCTGATTCATTGTACTCCCCGATAACAAACGCCCCAATTACGGCGATCGTTACTAACAAATCGATACTGACAACTTTAACTTTCGCCGCTTGATACGCTTGGATCGCAATCGGTAAAGCACCACAGACCGATGCAAGCACCATTTCGATATCGTAAATGACTATTTGTTGAAACAAAAATTTAGCAGCTACGGCCGAGACAATAAAAAATGCATTAATAAATGTGAGCACGGTCTTATGAGCCAATATTTTTTTCTGAAACTTCATTTTTTCCACTCCTCTTCTTTTCACTATCAGTTTACAAAGAACACCGCGGAAAATAATTGATTAATATCAAGAAGAGGGATTTTCGGGCAAATATCATTTTTTGATTGGCGCTCACGCTTTAAGGGCAGCTGGTTCTTCAATTCATAAAAAAAAGCGCTCGGAAACTATTCCGAACGCCCATACTTTAAAAGCTATTCTGTTTTTCCTTCCAATAGACGATTTTGGCCTTCAATCGCTTGGATATCTGTAATATCTTGGGTAACCTCTAAACAGCCAAGATAGTCTCCCATTTCATCTTTTAAGGCAAAATAACGAATATAGATTTTTTTATCTCGTAGATCGATCCAAAAATCTGCCTCACTCCGCGCGCCAGAACGAAAATCATCTAAAATCTGTTGGACGATGTGCATACTTTTAGGTGGGTGACAATTCACAACTTCGCGACCGATTACTGATTTTGTTCGTGGAAAGACCCGACTTTTGCCTTCTGAGAAGAAACGCACGCGATCGTCTTTATCGACAAATGTTAAATCTACTGGCAAAACTTGAAATAAAGCAATCATTTCTTGCAGCTTCAGTGTTCCAGTTGGCAGCACAATCGTTGTTTCGGAAGAGACTTTGTCTTCCCAATCATAGTGTTCCTCTGCTGCAACTTCTGTAGCTTCAGCCGCCAAACCAGCAGCGATGCCTTCCGTTGTTTCCTTAGCTTGCTGAATCGCTAATTGGCGAGCAGGCTCACGTTCTTGTTCCTTTTCCAAAGAAGCTTGGCTAGCCTTCCATGGCAATGGCTCAGGAATAAATGCAAAGCCGATATCAAAGCTATCTTGGGCGATTTTTTCCCAGTCTTTCAAACTGAATACATCAAGTGTCATCGGCGCCATGATCTCTTCTTCTTTAAAAATCATCTCCTCAATCTCGTTTTTAGCCGCTTCCCATTTTTCTGCGATTGGATTATAAGCCGCTTTTTCTGAGTGGACTAATTGGATTAATTCCTTGATCTGTTCACGAACGTCATCGTCCACGCCCCACATAACCTTCGGTGGCGCAGTGATCCCGTATTTCTCCATATAAGAAAAAATCAGTGTTTCTTTGCGGGCATAATGTTTATCGATCTGCATCAAATCTGTTAACGCATTAAGCAATCGTTCCTGCTGGGACCAGTCACCAGCTTTGATCTTAGTTAACAAACCATCGATTTCATCGGTCAACAATGATTGCAAGACTTGATTTTCCAGTTTTAATGTATGGATCGGATGGCCTGGCTGTGCATGCTCTAAATTCGAGCGATGGATCTCATTGATGGCGCCCTTAAAAACCGCTGCATGGATATTACATAATTTTTGGATTTCTTGTGGATCCAAGCCACCTTGGATCAAAGATTTTTCAGCGGCCGTGATCTCTGTCACATCGACACCATCGAATTCTTGATTGAAAAGCTCCTTCGCTTCTTCAAATGAACCACCTTGATGCAGCAGCGACAAAATCTCGACAATTCTTTCTTGACGTTGTTCTCTTGTTCGTTCCATTAGACTACTCCCTTGTTCATAGTTAGATCTGAATTTCTGGTAAAAAAGCTGGCCTAGCGCTCACTTAAAACGAATGGTCTTTTATCGTAAACCCATTGGCTTCAAACATTTCGATCACTTGTTCCAGTGGGATGTGTTTCATTTTGGCACCTTTTGGGATCGTCATGTAGCGTCCCGCCGTTTGTAGCATACCTGGCTTTGCGATTGCTTCAAAACCTAATTGATACATTAAATCTTTTACCTCAGGATATAAGGTGACTAATTCATACAGCGATTTCGATAAATCAAGCTCCTTCATACACCAACCTCCTTTGACTTGTTTCTATATGTGAACTTCCGCTAAATTTTACAGTCCTGCTTCAAGCTTTTTACCAGACTCATTGATTTAATGCAAAATACAATGGGGCCAATTCTTCTAATGATTGACGAGTAAGCTCTTCAATATCAGTAATCTTCGTTGTTTTAAAAAATAATTTACCGATTTGAAACGTCCGTCCCTCCAAAGTATTTAGCAATACTTCTGGTTGCTTCTGGTCTGCTAAAAAATCTGTAAGCGACAGATGATCGACCAATTCATGTTCTACCTGCGGCCAAATATAATAATCTGAACTATCGACGTGTTGGCTCCATTCATACAATAAATTAACTAATTTATTGTACGCCTCACTACCACCATTGCGTTCAGCACTTTTATAATGCTGAAACATCAAATAGACTTGAAATTGTTTCTTATTAAGTAAGACAGCCAAGCAGGCATTTTGATTTCTGTGTTGCGGATCACGGTAAGCACTCCAAAAATGGTTCCGTAAATGCCAGCCATTCGTCCAGCTTTCAATTTTTGGTTTCTCCAAATGATAGTCTGACGGCAATGACTGTGCGACTATTTGTTGTAACTTTTTCCATTTTTGCCAATGCTTTTTATAGTCCTGCTTCACTTGGTCAATCTCGTCTGCCGAATAGCGTTCTTTTAATTGCTTAAACGTATATATCTCTCGATCCAACACCTGAAAGTCTTCGATCGTTAAGTCCATTGCAACGCCTCCTTCTTTTAAATCGCTTTTATTGTAAGCAGTGTGACCCATTTATTCAAATAAAAACCTTCCAATCATTGGAATAGAAACAGCCTCTGACGCGATATTTGTTTCAAAACAAAGAACTTTTTACCGTATCCTGAATCTTCATTAATCGCAATCCAAGACAGACTAAACCAAGCTAGCTGCTAGCTTAATAATATAAAAAAAGCCTTAGAGATTACTCTCTAAGACTTCTTCACATGCCCCGGAAAGGCCTGCATCCCTTTGCGGATATAAGTAAAACCTGAATACAATACGACTGCAATCACGATCCACGTCAAAATATTCATGTTTAAACCCGTAACGAATTTAGTTGCAATAAACACTCCGATGACTCCACCGATTGTAATCGCCAAGCTAACTTTTCGAGAATAATCTCCTGACTTAATGAAGTTTGTTCCCGCAACCGGCATCAAACCCGCGCAAGAAGCCATCATGATCGGAAAAGCAACTAACGGACTCAAACCCAGCATATAGACCATCGCCATACAAGGAGCATAAAGGCCCACACCAATCGTCATCAGCGCCCCTAAAATAAAGTTGCCGACGATTCCGATGATTAATTTAATACCAGTCAAACTAGTCAACTGATTGCCAGTTCCTAATAAGTCTAACAAACCTAATTGTTTTAAGGCCATCAAAGCGGCTGTAATGATCAACGCAATTCCCATGTAAAACTGGACTTTTTTCTCAGGTAATTTGCTGACTGTTTTAGAACCCAAGTAAGATCCGATAATCGCTGCGATTACTAATGAGAATAAAGTCAACGGTGCAACTTTTACTACGGTAATAAAAATAAACGCTTCAATGATTACCGGTACGGTATGGGAAACATTCAATGTTCCTGGTAGTTGGCGATCATTATCTAACTGATTAGTCATTTCCAACAACATCGTCGTCGGTGCAAAACTTCCAATTCCTAACGTATCCATTGCATCAGTGACAAAACCAATCAAGCCAGAAACGAAAAAATTTCCGCCGCCCCAATTACCACGGGCTGCAATCAAATCGCGGATAAAATAAAAAAGATAGTAAACCAATAGGACTGCTAGGAGTCCCAACAAAATTTGTACCATAATTCTCTCCTTCTAATAAAATAATGAATGAAAGCTCTTTTCCATTTAAGATGATACAACAATTCACAAAGTATTAAACCTAAATCTACTAACAGTTTGATGATATTCATCCAATAAAGCTTAAAAGCTTCTATTAAAGTAGAGAACTTACTCTATTTATCATTTAATAAATCTCCCAGTGAAAATCCATCGAAGGTCTCACCATCATAATATTTCAACAATTGCTCGGCGGATAATAGTGAAGAGGTCATTTCTTCTTCGGTATTTTCACGCTCTTCCTGATTTAATAAAACATACTCCTGATACTGCTCGGCCAGCTGGCGATACAAGATCTTTTTAGAAGAACCTTCCCCCGTGATAAATGGTAATTCTTTGAGATGTCCGCGATAAAGCGGCAAGTTATCGACCCATTCGATCGGTTGTTCGACCACTGTTAACTGCACTTCAGCAAAAATATCTTCATACATTAGTTTTCTTCCTTTCTTCTATTACGATACTGACGTGGCGTGAGCCCTTCGATTTGTTTGAAGCGTTTATAAAAAAACGCTTTATCTTTGTAACCCAAACGTTCCACGATTGTTTGAACGGTTAGATCCGTTTGAACCAAATAGTTTTTACAGCGCTCGATGCGCCGCAACAACACCCATTCAGTAAAAGAATGCCCGGTTTTTTCCTTCAACAAACTCGATAAATAATTCGGATGGAAATGAAATTTCCCAGCAACTTCTGCTAACGTCACTTGTTCCAAACGAAGATCCACATAGGCTAGTATCTCTTCAATTAATTGACTATTGGATATAAAATTATCTTTCCCCACTAAGCGCTCCGGCAACGCTTGGCTGATCTCAACAACCAAAAGTACAAAAGCAGCCTTTGTGACTTTATTATTGAAATAAGCCATTTTGACGATTTGTTTCAATAGCAGTAGCACGTAAAAATGAACGTCTGTTGCTTGAGCAAAATCATACACCAAAAAACGGCTAATTCCGCTAAATTCCTCGCTTAAAGCTTCCACAAAAAAGCGGTACAACCAGGGTTCTTCAAAAAATTGTCCCAATAACGATTCATTAAAATAGCTCGGCTTAAAATAAAATACCACTATATCCGTCTTTAAATCACCTTGATAAACCAATTCAGTTGCTGTGTTCGCCAAAATTAGGCTCCCACTATTCAACTTTTTTTCAGTTCCATCAATCATTACCGTGATCGAGCCCTTCATCACATATAAAATTCGAATAAAATTAGTTGGAACTTCGATCTTATCTGCCGTTTTTCGTGTCACAAAAGCCGCAATCTCACGCTGCGAATTATCCGCAAAACGTTGGACCTCACCTAACATTTGTTCTTCGCTTCCTAAATAGCAGTCTAAGGTTTTTAAAAAATGATAGAAACTACTATATTGTGCTGCCGTAACTTCCATATTCCACCCCACCTTAAAATCAAACACTTTCTTCTTTATCTAAACTATTTTAAACAAGCGCCTATCGGCTTATAATTTCTTTATTGATTGTACCACTTTTATGAATTTCACACATTTGATTCAGACACTTTCAAGGATATCCTTCTGCTTTTCGCGGGATTATACAATCAAGAGCAAAATAATTTGTCTAGAAGTAAAGATTGAACGTAGTTTGCAGAATGATCTACAGTGCGGGAATCAAACAACTTTTCCCCCCAAAAAAATAGTGCATTAATACGAACAAGGAGGATTTACTATGAAAATTGGTTTTATCGGTGCCGGGAATATGGCATCTGCAATCGTTACAGGCATAGTCCAAAAAGGTTTTAGTCAGCCTGAAGATATTTACTTATACGACATTTCAACAGAAAAAGTCCAAGCTTTCGCCAAAAAAATCGGTGCCCATGCATTAAAAGATCCGCAGGAAGTCATCGAAACGGTCGATACGCTAGTCTTAGCAGTCAAACCGAATGTCATTAAAGGCGTATTATTGGAGGCGAAAGACGCGATCCTGCAAAACGATCCGCTAATCGTTTCGATCGCAGCGGGAACTAGCACGGAAGCCATCTATGAAGTCTTTGAAACGGAACAACCAATCCGAATCGTGCGAGTAATGCCGAATATGAATGCGATGGTCGGTGAAGGCGCCGCCGCTGTTTGCGGAAATACAACAGCTACCAAAGAAGATGTCGCAACGATTATTGATTTATTCAATGCCGTCGGTAAAGCTTGGCCACTAGAAGAAAAATATTTCTCGATCTTCACCGCAATTGCCGGGAGCTCACCTGCTTATACATTCCTATTTATTGATTCGATCGCGCGGGCAGCAGTGAAAAACGGCTTGCCAAAAGATATCGCTTTAGAAATGGCGACCCAAGCAATTTTAGGTAGTGCAGAAACCTTGGCTCACAGCAAGGAAAATCCTTGGACACTGATTGATCGGGTAAGTTCACCAGGAGGTACGACCGTTGCTGGAATCGTTGAATTGGAAGATAATGCCTTTATCTCGACGGTCATCAAAGGCATTGATGCAACGATTCGTAAAGATCAGGAATTAGGGGAAAAATAATCCCATAAAAAAAAATGCTGATCGTAATTGATCAGCATTTTTTCACTTTATTTCTTCCACTCATTGACTTCTTTTTGGTGATCTTCAACCCAATCCTTGGCTGCTTGAGCAGGATCTTTTCCTTCGTTGATGGCGAGCATGACGCTCTCCATATCTTTTTGATTCCAATGGAAATTATCCAAAACTTGATACGCTTCTGGTTGATCCTTTTTTAGCTCTTTGCGGGTAATCGTATGGATCGCTTCTTCTGTCCCCATCGCACCTTTGGGATCTTCCAAATATTTCAAGCCATACTTAGCAAACATCCAATGTGGCGACCAGCCGGTAATCACAATCGGTTGTTTCTTCTTGATAGCTTGACCAAGAGCAACTGTCATCGCACCAGAAGATGAGGTCGAGACTTTCCAATCTGCTAAATTAGGATAAGCTTTCAAGGTATTTTCTGCTGCATTTACAACACCCGCACCAGGTTCGATTCCTGTGATCGTTTGGTTAGCTTGATCTGATAGATCCGCAATAGAATTGACGTCCATATAATCAGGAACAACTAGCCCAACCTTGGCACCTTTCAAGTTAACACCCAAATCATCAACTTGCTCTTTATATTGCGCAAATTGTGATTTATGAGTATTCGGCAGCCAAGCCGCCACCATCGCATCCGACTCACCTTTTGCCACAGATTCCCACATAATTGCGTTATCCAATGGCGTCAAATTGACTTGATAACCCATTTCTTTCAGTACTTCGCCAACTACGTGAGTAGAAGCAACTTCTGTATCCCACTCCACATAAGAAAGGTTAATCGTGCCTTTATTTTCTTTAGACGTGCCACCGAAACCGAATGAAGCAAGTAACGTCACAATGACAATGATCCCCGCAACAATCCCGATTTTCTGTTTTTTCGCTTTTGGCATTTTTTCAGCTGCTTGTTGTTTTGGTTTATTGAGATTTTGGGTAAAGCGGTCAATGATAATCGCTAAAATTACTAACGCTAGTCCATTAACAAAACCATTCCCAACTTGTGCTCGTTGCAACGCTGATAAAACGCCACGACCAAGACCGGGAGCTCCGATCATTGAAGCGATCACGACCATGGATAAAGCTAACATCATGGTTTGGTTAATCCCTGCTAAGATCGTACTTTTAGCTAGAGGCAATTCTAGTTTAAATAGTTTTTGTTTACCCGTCCCGCCGAATGAATCAGATGCTTCCACCAATTCTTTAGGAATCTGACGAATTCCTAAATTAGTAAAACGCACTGTTGGCGGTAAAGCGAAAATCACTGAGGCAAACACCCCCGGAACCATACCGATACCGAAGAAGGCCACTGCTGGAATCAAATATACAAAACCAGGCATCGTTTGCATGAAATCCAAGATCGGTGTGATGATCTTTTTGGCTGTCTCGTTTTTCGCCATCAGAATGCCTAATGGAACACCGATGATGATTGACAATAAACTAGATAACAAAACTAATGTGACGGTGCTCATCAGATCGGTCCATAACCCTTGATTATAAATAAAGAGTAAGCCAATCAAAGTAAAACTCGCCAGTCCCCATTTTTTATTAGAAATAAAAAATGCGGCGACGGTTAAAATGAGGATCAACAATAATGGCGGGATCATTGTTAGGAGTCCTGTCATCCCATCCATTAAGTACTGACCCATGTGCTGCAAGACTGAGAATAAACCCGCAAAGGTTGCAGTTAACCAATCGGTAAATCCTTCGACCCAATCTGCTACAGGCAAGGCTTGTTGTAAGAAATTAAACATTTGCTTTCACCTCTTCTTCAGTTTCTGTATTCGCTAACGCCTCTAGGACACTGCCGCGGATGACAACCCCGACTAAACGATCCCCCTCGACTACCGCAAGTGGCGCTGGCGAATCAAAAATCAGATTGAAAATGTCGGTAACTAACATATCTTTAGGAATCCGACGGACATTTTTATCAATGACTTCTTTCAATGTCAGATTATTTTTACGGGCTTCTAATGCTTTCTCCGCCGTTAAACTACCTTTTAGTTTACGCTTGCGATCAACCGCTAACAGCATGCTGACCTCTTCTTTACGCATCCGATTCAAGGCAACGTTTGGCCCATCCACTTCAATATTCGTCGTTAAAGCTGGAACCATGATATTTTGTGCAGTTAGAACTTTCGAGCGATCGACGTCTTCAACAAAGTCCCGCACGTATTGATTGGCTGGATGCGTCAGGATTTCTTCCCCTGTACCTATTTGCATAATCTGTCCGTCTTTCATCAAAGCGATTCGATCTCCGATCCGCAATGCTTCATTCAAATCGTGGGTAATGAAAATAATTGTTTTTTGTACGTTTGATTGCAGATCTAATAATTCATCCTGCATCTCCCGCCGGATCAATGGGTCCAAAGCTGAGAAAGCTTCGTCCATCAATAAGATCTCCGGATCATTGGCTAATGCCCGGGCTAAACCGACCCGCTGCTGCATCCCGCCAGATAGTTGATCAGGATATTGATCTTTAAAAGTCAGCAAGCCAGAATTCTCTAAAGCTTGCTCCGCTTTGGCTTGACGTTCGGCTTTCGGTACCCCTCGTACTTCCAGACCATATTCGGTATTTTCTAAAATCGTTCGATGGGGAAATAGACCGAAATTTTGGAAAACCATATTGACTTTATGACGACGGACTTCCCGCAGCGCTTCTTTGTCCATTTTGGCAATATTTTCGCCATCGATATAGATCTCACCAGAAGTTGGATCAATCAAACGATTTAATAAACGAATCATTGTTGATTTCCCGCTACCAGAAAGTCCCATGATAACGAAAATTTCTCCTTCATTAACTTCAAAGCTTGCATCGTATACACCAACGGTAGCACCAGTCTGCTCAACAATTTCATTTTTACTACGATTTTCTTGAATCATCGCTAGAGCTTGCTGCTGCTTTTTTCCGAATATTTTAGTTAAATTTTCTACCTTAACTTTACTCAAAATAAATCCTCCTCTTCACAAAAGTGACCATACCACACTAACATCATGTGGTCACTTTGTCAAAAAAAGTGTTGGAAGTTTTCAGTAAATCAGTCTGATTGACTAGTTTCCCCACATTCTAGTAATAAAAAAAAACACGTTTATCCCCTGTCTGACATCAATACATGACAACACAAAAACACCGGCCAGATTTCTCCAGTCGGTATTTTTTTACGGTCAGTATCACTTCGAGGTTCAGCACTGAGCTTTCACAAGTTTAGTCAAAAAGCTTTTCCAGCATATTTGAAATAGAATCTTTGGATTTTTGCTAAAAGCGTTAGACCCCAGGATAAAATAAATGCTGCATTCGCTGCAAGACTAATTCATTTCCTACAAAAAATAACGTATCACCCGCACAAATTTTGGCGTAGGGGCCTGGGGATAGCAATAGTTGATCTTTTTGCTGAATAGCGACAATCGTTGCGCCCGTCTCATGCCAAATATTCAACTCATTGACGGTCCTTTCCAAATGAGCAGCTTTTTCTGTCACCGTCAATTCATAGGGAACAAAGGGAGCCACATTATGTACCCGCTTTGTTTGAACAAGCAATTGATTCAATAATTTGCTGACAGTGTCCAACTCTTGTTTTTGTTTTTCAACACTAGCTTGGATTTCTTGATTGATTTCTTGAATGGACTGCACATCTTGATATTTTTCAAAATAGGCTTGCGCCTTTTCTCGTGAAAGTACATAAGCGCCGCTGCCATGCCGGACTTCCATGATCCCCAAATCCACTAAAACATTGATCGCTTTGCGGGCTGTCTCCGGTGACACATTGAAATTACTTGCTAAAGTGGAGCGCGCATGGATTTTTTCGCCCACTTGATATCGTTTATCGGCGATTCGTTCAGCAATTTCCACTGCAACCTGCTGATAGCGCGGCAACAAGATCCGCTTCTTATTTTCCCCTTCCAATCTGATCCCTCCTAATTCGTCTAAACGTACTCCATTTTTCAAAAAGTAAAAAATGAGTCTGATTCTCGTCTCGTATGTCCTTCCGTTAAAGTGGCTCGACCTTAATTAAAGGAGTAACTACATCGGTTACTTTTTACTCTATACAGCGAAAAACGATACTGACATCTTTTTCTGCAGAATTCTTTTCAAGCATAGCATATTTTTTTTAGAAAAGCTGTAAACGGTAAAAAGAGCCCTAAATGAAGTTGTTAGTGTTTTCGTCTTTAGAATTTATTCATAGAAGTCTTGTTTTTAAGGATATCTTTCGTAAATTTTCGCAAAACAGGCTAAGCTAATTCAGGATAATTTTGAAGGAGTGATTTTTTGCATTTTGTGATAGGTATTATTGGATTGATTCTTGTTTTGGCCCTCAGTTTTCTAATTAGCAATGATCGAAAAAAGATTCGCTACTCACCGCTTTTGATCATGCTAGTTCTACAATTTTTATTAGGTTTCATTTTATTACGGACCACGGTGGGAACTACCATTGTTAGTAGTTTGGCTGATGTCTTTGATGCGTTATTACGTTTTGCTGGTGCAGGGGTCGACTTTGTTTTTGGCGGTATCGCTAATAAGGGCAGCTTTCCCTTCTTTTTAAACGTTTTGATGCCGATCGTCTTTATTTCAGCGATTATCGGAATCTTGCGCTATATTAAAATTTTACCGCTTTTCATGAAGGGCATTGGACTGGCCCTCAGTAAGATTAATGGCATGGGAAAATTAGAATCCTATAACGGGATTGCTTCAGCAATTTTAGGCCAATCCGAAGTCTTTATTTCTGTCAAAAAGGAATTACCTACTTTTTCAGAACAGCGTTTGACAACGATGAGTATCTCAGCCATGTCCACCGTGTCCATGTCAATCGTTGGTTCATATATGGCGCTGATCCAACCCCGTTATGTTATTACTGCGCTAGTGTTGAATCTATTTGGTGGGTTTATCATTGCTTCAATCGTCAATCCCTATCAATTGGAAAATGATGAATTAGTGATTGAAGAAGACAAAGACCAAACCTTCTTCCAAATGCTCGGCGAGTATATTTTAGATGGCTTTCAAGTTGCCGTAACCGTTGCAGCGATGTTAATCGGTTTTGTCGCACTGATTGCCATGATTAATTTCATTTTTGCCAAAGTTACCGGTCTGACTTTCCAAGAGATCTTAGGTTATGTCTTCGCACCATTGGCTTTTCTGACCGGGATCCCTTGGCAAGAAGCTGTCGATGCCGGCAGTTTGATGGCCACTAAACTAGTGACCAATGAATTTGTTGCTATGACAGAGTTAGCTAAAGGCAACTGGGAGTTTTCTGCTCGGACAACCGCAATCGTCTCTGTTTTCTTAGTTTCATTTGCCAACTTTTCTTCCATCGGTATCATCTCTGGTGCAATGAAAGGCTTGAACGAAGAAAAAGGGAATCTAGTAGCCAAACATGGCTTGAAAATTTTGTTGAGTGCCAGTCTGGTCAGCTTTTTGAGCGCGATCATTACCGGCTTGATCTTTTAATCAATAGGAAAAGGGGTGTGACAAAACTTTGTCACACCCCTTTTGGATTCTTATTTATCCAATCTATTAACTAGTTTCGATTAATCGCAGCTTGATAAAATGGCCTTCAGCAGATTCAACTACTTGCTCAATTTGGCAGTGTGGAACAAAGTCACATTCATCAATTTCCAATAGTGTGACTTCTTTTCCAAAACCAGGAATCCCCACAACTAATTTTTCAGTCTCTAAATGTAGTTGCATCACATTTTGCAATTGTTTTGAAAAATCCAATAAAGTATGTTGTTCTTTTCTATTCCGCCAGCTACTTTGATGAAGCAATCTAAGCCCGTTGCGTAAAATGGTATTGTCTACTTTTTCTTGTCGAATAACCTCTTTCCAAACCATCGTCTAGGCCGCCTCTTCATTTACTGTTATCGTTACACGGATACCTAAAGAACGGCCGTAGTCCCTTAGTTGCTCTGCTTCCGCTGAGGAACAGTCTAAATAGAAGACCAGTGCTGAATAATCATCGACAAATTTCTCCATAAATCGTTGACCTTCAGCGACTAAGCTCTTACCAGTCAAACTTTCATAAAAAATAACTTGCTTATTACGCAAGAAAGTCTGTGGCAATTGCCTCTTTATCCCTACGACTGCTACTTTTTCCCCCTGATAGTTACGTTTGATGTGATTCCAAATCTGTTGTGTTGGTTCCGCTGTCTTTTCAAGAATAAACAATCTATTAACTTCCTTTCAGTTTTCAATGATTGCCTGCAGGAAATAGTCCTGCTGCTAGTCGATCATGCAAGACCATCACCTCCCATTCTTGCTAAAAAATAACAAACCGTATTATATCCATCATACCAACTTATTTTTTTAAAGCAAGTCAAAAAAAGACTTTTAAGTTTTCAGCAACTTAAAAGTCTTTAAAATTATAATTGTTCATCTTCTACAAATTCATATTCGTAGGGTGATCCTTCATAAAAAAACTGCGTTGAAACAGCCGCTTCATTATCAGTCGCTATTAATTTTTTTCGAAACGGAAATCGAACAGCTAGACCGCTGACTGTTTCAGAACCAGGTAAGATATAGATTAATTTGTCATCTGGTGTAGGTTTATTCAGTTGCTCCATTACATCATCAATAACTTTTTCCGAATCTTTATTTGTTTTCGCAATTTTTTTGTAATCCTCTAAAAATGCCGCTTGTCCTTCAAAATAAGTCATCATCATGTTACTCATCCTCTCAATTTCATCATTATTTTTTTGTACTAGTTACTCTGTTAAATCTAGCCGCCCAGCTGCTGTTTGATATAAGGGCCAGCTACCGACAAGTTCTACTCGAATCAGTTGCAATTCCGGATATTTTTGGATTGCGGTCAGTAAAGATTCAATTAACTTCCCTTGTTTAGTTAAATGCTCTTGCGGTGCCAAAGGCTGGTCTTGATCCAAACTTTGGCGATACTCACGATTTTCCTGCAAGACTTCATGAAACGCCATTTTAAAAGAGCGCTCGATTTTTCGAGCAAATTTTGCTTCATTTTCAGTCGTATAAGCAACTTGAGCCTTTTCCGCTAAAAAAGTTGTATAAATCAAAGGGACTGTAGAAACTGGTTTAACCGGCGAAACATAGTAAAACGTCTCTTCCAAGATATCCAATGAAATCGTCAGCTTCATCATTGTTCCTCTTTCCTACAAAAGGTTTTTTACATTTTTATTATAGCACTCACAAGCTGAAAACTTCGATTTATCCGCTTTAGCCTAAAATCATGACCTTACTAATAAAAAAAGCTACCGGCGTTTGATCCTCGATGATCGAACGCCGGTAGCCATTTTATTCTGCTTTTTTAGTTGATTTAAAGCATGACAGTCATCATAGCGGCCACTAAAATCAAGACCAGACCAACGATTGTAACAGTCATTTCTTTTTTTGTTTTCTTTTGTCCTAAGAACCAGATCCCGGTAAGCGTAGCTAACACAACGGATGTTTGCGATAAAATGAAGCCGGTTGCTAGTCCGTTCATATCTGGTTGGGCAGAGATCAAATACGTCAATGCGGCAAAGGCGAAAAAGAAACCAGAGAAAATATGTTTATACGATACGACTTCTGTAAATGCCGCTTTTTCTTTGCCTCTTACACTTAAAACTACTGAATAGACCACCGCTACTAAAACCATTCCGATTGCTTGCGGCAAGAAAGCGTGCATGCCGTCGATCGATGTCGCCTGAGGCGCAGCTGAGTAAGCCCAATAACCAATTTCACCGACTGCTAATAGAAGAACGGCTTTTTTCAAAATACTTGATTGCTCTTGTGTTTTTTCTTCGCTCCAAACCGTCATCCAAGCTCCTAGGATAATTAAAACGAGAGCTAAGCCGCCTAATAATTTTGCCGTGGTTCCGGGCCAATTTCCTAGAGCCAATACTCCCCACAGTGAAGCTCCTAACAGTTGAAAAGCCGTAGTGATCGGCATCGCTCTTGATGAACCAATCAGTGTAAACGATTGGAAAGTGATAATCTGAGCGGTTGCCCAGCCGATTCCTGAAATAATCGAGAAAACTAAATCCACTCCAGTCGGCAGACTCATTCCATTAACTGCTGCAAAAATCAGTGCAAAAATCAGCGTTCCTAGTGTTGATCCTAAAATTTGATTAACTGGACGACCACCAATCTTTGAGGCAATCGTAGGATACAACCCCCAACCAAGTAATGGTCCTAAACCAATCAAAATTGCTGTTACATTCATGATAATTCCTCCTCGTTAGTACTGACTAAAAGACAACGCCACTCTCCAATAAGATATTGGCATACGGGGTCATTTCACCCGTTCGGATAAATGCCTTGCTGTCATGTAAAGCAGCCTTCATCTCACTATGAGGAATAAAAGTAAGCGGTGTTTCTGGTAAGCGAGCTTGAATTTTTTTTAACATTTCAGGGTTTTCCGTTTTGATTTCTTCGGCTAAATAAATCCGTTGAACTTCTAATTCTTCTAATACATTATTCAATACATCCATAAAACTGGGAATACCGTTAGCTACTGCTAAATCAATTTTTTCAGTGGTCATTGGAACGGGCATACCGGCATCACCAATACTCAATTGATCAAAGTGGCCCATTTGAGCAATTACTCGTGAAATATCTGAATTAATAACTTTTCCTTTTTTCATCGTAAACATCCTCTCGCTACTTTAATTTAGTTCATTTTTATAGGGAATTGATGGTTGTGCGCCAAAACGTTGAACTGTGATAGAAGACGCTTGGTTGCCATATTTGATGGCTTCTTCTAAATTACTGAAATCTTTGGTTAAAATACTGCTCATAGCCCCGATAAACGTATCGCCAGCCGCTGTCGTATCCACCGCATTCACTTTGAATGCGGGTACGATCCCACTGCGGCCGTTAACATCGTAAAAAGCGCCTTTACTACCGATTGTAATAATTACTGCTTCGATCCCCAAATGGTGTAAATGATCCGCCGCCGCTTTCAAGCTGGCTTCATCGCTCACTTTAATTCCCGTTAAAATTTCAGTTTCTGTTTCATTTGGAATGATCATATCCGTAACTCTCAACAATTCTTCCGGCACATTTTCTAAAGCAGGTGCGGGGTTTAAAATAGTTTTTACTCCTGCTTCACGAGCGATTTTAAAAGCTTCTACTGTACTGGCTAAAGTGCTTTCAAATTGTGCTATGACAAAATCGCTCGTTTTGATTAGTTCAGCATGTGCTTGGATCTGTTCAGGGGTAAAGGCATTGTTCGCACCCGCATGAATCATAATACTGTTTTCGCCTTGATCATCCACAATGATGTAAGCTTGACCCGTCGCTTGTTTTTCTAATGTTTGAACGCCAGCCAATTCGATGCCCTCTTCAGATAGAAGTTCTTTCATCATTTCACCAGCTTCATCGTTACCGATCGCTCCGATAAAACGAGTCGTTGCTGCTGAACGCTTCGCTGCAACTGCTTGATTGGCACCTTTTCCTCCGCCAGCAGAGAAGATTTCTTTTGTATGCATGGTTTCTCCTGGTTTCGGCATTTGTTTTACTCGGATCGTACGGTCAAGGTTGATACTTCCTACGATTGTAATCGTATTCATTTTATTCACTCCATTTCGTATTTTTCAAATCATTTTAATTACCTTTAGATTAAAACGTTTTATTAAAACGTTTTAATTCGACACAAAAAATATAGCACAGCTTGAAAATTATTTCAAGTGTGCTGTTGAAAAACGCTCAATTAATTGAACTGGCAAGGTTTTCTCCTCCCAATCCTTTTCTGGTTGCTGAATTCTTTCCAATAATAATTCGGCTGTCGTTTGCCCTAATTCATAGATTGGTTGAGCAATCGTCGTTAATTGTGGTGTGATGTATTCGCACATATCGACGTTATCGTAACCAATTACACTATAGTCTTGGGGAATCCGTTTACCTGACTCCGCTAACCCTAAATACAAACCAAAAGCTAATTCATCGTTGATTGCAAAAATCGCTGTCACATCTGTTTGAATGATTTCTTGTGCCGCTGTCCGTCCGGCTTCTTTCGCTAATTCTCTATAAATTAAGATCGGCTCAGGATAGACTTCTTTAAATCCCTTCAAACGATTGGCGATATTTTCAGTAGCATCGGCTGGTAAGACGACAGCGACCTTTTGATGACCTAATTGTTGCAAATGTTCTGCAGCGTTTTTTCCACCTGAAAAATCATCAGTCAACACAGCATCACTAAAACCCTCGGCTTTTTTTTGATCCAGCACAATAAAGGGCAGGTTTTTTTTGCGTAAATTCTCATTAATAGCCTGATTAGAAATTGCCGAACTAGCAATAATAAAGCCATCTACTCCCCGCCGACTCAACTCTTCTAAATAATCAGTTTCTTTTTTGGGATCAAAATCCGCATTACAAAGTATTGTTACAAAGTTTTCACGATACAAGATCCCTTCGATGCCCCGAACCAATGTACTAAAGAACGGGTTTGTAATATCTGGGATGAGAACCCCGATCGTCTTGCTTTTTTTCATAATCATCCGGCGAGCAAAGTAATCTGGTTCGTAATTTAACGCCGTTTTAGCAGCTAAAACTTTTTCGACTGTTGTAGGACTAAATTTTTGTTCATTGCCGTTTAAGATTTGAGATACCGTAGCAATCGACATGCCTGATTGTTTCGCGACATCTTTAATCGTTATTTTCTTATTTTTCATCTAATCGCTCCTGTTTAAACTCTGCTACATTTTCTCACGAAAGTATTTCCCTGTAAATACGCAAGTAAACTTGCTAGGTGTCCAAAATTTTTTTATACTGCTAATGAAGTCATATACAAGGAGAAAAAATGAATAAGACGACAAAATTTATTATAGGAACACTGGTGATTCTAGTAATTGGATTGATTGCTGCAGGAAATTATTTTTATTCTTATGCAATTATTCCAGCTAAAAAAGATTTTTTAGCCGATAGTTCGGAAAAGAAATCCGCTGAATTAGTTACTGCTGAAAATTGGTTCAATGATAAAAATAACCGCCATGACTGGCAGCTTACATCTAGAGACGGCTTGAAATTAGCCGCTTATTATCTGCCAGCGCAAAAAAATCAACACAAAACAGCGCTTATCGCCCATGGTTATATGGGACAAGCTTCGGATATGTCCCAATACGCCAAAATCTATCACGATCTTGGCTATCATGTTTTAATGCCGGATGCCCGAGGTCATGGTAAAAGTGCCGGTGATTATATTGGTTTTGGCTGGCACGAACGGAAAGATTACTTGCAGTGGATCGAGCGGATCACCAAAGAGGACCCACAAGCTGAAATCGTTCTGCACGGTGTCAGTATGGGCGCCGCGACAGTCATGATGACGAGCGGTGAAAAACTACCAGATAACGTCAAGGCCTTTGTCGAAGACTGTGGGTATAGTTCCGTCAATGGAGAATTGCGCTATCAATTGAAACAGCTGTTCAAGCTACCATCCTTTCCTTTAATCCCAGTTACTAGCCTAGTAACAAAAGTCCGCGCTGGTTACTTTTTCAGCGAAGCGGATACGGTGAAACAGTTAAACAAGAATACTCGGCCGATGCTGTTCATTCACGGTGATAAAGACGATTTTGTTCCTTATTCGATGTTGGATGAAGTTTATCAAGCAACCAGAGGACCTAAAGAAAAATATGTCGTGCATGGAGCGAAACATGCTGAAGCATTAAGCACCGATCCTACTTTGTATCAACAAAAAATAACTTCATTCGTAACAAACTATGTCCCTTAATGTTTAAACAAAAGACCTTCATTTTGCTAAAAAAC
>NZ_BCQF01000002.1 GCF_001544295.1 Enterococcus pseudoavium NBRC 100491
TTGAGGCGAATGATCAAAGTCAAGAGGTGGATGAAACAGAATATGATGCGTTAGGGAATTTGCAATTTCATCATCCAATCAGATATGAAGATTTTACTATAGAGCCACCTACTGCTAGATTTTCTCGAGCAAGTGCAAATACTCAGCATGTGTTCATCAATCAAACCGCACCGTTAGCCAAAAATTTAGCTAACGCCAATGATTTATACGCTTCTGTAATGATTGCTCAAGCAATCGTTGAAAGCGGTTGGGGAAGTAGCGCCCTCTCAAAAGCACCTAATTACAATCTCTTTGGAATAAAGGGAAATTATAATGGACAGTCGGTAACTATGCCAACTTGGGAATATAGCAATAAAGACGGCTGGTACGAGATCATGGCAAAATTTAGAAAATACCCGTCTTTTAAAGAATCTTTGAACGATAATGTCACCATCCTTAAAAAGACGTCATTCTCACCGGGGGTTTACTACTATTCTGGTGCTTGGAAAAGTAAGACGAAATCTTACAAGGATGCGACTGCTTGGTTAACTGGACGATATGCGACGGCTCCAACTTATGCTAGTACACTGAATAATGTGATTGAAACCTATGATTTGACACAATTCGATACTGGTAAAGGTGGAGACGCAACGCCAGCTCTGGTAAAAACAGAGGCAATGTATCGCCTGTATAATCCCAACAGTGGTGAACACTTCTATACAGCAAGTGTTGTTGAGCGTGACTGGGTCAGAAAGGCCGGCTGGCATTATGAAGGTGTGGGGTGGCAAGCGCCAAAAAATGGCACCCCGGTGTATCGTTTATACAACCCAAATGCAGGAGATCACCATTACACGCCTCAGGTATCAGAGAAAAATCATTTAGTAAACGTTGGCTGGCGTTATGAAGGAATCAGTTGGTATTCTGGTGGTAGTCAACCTCTCTATCGATTGTATAATCCAAACGCGAAAGCGGGATCTCATCATTATACATTGCTCCAAAGTGAAAGAAATAATTTGATAAAGCAAGGCTGGCGTAACGAAGGAATTGGATGGTATGGTCAGTAATGCAAAAAGTGGTGTGACAAAAGATTGTCACTCCACTTTTTTTGAATATACAGTATTCCCAACAGAAACTTCTTCTACGATAGCTTTGTATAAAGGGACTACTAAATCTCAATAAATAGAACTAACGAAAGAAAATAAAATGAGCATCTGTAAAAAATTAAAAAAAATTTCAGTCCTAGCAACTTATTTCCTAAAGTTATCCATTTTTCTCACACGCGCTCTTTCCCAACTACATCGGAGATTTCGGAGATGATGAAAAAATTATGAAGATTTTCTATGGCGAGATCATACTTTTTTCCAATTTCACATAGAATCATTTTGTTCGACTCCAGAACAGAATCATTTCCATCATATAAGTTGTCTGTTGGAAGGTGAATTTCGAAAGGTCGTTTGTCATCTAACACCAAAGGTTTCTGAAAGAAATAACCAGCGATCTTTTTCATGAGAATTACTCCTTTACTTATTATTTGTTATATATTACAACAGTAATGTTGATAAAACCAGAAATAAGCTCAATAACCATAGTTATTTAAAAGCACCGTAAAAGTGCGATTCCTAAAATGCCTGTTAGAACAATTTTCATCAGATCATTAGTACGTATACCTACGATGAGAGCAGGTATACAGGCGAGAACTTCAGGCAAGCGAAAGGTAGGGAAATGTCCCGGTTGAAAATTCAAAATGCTTTGCAGTAGTAAGGCAGTTAAAATCGTCATGGGCAAATAACTCAAAAAATTTTCGAGAATCTTTGGCAAAGTGACGGCTTTAGTTAGAACAAATGGCAGGACCCTTGGCAGCCAAGTCACTAGTGCACAACCAAAAATCGTCATTAGATAATAAGAATTACTCATCGTCAATCAACACTCCCGTCAAACAACCTAACAAAGTAGCTAAAATAACAGAAAGCTCTGCCGAAATAAAACGCATCAGCAGAAATAAACTGATAGTCGTGATTCCTAAAATTTTGACTGTCTTGTGTCTCTGAATTTTTAATGGTAATTGAACTTGAAATAGAAATAAGCCTAAAAACATGGCCGTTAAAGCAAAATCAAAGCCCAAAACGGTTGGATCAGGAATAAAGTTACCTACTAATGCTCCGATAACCGTCGATAGAATCCAGACAAGATAAGCTGTAATATTTAAACCGTGCATCCAGTTGCTAGTAACTTTATGATCTTGGGCTAAAGTAGTCATTAATACACCATAGGATTCATCGGTTAATAAAGTGCCAATAGCTATACCGTTTACCAAAGAGTCCTCCTTGAAGTAATGAGCAACGGAAAGGCTCATCAATAAATGGCGTAAATTCACGAGGAAAACGGTAAAGACGATAGAAATAATGGGGGCATGTAATAAGAGAAGCCCACATAAAATAAATTGAGCGCTGCCGGCATAGATCAAGGTAGACATTAGAAAGACTTGCCAAATAGCTAAGTGGGCTGATTTGCCAACGATTCCCATCGCAATTCCGATTCCTAGATAACCCATCACAGTAGGAAGACAGGCCCTAACACCTTCAGAAAAATTAGCAGTTTTTACGATACGATTATCCATCTTTTCTACCTCTCATCTTGTTTTAATTATATTAAAATAAAACTAATGAAAAAACAAGAGGATGGAGACACAAAAAAAGAGCAACAAAACCAACAAAAAGTACTATCTGTTGGTGGGGAAGCTGTTGCTCAATTTATTTTATCATAAAAAACGGTTAAAAAAATAATGAAATTAATTTTTTGAAGTAGTAAACAACAAAAAATAGTATTATTATGTATGATTCTTTTAATTATCTAGAGTATTTGATTTAGGGTATAATTGGTATAAAGGAGGCGTTTTCAATGAGTGGGAGTTATGAGAAAATTCTCGTTGCAGTCGATGGATCAGCTACATCAGCGGATGCATTTAATGAAGCTGTGAGCGTGGCTGAGCGAAACAATGCAAGACTTTTTATTCTTACCGTTGTTGATTTCAAATTTTCGATTGGAGATCCAGCATTTATTAACGATGCATTGAAGTTTCATTTAAACAATGCTGAAATCGAGTTGGAACAGTTAATCGCCAATTCAACAGTAGGCCAAATTGACTATGAAACAAAAATTGATTCAGGCAGTCCCAAACGTAAGATTATCGAGTATGCTCTTGAGAAACAAGCAGATTTAATCATGCTAGGAGCAACTGGACGCGGTGCTGTCGAGCAAGCAATTTTGGGGTCGACAGCTTCATATGTGGTTAATCATGCGAAGTGTAATGTGATGGTTGTTAAACCTTAAAGAAACAAAAAAAGTTTTTGTCCTTAACAAGATAAGGACAAAAACTTTTTTATTGGGATAGTAGGGCTCGAACCTACACTTACCTGATTCAGAGTCAGGCGCCTTACCAGTTTGGCCATATCCCAATGAGAACAGAAAGAATTATAACGCTAGTTTTTCTGTTCTTCAACTATTTTGATTTATTATTTGTTGCTGGCTTGTTTCAAAGCTGCTGAGACTAAATTGCCATCTGCGAAACCGAGATTGATTTTAAGAATTTCTGAGTCGAAATGCAACATTAGACGAATCCCGTTAAGTTTCTTTTTCCCGCTGATTTCTTTGCATTGATAAAGATTATATTTATAAGCTTTTTGTTTACTCAAAGCATAAAGGATATTGCCGGAAATTCCGTAACCGGTCAGACCTTCTTGCTTTTTAACACTTTCATATTTATGAAATCCGATAAAAGAAAAAGAAAAATTTGTTTTGGGAAAAGCTTGCAGGAAATTGTTAAATAAGAGAATTCCCTTTTCCTCATTGGTATTATAGTTAATGCCGTACTTTTTGGTGAATTGATAAAGTTCTTTTGCTGTATTCATGGTAACCTCACTCTTTTTAATATCTTCAGTATAATTGTTTCTTATAATAGAAACAACAGCTTAGCGATTAAAGCGGCGCGTATTAATAAATTCTGAGATAGCCATGGTAATCAATAAGAAACCAAAAATTTGGAAGAGAAGCATTAAACTACTAAAAGGATTGAATAGAAGGAAAAAACCAGCAATAATCATTAAAGCACTATAAATGATTTGACCGGTGACTGGGAAACCATTTCTTTTGGCCTGCCAGCTTTGCAGAAATTGCCCAATCGCAAAAATTAGAATAATAAAACCTAAGAACATCGGCAACAGACTGACGATGCCTTTTGAGAACCACAGAACCACAAAAGCAAGGATGATTCGAATGATCCCGCCAGTCGTTTCAAAACCGACATTTCCAGTGTATTTCTTTGTTTGTAAACCACGAACGACTTGCATGATCCCAAAAACCAATAAATAAAGGAAAACGATGTAAACAATACCGCGGAAAACACTTCGCGGGGAAATCAAGGTTGCAATCCCCAAAATTAAGTAACAGGCACTGCGCAAATAGCCATAACGTTTGATTGAATCGATAAAATTTGACATAGAAATCACTCCTCTGAAATAATTTTACCTGATTTAGTATTTTTTTGCGACTGAAGCGAAGTTTCGATTGTAAACCAATCTATACTTCGGTATAATTGCGAATAACATTGATCCAAAAGCTAGACGAATAAATGAATGTCGATACTGGAGGGCTTACTATGAATGAAGAAGAAATTGAACTTGGAAGAAGTTACCGCTGTCATCCGATTGGGTTTGAGGAGTGCGTAGAAGGCGAAGTCATTTCGAAGATGACAAACTGTGCGGTTGTGCGCATCAATCAATGTGAAAAGGTTGACCAAGAGCAGCGAGATGACAAATCGAACATGGTCGTGGTAAAATACTCTAACTTCATTCCAAGTTAGAAGGCGTTTCTATTGAATATATTTACATTGTTATTGGGAATCTTTACAGTAGTCCTTTATATCTTTTTATTAGTGGCACGCAGAGATGTCGTGATTGCGGTCTTTAAACAACGAAAGCAATATCCGTTTTATCTTTTTTTAACATGCTTGATTTTGTGGATTGGCTTTACTAGCTGGCAGGATTGGAATGGTCGCATTCAGACAGTTTTAGCAGCCCTCGTGATGTTGAGTTTTCTATTGGATAAAAGAGGCTTTACTGAAGATAGTCTAATTTTATTTAGTTTAGATAATCGTGGAATCCCATTGAGTGAGATTGAACGAGTGGTTTTGTTCCAGGAAGAAGATGGGTTTATCAAGCTGAATTATTTTCGTAAGAATCGGCGAGGTCCGATCTTGACCTTTGACTATCCGCTTACAGAATTTGTTGTATTTCTTTCAACACATCTCAATGAAGGCAGTAAATTGGAAATCCTAACAAAAGATGATCAAGATAAAAATGGAAAGTAAGATGGCGGAGACGTCATCTTTTTTTGTAAGAATAAAAAAAGGATGTGACAAAAACTTGTCACATCCTTTTTGATCGCTTTTAAATTAGTGGAATACGCGGAAACGTTCGTCGTCAGCCAAGTATTCTTTTTCGTTAGCTTCAGCTTCTTTAGAACCGAAAACTAATTGAGAGCGTAATTGCCAGTTTGCAGGAATATTCCATTCAGCTGCTACGGCGTCATCGATTACTGGGTTGTAATGTTGTAGGTTAGCTCCTAAGCCAGCAGCAATTAGTGCTGTCCAAGTATTAGCCGTTGCAATCCCATTTGATTGTTCAGCCCAGTCAGGGAAATTGTCGGCGTATAAAGCAAATTGTTCTTGTAAGTTTTTCACTGTGTCGGTTTCTTTGAAGAACATCACTGTTCCTAAAGCATTTCTAAAGCCAGCAATTTTTGCTTGCGTATTAGGGAAAACTTCAGCTGGAGTTAGAGGTTTCAATGCTTCTTCAACGATGTTCCATAATTTTTCGTGAGCTTCACCGAATAGAATAACTGCACGTGGCGATTGGGCGTTAAAAGCAGTTGGACTGTTTTTAACAGCATCCTTGATAATTTCAGTAATTTCTTCTTCTGATATTTTCACGTCGCGTCCTAAAGCATAAAATGAACGACGGTCTTTTAGAGTTTCTAAAAATTGAGACATAATAAATTCCACCTTTTCTTGTATTGTTCTTGTTGACAGTCCTTACTTTAACATCTTACAAAAAGTAAGGAAAGTTATCTGCTCAGCGAAGAGTAATTTTTTTGTAAGGACTCATAATTAACTTTCAATAATCACCGGGGAGTATGATAAACTAATTTTATGAACATGAAAAATGGGGGCAAGTAAATGAACATAAAGGAAGTAGGAAAGACGATTCTTTATTTTTTGATCTTAGCAGCGATTCTAATCGGTCTGCGACATTTTGTTTTTACGCCAGTCGTTGTAAAGGGGGACTCAATGGATCCGACATTGATCGATGGCGAACGGGTCATTGCATTGAAAAATACAGAGGTCAAACGGTTTGATATCGTCACATTTCCGGCGCCGGATGATCCAGGAAAAAATTATATCAAACGTGTTATCGGTCTACCAGGCGACACGGTTGAATATAAAAATGATGAGCTTTATATTAACGGAAAAAAATATGCTGAACCTTATTTAGACGAGTTCAAAGGTCAATTAACCGATCAGCAACCCTTAACTTATGATTTTGACTTGACTGACCTTTATGGTTCGGAGAAAGTTCAGGCTGGGGAGTTATTCGTTTTAGGTGACAATCGGCGCATCTCAAAAGATAGCCGAATCATTGGAACAATTAAAGAAAAAGATATTATGGCAGACGTAAAATTTGTTTTTTGGCCATTGAATCGTTTTGGCACAGTTGACTAGCATAATTGCTAGTCTTTTTTGCATTCTTTGTAAGAATACCAATAAACCAAAAAGAGCTAAATAGTTGGCAGGCAGGCTAGCTAAGACCATGCGTGGTTTTGACTGACCTGTTATAATAAGCAAGTAATAAATATTATAGAAATGAGGGGAAAAGATGCCATTACAATTTTTATTAGGTGCCGGACAGAATGATGCAAAAGAGCGGCTGATTGAAACAGCGCAAGCTTGGTTAGCGCAGAATGCTGAGAATCGGGTATTTTTCTTAGTCCCCAATTACAATAAATTCGAGCAGGAAATCACGCTCCTTTCTACGATGAAACAGCTAACTGGTGAAACAGAGTTTAGTACGCTCCGAACCCAAGTTTTTAGCTTTCAACGATTAGCGTGGTATTTTTTACAACGAGATGGGCAAGTTCCAGGAAATCTTCTGTCTGAAGCCGGCAATGCAATGATTTTGCGAAAAATCTTACAGGAACAACGGGAAGAATTAACGATTTTCCGCGGAGAAGTCAATAAAACCGGCTTCATCCAACAACTAGTAAGCTTTTATCAAGAAATGCAGATAGGCAATGTAACGGTCGATGATTTGTTTGAAACGGGAAATGATCCAGACCAAGCATTGAAATTGCAGGATTTACAAAAAATTTTTGTGGCCTATGAAGCGGCACTACTAACTTATCAAGTAGCCAATCAAGACCCTTTGTTGTTGCTACAAGCCTATTTGAGTCAGCAAGATTTAAGGCGGAATTTGTTTATTGTCAGTGGGTTTGCGCGCTTTAACGCACGGGAGTTAAATGTGCTGAGTGGTTTGATGGCTAGTGGTGAATTGTTAGTCTCATTAGAATTGGATCGAGCGTATCCAAGTGAAGAACCGAATCCGCTAGATCTATTTGCAGATCCGGGAAAAACTTATTTTCAATTGAAGCGAGCAGCCGATAGCCAGCAAATAGCAGTTCGTCCGGATCGCTTTGCCCAGAAAAATGATTCAATCTTCAATCAAGTCGGTGAATTTTGGGCCAATCAAAAAAGGGTGAAACTAAGCGGAACGGATCAACTGCAAATCACCAAATATGCCACAGTGGCTGAAGAAATTCGTAAAGTTGGTGAAGAAATTCGCCGCTTAGTCAGAGAAAAAGGCTATCGCTATCAAGACATTCAGATTTTGTTACGTAATCCGCAAGTCTATAACAGTGTGCTGCCGGATATCTTTCAAAAGTTAGAGATCCCTTTTTATTTGGATGAGACACAGGAGATGGCTGCCCATCCACTGATCGAATTTTTGCAATCTTTGTTTCTGATTGATAGTTATCATTATCGGATCAATGATGTTTTTCGAATGTTACGAACAGAACTGTTTGCCCCTTTTGATTGGACCGCTGATAACTGGTCGACACAACAAAAACAATATCGAGAAATGATTGATCAGGCTGAGAACGTTTGTTTAGCGTATAATTTTCGCGGCAGTGCATGGACGAAAGCAGCAGAGTGGGAATTTGTCGATTATGATTTTGAGACTGATGTCTTTAATGATGCTAAACAACTAGAGGAAATTGCGAATCAAGTTCGCCGTTCTGTTCAGCAAATTTTGCCTAATTTTTTCAAGCAGATTAAACAGGCGAATGATGGACTGGAAGCGGCAACGTTGTTTTATCATTTTTTAGCGGACAGTGGAGTGAAACGGCAACTGCTTTTTTGGCGAGACCAAGAAGTTGAAAAAGGAAATTTGGAAAAAGCCCGTAATCATGAGCAAACGTGGCAAGCCTTGCTGGATCTGTTAGACGAGTATGTCTTGATCTATGGCATGGATTCTTTTGATTGGGCGACCTTCCAAGAAATCTTTTTAGCAGGGTTAATGAATTTAACTTACGGCAAGATTCCAACAGCTATCGACCAAGTCCGAGTCAATGATTTAGAGCTAGCGCGTGTTGATCAAATGAAAGTGACCTTTGCGATTGGTTTGAATAATAATGATTTTCCTGCGCGTTTTGACGATAAGGGATTGCTTTCAGCAGAAGAACGTTCGCTGTTTAATCAGCATTTACCAGAAGGAAAATTTTTGCCGGAGAGCAACAGCTCAAAGGTCAACCGGGAGCCTTTTTTAGCGTATTCAGTTTTCCTTTCGGCGACTGAGCGGCTCTACTTGAGTGTTGCTACAGCAGTAGAAGGCGAAAAAAAATTAGAAGTATCGACTTTTTTACGGCAATTAAGTCAAGGTTTAGGATTGCCGATTAGGGAAAATGAAACCTTGAAATTAACGAGTGAGCCGGAACAACATCTCGGAACGATGCGAACGCTGTTGTCGGATTTGATCGCCCTAAATCGCTTGGCTCAGGATGAAAATCGAGCCTTTTTACCAGCTTGGCGAGAATTGCAAAAATTTATTCAAACCAGCGTCTTAGCTCCGATGGCTCAACGAGTTTTTAAAAGTTTGCAAGAACTCAATGTGCCGCGGGAGTTATTGCCAGAGACGGCGGAATGCTTGTACGGAAAGAATCTTTATGTTTCGGTTTCACGGATCGAAAATTTCTATAATTGCCAATACAAATATTTTGCTAATTTTGGCTTGAGTTTAAAAGAACGGACAGTTTATGGGCTGACACCCGCAGCAGCTGGGGACTTCTATCATGAAGCGTTGGACCATTTTTTCCGTTTGATCAACGAACAGGGCTTGAAATTGGCGGAGTTGCAGGAAGCCGAACGTACCCAATTGGCGGATCAGGTCTTAAAGGCTGTTTTCGGAGAAACGAAATTCGCAATCCTTTCGAGCTCAGCTCGCATGAACTATATTCGCTATCAATTATCACGAACAATTCAAAAGGTGAGTTGGGGATTGGTTCAACAAGGTCAGCGCACAGCCTTCGAGCCACAGCAAACCGAAGTTATTTTTGGCTCGATTGGTGGTCAGAAGGGCATTCCCGGAATTAATCTTCCTTTGTCAAATGGCGGTGAAGTCGCGATTCGTGGGAAGATTGATCGTTTAGACCAACTGCAAAAAGGAGAGCAAGATTGGCTGAGTGTGGTGGACTATAAATCGAGTCCGCATAGTTTCAATGTTTCTGATGCTTATTATGGGATCGCCCTGCAATTGATTACTTATTTGGATGTGGCGGTGACTGATCTTAGTCAAGCACAAGGCAAAGAAATTCGGCCTGCCGGAGCCTATTACTTACATGTTCATAACCCGGTCTTGAAAGAACCAAAAAATATTGAGAAAGATTTATTGAAAGCTTATCAATACGATGGACTATTTGCTAAAGAGCCCGAGCTTTACGATCAACTGGATCAAAGTCTTGGTGAAAAAGAAAGCTCGTTACTCTTTCCGATTAAAAAGGATAAAGATGGACAGACGGTGATTGTTTCGCAGTCCAAAGATAAATTTTATGAACTGGATGAGATCAATCTGTTACGTGAGTACAATCGTGAGAAAATCCGCAGAGCAGGCAATCAGATCATTTCGGGTGAGATCAAATTGAACCCAACGTATAAAGACAATCAACGAATCGCTTGCCAGCATTGTCCGTTTCGCAGTGTCTGCAAATTTGACGCGATGCTGAAGGAAAATAATTATCACCGTTTAGAAAAATTAACTAAAGAAGAAGTCTTGAAACGAATGGAGGAAGAACTGCATGACAAATAAATATCCAATCCCTCCAAAGGCCCCCAATGAAATCTATACTGATTCGCAGTGGCAAGCGATTTATGATCAAGGAACCAATCTTTTGGTCTCGGCTTCTGCTGGTTCAGGAAAAACCGCGGTGCTCGTCAGACGAGTGATCGAAAAAATTAAGCGTCAACAGCTTTCAGTTGATCAACTGTTGGTGGTGACGTTTACGGAAGCGGCCGCTAGCGAAATGAAAGAACGGATCCAAAGCGCCTTGCAAGAAGCGATCAATCAAGAAACGGATCAAGAGTTAAAAAATCATTTCACGCGCCAGTTAGCCTTGTTACCGACTGCGAATATCTCAACACTGCATTCTTTTTGTTCAAAAGTGATCCAACGTTTTTTCTATTTGATTGATTTAGATCCAAGTTATCGAATGTTGACCGATGATACTGAGACGATTTTATTGAAAGAAGATGTTTGGGATGCGTTGCGAGAAACCTTCTATGAAGAGAACCAAGAGATTTTCTACCGTTTGACAGAGAATTTCTCAAATGATCGCAGTGACAGTGGCTTAGAGGATTTGATTTTAGCCATGTATGAATTCGCTCGGGCGAATCCGGAACCCTTTGACTGGTTGGATAGCTTAGTCGAAAACTATCGGGTCAAGGACTTGGCGGAGTCAGCGCTATTTCGACAACTGGTTCAGCCCCAAGTACTAACGACACTCCAAGAAGTCGCTCAGAGCTATCAGTGGTTGATTACTGCCAGTCAAGGAAGCGATGAATTGAAAAAAATTACCATGCTTGGTGAAAATGAACTGTCCCTTATGCGACAGCTTCAGCAAGCCGTAGAAGAAAGAAAAGTAGAAGAGGTATTTCAACTTTTTTCAACGCTGAAATTTCCAGCCTATCCTTCGCCTCGAAAAAAGGAAATCAAAGAACTTTATGGGGATGTGATCGCGGAATGCAAAAATTATCGTGATCAGGCTAAGCAAGCACTGTTGAAGCTCAAAGAACAGTATTTTGCGGTTTCGCCAACAGAACAGATTGAGCGTCTGCAAGCGGCTTTGCCAATCGTTGAAGAATTAGTGCGGGTGGAGAAATCTTTTATTGTTGCTTATTCAGCTAAAAAAAGGGAAAAAGGCATGCTGGATTTCAATGATCTGGAACATTTTACTTTTCAAATTTTACAGAAACAAATCGATGGAAGTAACCCAGCCCAAGAGTACTATCGTCACCGTTTCGCAGAAGTTCTAGTTGATGAATATCAAGATATTAATCAGTTGCAAGAAGCAATTTTGCAGCAACTTAGCAGCGAAACACCTGGGAATTTATTCATGGTGGGGGATGTCAAACAGTCGATTTACGGTTTTCGCTTGGCTGACCCGACATTGTTTATTCAAAAATATCACGAATTTGCGGAAGAAAAAGGTGGTCGGCGGATCATCCTGGCAGAAAATTTTCGCTCTAGAAAAGAAGTATTAGATTTTACCAATTTGGTCTTCTCCCAATTAATGGACCAAACGGTCGGCCAGATCGAATATGATCAGCAAGCTCAGCTGATTAATGGCTTTACGGCTTTTCCTGAAACTGATGATTTTGCTCCGGAGCTTTTGATCTATCAAAAAAATGGCGAGGTTCCTGAATGGATCGAAGATAAATCGATGGGCGAGATTTTTATGACGGCCACTAAGATCCGGCAATTGATCGATCAAGGTTTTGAGATCTACGATAAAAAGAAAAAAGCTTCGCGGCCACTGAAATATGAAGACATCGTCTTATTGACACCAACTCGAAGCCACAATTTGACGATTATGGAAGTCTTTAAGCAATTAGGAATTCCCTTAGCGATCAATGATACTCAAAATTATTTTCAATCAACTGAATTACGAGTAATGATCTCCTTACTGCAGATCATTGATAATCCTTATCAAGATATTCCTTTAGCCGCTGTTTTACGTTCACCAATCGTAGGACTGCAAGAAGAAGAACTGGCACAAGTCCGGCTAGCATTACCGCAAAAGGAATACTATCAAGCGGTTAAGCGTTATTTACAAACAAACGAAGGTAAGACCGCGGAAAAACTGGCGCTTTTTCTCGAACAATTAGACGATTGGCGCGAGTTTGCACGACGGGAAGCTTTAGCGGATTTGCTAGTGAAAATTTACAATGAGACGGCTTACTTGGATTATGTTCTAGGCATGCCAGCTGGCCAACAACGACATGCCAATCTGTTGGCGCTAATCGAACGGGCCAAAGATTATGAACGCAGCAGTTTCCGTGGCTTATATCAATTTATTCGCTTCATTGAAAAAATGCAGGAAAAAGACAAAGATTTAGGTGAGCCACCGACGGAAGAATTGCAAGATGCTGTACGAGTAATGACGATCCATGGAAGTAAAGGCTTGGAATTTCCCGTCGTCTTCTTGTTAGATATGAGTAAAAGTTTCAATGTACAAGATACTCGGAAAAATTATGTGTTTGATGAACGTTTAGGACTAGGGATTCGTTTGTTGACCCCGGATACGCGGATCAGGCAGGATACATTGCTATTTCAAATCATCAAACAGAAAAACCTTAATAAACTATTATCTGAAGAAATGCGCAAACTATATGTCGCTTTGACACGGGCGGAGCAGAAACTATTTTTAGTAGGTTCCTATGATGAGGAAGCAGCGGCCTATAAAGTCTGGAGTAAAGGCGCGTTAAATGAGCAACTTGTTTTAGATGCCGGCCTGCGAAATGGGCAAAATGATAGTTTCTTTGATTGGATTGGGATGACTTTGTTCCGACATCCATTGATGTCAGAATATCAAAAAGAATATGCAATCAATCAACCGGCTATGTTAACACAACATCCTGCTACTTTTAAAGTGGATTTTGTTGATCCTAAGCGAATTACAGCAGCCGTCCAAAACTATCTGCCAGAAATTAAAACATTGGAAATCCCCCAAGGTGTGATCGACATCCAAGCGGTGAAAAAAAGTTTGTTGTTTGAATATCCTTATCCAGAAGCCACCAAAACGACCAGCTATCAATCGGTTTCTGAATTAAAACGATTGTATGATGATCCGGATAATCGGGAGACGTTAGAGCTGACAGCGACTCAGACTCAGTATCGTTTTACGAATGATGAATTAGCTGAGCCAAAATTTTTAAGTACGAAAAAGGAAATTTCAGCAGCTGAGATTGGAACTGCCACTCATTTAGTCATGCAGCTATTACCTCTTAACCAACTTCCACAAAGGTCGGAGATTGAGCGACTCATTGAAGCATTAGTTATACGACGCACTTTGACGGAAGAAATTGCAGAAAAAATTCCGGTTGAGGCTATTTTACAATTTTTAACAACTGAGCTGGGTCAATCTTTGATTCAATCTGCCGATCATCTTTATCGGGAAGAACCCTTTGCGATGCTGTTGCCGGCTGATCAATTATTCAAAGACTATCAAAATCAAGATGAGATCTTAGTTCACGGAATTATCGATGGCTATGTAGAATTCGCCGATCATCTGTTGCTATATGATCTAAAAACGGATTACTATACACCGGAACGGGAAGGCCAATTGATTGATCGCTATCGAGGGCAAATTAATTTGTATAAGACAGCTTTAGAAAAAGCTAAACAAAAACCGGTAACGTCCGCCTACTTAATTTTTTTACAAGGCAATAAAGCCATTAATTTGTTAAAAACTCCTTAGGGCTAGGCAAGTTATACTTATAAAAGGTAAGTGATGTGCTATACTCTCTCTATCGAGGTGAGAATTATGGAACAAGTAGAAGTAATGGACTTTTCGCTCTGTCCGAAATTTGAGAAGGGATTTCAAATTTTAGGAAAAAAATGGAACGGGTTAATTATTGATGTATTGTTAGAACGCGGACCTCAAAGATTTGTCGATATTGCTGCAATGATTCCGGCGGTTAGTGATCGGGTTTTAACCGAGCGTTTAAAAGAATTAGAAGCAGAAGGCATCGTTGGCCGAATGATTGCTTGCGAAAGTCAAAAGCGAATGGATTATTGTCTGACCAAAAAAGGAGAAGCTCTGAGAAATGTGATGAATGAAATACATCAGTGGGGCGAGACTTGGATTACGGATGAAGAATGTAGTTGATAAATTTTTTGATTTCTTGTAGTATTGGGATAGTCAATTGAATAGTTTAAAAAGCGTTGATAGAAAAGAGTAGTCTTTTAAAGTTTGAAGGGAGTGCCTGTCGTTGACTGGGAGCAGGCTAAGCAAGAAAAAGATGAAGTTCACTTCTGGAGCTTGTCGTAAGACCGGCAGAGCCGTTAAAAAAGAGAGAGCGTCAATCAATTTTCAATTGACGAATTAGGATGGTATCGCGAGACCTCGTTCCTTGATAGGAGCGAGGTCTCTTTGTGTTCATTTTATGGGATCTTAAGTGGAATTTTTCACTTTAGCAACAGGGAAAGGAAGAAAACAATGAGTTTACAAGAACAATTAGAAGAGTTAAAAAGTCAAACGTTGGCCAAAATTACGGCAGCGCAAGAACTTGCTGCGGTCGAAACGATTCGGGTAGAGACCTTAGGAAAAAAAGGACCAATCACTGAAGTATTAAGAGGAATGCGGGACCTTTCAGCAGAAGAGCGACCAAAAGTCGGCGCTTTTGCGAACGAAATTCGTGATCTGTTAACAGAAGCGATCGAAGAGCGTAAAGCGACTTTAACAGAAGCCGCGTTAGAAAAACAATTAGCAGCGGAATCATTAGATGTAACTTTGCCAGGAAAACAAGTTTCCCAGGGGACGCGCCACGTATTGACGCAAATCATGGAAGAAATAGAAGATACTTTTATTGGGATGGGTTACCAAGTCATTGAAGGAACAGAGGTTGAATCTGATCATTATAATTTTGAGCGGATGAATTTGCCGAAAGATCATCCCGCCCGTGACATGCAAGATACGTTTTATATCTCTGATGAGATGTTACTACGGACACATACTTCACCGGTCCAAGCGCGAACGATGGAAAAACATGACTTTTCAAAAGGTGCATTGCGCATGATCTCACCAGGAAAAGTTTTCCGCCGCGATACGGATGACGCAACCCATAGTCATCAATTCCACCAAATCGAAGGACTTGTGGTGGATAAAGGCATTACGATGGGCGATTTAAAGGGAACACTGGAAGTCTTATTAAAAGAATTGTTTGGGGCTGACCGTAAGATTCGTCTGCGTCCAAGTTATTTTCCGTTTACTGAACCTTCTGTTGAAGTGGATGTCAGCTGTTTCAAATGTGGGGGTAAAGGTTGTAATGTCTGCAAACATACCGGTTGGATCGAGATTTTAGGTGCTGGGATGGTTCATCCAGATGTCTTGGAAATGTCGGGCATTGATTCTAAAGAATATTCGGGCTTTGCTTTTGGCTTAGGACCGGATCGGATCGCAATGTTGCGTTACGGGGTTAATGATATTCGAAATTTCTATTTAAATGATGTTCGTTTCTTAGAACAATTTAAGGGGGAGTAAGAAGTAATGTTAGTTTCATATAAATGGTTAAATGAGTATGTCAATGTCAAAGATGTGACACCTAAAGAATTAGCCGATCGTCTTTCCTTAACAGGAATCGAGGTTGAAGGTTTAGAATCTCCGGAAGAAGGGTTAAAAAAAATCGTCGTCGGTGATGTGAAAGAATGTATTCCACATCCCGATTCAGATCATTTATCAATCTGCCAAGTGGATATTGGGACAGAAGAATTATCACAGATTGTTTGTGGAGCACCGAATATTAAAGCTGGCGTGAAAGTTATCGTGGCATTGCCGGGTTCGCGGATCGCAGGCAATGTAAAAATTAAAAAAGGTAAAATGCGCGGTCAAGTTTCAAATGGTATGATCTGTTCGTTGCAAGAATTAGGTTATAGTGAATCAGTGATTCCCAAAGAATTTGCTGAAGGCATCTATTATTTGCCTGCAGACGCAAGTGTGGGTGAGCCTGTTTTTCCTTATTTGGAAATGGATGATACGATCATTGATCTTTCAATCACCCCGAACCGTGCAGATGCATTAAGTATTCGAGGGGTCGCTCATGAGGTGGCGGCAATCTACAATAAAAATGTAACTTTTCCAGCTGTGGAATTAACGGAAACGGATCAAAAAGCGAGTGATCGAATCAAGGTATCAGTAACTGATAAAAATGATGCGCCCCACTATGAAATCCGCATTATCGAAGATGTAAAAATTGGGCCTAGTCCTCAATGGTTACAAAATCGCTTGATGAATGAAGGGATTCGACCTATCAGCAATGTGGTCGATGTGACAAATTACATTTTATTATTATTCGGTCAACCATTACATGCCTTTGACTACGATAAATTAGGCAGTCAAGAGATTGTAGTGCGTCGTGGAAAAGAAAATGAAGCTTTCACAACCTTAGATGGGGTGGAACGCAACTTGAATCCAGAAAATATCGTCATTACAAATGGTGAAGTGCCCGTTGCCTTAGCAGGAGTCATGGGTGGTTTGGATTCAGAAATTTCAGCTGAGACAACAACGGTTGCGCTAGAGATGGCGATGTTTGACCATACCTCTGTGCGTCGGACTTCACAAAGTTACAATTTACGCAGTGAATCTTCCATGCGCTTTGAAAAAGGGATCAACCAAGGCGACATTAGTTTAGCTGGTGAAGTAGCCGCAGCGATGATCGCGGAGTTGGCTGATGGAAAAGTTTTACAAGGTGCCGTCAAAGGGAGCGAAATTCAAGCAAAAAATGTGGAAGTAAGCACAACCCTTGAACATGTTAATCGCTTTTTAGGGACGGAGCTGAGTCAAGAACAAGTAAATGATATCTTTAAAGCCCTTGGTTTTGCCACGAGTGTTAACGCAGGTGTGACGACGGTTAGCGTTCCGCCTCGTCGTTGGGATATTACGATTGAAGCAGATTTAATGGAAGAAATTGCCCGCATTTACGGCTACAATAATTTGCCTTCGACATTACCGGAAGGTCAAACCGTTGCTGGCTTTTTAACAGAAGCTCAAAAAGCAACTAGAAAAGTTCGGAATCTTTTAGAAGGTGCGGGTTTGACAGAAGCAATCAGCTACGCGCTTACAACTGAAGCAAAAGCCCAACAGTTTTTATTGGCAGAAAGCAAAGTGACGCGGGTGGCTTGGCCAATGAGCGAAGACCGTTCAACGATGCGTTTGAATTTGATCAGCGGACTTTTGGAAGATTTAGCGTACAACGTTGCTCGGAAAAATAATGATGTAGCTTTTTATGAAATCGGTCATGTGTTCTACCAAGACAACGATCCTAAAAAAGATCTGCCGATCGAACAAAATCATGTTGCTCTTGCCGTGACCGGCAATGCAGTGGGTAAAGCTTGGTCAAATAAAGCGGAAGCTTATGACTATTACACAATTAAAGGCATGGTTGAAGCATTAATTGAAGGATTAGGCTTGACAGAAGAAATTTCTTATCAGGCGCTTCAAATAACTGAAATGCATCCTGGTCAAACGGCAGGAATCTACTTAGACGAAACATTAATCGGTTTTGTTGGTCAAGTCCATCCTAAGATTGCGAAGAGCTATGAATTGAAATCAGCCTTTGTTGCTGAATTGAATTTAGATGCTTTGATCACATTCGAAAAAGCACCGCTAGTTTTTGAAGCTGTTTCAAAATATCCAGCGGTCAGCCGTGACATTGCTATGTTAGTAAATGAAGAAAATACCAATGCGGAAATTGCCGAAGTTATTCAAGCTGCTGCCGGGAAATTTTTAACGAAACTTCAAGTTTTTGATGTTTATCAAGGTGAAAACATCGAAGCGGGTAAAAAATCGATGGCTTACAATTTAACTTTCGCAAATCCTGAAGCAACTTTAACCGATGAAGAAATCAATCGTATGATGACGAAAGTCACAAAGAATTTAACAGAAAAATTACAAGCGGTTATTCGTTAGTAAAAGGACAACATAAAACAACAGCCCACAAAAGTTCTTCTTTTGTGGGCTGTTGTTACTTTTAACTGGCGGCAATTTCACTAGTAACAACCACATCAACACCAGTATTTAACAGGTTTTTGATCGCGATATCACCGATGTTGACCGGAGCTTGTAGTTTCACTTGGTTGATTTCTTCCATCACTTTTAAAACTGAATCTTTTGGGATGGCATCGGCAGTTTTGACCGAACAAACGCGGGCATTTCCACCTTTTACAGAAACCGTTGAAGTCACTACTCGAACGGGATTGGTTGCTTCAGCTTGACCGTATTTTACGCCTTTATTACAACTGTTTCCGCTAACTAGATAATCATGATCTTCATCGACTGTCAAGTGACAGCCTTTTGGACACATGATACAAATAAATTGTTTCATGCTTTTACTACCTCCTCAACACAAATTTCGATTTCACCATTTAGGGCTTTGTCTAAGACTTTTTTTGAAAGCTTGATTTTTTCCATTTCACCAGGCACAATGTAACTTTTTTTCTGTTTAGCTAAGACTTCGCCTTGTGATTTGATTAAAATTTGGCTATCAGCGAAGACTTGATTCACTCGGAAGAAGACTTCAACTTTTCGTTCCACCTGTTCGCTGCGAATTTTTTGCGGAACAACATAAGTCACATGTTGACCATTTTGGACAGTGAGGCAATTGGTGGGTGCTAATTTTTGTTCTAAAATATATTCAGCCGCGGCACTGCCGGCTCGAATGCTTTCGGCAGTCACGAAATCGACTAGATCATGGACGTGTACGACATTCCCGCAGGCAAAAATCCCCGGCACCGAAGTTTCCATATTTTCGTAAACGAAGGGACCGCTCGTTTTACTATCCAAAGCGAGATTAGCATCACGGCTAAGTTCGTTTTCGGGAATCAAGCCCACCGAGAGTAAAATCGTATCGCAATCAAAAGTCTGTTCAGTTCCAGCTATCGGCTGGCGTTTTTCATCGACTTTTGAAACAACGACTTGCTCTACACGGCTTTTACCGCGAATCTCAGTAATCGTGTGAGATAGCAGTAGTGGAATTTCATAATCATCTAGACATTGAACAATATTACGAGTTAGCCCGCCAGAATAAGGCATGACTTCAACGCAGGCTAAAACTTCTGCACCTTCCAATGTCATTCGGCGCGCCATAATTAATCCGATATCACCAGACCCTAAAATAATGACTTTTTTTCCAACTAAATACCCTTCCATATTTACATAGCGCTGAGCGGAGCCTGCGGTATAGACCCCCGCTGGACGGCTGCCGGCAATTCCGATTGCACCGCGAGTTCGCTCGCGACAGCCCATTGCAAAGACCACTGCTTTGGTTTTTAAAATTTGATAACCGCGCTCTTTGTTAACAAGGTGAACTTCTTTTTCTTCAGTAACTTCTAAAACCATTGTATCTAAAAGAACTTGAATATTCGTTGCTTGGATTTTAGTGATAAAGCGGGCAGCATATTCCGGACCAGTTAATTCTTCTTTAAAATAATGTAGCCCAAAGCCATTATGAATACATTGATTTAAAATACCACCAAGTTTTTGGTCACGTTCAATGATTAAAATATCTTTTACACCTTTTTCATAAGCGGCTATTGCGGCTGCTAAGCCAGCGGGACCACCGCCAATTACGATTAAGTCATGCATTCTTAACGGGCTCCTTTCGTTGTCGCGACTAAGATTTGACTACCTTCGCGATCTTGTAAAATTTCTAAAGGCGTTTTATTTAATTCATCAGCTAAAATATCAACGACTCGTGGTCCGCAAAATCCACCTTGACAGCGACCCATACCAGCATTACAGCGGCGCTTGATACCGTCTACTGAAACCGGTGGAATAGGGGAGTGGGCAGCAGCTCTGATTTCACCTTCAGTGATTGTTTCACAGCGACAAATCACTCTACCGTAAGTGCTGTCGTTAGCGATTGCTTCATTTTTTTCTGGAATAGTTAATTCCTGAAAGAAAAGTTTTTCTCGAGAATCAATAAATGCGCTCTTTTGCTCGAACCGCTGACCGATCGAGTGTTCTAATAACTCGATTCCGTAGACAGCGATTGCCGGAGCGGAGGTGAGGCCCGGCGATTTAATGCCAGCTAAATCAATGAATCCAGGGGCTGCCACTTGGATAATGAAGTCGTCTCGAGTACTGTTGGCACGAACACCAGAAAAATTTCGAATGGATTGTCGCAAATTTAGTTCGGCAACTGATTTACGAGCCAATTCTGCTACGTTTCGTAAGCCGGCAGCAGTATTGCCAGTGTCTATTCCACTATCGAGTTCATTACGTTCTAAAGCTTCTGAATTTGGCCCTACAATCAAGTTTCCATGGACAGTCGGGCTGACTAAAACACCTTTTCCGATCTTAGAAGGGCACTGAAAAACCACGTGTTTAACGACAGTTCCTTCAGATTTATCCAATAAATAATATTCGCCGCGATTGGGTGTGATTTCAAAATTGGGTTCAGCAATCAGGTTATGAATATCATCGGAATGAACGCCTGCTGCATTGAAGACGTATTTTGTTTGAAAAACCCCTTGATTTGTTGTGATTTCGTATCCTGCTTCAAATTGTTCGATTTTAAGCACGCGATTATTTAAGGCGATTTCGACGCCATTTTTGACAGCTGTCTCTGCTAAAGCGAGGCAAAATTCCCAAGGATTTACAATCGCGGCAGTCGGGGCATAAAGGGCACCTTGACTTTGTTTTGAAAGATTCGGTTCTTTTTCATGGAGCGCTTGTTGGTCCAATAATTCCAGATCTTTTACGCCATTTTGGATTCCACGCTGATACAGTGTTTGAAGCAGTTCTAATTCTTCTTCAGAAAAAGCGACGACAAGAGAGCCGATTTGATTGTAGTGAACTGAAAGTTTTTGGCATAATTCTTTAGCCCGCTCAGCACCTTCAACATTTAATTTAGCCATCAAAGTCCCAGGTTCAGGATCGTAACCGGCATGCAAGATCGCACTGTTTGCGCGTGTTGCCCCCAAACTGATATCGTTTTCAGCTTCTAAAACAAGTGTTTTTAAATCAAGTTTGCCTAATTCGTAGGCTGTGGCTGCACCAACAATTCCGCAACCGATTACAATTACATCATACATAAATATTCCTCCCGCATAGTTGAGCTATTCCTCATTATATTTTCAGTGAAATGAGTACAATAAAAAAGAGTATAGGAAACAGCCGCCAATGTCTGTTGGCGTTTGTTTGCTATACTCTTTTTATCTCTTCTAGCTAGTATTTAATTATCTGTAGTATAACACCTTTATAAAGCCTCAACAATCATTAAATTGACCAAATGCTACTTTCTGTAGTCGAAACTGCTAGGCTGCCAGCCCCCAAAGCACCCATAATGTCTTCTTTATCACGAATCAAGCCGCCGACAATCAGTGGTTTTTTGGCATGGGTCGCCAGCTCTTTGATGATTTTTGGCGAAACATTAGGCAATACTTCGACTAAGTCAGCTTCCGTAATATTCAACTGGCGATCGATATTTGCTAAAGCAGAAGAATCTAACAAAAAAAAGCGCTGAATCGCTAATAATTGATGTTTTTTTGCCTGTCGAATAATGGCAGGCTTGGTTGAAATGATGCCATCAAAGGCAGTAGCTTGTTTGATATAGTCGATAGCCTTCTCATCGGAGGATAAACCTTTGACTAAATCTGCATGCAAAATTGCTATTTTACCTCTAGCTTTGATTTTCGCGGATAGTTCAGCTAACTCCATTAAATGAGATTGGAGAACAAAAATAACTTCGCTTTCTGAATTAAGTGCAACGTTTAGTTCAGTTTGATTTTTCAACGCTGCAATAACCGGAGCTACTTCTAATTTTTGATATAGTTCATGACTGTTCATCGTTTATAACTCCTTAAATTTACTCACAATTCATTTTACCATGATAAAAAAAGAAGCAAAAGGGGAATCCAGTTTAGCGCGTGCTCCTGAAGGCTATTTTTTAAACTATTTTAAAAGAGCTGAAGCGAAAAAAGGTAGCGCTCTAACAAAAAAATGTGTCTTCGAGTCGTGAAGCGCTTTGGGCAAATTAGGAGCAATAAGTCATGCTTGAGTTTATCCGAAAATTATCTCTGATAAATTAGTAAAAGAACTATTTTATAGGAAAAAGCGCTCGAGTAATCGAGCGCTTTTAGTTTAGTTAAAATAATTGATGCCCATCGCTTGTTTTACTTCACTTAATGTTTTAGCAGCGACTGCTTGGGCTTTTTCACTGCCGCCTTTTAACATTTCCATAATTGCTTCTGGATCTTTGGCATATTCTTCACGCCGAGCGCGAATCGGTCCAAACTCAGCTTCTAAAACGTCAATCAAGTAACGCTTGATTTTGACATCTCCAAGTCCGCCGCGGCGGTAATGTTCTTTTAGTTCAGCGATTTTTTCTTTATCTGTTCCGAAAACGTCTAAATAAGTAAAAACCATATTGCCTTCAACTTGACCAGGATCTTCAACGTGAATATGATTTGGATCGGTATACATACTCATAACTTTCTTCGCCAATACATCAGCTGAATCTGCTAAATAAATACCGTTTCCTAATGACTTACTCATTTTACCATTACCGTCAATGCCAGGTAAACGACCTTGGCCTTTTTCAGGGAAGACCCCTTTTGGCTCTACAAGGACATCTCCATATGTGTGATTGAAACTTTGAACGATTTCTTGCGTCTGTTCTAACATAGGTTTCTGATCTTCACCAACAGGTACAAGATTTGCTTTGAAGGCAGTGATATCAGCGGCTTGAGAAACCGGATAGATAAAGAAGCCCGTAGGAACACTTTCACCGAATTTTTTTTGTTCAATCTCAGATTTTACGGTTGGATTGCGACGAACCCGACCGACACTGACAAGATTTAAATAGTACATCGTCAACTCTGCTAATTCCGGAATTTGTGATTGGATAAAGAGGGTTGAACGTTTAGGATCAAGTCCGACTGCTAAGTAGTCCAAAGCTACTTGTAAAACATTTGAAGAAACTTTTTCCGGATTTTTTGCATTATCGGTTAATGCTTGCATATCAGCAATCATGATAAACAATTCATTTTCAAGATCTGCTTGCATCTTTACACGATTTTTTAACGAACCAACATAGTGGCCTAAGTGTAATTGGCCGGTTGGTCGATCACCGGTTAGAATGATATTTTTCATTAACTCACCTTTTCATAAAAATTCTATCGCTAGTCTCTTCAAATCTTACCTTTTTTTTTCAAACATGACAACTCTTATTACTATTTTTATCAAAAGGAAAAACTGGTCTTGTGTAACAAAACCTAACATAAGGATGAGAAAAATTGAAAGACTTTTTGCTTAGGGCGAGTTTTTTTCTTTACAAATTAAAAAAACTTCGCTTATAATTAAGCTTATATTGGAAAGATTAGAAAATACTAAGGATAATGGGGTGGTTAGACATGCCAATGGTTGAATTTAAGCATGTAGAAAAATACTATGGAAAGTTTCATGCGTTGAAAGATATTAATTTGACTTTCGACAAAGGTGAAGTCGTTGTGGTAATCGGACCATCTGGGTCAGGGAAAAGTACCATGTTACGCTGTATCAATGGTTTAGAAGAGATTACTTCGGGTCAATTATTAGTGAATGGAAAAGATTTACACAGTAAAGAAGTGAAGCTGAAAGAAGTTCGTAAAAATATCGGAATGGTCTTTCAACATTTTAATCTTTACCCGAACAAAACGGCCTTGGAGAACATTACGATGGCACCGATTAAGGTTTTAAAACAATCTCCAGAGGAGGCAACTAAAGCGGCCGAGAAATTATTAGATCGAGTAGATATGTTAGATAAGAAAGATTCTTATCCTTCGATGTTATCCGGTGGTCAGCAGCAGCGGATTGCTATTGCGCGTGGCTTGGCAATGAATCCTGACTTGTTGCTTTTTGATGAGCCAACGTCAGCGCTCGATCCAGAAATGATCGGTGATGTTTTAAATGTTATGAAAAAGATTGCTCGTGACGGAATGTCAATGATTGTGGTAACTCATGAAATGGGCTTTGCAAAAGAAGTTGCCGATCGCATCATTTTCATGGCGGATGGCGAAGTCTTAGAAGAAACAAGAGATGTCAAAGGCTTCTTTGAAAAACCACAAGATGAACGAGCGCAACTGTTTGTCAGCAAAGTAATCAATCACTAGGAGGCGGCTTATGTCGAAGATGAAAAGAATAATCTCTTTGCTATTTCTTCCGTTGCTGCTCATGCTAGTTTTGTCTGGATGTAAAGGAGAGAGCGTTGCCAACGAGAACATAGCGAAACGAATAAAAGAAGAACCCACAATTATTTGGGGAGTAAAATATGATACGCGTTTATTCGGGATGATGGATATTAAAACGCGGCAAGTAGAAGGTTTTGATATCGACATTGCCAAGGCCATCACAAAAGAAATTCTTGGCGAAGAGGGTAAAGCCGAATTTGTTGAAGTAACTTCAAAAACCCGGATTCCCTTGCTGAAAAATGGGAATATCGATGCGATTATCGCGACGATGACGATTACCGAGGATCGGAAAAAACAAGTTGATTTTTCTGACATTTATTTTGATGCTGGTCAATCTTTATTGGTTAAAAAGGGCAGTCCGATCAAAAGTGTCAAAGACTTGACGGCTGATGATACTGTTTTAGCTGTTAAAGGTTCAACCTCCACCATCAATATTCGCAAGCATGCACCAGATGCTAAAATTTTAGAATTAGAAAATTATGCTGAAGCATTCACAGCGTTACAGTCTGGTCAAGGTCAGGCGATGACGACAGATAATGCGATTTTATTAGGAATGGCCTCAGAAAATGATAACTATGAATTAACTGGTGGAACATTTACCAATGAGCCCTATGGGATTGCAATCAATAAGGGGCAAGACGACTTTCTTGAGGAAGTCAATCAAGCCTTGCACAAAATGCATGATAACGGCACCTACAACAAAATTTTTGAGAAATGGTTCCCTAAAGATGCAGAAGGTCGTGCGAAGAAGGGGGCACAGTTCTAATGACAGAATTATTTCAAACCTACTCAGCTGATTTTGTCAGCGGCTTTAAGTTTACGATTTACGCAAGTTTGTTAGCTTTGTTCTTTAGTTTGATTATCGGAACGCTGATGGCAATTTTGCAATTGTCCCATAATCGAATTATCCGCAGTTTGGCAAAAGCCTATGTTGCATTTTTCCGAAACATTCCATTACTGATTATTGTGATGTTTTTCTACGTTGTAGCACCGCTGTATTTCTACAGCTTCGACGGGTTTCAAGCCGGAACAATTGGTTTGACGATTTACACGTCAGCCTTTATCGCAGAAACGGTGCGTTCAGGGATTCAAACAGTCCCTAAAGGGCAAATGGAAGCGGGGCTGTCTTCGGGCTTTTCTTACAGCGAAACATTACGTTATATTGTTTTGCCGCAAGCTTTTAAAATTGTCGTACCGCCATTAGGGAATCAATTTATCAACTTGATCAAAAACTCCTCAATTTTGGCGATGGTAGCCGGATTAGATTTGATGTATCAAGGGGATTTAATTGCCAGCAATACATTCAATACATTTGATACGTACATTATCGTCGGCCTGTTTTATTTGATCTTGACACTGCCATTATCTTATCTAATGAATTATTTGGATAAGAATTGGGCCAATGCCTAAAGAAAGGAAGGAATAACATATGAGTGATGCTTTTTCATGGATCAATATCCGATTCCTTTTGGATGGGCTATGGGTAACGATCCAGGTCTCGATTGTTTCAATTATTTTCAGTATGGTTCTGGGGGGGATTGCTGGAACCGTCCGCTATAGCAATATCCCAGTTCTTTCGAAGATTGTCGGTTTGCTAGTAGATATCATTCGAAATTTACCATTATTACTGATTATTTTCTTCACCTATTTCGCTTTACCACAAATTGGAATCAAGCTGAATATTTTTTGGGCAGCAGTTGCGGCCTTAACGATTTTTGAGTCGGCGATGCTATCTGAAATATTCCGTGCTGGCTTGAATGCAGTGCCGGAAGGTCAAACAGAAGCAGGTCTGTCATCCGGTTTTACTTATGTTCAAACTTTGACACTGATTGTGATACCTCAAGCGTTTAAATCGATGTTGCCAGCAATTTTGAGTCAATTGATCTCGTTGATCAAGGATACGTCTTTAGCGGTAATTATTTCATTACCTGAATTGACACATAATGCCAAAATTATTTATGGTCAAAACACCAATTATGTCATCCCAATGTTTATTGCGATGACTGCGATGTATTTTGTAGTATGTTACTTGTTATCGTTAGTTTCTAACTTTTTAGAAACTAGTAAATACAACTATTAAAAAAAGGCGAAGCTTTCTACTAAATGAGAGAGCTTCGCCTTTTTATTCAATCAGGGGGTAGTTTTCCCGCCCTTTTATTCTTTTTCTTCTTCTGTTTTTCGTTCGGTTTCTTTCATTGCAGGATCTTCGTAAACAGCTCCTGCTTGTGTTTTACCTAATTTTTCTAGCGTACTTGGTTCATGGTCTGTGCTGTCTTCTTGCTTTTTCTGCTCAACAGCTTTTTCGGTAGCTTTGCTAGCAGGGTCTTGATTACGGGCGCCAGCAGAAACTTTTCCTAAATTTTCAGTCAGTTCTTTTTTGTCCATTTTCATCAACTCCTCTTAATAATAAGTGTAGCATTGATTGTTATCCATTCAAAAGAAAACGCTTTTTTCTTAATGAAGTTCTGGGGCTTGAAATATTTTGTCAAAAAGTGGAAAATAGGGTGATACTTGGAACTAGATGGAGATGAGCATTTTTGGCAAATGAAAGACCAATTGGATTTATCGATTCTGGTGTCGGCGGGTTGACGGTTGTCAAAGAAGCAATGCGTCAGTTACCAAATGAAGAAATTTTGTATTTAGGAGACACGGCCCGTTGCCCATACGGCCCCCGACCAGCAGCACAAGTGATTGAATTTACTTGGCAAATGACCCGCTTTTTATTGAAAAAAAATATAAAGCTGCTAGTAATTGCCTGTAATACAGCAACGGCAGTAGCATTAGAAGAAATCAAACAAACTATTGATATTCCCGTTATTGGTGTGATTCAACCTGGCTCTCGAGCCGCCTTAAAAGCAAGCGAGACCGGTCGCGTCGGGGTAATTGGTACTTTAGGAACGGTTAAGAGTGGTTCTTATGAAAATGAATTACGTAAGAAAGCTCCTGAGACATATGTGTCTAGCTTAGCCTGCCCTAAATTTGTACCGATTGTTGAAAGTAACCAGTTTAATAGTTCTGTAGCCAAGAAGATTGTTTCCCATACATTGGCCCCTTTGAAACGGGAAAAATTGGATACCTTGATTATGGGCTGCACCCACTATCCTTTGTTGCGGCCGATTATTCAAAACGTAATGGGACAAGAAGTTATCTTGATTGATTCTGGAGCAGAAACGATCAATGATGTCAGCACATTATTGGATTACTTCAATTTGAATAATTATCAACACGCTGCCACAAAGTCTAGAATTTTTTATACAACTGGCTCGCCTAAAATGTTTAAAGATATTGCAAGTGAATGGTTGAATATTCGAGATTTAGCAGTGACACATATTGATTTAGGAGGAGAATAAACTTGCGACATGATGGAAGAAGCGCCCAACAATTGCGGCCGATAAAAATCGAAACGAATGTATTTAAACATCCAGAAGGGTCGGTAGTTATTTCTTTTGGTGATACTAAAGTCATCTGTTCCGCGACTTTAGAAGATTCAGTCCCGCCTTTTTTAAGAGGAAGTGAGACGGGCTGGGTGACTGCGGAGTACAGTATGCTACCTCGAGCAACGAATACACGGAATCGCCGTGAAAGTGCCAAAGGAAAGTTGACTGGACGAACGATGGAAATTCAGCGGCTAATTGGTCGTTCTTTACGAGCTGTGATTGATTTAGAAAAACTAGGTGAACGCAACATCATCGTTGATTGTGATGTTGTCCAAGCCGATGGCGGTACACGTACAGCTAGCATTACTGGCGGATTTGTTGCATTGCGTTTAGCAATCAATAAGTTATTGGCAAGTGGTGAATTAGCTGAAGATCCGATTAAGGAGCATTTAGCAGCTATCAGTGTTGGAATCTTACCTGATGGAACAGTGGTCACCGATTTGGACTATCAGGAAGACTCAGCAGCTGCAGTGGACATGAATCTAGTGCTGACTGAGTCAGGGCGTTTTGTTGAAATTCAGGGGACGGGTGAAGAATCTACTTTTGATGATGATGAATTGAACGCGTTGATTCTACATGGAAAAACGGCGATTGAAGAATTGATTGCCAATCAAAAAGAAGCACTGCTTACAGAAGTTGAAACGGCTGATAAAACAATTGTAATTGCTACCCGTAATCCAGGAAAAGCTAAAGAGTTTGCTGCACTTTTTGCAAAAGCAGGATATCAAACGAAAACCTTATTGGATTATCCAGATTTGCCAGATGTTGAAGAAACGGGGAAAACTTTTGAAGAAAACGCGCGTTTGAAGGCGGAAACGATTGCTCAAATTTTACAGCAGCCAGTTTTAGCTGATGATTCTGGGTTAGCAGTGGATGCCTTAAACGGTTTACCGGGAATCTTTTCAGCGCGTTTTGCCGGGGAACGGAAAAGCGATGCTGCAAACAATGCGAAATTACTGCATGAATTGACCGATGTTCCTGATGAAAAGCGGACGGCTCATTTCCATTGCACATTAGTTTTTGCTGCTCCACAAAAAGAAAGTTTAGTAGTAGAGGCGGATTGGGATGGTCGGATCGGCCGAATTCCCCAAGGAGATAATGGCTTTGGTTACGATCCATTATTTATTGTACCTGGCTTTGGAAAAACTTCGGCTGAATTGTCCAGTGAAGAAAAAAATCAAATCAGTCATCGAGGAATGGCGGTTAAAAAACTTGAGCAGGTTTGGCAGAATTGGTTGGAGGGAAATAAATGAAATATTTAGTTGTTAGCGATAACCACGGTGATCGTAATATTTTGGTTGAAATCGTGAATCGCTATGTCGATCAAGTAGACCATATGTTTCATTGCGGTGATTCAGAGTTAAAAGCTACCGATGAACTTTGGCAGCACTTTACAGTTGTTACTGGCAATTGTGATTACGATCCTGGTTACCAAAAAGAACAAGTTGTTAAAATTGGCGATGATACGATTTACCTGACGCATGGTCATTTATCTAATGTACGCTTTGGTTTGACGATGCTTTCGTTACAGGCACAAGAAAAGGGCGCAAACATTGCTTTGTTTGGACATATTCACCAAGCGGTAGCTGAAATGGACAAAAACATCCTCTTTGTCAATCCGGGAAGTATTTCACAGCCACGCGGTCCAATCCAAATCCCTAGCTATGCAATTATTGACAGCGAAGAAACAAACTACCACGTTCAGTTTTATAATCGATCGCATCAAGTGATTGAAGAATTAGCAGCTGATTTTGAACGTTAGTTCCTAATTTTTATTAAATATTTGGGTAAAAAGCGTTTTCTTATAGCTGTTGAGGTAAAATTGAAATAGAGAAATTAGAACGGAGGCGTCATATGATTAGTCCCGCAATTGAACAATTGATGAGAGATCATAAAGAAAATATGATGATCCCAGCAGAAAATGTTGCTAACGTAATAAAGGAACATCCTTTAGAACATGCCTTACTGCTTTTATCGCAGGCAGGCTATTCAACCATCCCTGTGCTGGATAGAGAAGATCATTTTGTTGGTTTACTGAGCTTGAATGATATTGTCAAAAAGATGTTGGGGATCGATGGTATTGATATATCCAATTTAGAAGAATTAACAGTAGCTGATGTTATGAAGACAGAGGTTGCTGTCATGCGTCCTGATGCAGAATTGGAAGATGTACTGCATCTTTTAGTCGATGCATCATTTTTACCGGTTTTAGATAATGAGGGTGTCTTTTGCGGGATTGTGACTCGTAGAGAAATTTTAAAAGCAGTTAATTACACTTTCCATACAATCGAAAGGAAAAATCCTGAAACTAAATTGATTTTTCATGCCAATTCACCAAGTTAAGTCAAAAGATCCTGAAAAGGGTCTTTTTCTTTTGCTCAAAATAGTGTCGTAGTAAGTGTCCGGTAGCGATAAATTGACAAGTAAAAGTGAACATGCTATTTTAATCAAGTGTTTAAACAGTAACGATTACAGTTAAGTTCACTAAATAAATCAAGAACAAACAAAATTAAGAGAGGTATTGAAATGGCAAAAAAAGCAAAAATCATTAAAATGCAAAAGCAACAGGCTTTGATTGAACAATATGCAGAACAACGGGCAGCTTTAAAAGCAGTTGGCGATTATGACGGATTAGCAAAATTACCCCGTGATTCAAATCCCAACCGGTTAAAGCGCCGCGATTTGATTGACGGCCGGCCAAGAGGGTATATGCGTAAATTTGGCATGTCTCGTATTAAATTCCGCGAATTGGCTCATAAGGGTCAAATTCCCGGTGTCAAAAAGGCTAGTTGGTAAAATCAGCATGAAACAAAAAACCGACATACGAATGAATTCGTCTGTCGGTTTTTTTGTTTTTATAAATGTTCTATTTCACAGGTGTAATCGGCACGCTTGGGATAGTGAAATCATTTTGAGTCAATGTTTTTACATAAGCCTTTAGAAATTCTTCCTGTAGCTTAAATTGTTTTCCGTTAGTTACATATAAAACCGTGCGAATGGCGTAATTACTATTGCCTAAGTCGACCAGTCCAAAGATAGTCGGTCCATCAAAAATATCTGCTTGGAATTCTTTCGCTAGTTTTTGATTGGCTTCTTCAATCAAGTGGCTGATGCGATCATATCCTTCGTTCGGTTCGATCCGCACCTCGACTTTGACTTGCATATGCGCCCGCGAGAGATTACTGATGGTCGTAATATTACGATTAGGGATAAAATGAACGGTTCCATCGGATGACTTCATTTGGAGCATTCGAATGCCCACTGAGGTCACAGTTCCTTCGATCTGAAGGTTCGTTAAATGAATATAATCGCCGACATCGATTTGTTGTTCCATAATCAGGAAAAAGCCGGTGATAATATCATTAGTGAACCCTTGTGCACCTAACCCAATGGCGATCCCGGCGATCCCGGCACCTGCCAACAGTGAACCAACTGGAATCCCTAGCGTATCCAGAATTGAATAAAGGAAAAAGAAGAACAGTGTATAAGAAAAAATATTCATTGTCAGAGCATGAATCGTTTCGATCCTAGTAGCATTATCAACCATTTTTTTCTTTTGCCGATCAAAAGATTGGGTGATCAAGAAGCTCCCGATTTTTCGGATTAGATAGAATAGAATCAACACTGCTAAAATGGTGAATCCTTTTTGAATCAAAATAGAAAATACTTGATCCCAATCAATCGTCTGCCAGTATCTTTGCCAAGCAGACAGCTGTTTCGTTGCTTGATCAACGACATTGACAGTACTAGAGTCAACAGTTTGTGAAGTCATTAAAAACATAACGCACTCCTATCTTAAACTTTAAGAAAGTAAATTTTTAGTCCATTAGGCAAATCTGTCAGAGAGGAGGAAACGCTCCCCACAGAGCGACCTTTAGAATCACGACTTAATTGCTATCAGCGAATAAAAATAGTGTAACAATTTTCTGTATTTCTGTCGACTAATGTAAAAAATAGTTTTTTCAGAAAATTGAAAAAATCCATGACAATGATGAAAGAAAGTGATAGACTTACCATTAAATAAGAAGGAGATGATAAAATGGTGGATATAAAATGGGAAGAATTAGGTTTTGATTATATTAAAACGCCTTTCCGCTATATTTCTCATTGGAAAAACGGGCAATGGGATGACGGCGTATTGACAGAGGATAATACGATCACCATTAATGAAGGCTCTACCTGTCTCCATTACGGCCAAGAATGTTTTGAAGGCTTGAAGGCTTATCGTCGTAAAGATGGAAAAATCAATTTATTTCGACCGGATGAAAATGCTAAGCGTTTAAACAAAAGTGCGGAACGTTTGCAGATGCCAGCTGTTCCCGAAGAGAAGTTTATTGATGCAGTGATGCAGGTAGTACGCGCGAATGAAGAGTATGTTCCACCATATGGAACGGGAGCAACTTTATATTTACGTCCGTATTTAATTGGTGTCGGTCCTAATATTGGGATTATCCCCGCACCAGAATATTTATTTGGGGTCTTCTGTATGCCAGTAGGTCCGTATTTCAAAGGTGGGATGTCGCCAAGTAATTTTATCGTTTCAGAATACGACCGAGCTGCGCCTTATGGAACCGGGGCGGCAAAAGTCGGCGGAAACTATGCAGCCAGTTTATTACCGGGGCAAATCGCTCACGACCGGAACTTTTCGGACTGTATCTATCTGGATCCCGCCACTCATACAAAAATCGAAGAAGTGGGCTCAGCGAATTTCTTCGGAATTACTCATGATGATCAATTCATTACGCCAAAATCACCGTCAATTTTACCAAGTATTACAAAATACTCGCTATTGTATTTGGCAAAGGAACGCTTCGGACTGGAAGCGATCGAAGGGGACGTGCGATTAGCGGAATTGGATAAATTTGCAGAAGCAGGGGCCTGTGGAACTGCGGCAATTATTACTCCGATTGCCGGAATCCAAAATGGTGATGATTTCCATGTATTTTACAGTGAGACGGAAGTAGGTCCAGTCACTAAAAAATTATATGATGAACTAGTTGGGATTCAATTTGGGGATGTTAACTCACCTGAAGGTTGGGTTTTTGAAGTTTAAGATAAATAGAAAAAACGCCGTTCATGTAGAATGGCGTTTTTTTGAATGGTTGAAAAAGCTAGGAGAATTTCTTAGCTCAAATGAACCCCTTTATCGACGTAAATAATATCGCCAATGATTCCAGTTGCCAAGGGGCTAAGCAGGAAGGCACATGAATTTCCGACTTCTTCAATCGTTACCGCTACTTTATCCGGTGTCCGTTCTTCAGATAAGTTCAATAAGGATTGGTAATCTTTCACGCCGGTCACAGCCAATGTTTTAATTGCTCCTGCTGAAATAGCGTTAACGCGGATATTTTTTGGCGCAAGTTCAGTTGCTAAGTAGCGAACTTCAGCCTCTAATGCAGCTTTGGCGATTCCCATCATGTTGTAATTAGGGATTGAACGCTCAGAACCCATATAGGTCATCGTCACGATGCTGCCACCGTCAGTCATTAAAGGTGCTGCATATTTTGAAACAGCTAATAATGAGTAGGCACTGATGTCTTGGGCTAATTGGAAACCGTCACGAGTGATCTCCGTCACGTTTCCTGATAATTCTTCTTTGTTGGCAAAGGCAATCGAATGAACCAAACCATCAATTGAGCCGAATTGTTCTTCGATTAAAGCAAAAGCAGCTTCAATTTTTTCATCACTAGCAACATCTAGTTCGAACATGTGGGCATCTTCGCCAACTAATTTTACTAAGTTCTTTTTCATCCGCTCATTTTGATACGTATAAATTATTTCTGCTCCTTGATCGGCGATGGCTTTAGCACAACCCCAAGCAATACTTTTTTTATTGGCAACGCCGGTCACGATAATTTTTTTTCCAGTTAAAATTGACATTAAATGACACACTCCTAAATAATATAAAAAATAATATGCTCTCATTATGTTGTAAAAAGCTTTGATTGTCAAACTATTTTTTGATTATTCCAATAGACCTTGATTAAAACATTAGAATATGATAGTTTGATAATCAAATGAAATATTCAGCGAGGTGCAAAATGAAAAAAATTATGAATGTCGAAGAAATCATGGCTGCGATTCCTAATCGCTTTCCCATTTACTATTTAGATGCAGTCACAGAGTTTGAAGATGAGAAGCATATTACAGCGGTAAAAAATCTAACAATGAATGAGGATTTTTTTCAAGGCTATTTTCCGGGCGAACCAATTATGCCAGGTACCTTGATCGTAGAAGCGTTGGCTCAAGCAGGTTCATTGCTGATTTTGAAATCAGCGGCCTTTGAAGGGAAGACTGCTTATATCGGGGGCATCAACAAAGCGCAATTTTTGGAATTCGTCCGTCCTGGAGATACTTTGTTCCTGAATTTTGATATCCAAAAAGTCAAAGGACCAGTAGGAACTGCCAAGGCTTGGGCCACAGTAGCGGACAAGACTGTAACTGAATGTGAATTCACTTTTATCGTAGGGGACAAAGAGCAAAAAAAATAAATTAAACAAAGAAGCAAAAACCGATTTTCCGGATTTTGCTTCTTTAGTTTATTTTTTTGGTTCTTGTAATATTTTAATTTCACTGACTTTTACGGGTTTGGTAGGAGTAGATTTTTCGCCAGATCCACTGTCTTTTACCTCGCCAGCAGCGATTTTATCAACGACGTCCATTCCTTCGGTGACTTGACCGAAAACGGTGTATTCGCCATCAAGGTTAGGAGCGCCGCCTTTTTTATATTGTTCGATAATTTTTTCCGGATAGTATTGGATTGCCAGTCCATCGCTGACATCTTCTTTATTCGTTACGATGAAGAACTGACTGCCATTGCTATCCCGTGATTGAGAGCGGGCCATTGAAAGGGCGCCCCGGATATTGTACAGTTGATTGGAATTTTCAGTGTCAAAGCCCGCTTTCCAAATGCTTTCACCGCCAGTGCCGTCACCTTTTGGATCGCCACCTTGGATCATGAAATCTTTAATTACACGGTGAAAAGGCGTATCTTTGTAATAACCATCTTTGGCGTGTTTTACAAAGTTTTCTACCGCTTTGGGAGCTTGATCAGGGAAGAGCTTTAGCTTGATTGTCCCTTCAGTCGTGACCATTTCGACTAAATATTGATCGTCAGCTACTTTATCAGTCAGCTGAGGTAACTCTAGTTTATTTAGGTCAACGCTCGATGCTGTGGTTTTTGTAGCACTGTCTTTTGTTTCTTTAGTTGCAGAATCACTTCCGCAAGCAGCCAGCAAACCGACTGATAACGTCAGACTGACCCCAATCATTAATTTTTTTAAGCGCATAGTATTCTCCTTTTTAAGTTGTTGTCCATTTCATGATAGCAAATTTTTAAACAACTTCCTATGAAAAATCCGTAACTTTTTGTTCAAAAAATGAATCAATTTAAGCCAATAAAAAAAGGAGATCAAAAATGATCTCCTGAAATATCAGCTGACTCTTATAAGTTAGCAAATTTTTCTAACAAACGAATCATTTGGCAAGTAAAGCCGTATTCGTTGTCGTACCATGCAACTGTTTTGACTAATTGGTAGTCACCAGCTGAAGTTACTTCAGTTTGAGTTGGGTCAAAGATTGAACCTTGAGTTGTTCCAATCACATCGCCAGAAACGATTTCGCGATCGTCGTAACCAAATGATGGGTTATCAATGGTATGTTTTTTGATTGCTTCGTTAACTTGGTCAGCTGTTACTTTTGTATTAAGAATTGAAACCAATTCAGTCAATGATCCGTCAACTACGGGAACACGTTGTGCATGTCCTTGTAATTTACCATTCAATTCTGGGATAACTAAGCCAATTGCTTTAGCAGCACCAGTTGAATGTGGGATTGTATTGTCAGCAGCAGAACGTGCAGCACGTAAGTTGCCACCTTTAACAGGTCCGTCCAACAACATTTGAGTTGAAGTATAAGCATGGACAGTTGTCATTGTTCCAACTTCAATTCCGAATTCTTCATTTAAGAAGTAAGCCATTGGAGCTAAACAGTTTGTTGTACAAGAACCAGCTGAGATGATTTTATCATTTGAATCTAAAGTATCATCGTTTACGTTATAAACGATTGTTTTCATTTGTCCAGCAGGAGCTGAGATAACGACACGTTTTACACCAGCGTCAATATGAGCTTGTGCTTTTTCTTCAGATGTATAAAAACCAGTACATTCAAGCACAATGTCAACCCCATTTTCTTTTACCCAAGGGATTTTACTTGCATCTGGTTCAGCATATACACGTGTTTTTTCGCCGTCAACAACGATTGAATCTTCTGTCGCAGTAACTGTGCCAGGGTATGTGCCGTGTGTTGAATCAAATTGTAATAATTGTGCCAACATTGTAGGACTTGTTAAATCGTTGATTGCTACTACTTCAATATCGTCAGATACTTCTTTAATCCGGCGAAAAGCTAAACGACCAATACGTCCAAATCCATTAATACCTACTTTTACTGTCATAACCAAAAGTTCCTCCTTTTTTATGTCAAGCAATGCTTGATGCCTTACCATTTAATTGTGCTACGCATCAAAAATTTTGTCAAAAGATATATCTTGTCACTTAAAATTTAAACGATCAATTCCTAAAATAAGGCAGAAAAAAGAAAAAAACTTTAAGCTTCTATCAATAAGAATGGACTTTTTCGACTAATCTAGCTACAATAAACAAGACTTTGTTTAGTGTGGAGATTCAGTAGTCAGAAGAATAAAGAAATAAAGGAGGACACCAAGATGTCCATGTTTTTAGATCAAGTAACAATCGATGTCAAAGCTGGTAAAGGCGGAGACGGAATGGTTGCCTTTCGTCGTGAAAAATATGTTCCTGACGGCGGACCTGCCGGAGGCGATGGCGGTCGTGGAGGAGATGTTATTTTAGTTGTCGATGAAGGCTTAAGAACCTTGATGGATTTTCGTTATAATCGACATTTTAGAGCTATTTCAGGCGAAAATGGAATGAGTAAAGGCATGCATGGCCGCGGAGCCGAAGATACGTATGTTAGCGTTCCCCCAGGTACGACCGTTCGGGATGCTGACACCGGAGCGTTAATCGGTGATTTAATTGAAAATGGTCAAGAACTAGTTGTTGCTCACGGCGGCCGCGGTGGTCGGGGCAATACGCGTTTTGCTTCACCACGAAATCCAGCACCAGAATTAGCTGAAAATGGTGAGCCCGGTCAAGAACGTAATATTGAATTAGAATTGAAAGTCTTGGCGGATGTCGGTCTGGTTGGTTTCCCATCGGTGGGTAAATCAACGATTCTGTCAGTAATTTCATCTGCTCGTCCTAAAATCGGCGCGTATCATTTTACTACTTTAGTGCCTAATTTAGGAATGGTCACAACTAGTGATGGTCGCAGCTTTGCAGCAGCGGATCTGCCTGGTCTGATTGAAGGGGCCTCGCAAGGGATTGGCTTAGGGACACAATTTTTACGTCATATCGAGCGGACCCGGGTCATTTTGCACGTAATCGATATGAGCGGAATGGAAGGCCGTGAGCCTTATGAAGACTACCAAGCCATCAATAAGGAATTGGCTTCCCATAATTTGCGTTTATTAGAGCGTCCGCAAATTATTGTCGCAAATAAAATGGATATGCCAAATGCAGAAGAGAACTTGAAAAAATTCAAGGAAGCTTTGAAAAAAGACAAAGAAGATGAATTTGCAGATGATATCCCAGTCTTTGCGATTTCGGCGATTACGAAACAGGGACTAGATAATCTATTGAATGCGACCGCTGATTTATTGGAAGTAACACCAGAATTCTTGTTATATGACGAGGATCTTGAAGAAGACACGGTTAATTATGGTTTCCAATCAACTGAACCAGAGTTCACAATCACTCGCGAACCAGATGCAACTTGGGTACTTAGCGGTGAAAAATTAGAGAAACTATTTAAGATGACGAATTTTGATCATGATGAAACTGTCATGCGTTTTGCGCGACAACTACGTTCTATGGGTGTAGATGAAGCCCTACGCGCTCGCGGAGCGAAAGATGGCGATCTTGTTCGCATTGATAAGTTTGAATTTGAATTTGTTGATTAGAAGTAAGTAAAAAATAGTTTTTATAATCATGGACATCTCCATTGAGTTGGAGGTGTTTTTTTGTCATGCAATAAAAAAGTTTAGTCAATCTCAGAAAGTAAAGCTCACTAGGGTCCGTTATAAAAGAGGATGATTATTAATTTACTTTTAAAAGAAATTTTTGATTGAAGAATGTTAAGCACTAAAAAAAACAAAAACGTAATCAGTAAAACAGATAATCGATGTTATTTTAAAATGTATAAGCTTCTATTTTTTTAATTTTTTAGAGTATAAATGATGAAAAATTTTCTTTTTTAACGACGGTTAAAATAGTTTGGTACCGCTCCTTGCAAAAGCGTTATCTAAATAACGGAACTTGTTTAAATAGTAATAACTATTAGTTAAAAGAAATAAAGAGATTCCGAATTGTTAATTAAATACGCTAAAAGATTATGAGGGTTATATTTTGAGCAATTTCGTTAATCCAGAAACAAAATGTTCTTTAAAAATGATAATTGCATTATTTTATCCGGGGAAAAGTTTTTTAACCCAATTTTTTTATCAATAATACTAATTGTGAGTAGTTAATTATAAACTTTTTTGTGGCGTTACAAAGTATTGCGGTGTAAACTGACTGTATAACAAGTAATAATTATATTGTTAATTATTAAATATTTCCGATTGTAACTTACCGGATGTTTATTTTTAATAGTAAAAAAGGGGAATAATGCGATGCAAGTATTAATTTTAACACACAATATTTTGGTTGAGCGACCTTTAGTTGAGAAGCTACAACGCCTGAATATCGAGGTTTTAAGTTCGGCAAAATTGCTTACTATGTTGCAGGCCAAACAGATACCGCTAGAAGTTATGAGTTTTTTCGATGTTTTAGTCATCAGTGAAACTATTTCTGATCAAGAATTAATGGTTATTCTTGAAGAAGTTGGTGAAAAGTTCACGATTATCAGAGAAACCGATCAAATGCCATTAAAAGAAGACAAAGCTGAATGGGAATCCCGTGGAGTGGATGAATGGTTGCTTGAAGATGAAACACTTAGTGGGTTAAGAGAGAAGCTTGCTGAGAAGACTTTGAAGGAATCGGTTTATTCCATTGGTTTTGGCATCAGACCACAACAAGAAGCAAACGAATATGAGAAGCGCCCAATCCCACTTTGGAATTTGACACGCTCTGAGCGTGAGATGTTAAGTACGTTGATTTCAACTAAGGAAGCACCAATCAGTCGAAATGATTTAGCTATCAAAATTTGGGGAGATAGCGATTCCGCCAGTCATATGACGCGCTTGTCGACAATTATCAAACACTTGCGCAATAAATTGAAAATTGATGGCGTCGAATACGACGTGATCCGGACGAATTGGGGCGAAGGCTACCAGCTATCAAAAGCCTTTTTTGATCATTACGTAGTGGATGATCGGATTATGGAAGAAATAAAGACCGGAAATTAATTCCGGTTTTTATTTTGCATTTATTTGGTTTACATAAATAATTTATTTGTCACAGACTCTTTCTGTTTTCCAAAAGGTCGTTTTATTGCTAAACTAAGATTAAAAGAAGAACGGAGTGAGATGAGATGGAAAAACGAGTAATTATTATGAATTTCGATGTAGAATCAAAAGCGTATGAGGCTTTTTCTAAGACCAAGCGGCTACATGCTAGCAAAGTATTGAAAGGGGAGCAAATGGCGGTGGTTCACCATTCCGATGATGGCGAGCATAAGTTTGAAATTGAAGATTTTTTAGATTTTACCGGCAGTAACAAAAGTTCAACAGGTGGTTTGATCGGTATGATGGTGGGGATTCTCGGTGGACCGATTGGTGTATTGCTGGGGTGGTTCACTGGCGGAATGATCGGAGCTACCCAAGATGCTAAAGAAGTTCGCGATGCCACCGGTGTCTTTGAGTTTTTAGTGGATAAAATCGGGGAAGGCGATACAGCGTTGCTTTTGATCGCTGAAGAGGATGATAATCGTCCATTGAATCAATTAATCATGATGGAATTAGGCGGAGAAATTACCCGACTTGAATATGAAGAAGTGGAAGCGGAAGTGAAAAAAGCGCAAGAAATGGCAAAAGCATCTAAAGAGAAAGCAGTCGATGATAGCGATCAGGGAAAGTAATCAAGGATGAATAAGATTTCCTTTATTTAGATTGCGCTGAGCAGGACTTTCTTCTAAAATAATAATAATTTGATAGAAAGTCAGGAGAATTATGGAGTTAGAATTTTTAGGAACAGGTGCAGGTGTTCCCGCAAAGCATCGAAATGTCAGTGGGCTAGCACTAAAATTATTAGATGAACGAAATGCAATTTGGTTATTTGACTGCGGTGAAGGAACTCAAATGCAGATTTTACGAACAAATATTAAACCACGGAAAATTGAGAAGATTTTTATTTCTCACCTCCATGGCGATCATATTTTTGGTCTACCCGGCTTATTGAGCAGTCGCTCCTTCCAGGGCGGCGAGGAGCCAGTCGAAATTTATGGACCCGCTGGACTGGAGAATTATGTAAGAACTTCTTTACAAGTAACTAAGACCCATCTAGCCTATTCATTAAAATTTATTGAACTTAATGAAGGCGTGATTTTTAAGGATAAGCAATTTACGGTTGAGTGCATGTTGCTAGATCATGGGATTGAAAGCTATGCTTTTCGTGTGGTTGAAGCAAATCATGAGGGCATGCTTCAAGTTGATAAGTTGACAGAGTTAGGTATTCCAGCTGGACCGCTATACGGAAAACTAAAACAAGGTCAGACCGTAACTTTGCCAGATGGTCGGGTCATTGATGGTAAAGATTTTGTCGGTGAAAGCAAAAAAGGCCGGATTATCACCATTTTTGGCGATACTCGCCTTACGAAAAAGTCTAGTCAGTTCGCCAAAGATAGTGATGTGATTGTCCACGAAAGTACCTTTAATAAAAATGAAGCAAAACTTGCGCGAGCTTATTTTCACTCGACTACCCAGCAGGCGGCGACTATCGCCAAAGAAGCGAAGGCTCAAAAGTTAATGCTGACGCATATTTCAGCTAGATATTTAGCCAAGGAAGCAAAAGAACTGGAAGAGGAAGCAAAAGAGATCTTTCCAAATACACAATTAGCTAAGGATTTTGATATCGTGGATGTCCCATTTTCATCGTAAGCACAGGGAATCGGATGCTCTACAGAAAGAAGGAAACGCAATGGATTTAACAGATAAGGTGGTTGTAGTAACCGGTGGCTCGGCTGGTTTAGGAGAACAAATTTGCTATGAAGCAGCAAAACGTGGAGCAATTGTGGTTACTTGTGCGCGTCGGATCAACTTAATCGGACAAGTAAAGGAACATTGTAGCGAGTTAAGTGGCAAAGCAGCTTATGCTTTTCAACTAGATATCGCAGATCCTGCTAGCGTTGAATCAGTAATCGAGAAAATTGCAACTGAAGTCGGGCAAGTAGATGTTTTAGTAAACAACGCTGGTTTCGGTTTGTTTGATAACTTCATTGATGTTGATTTAGCGATTGCTAGAAAAATGTTTGAAGTTAATGTCTTAGGGATGATGTACTTTACACAAAAGATTGCTCTTTCAATGGTTACTAACCAGCAGGGACATATTTTTAATGTGGCTTCGATGGCTGGCAAAATGGCAACACCTAAATCAACCATTTATTCCGCAACAAAATTCGCTGTCTTAGGATTCTCCAATGCGTTACGTTTGGAATTGCGGCCAGAAAATGTTTCTGTAACAACAATCAACCCAGGTCCAATTGCAACTGAATTTTTTGATAAAGCTGATCCAAGTGGCAATTATTTAGAAAATTTAGGTGGCATCGTATTGGATCCCCATAAATTGGCAAAAACGATTGTAAATAAGATGGGGAAACCCACTCGCGAAATCAATCGTCCCTTCATTATGGAAGGAGCGAGTCGTTTTTATGGGCTGTTCCCCCATATCGGAGATTTTTTAGCAGGAGGATTATTCAATAGGAAGTAGGACGGCGTATGAAGAAACAATGGAAAGTTTTTTTAGGTTTTATTTTGGTTTTGCTAATCGTGATTTTTGCACTTTCAAATAGTCAAGAAATCCCGGTTAATTTCTTGATCAAGAAAATTTATCTATCACTAGTGCTGGTGATCATTGGTTCCGCATTAATCGGAGCCTTGGTGGTTTTATTAACCTCAGGCGCCAGTTTGTTTCAACAACGAAAAGAAATCAAAAAATTAAAACAAACGATTCAAGGTTACGAAACTGATAACGAGCAGAAGTTAGCAGAAGAAAAAGCGACTTTTCAACGTGAACAAGAAAATGAAATCGCCTTGTTAAAGGCCAATTATGAAAGTTTGTTAAAAGAGAAGGATCAGGCGTTGGCTGCACTAGAGGATTCCCAAGCAGCAGATACGTTAAAGAAGAAAAATCCACCAGTTGATTATTACGATTAATCAGGCCGTGACAATCACCCTTTGTTAAGAGATAATCTTTGATGGATTTTAGCAAGAAGCAGTTGTGACAAAAGTGGTCAGATTCAAGAAATTTCGGCTTATTTCCGAAGAAGTAACTTTTGAAACACCGTTTATTCGGAACAAGGAGGTGTGACAATAATTTTGTCACACCTCCTTCTCTTTCTTGTCTGATTTTTTTTTGCTATACTAGTACGGTTGGGAAGTGATACAGTGAAAAAAGCGAACTTTGACTGGCAATATCGAGCAGGATCACCAATTGATCCGACATTTAAAGCTGAAATGATTAAACAAGGATATAGTGATTTATTTACCGAGTTACTTTGGAAACGAAACATACATACATTAGTGGAATTTTCACAGTTAACCAAGGCTAGTATTGAGGATTTACATGATCCATTCCTCATGTATGACATGGATAAAGCGGTTGAACGCATTCAAACCGCTGTCATGGAAGGTCAGCCGATTTTAGTTTACGGAGATTATGATGCTGATGGGATTACCAGTACCTCAATAATGTTGGAGACTTTAGAAATGATTGGGGCGGATGTTCATTACGTTTTACCTAACCGCTTCATTCATGGGTATGGACCCAACAAAGAACTATTTGCTGAAAAAATCAATGAAGGAATTCAATTGATTGTGACAGTCGATAATGGAGTTGCTGGTAATGAGGCAATTGCATTTGCCAATTCACAAGGGGTTGACGTGATTGTCACTGATCACCATGAGTTGCCGTCCGTTCTACCAGAGGCCTACTGCATTATCCATCCGCGCCATCCAGAAGGGAAATACCCTTTTGGTGAACTAGCTGGAGCAGGGGTGGCCTTCAAATTGGCTACCGCCTTATTGGAAGAAGTTCCCTTAGAAATGTTGGATTTAGTGACGATCGGAACGGTTGCGGATCTCGTTTCCATGACAGGTGAAAATCGTAATTTAGTAAAACTAGGATTACAGGCCATTAAGCAGACACAGAGGCTAGGTCTTTTGGAATTGCTGAAAGTCAGCGGAGTAGATTTACAAAAACTGGACGAGACTAGTATCGGATTTTCCCTAGCCCCCAGATTAAATGCGATTGGTCGTCTAGGAGATCCAAATCCAGCCGTAGAATTAATGACGACTTTTGCGGAAGATGTCGCTCATGAGCTAGCAGAAAAATTAGATCAGATTAACAATGAGCGTAAACAAATCGTTCAAGAAACTACGGCGGCGGCGACCGCATTAATTAATCCTGAAGATTCTGTTAACGTGATTGCTGGGAAAAACTGGAATCCCGGTGTTTTGGGAATTGTTGCCGGCAATATTTTGAAACAGACGGGGCGACCAGCGATTATTTTATCGATTGATGACACAGGTACTGCTAAAGGATCCGGTCGTAGTATCGAAGCATTAGATTTGTTCGCCATGTTGAATACGATGAGATCCGAATTTACGCATTTTGGGGGCCATGCAGCAGCTGTGGGCTTAACGCTACCGGCTGAGAATATCGCTACTTTACAAACTAAAATTAATACTTTTATTACGGAAAAAGATATCGATTTAAGTAAAGGTGCGACGCTCTTGATTGACGAGACACTCCCACTGGATAAAATCGAATTAAAATTTGTTGAAGAATTAAAAAAATTAGCGCCGTTTGGGACGGATAATCCGGCTCCGCATTTTTCAGTAGATGGAAATGTTAGTTTCGTTAAACGAATCGGTGCCGATCAGCAACACCTGAAGTTCACCCTGGAAAAAGAAACGAGCCAATTAGATGCCATCGGTTTTGGATTTGGCGCTGAAAGCGAAGAAATTCAACAACCAGAGACGCATTTCGTCGGTGATTTAGAAATTAATGAGTGGAATGGTCAGAAAAAAGTTCAGTTACGTTTACTGGATTTTGCTTCTGAGGGAATGCAGGTGATTGATCGTCGAGCAAAATATACTTGGAATCAAAAGATCGAGGGGAGTAAAGTTCTATATTTGGCCTTTCGTTCACAAAGTCAAAAGTTTTTTACTGAGGAATTGCAAATGCCAATCACGCTGTATGACCAACAAATTGCCTGGAATGATTACGATCAATTGGTGGTGTTGGACTGTCCAGATTATAAAGATACATTAAAAGAATTGATCAACGAAAGTGTTTTCGATCGAATCTATTTATATTTATATAGTCCAGATGAAGCCTATTTGAATGGGCTGCCCAGTCGCCAACAGTTTGCCAAACTTTATCAATTTTTCCGGAAACAGCCACGAGTCGACATTCGGTATAAACTTAAAAATGTTTCAAATTACTTAAGAATTCCAGAAAAATTATTAGTATTCATGATTCACGTGTTTTCTGAGCTAAAATTTGTTACAATAGACGACGGCGTTTTACAGATGGTAGAGGCTCCTGAAACCCGTGCGTTTGAAGAAAGTGCTATTTATCAAAAACGCATGGCTCAGATTGATAGTGAAGAGTTTTTATTAATGAATGATATTGATACCATTAGAAATTGGCTGAAAGCCTAGGAGGAACAATCAAAATGAACTTGAAAGATTATATTGCTAGTATCACTGATTACCCTAAAGAAGGGATTATTTTCCGGGATATCTCTCCCTTGATGGCTGATGGAGAAGCTTATCGTGAAGCGACAAAACAAATTGTCGATTATGCCAAGGAAAAACAAATCGATATGGTCGTTGGTCCTGAAGCGCGTGGCTTCATTGTAGGGTGCCCAGTCGCATTCGAATTAGGTGTGGGTTTTGCCCCTGTTCGTAAACCAGGTAAATTACCTCGTGAAGTGATTTCAGTAGAGTATGAAAAGGAATACGGTACGGATACATTGACGATTCATAGCGACGCGATTAAACCAGGCCAGCGAGTGTTGATTACTGACGATTTGCTAGCGACAGGTGGAACCATCAAAGCGACAATCGAGTTGGTTGAGCAACTTGGCGGAATTGTCGTTGGTTGTGCCTTTTTGATTGAGTTAGAAGAACTACATGGTCGTGATAAGATTCAAGGATATGATATTTTAACTTTAATGGACTACTAAGAGAAAATGCTAATTAAAAAAAGCTGTCAGAAAACTGACAGCTTTTTTGGTGATCAATTAGATTAAGCGGACTTATGATAGTGATGATCATAAGTCACGTAATAAAAATCTTCGGCAGGCTCTTTGTAATAAAATTCTTCCTCAGGTTGATCTTCGGGATGGTGTTCAGCATAATGCTGAGCATATTTACGTTCGTCCCACAACATAAACCATACAAGAAACAAGCCAGAAAAAATGACGATTGCTGCTAACGATCCCAACTTACCTATCAATAAACCTAACAACAAAACGGCGATAATCAAACCAAATCTTCTTACTGCTTTCATCAATAATCACTCCTACTTCGTATTAACGAACTCACTTTCCCAAAAAGAAAGATGTTTCTTGCGCGTATTAACTAAATAAAACGCGAACGTGTGTTTGTGTATTCATTATACGAATGTTTGTTCGTTTTGTAAAGAAAAAAATAATCGGAAAGTTAATTCCGATTAATAAATATGATTGCGGTAGAGGCCAACTACTTTTCCTAAAATAGAAACATTGTCAAAAATCAAGGGTTCTAATTGGTCGTTTTCAGGTTGTAAGCGAATATGATCTGATTCTCGATAGAATCTTTTACAAGTGGCTTCATTCTCATCAGTCATGGCGATTACAATTTCACCATTTGTGGCTGTTGATTGCTTTCTAACGATTACGTGATCACCATCGTAAATACCAGCATTGATCATACTTTCACCGCGAATGGTTAACATGAAGAGGCTACCTTCTTCGCTAGACAAATCTGGCGGCACTGGGAAGAAGTCAGAGGCCTCTTCAACCGCTAAGATTGGTTCTCCGGCCGTAACGACGCCGAGCATAGGAATCACTTGCGGTGTTGCGCCAATTTTTTCTAGTCCCGTCATGGTCAACTCGATTGCTCGCGGTTTCGTCGGGTCGCGCAAAATCCAGCCCTTCTTCTCCAGTCTAGATAAATGACCATGAACCGTAGAAGTAGAAGAAAGATTCACGGCTTCTCCAATTTCTCTAACAGTGGGAGGATACCCTTTATTTTCAACGCGTTCATGAATGAAGCGCAAAACTTCTAATTGTTTGGTTTCCGTTCTTTTTGCCAATGACCGCACCTTCTTTCGTTTTTTTTAGTGTAGCATAGATAACCGAACAAATCAAACAAGCGTTCGTATTGGTTAATACTTTCAACTTATTGTTTTTTATGTATAATTAAATAGGAAAAGAGGTGCTCAAGATGATTAATGATGAAACAATTGCACGAATTAATGAATTGGCTAAAAAGAAAAAAAGTGTTGGCTTAACGGATGCGGAAGCACACGAACAGAAAGTCTTGCGAGAAGAGTATATTGCTTCATTTCGTAGCGGGATGCGCCATCATATCGAAGGAATGAAAGTCGTTGATCCGGAGGGAAACGATGTCACACCTGAAAAATTGAAGAAAATTCAAAAAGAAAAAGGATTGCATAATAGAAAATAGATATTTTCTGGAATAAGTGATTGAAAACTAAAAATAAATCGGTTACAATAGACAGAGAATTAAAGTATTTTTTACCAAAAAAGGAGGAACTATCTTGTTCGACAACATCGATCAATTAGGTGTAAACACAATCAGAACTTTAAGTATTGAAGCGATTCAAAAGGCAAATTCAGGTCATCCAGGCTTACCAATGGGTGCGGCTCCAATGGCTTATGCATTATGGACGAAACATTTAAATGTGAATCCAGCAACTTCATTAAATTGGCCAAATCGCGACCGGTTTATTTTATCAGCGGGTCATGGATCAGCAATGCTATATAGTTTGCTGCATTTGGCGGGTTATCAAGTAACAATTGATGATTTGAAAAATTTCCGTCAATGGGAAAGCAAAACCCCAGGACATCCTGAATATCATCATACAGATGGAGTTGAAGCAACTTCTGGACCTCTAGGCCAAGGTATTTCTACTTCTGTAGGGATGGCAATGGCGGAAGCTCATTTAGCTGCGACTTATAACCGTGACAGCTTTAACGTTATGGATCATTACACTTATGCACTATGTGGTGATGGCGACTTAATGGAAGGAGTTTCTGGCGAAGCTAGCTCAATGGCTGGTCACTTAAAATTAGGTAAATTGATCGTTTTATATGATTCAAATGATATTTCTCTGGATGGACCAACTTCAAAAGCCTTTACTGAAAATGTGGGTGCCCGTTATGAAGCTTACGGCTGGCAACATATTTTAGTAAAAGATGGCAATGACTTAGAAGCGATTTCGAAAGCTATTGATGAAGCGAAAGCTGAAACAGAAAAACCAACCTTAATCGAAATCAAGACGGTCATCGGTTACGGCTCACCAAAAGAAGGAACTTCAGCAGTTCATGGTGCACCATTAGGTAAAGAAGGCATTGATGTTGCAAAAGCTGTATATGGTTGGAAATATCCAGATTTTACAGTGCCAGAAGAAGTGGCGCAACGCTTTAAAGAAGAAATTAATGACAAAGGTGCCAAAGCTGAGGCTGACTGGGATACAATGTTTGCCAACTACGCAAAAGTACATCCAGAATTAGCACAACAATTCAAAATGGCCTTTGCGGGTGAACTACCTGAAAATTGGCAAGAAGCTTTACCTGTTTATGAAGAAGGCACTGCTCAAGCAAGTCGTGTATCAAGTAAAGATGCGATCCAAGCAATCGCTAAAGCAGTTCCAAATATTTGGGGCGGTTCAGCCGATTTATCAGGTTCTAATAATACTACGATTGCTGGTGAAAAAGAATTCCAACCAGATTCTTATGAAGGCCGTAATATTTGGTTCGGCGTTCGTGAATTTGCGATGGCCAGTGCAATGAACGGAATCCATTTACATGGCGGAACGCGTGTTTATGGCGGAACATTCTTCGTCTTTACCGATTACTTACGTCCTGCGATTCGGATGTCTGCAATTCAAGATCTACCGGTTATTTATGTATTGACTCATGATTCGGTGGCTGTTGGTGAAGATGGTCCAACGCATGAACCAATCGAACAATTAGCTAGCGTGCGCTGTATGCCAAATGTTCAAGTCATTCGTCCAGCCGACGGAAACGAAACTTCTGCCGCTTGGATTCAAGCGTTAGAAACACAGAATAAGCCAACTATTTTAGTTTTAAGTCGTCAAAACTTACCAGTCTTGCCAAATAGCAAAGACTTGGCGAAAACAGGCGTAGCTAAAGGTGGCTATGTGATTTCTAAAGCTGAATCTGACACACCTGAAGGTATTTTGATTGCAACAGGTTCTGAAGTGAATTTGGCGGTTCAAGCGCAAAAAGAATTAAAAGCACAAGGAAAAGATGTTTCCGTTGTTTCTTTACCAAGTTTTGATTTATTCGAAGCGCAAGACGAAGCTTATAAAGAATCTGTCTTACCTAAAGCAGTAACTAAACGAGTAGCGATTGAAGCAGCATCTCCATTTGGTTGGGAACGTTACATCGGTACTGAAGGAAAAATGATCGGCATTGATCACTTCGGCGCTTCAGCACCTGGTGATTATGTATTAGAACAATTTGGTTTCACCGTTGAGAATGTAGTAAATACATTTAACGAATTATAATCAGTAAAAGTTGAGAGGGGATACCTTCTCAACTTTTTTTGTGGAAGTTAAAAACCAAATGAATGTTTACATAATGTATTACTTTTAAACCAACGGCGAATTCACCGCTTTCAATTTTTTAGTAGAATAAAAATAAATGCGTATTCGTGAGCAAATTAATTTAGACAGAATTTATATTCTGTTATACTGTCCTTGTGCAAATGATTGCAATTAAAAAAAAGAACGAATGAGAGTGGGATGACAATGAAAGTAGTAGTAGTAGGATGTACGCATGCCGGCACTGCAGCCGTAAAAAATATTTTAGCCAATCACCCAGATGCTGATGTAACAGTCTTTGAACGGAATGATAATATTTCTTTCTTATCTTGTGGAATCGCTTTATATGTTGGTGGCGTGGTTAAGGATCCAGCTGGTTTGTTTTATTCTAACCCAGAAGAATTAGCCTCTCTAGGTGCAAAAGTGAACATGGAACACGATGTAACGAACATTGACACAGAAGCTAAAAAAGTAACAGCAAAAGATTTAAAAACCAACGAAGAAAAAGTCGTTGATTATGATAAATTAGTAGTAACAACTGGTTCTTGGCCGATTATTCCGCCAATTAAAGGAATTGAATCGAAGAATATTTTATTATGTAAAAACTATAACCAAGCCAATAAAATTATTGAACAAGCCAAAGAAGCAAAAAAAGTCGTTGTTGTCGGTGGCGGTTATATCGGGATCGAATTGGTAGAAGCCTTTGCTGAATCTGGCAAACAAGTCACATTGATTGATGGGTTGTCACGGATCTTAAATAAATATTTAGATGAACCATTCACAAATATCTTAGAAAAAGAATTAGTTGACCGTGGTGTTACGTTGGCTCTTGGCGAAAATGTCAGCGAGTTTGTTGCGGATGAATCAGGAACCGTTACTAAAGTCGTTACGGCGAGTCAAGAATTTGAAGCGGATATGGTTATCTTATGCGTAGGTTTCAGACCTAATACTGACCTATTAAAAGGAAAAGTTGATATGTTACCAAGCGGTGCGATCATTGTAAATGAATACATGCAGTCAAGCGATCCGGATATTTTTTCTGCGGGTGATTCAACCGTGGTTCATTACAATCCAACTGGTAAAGAACAATATATTCCACTAGCAACTAACGCTGTTCGTCAAGGAATGCTAGTAGGTCAAAATTTAACTGAGCAGAAAATGAAATATCGTGGGACACAAGGAACTTCTGGATTATACTTATTTGGTTGGACCATCGGATCAACTGGATTAACCAAAGAAAGTGCAGCATTGAATGAAATTGATGTGAATGTCACAGTGATTGAAGACAATTATCGTCCTGAGTTTATGCCGACAACCGAGAAGGTCTTAATGGAAATCGTTTCAGAAAAAGGAACCAATAAAATTTTAGGCGCACAATTCCTTTCGAAATATGATATTACTCAATCAGCCAATACTTTATCTGTGGCTATTCAAAATGACATGACGTTAGAAGATTTAGCCTTACAAGATTTCTTCTTCCAACCACATTTTGATCGTCCATGGAACTACTTGAACATTTTAGCCCAAGCGGCATTAAAAGAAGCAGAATAAAACAAAAACAGGAAGGAGCTCCTTCCTGTTTTTGCTTGTTTACTGAAGAGGTCATCTATTGGATTTCCATTTTTTTTAGTGTAAACTAAAATGGGAAATGGAGGATTTTAAATGATTTCATTGAAAGATTATCTAGCCGGTGGCGAGACGACAATCTCTAACTTGCTGTTACAAAATTATTCCAAACTAGGGTTAACTACAGAAGAATTTATGCTGTGGTTACAGCTTTACGCTGCGCAGCAGATCGGTGATGAGTTTCCTGATTTAACAGGAATTGCTAAAAATATGGGGAGCACAACTGAAAAAGCTTATAAAGCGTTAAACAATTTAGTGGAGAAAGAGTTTGTTACTTTAGAAACAAAATTAGATGACCAGGGACGACAAAGTGATCGTTACAATTTACTGCCAGCCTTTGAGAAATTGTCGAACTTGAAGGAACAAGCCCGCTTTGAGGCAGAGGAGCAAAATGATTTAGCAGCCCAAAAGAAAATGTTGCGTTCTTTTGAACAAGAATTTGGCCGGCCGCTTTCACCGATTGAGTACCAAAAGATTGGTTATTGGCTGAACGAAGACCACTATACGCCTTCATTGATCGAGTTAGCGTTGCAAGAGGCCGTCTTAAATCAAGCCTATAATTTTAAGTATATCGAGACAGTACTTCAAAGCTGGGAAAAGAAAAATATCCGTTCAAAGGCGCAGGTCGAAGAAGAACAGCGTCGTCGTAAACAAATCTTATTGCAAAAAGAAGAGCAGAATCAAACCGAAGAACTTCCTAAAGTTTCTTTGTACAATTGGCTAGAAAGGAAAGATCCCGATGCTGAGTAAAGAAAAGACGATGGAAGCTTTGTCGCGAATGTATGAAATGTTTCCTGATGCAGTGGGAGAACTTCACTCTGATTCTCCTTTCCAATTACTAATTGCGGTGATTCTAAGTGCTCAAGCGACAGATGTTTCAGTCAATAAAGCGACCCCGGCACTATTTGCGGCATATCCGACTCCGGAGGCATTAGCCCAAGCACCACTAGACGATATCATCGCAAAAATCAAAACGATTGGATTATATCGCAACAAGGCTAAAAATATTAAAGCTTGTGCGCAAATGCTATTGGATAATTATGACGGAGTTGTTCCTCAGACAAGAGAAGAATTGATCAAGCTACCGGGAGTCGGAAGAAAGACTGCTAACGTTGTATTAGGGGATGCCTTTGGTGTACCGGCAATTGCAGTAGATACCCATGTTGAGCGTGTAACGAAACGCTTGCGGATAGTTAAACTGAATGCTTCTGTAACTGAGGTAGAAACGACGTTAATGCGCAAAATTCCAAAAGAATTGTGGGTGAAGAGTCACCATACACTGATTTTCTTTGGTCGTTATCACTGTACGGCACGCGCGCCAAAATGTGAAATTTGTCCATTATTAGATCTATGCCAAGATGGTAAAGAACGTTTAAAAGCCACTCGAAAATAATTCGAGTGGCTTTTTTTAATTGCTACCTGATGGTTGGCTTGGTTCCGGCGTCGGATCTGGTGGAGCCGCACTAGATGAAGGTTCCGACGGTTGTGGTGCACTGGATGAAGACGGCGTTGGTGCAGGTTCTGAACTTACCGGAGTATCAGTACTTGCTGGTGTCTCAACTGTAGATGACTCTGAAACACTTGGCACTGTCTCAACACTGCTACTTGGTTCGGTTGATTGACTATAGGAAGTATTATTGTAATAAGGATTTTGAACAGATGAACGAGGAGCCACCGGCACATTTGCTGCCCCTTTAACATAGAGCTCGTTTCCATTTCTAATCACATCATCGGGCATTACCCAGTCTTCGTTAGAGACACTTTCTGAAGCGTAGCTCATCATCTCTCGGTAAACATATTGTGCGATATTTTCAGATTCAGAAGTGATCGGTGTCATACGATTGTCATAGCCCGCCCAGATAGATAGTGAGTAGTGAGGGGTATAACCTGTAAACATGACCTCTGGTGAAATGGCTCCTGAATGGGGTATTTTAGCTAGTTCATCATCTGTGTAATTAGATGTTCCGGTTTTACCAGCTTGGAACAAATTAGGAATTTGTGCATACGCTCCAGTTCCCTTAGCGATAACATCTTTCAAGATATCAGTTATCATATACGCTGTGTAAGGTTCCATTGCTTTTTTACCTTCACTTGAGAAAGTCTGTTCAGACCCGTCTTGATATTTGATTTTGTTGATATAAAGCGGTTCATTGTAAGTTCCGCCATTAGCAAAGGCTGCATAAGCTGCCGCCATCTTTTCAGTAGAAATCCCATATTTTGTGCCGTCTTGTGTTTCTGTATTACTTGAAATCGCATTGGCTTGTTGAATTTCTTTATACTGAATGCCTAGTTTTTTCAAGAATTTTGCTACATTGTCTGGCCCAACTTCGTTGAAAACTTTTACCGCTGGAACATTTCGCGAATCATATAGCGCCTGCCGTAAAGTAATGCGTCCTTTATAGGAAAGATCCCAATTTTTCACTTCCGTTTTGGTACCTTCATAATAGTAAGGTGCATCATCAATATAGGTTCCGGTAGATTGTTGTTTGTATTCAAAAAGCGGACCATAATCAGTGATTGGTTTAACAGTAGAACCAAAATCACGGGAAGTGTTGACTGCTCGGTTCATCCCAAGATAAACATCATCGGGAATATTACGGCCGCCAATTTGTGCTGTAACTTTACCAGTTTGACTATCGACTAAAGTAGCTGCGATTTGCAATTCTTCATCTGGATACTGAACATATTCGTCACCATTGACAATCGAATAGAGTCGATTCTGGGCAGCAGTGTCCAAATTAGTATAAATATCTAAACCATCGGTATAAACATTTTTACCGGTTTTTTCTTCAACTTGAGCGATGACTTCTTTGACGTAATTATCCGCCACTTTTCGTTCTTGATTATCCGCCTCTAGAGGTAATAACCCTTGATCAATGGGCTCTTGGGTTGCTTTATCATATTCGGCTTGAGTAATTTTTTTGTTGGTCTGCATCGTATACAGTACGGTATCACGTCGTTCCTTTGCCGCTTCCGGATGTCTATATGGATCATAGGAGTTAGGGGCTTGAGGCATCCCGGCTAATAAGGCGGTTTGAGCAATGGTTAGATGCTGTAATTCTTTTCCAAAATAGGTTTCTGCGGCTGTTTCCATGCCGTAGAGACCATTTGCCATATAAACTTTATTGATGTAATAAGTCAAAATCTCTTGTTTTGAGTGTTTCTTTTCTAATTGAATAGCTAACCAAGCTTCTTGTGCCTTGCGGCGTAAAGTTTGATCGGAAGCTTTGGTTGAGAAAAAGGAAAGTTTTACTAGTTGCTGGGTTAAGGTACTCCCACCTTGTAGTCCGTCTTTATTGGTAATATTGTGGACGAGTGAGCCCATGATACGGACAGGATCTACGCCATTGTGTTTAAAGAACCGTCGATCCTCAACTGAAACGATGGCATCATCTAATTCCTGTGGGATTTCGGTAGCACTAACTTTTTCCCTTTTTTCAGCACCTAGATCTTCAAATATATTTCCGTCTGTGTCATAAAGTTTGGATGAAACAGTAGCATCCAATTTTTTTTCGCTTAACTCAGGAGCATCTTTTACATAGAAGAAAAAGGTTCCAATACCAGCTAGTAAAGCTATACAAAGTAAGCTGACAATTCCAATCGCGATCTTCAATCCAATATGACGACCTGCTTTATTTTTTTGTTTAAGTTTCGGTTTCTTACCTGAAGAGGTTCGCGAATTTTTTTGCGAACGAGAGGTATTAGCCATGTGATTTACTCCTTTTTTCAAGATATTGTTCCACTGCTGCTAAGTAGGGGATTCTTGGCGCAATCTTCGGTGCGATCTCGATACCAACTTCTTCGATTGTTTTCAGTGGTATTGATTTTTTACCATTTTCTTGGCTATCCCAGAAAAATATCAATTCTTCGGCAGCAAGAAAAAAGCAGCGGCTTAAGCTTGAGAACCAAAGTAACACAAAACAAACGGCATCTTGTCTCAAACATTGCTGCATATGGGTGATTTGATGCTGATGAAAATTCTTCAAGGGGAAAGAAGCTTTATTTTTAGTTTCTTTTGCTTCAAAGTCTAAATAGTAGCCATGATAGACCCCGTTATAATCGGTAGTTGAAGCTTGTCGAAAATAAGCCTCTTTGATAACGGCGGCACTGCGCTTCGGGTAATCAACTTTAACAATTTGAAGTGGAGTTGGCTTTTTATGGACAACTGCCTTATCATGAGTTAAGTAGTATTCATTGCTTTGATTGATTGCGTCTTCAAAGCGCATCCCCCGATTAGCAAACGTCGTCTCTTTTTGCAATGAGTGTTCTCCTGAATTCTTTTGTGAAAATAATTGACCGTTAGGATAGTGGAAGGCCATGTTTTTATCACACTCCTGTTTGCTATTATAGCAAATTTTTTTAGAAAATATTTTATTTTTAAGTGAAAGTAAGGAAAATGAAATGAATGATACAATTCAACGATTATACGTAACTGGATATCAAAGCTATGAACTAGGAATTTTTAGCGAACAGGACCCTCGTGTCCAAGTCATTAAGAATGTTTTAAAAAGAGAATTGATTGGTTTAATTGAAAACGGGTTAGAGTGGATCATGATCAGCGGCAGTCTCGGCACAGAGATATGGACAGGACAAATAGTCAACGAATTAAAGCAAGACTATCCCGAAATTAAATTAGCAATTATTTTTCCTTTTGAAAGCTTCGGAAATAACTGGAAAGAACAGAATCAATTACTTTTAAGTGAAGTGAGTCAGACCGCCGACTTCGTTGATGCAGTCAGCCATCAACCCTATCAAAATCCCGGACAATTTAAAAATCATGTAAATTTTTTGTTGCAGCATACAGATGCTACACTGTTGGTATATGATAATGAGTATCCTGGCAAAAGCAAATTTTTCTTAGCAGATGTCGAAAAATATCAAGCGCAAAATTCTTATGAATTACTTACAATCACCATGGATGATTTAGAAAATTCCTCAGACTTTGGGGATAGTGTTTGATTTCCTCAAGTATATCGGCTAGAATATATTAGAAAGTAAATTAAGTTTAGATTTAATGAGGTGGAAAAATGGCGAATGTAATCTATACTCCAAACGATATTCTGGAGCAAGAATTTAAAACAAAAATGCGCGGCTACGATCCGATCGAAGTTGATGAATTTTTGGACAATGTAATAAAAGATTATGAAGCTTATAACAAAGATTTATTAACTTTAAGAGAAGAAAATGACCGGTTAAAAGCCAAGATTGAACAACTATCAAAAGCTCAGCCAGCACCTTCACGTGTGAAAGAAGCAGCGCCTAAGAGTTCTGCGGTTACGAATTTTGATATTTTAAAACGGTTATCAAATCTTGAAAGAGAAGTATTTGGTAAAAAATTGGATCAGCAAGCATCAGCTCAAGCTAGTTCTTCTGATTTAAGTCAAAATTATACCCAAGATGAGAACGACATCGAAAAAACTCGCCAATTTTAAATTTGAATGATGCAATTTTCGGGTGATCGCGGTTTGCTATACGCAAGCTGAGGAAAGTCCATGCTCGCACAGACTGAGATGTTTGTAGTGTTCGTGCTTAGCGAAACCATAAGCTAAGGTACTTCTTAAGAAGTAACGGCAGAAAAAAGGGCTAAGGAGCAATCTATGCCTGAGTATTCTTGAAAGTGCCACAGTGACGAAGCATTTTGAGAAATCAAAATGGTGGAACGCGGTAAACCCCTCGAGCGAGCAACCCAAACAATGGTAGGGGCGCTTTTTCTAAGGAAATGAACGATGAAAGAGACGGCAATTATGCCGGAGATAGATGATTACCACGACGATCACACTTCCCTGAGTTGATCGCCGTACAAAACATGGCTTACAGAAAATTGCAGCAATTCAGGGTGTGCCTTCCAACTTTGTTGTGAAGGTTTTTTTATTGGAAAATCCAGTACCAACTTATAAGGAGAAATTATGGGAAAACAATACAATTTAATTGCGACTGCCGCAGCCGGAATCGAAGCACTAGTCGGCAAAGAACTTAGAGATTTAGGCATTGATTGCCAAGTTGAAAATGGCCGGGCCCGTTTTAAAGGGGATTTAGAAACAATCGCCACGGCCAACTTATGGTTGCGCACCGCCGACCGGGTAAAAATTATCGTTGATGAGTTTGATGCGTATACATTTGATGAATTGTTTGAAAAGGTAAAGGCAATCCCGTGGGAAGACTTTCTACCGCTAGATGCGGAATTTCCCGTAGCCGGCCGTTCGATTAAATCAAAATTGTACAGCGTACCGGATTGTCAATCAATTACTAAAAAAGCAATTGTTGAACGTTTGAGAGAGGTATATCATCGACCAGCAAGAGTTCCATTGCCAGAAACAGGTGCTTTATTCCAATTGGAAGTGGCCTTGTTGAAAGATCACGTAGTTTTAACCATCGATACGACTGGACCAAGTCTCTTCAAACGCGGGTATCGTTTAGAAAAGGGTGGAGCACCGTTGAAAGAAAATATGGCGGCCGCCTTAGTTTTGCTGACTAATTGGCGGAAAGATCGTCCTTTTTATGATCCAGTCTGCGGTTCAGGAACGCTCTGCATTGAAGCTGCCTTGATTGGTCATAACATCGCGCCAGGATTTAATCGCGAGTTTGCCTGTGAGGCGTGGGAATGGTTTGATTCAAGTGTCTTTGAAAAAGTACGCGCAGCCGCAGATGAAGCCGCTGATTATGATATCGAATTAGATATTGAAGGCTCTGATATCAATGGACGAATGGTTGAGATTGCTCGGGCGAACGCAGAAGAAATCGGTTTAGGCGATTCTATCAAGTTTAAGCAGCAAGCAGTCAAAGATTTTAAAACGGAAAAAGAGTACGGTGTCATTGTAGCCAATCCTCCTTACGGTGAACGTTTGGGTGAGGAAGAGCAAGTCCGCGACTTGTATCGCGAGATGGGCGATGTTTTCCGACCGTTAAAAACGTGGAGTAAATATATTTTGACGAGTGATTTAGCATTTGAGGAATTTTACGGAGCTAAAGCCACGAAAAAGAGAAAATTATACAATGGTGCCATTAGAACCGATCTATTTCAATATTGGGGGCAACGTCCGCCAAGAAAGCCTCGGAACGATGGAGAATAAAATCAAAGCGATTCGTGAGTATGCCATGGAAAAACTTGGTTCCGACCGGAGCGGACATGATTTTTATCATGTGGAACGGGTGGCAAAAATTGCACGTAGTCTAGCCCAGCAAGAAGGCATTTCCGATAGCTCAGTCATCGAAACGGCTAGTTACCTACACGATGTGATCGATGACAAAGTAGCTGGAAATGTAGAAAAAGAATCAGAAGATCTTAAAAAGCTTTTAAAAAAACTGGATTTCACACAAGAAAGTATCGACGAAATTTTTGATATCATTGAAAATATTTCTTTTTCAAAAGAATTAGAAGTGGGAAAAGCTAAGCTGACTGTGGCAGGGGAAATTGTGCAAGATGCAGATCGCATCGATGCATTGGGGGCAATTGGTATTTTGCGAACTGCCTATTATGGCGGCCACACTGGAAGTCCACTTTATGATCCAAACATTTTGCCTCAGGAGTTTAAAAGTAAGCAAGCATATCGAAAAAAGAGTACGGTGATTAATCACTTTTACGAAAAATTATTTAAGCTACCAGAAGCAATGAATACCGCAGCAGGAAAAGCAGAAGCCCAGAATAGAATGGATTTTATGCAAGAGTTTTTAAAAAGATTTTATAAAGAGTGGAATGCAGAGTAGAAATGAATAAGAAAGAATAAACGAATAGCAAAAAAATCCCATGGCAAGACAAATTATTTCCAGTAGAGTTCCTTTTCTCTTATAATGTTCTATGTTTGGAACATCCGTTTTTGAGTGTATATACATCAGAACGAACAGTTATCAGCTGACGTGGTGTTTAAAAACATTGATTTGTGAAATAAGTAGGAGGAACTCTAAATGTTACATCGTGAAGTTTTGAGTCCTGAAGAAGTTTTGAAAAAAATACCTCGATTGTCAGAGGGATTATTTGCGATTCGTTGCAAGTTAGCAAATAAGACATATCAAATTATTTTATATAAATACGAAGCAGATTATTTCTTAATGGAGAAGCCTGCGCTGATTAGTGTCTTACTTGAAAATGAGCAAAGCTTTTTTGGAACATCAGAGCAACTTTTGAATGAAATTGAAATGTGTTTTGAGGATAACCATTACCAACCGATTAGTAAAGAATGGGTCAAGTTGGATTTAAATACGTTGAAGTTATTAGATGATGTGGAAATCAAGTTTTTCGATTTGGAAGAATAACAGGCGAACCTGTTATTCTTTTTTTCTGAATTGGCGGAAAAGATAATAAATATTAATAATGGTGAGAAGTGCCCCTAAAATAAAAGGGACGATTAAGCGGCCTTGATTGTAGCCAAAGTTCTTTTTAAAACTTTCTAGGGAAGTCAAATTAATGACTGTTTGACTGTAGTTATATACTTGATAACTAAAGGTTGTTAAAAAGACTGAGATTAAGGTTAAGGCAAAACGGCGATACTCACTATTTTTCATTTTTTTAGCAAAATAAAAAATGAAATAAGCGACCATTAGAGCTGCCGGTACACCGAAAGCAAAAAGTGGATTGAGCATAAATAGTAACCTCCTAAGTTTGATAATAAAGCATCAAATTGATCCTTTTAAAAAAAAGTGAGTTTTTTAGGTGAATTCATTTTACCACAATACAGCAAAAAGCATTAGGGAACGGACCGTTATAAGTTTATTCAAAGTGAGGATGTTTGCATGAACAGTTACATTTTTCCAATTAAAGTGGCGGCCATTACTTTTCCATTTTTGGCATTGGTCATTTCTGCACCATTTCTGATTTATTATTATCGTAAATATGGAGAATTAGGGAAGTTGCGCAGTGTTATTCTCTATTCACTGGTGTTCTATTTGTTGTGTGCTTACTATTTAGTGATTCTGCCACTGCCCGACATTCAAACGGTTGCTCAGCTGACTGGACCACGCTATGAGTTACATTTGTTTAATTTGTTGCACAATTTTCTGAATCAGACTGTCCTGCAGTGGAATAATCCAAGTACGTATCTATCCGCGATGAAACAGAGTGTTTTTTTAGAACCAGTGTTTAATATCTTTCTATTATTTCCCTTGGGCATTTATTGCCGCTACTATTTCAAGCTTTCTTTACCAAAAACGATTTTAGCTAGTTTTTGTTTGTCACTCTTTTTTGAGCTCACACAATTGAGTGGACTTTATTTCATTTATCCGCGACCGTATCGTTTGTTTGATGTTAATGACTTGCTCCATAATACTTTAGGTGGAGCCTTTGGATTTCTTTGTGCACCAGTGTTCACCTTTTTCTTGCCAACGAGAAGTGAATTGGATTCTGAATCAGTAGCTAAGGGCAGACGTGTTACTTTCTTGCGGCGTTTCGTTGCCCTAGTCATCGATTGGCTAGTGATTGGCATTGCTGGTATTATTCTGAGTTTCTTTTCAAGCGCATTTCCAGAAAGTATCGTAACTATCTTAAATTATCCAATGGTCAATTTCACGCTGGAGGTGGTGTGCTACTTTATGATCGCCATGTATTTCTGGAATGGTCAAACGATTGGAAAAAGAGTAGTTCGGATCAGAGTGGTGGAAAAGGGACGGAATCATATCCGTTTTTGGAGTTTAGTCAAACGTTACAGCGCGTTGTACTTATTGCTTTACGGCCTGTTAATGATTTTTCAATATACCTTGACCCATCTGACGACCGATAATCATACGATTTTTATTGCATATCTGATGTTTGGATTAATTAGTTTAGGGATTTTGCTTTTATTTCTATTCAACTTATTGTATGCTCTCATAAGAAGAAAAACCCGCCTATTCCATGACAAAGCGAGTCACACATATTCGATTAGCACGCTAAAGAAAGAGGTATAACATGCGAACATTTGAATCATTCAATTTTCAACCATTTATTCTTGAGGCTATCAAGGATAAAGGTTTTACCGAACCTACACCAGTTCAAGAAAAATTAATTCCTTTAATCAAAAAGGGCAAAAATGTGGTTGGACAATCACAGACAGGGTCTGGTAAGACCCACACCTTTTTATTACCTTTGATGAATAAATTAGATGCGACTAAAGATGAAGTTCAACTTCTAATCACCGCACCTAGTCGCGAATTAGCAAGCCAGATCTATCAAGCCGCGATTCAGATCGCGCATTTTTCACCAGTTGAGATCCGCGTGACGAATTTCGTCGGTGGAACAGATAAACAGCGTCAGATGGATAAATTAACTAGCCATCAGCCTCATGTCGTGATTGGAACCCCCGGACGTATCTTAGACATGATGAATGAACAAGCGCTAAAGGTTCATACAGCGGAATATTTTGTGATTGATGAGGCCGATATGACCTTAGATATGGGCTTTTTACAAGAAGTTGATCAAATTGCTAGTCGGCTGCCAAAACACTTACAAATGTTGGTTTTCTCAGCGACGATTCCTGAGAAATTACGACCATTTCTATTGAAGTATATGGAAAACCCAATCATCGAGGAAATCAAATCAAAAGCGGTCATCTCTGATACGATCGAAAATTGGTTAATCTCAACGAAAGGTCAGGACAAGAATCGTCTGATCTATCAATTATTGACGATCGGTCATCCATACTTAGCGATTGTTTTTGCGAATACGAAGCAGCACGTAGATGAAATCAGTGACTACTTGAAATCCCAAGGACTGAAAGTGGCAAAAATTCATGGCGATATCTTACCACGGGAACGTAAACGAGTGATGCGCCAAGTCCAAAACTTGGACTATCAATACGTTGTGGCGACTGATTTAGCTGCGCGAGGGATTGATATCGAAGGCGTTTCTCACGTGATTAACGCGGAAGTTCCACAAGATTTGGATTTCTTTATTCACCGTGTTGGTAGAACCGGCCGAAATGGTTTAGATGGGATAGCGATCACACTTTATAGCCCTAGCGATGAAAATGATATTAATCAAATTGAAAGTTTAGGGGTCACGTTCCAACCAAAAGAAATCAAAAATGGTGAAATCGTTGATACTTATGATCGGAACCGTCGGAAAAAACGGGAAAAATCTAAAGATGAACTGGATCCAACTTTGATTGGTTTAGTGAAAAAATCGAAGAAAAAAATCAAACCGGGTTACAAAAAGAAAATTGATCGAGCAATTTCGGAATCCAATAAACAGAAACGGCGCCAATCACGACGCCAAGAAGAACGTAGCCACCGGAAAAATAAAAAGCGTTCAAATTCATAAAAAAATCAGTTATTTCAATAAAAGAACTTGCTCCCGTATTAATTCGCGGGACCAAGTTCTTTTTGCATTTTGACACATGGAATGCCATCTTCTTCAAACACATCCGAAACCACCTGATAAGCGCAGCGCTGATAAAAACCAAGTGCATCCAATTCAGCGGAAAGAACAGACTGGCTGCAACCTTCAAAAACTGCTTGCTGCTCAATCTTTACTAATAATTTTTGCCCCAGACCTTGACCACGAAATTTTGGATGGACGCAAAGACGGTCAGGATTCAAGGTTTGGGAATCGAGTTTTTGATAACGAACAGTAGCAATCGGCAAATCATCTTCAAAGAAAACTAGATATTGTCGGTCTGGTGTATCTAAAGTATCAAACTCCAATTCGGGTGCGATCTTTTGTTCTAAAACAAATACTTGATAACGTAGATAAAAAGCCGCTGCTTGAACCGCAGGTGTAGCATCTAAATATTCCCTCATCTTCTTCCTCATTTCTAGCTGATAATGGTATAATTTTACCATATGAGTGTTGGAGGAGGCAGAAAGATTTATGAACTTGTTAGATCAATTAGACTGGTCCTATTGGAAACGGTTGACGCCAAAAGAAAAGCGGACATTACTAAGTCAACTTTTGCTTCATTTTGTGAATCCATTGATGAAAATTTCAGATATCGAGTTAAAAGATTTTGAATTATATGGGATCAAATGTCAAACGTTTCAATTAATGATTGATGATGAGGCATTTGTTTTTATCCCAGGCAATAAAGATGCTATCTTAGGTTGGAATTTAGGGACGAAAGGCTTATCGTTGTTAGAGACAGCACCTAATTCCCCGCAAATTACAATTCCGCAAGAACTACGGGGCAAGTATAACTTTTTTGATGTCGATTCATTAGGCGAGTTAATCAATGATAAAACGACAAGTTTACGTAAAGTCAAAATCCCCCCGATGTTTGTTCAGCGGCAGGCGTTGCCAGCGGGCACAAGTTATTTAGGAATCTATGATGCAGTGACCGGTAGTTTCACTGGCGAGGCAGATCAATTTTCAACCTATGAAGAAGAAATCAAAGCGGTCTTATCTCCCAATCTAACGCCTGAGGAAAGTATCACTTGGTCTTTTCCGGAAAATGTTTTAAAAGAAAATCGTTGGTACATCGAACTAGTTCCAAATTCTGATAGTTATCATGTCTTTAGTCATGAGAATCATACGTACACTAGTTTGCGAAAAAAAATTCGTCGGAAAAATTTTGATCTATTAACCGAAGATCAATGGGAATACGTTAATGGGGCAGGCAGTCGCCGGCTATTTCGCTGGGGCAATGATTTGAATATTAGTGATCCTTATCGTGGTAAAAATGTAAAAAAAATGATGGAACAAGCCAATATGTTTGGACTCTTTTTTGATACTTCAATGGAGCGCTTCGAAATTACTGAAGATCCCGGTGTTTTAAAATTAACCAATCAAAAAAATACAGTGGGGATTCCGATTATTGATTTTCTGCCATTATCGAGTTATTTCAGTAATAATACGACTATGCTGCATGAAAAAAAACTGGCACCAAATGAATATTTGTATCGGAAAGCAATTTTAATCAAGATCTAGTTTGACTTTTGACAGACTTTTTTCTATACTCATAAAAGGATATGGTTTATGATTTAGGCATCTACAGAGAGTGCACGGTTGTTGGAAGTTGCACGTTGCCAATGATAAATTGCTCCCGTCAATTTTTGATTGAAAAATCAACGCTGCTCAGCGTTAACGAGCTGAAGAGGTAATGATCAAACTATCATTGCAATCAAGGTGGTACCGCGAGTTTTCGTCCTTGACTGCAGTGATAGTTTTTATTTTTTTAAAGAAAGAGGAGAAAAGATGAAAAAATTATCAAGCGCTGAAGTGCGCCAAATGTTTTTAGACTTTTTTAAAACGAAGAATCATATGATTGAACCTAGTGCGTCGTTAGTCCCAGTTAATGATCCGACTTTATTATGGATCAACTCGGGTGTTGCTACGATGAAAAAATATTTCGATGGCAGTGTCGTTCCAGAAAACCCGCGGATTGCCAATGCTCAAAAATCAATTCGGACCAACGATATTGAAAATGTTGGGAAAACAGCTCGTCACCATACCATGTTTGAAATGTTAGGGAACTTCTCCATCGGTGATTACTTTAAAGTAGAAGCAATCGAATGGGCTTGGGAATTCTTAACATCACCAGATTGGATGGGCTTTGATCCGGATAAGTTGTATGTCACAGTTTATCCCAAAGACAAAGAAGCAAAACGTATCTGGTTGGAGGAAGTTGGGATTCCGGCTGATCATGTAGTTGAAATCGAAGATAACTTTTGGGATTTAGGTGCCGGTCCAAGTGGTCCTGACTCAGAAATCTTTTATGACCGCGGGGAAGCTTTCAACGACCTAGCTGAAGACGATCCAGAAAATTATCCTGGCGGAGAGAATGAGCGCTATTTGGAAATTTGGAACTTAGTGTTCTCAGAATTCAACCATACGTCCCAAGGAACGTATGAACCATTACCCCATCAAAACATTGATACCGGGATGGGACTTGAACGGATGGTCTCAATCATTCAAGATGCGCCGACTAACTTTGAAACTGATCTATTCTTACCAATCATTGCTAAAGTTGAAGAGTTAAGTGGGAAAAAATACGGCATCGATAAACAAAGCGATATTTCCTTCAAGGTCATCGCGGATCATATTCGTTCATTAGCTTTTGCAATCGGCGATGGCGCGTTGCCTTCCAACGAAGGCCGCGGCTATGTGTTGCGTCGCTTATTACGCCGCGCGGTGATGCATGGTAAAAAATTAGGAATTAATCAAGCTTTCTTATACAAACTAGTACCAGTCGTTGGCGAGATCATGCTGAGCTATTACCCAGAAGTGAAACAACAAGAAGCGTTCATTGAAAAAGTCGTGCGCACGGAAGAAGAACGTTTCCATGAAACAATCAATGACGGCTTGAGCATGTTGAATGAGGTCTTGGCCGAATTAAAAGCAAAAAATGAAACAACGCTAGATGGAAAAGTAATCTTCAAATTATATGATACCTTTGGTTTTCCGGTAGAATTAACCGAAGAAGTTGCTGAAGATGAAGGGTTGAAAGTTGATCATGCTGGTTTTGACATCGAAATGCAAGCACAAAAAGAGCGTGCTCGTGCAGCCCGCACCACTGAAAAATCAATGGGTGTCCAAACGGCATTATTAGGCGACATCAAAGTAGCGAGTCAATTTGTTGGCTATGATCATTTAGAAGTAGAGAGTGAATTATTAGTCATCTTAAAAGAAGAAGCTATCGTTGAGACGGTAGAAGCAGGCGAAGCCCGTTTGATTTTCGCAGAAACACCGTTCTATGCAGAAATGGGTGGACAAATCGCTGATAAAGGCAGCATCGTAGCCACTGATGGTCAAATCGTTGCGACTGTTACGGATGTTCAAAAAGCACCTAATGGGCAGGCTTTGCATACAGTAGAAGTTTTAGCTTCATTAAAAGAAGGTGAAAAATACTTCCTACAAGTGAAGGCAGATTATCGCAATAAAATTATTAAAAACCATACTGCGACTCATTTATTGCACAAAGCTTTAAAGGGGACTTTAGGCGATCATGCCAATCAAGCGGGTTCATTAGTGACGGATAAGCATTTACGTTTTGACTTTACTCATTTTGGTCAAGTAACGGCGGATGAGCTAAAAGAAATGGAAAAAATTGTGAATCGCAAAATTTGGGAAGCAATCCCTGTGGTAACAATCGAAACAGATATCGATACGGCGAAAAATATGGGGGCTATGGCATTATTTGGCGAAAAATATGGTCACGATGTTCGCGTTGTCAATATTGGTGACTGGTCAATCGAATTATGTGGTGGAACCCATGTAGCTAATACTGAAGATATCGGTTTGTTCAAGATTGTTTCTGAATCAGGTATCGGAGCCGGCGTACGACGGATTGAAGCTCTGACTGGTAAAGAAGCTTATGAAGCCTTCCGTGAAGAAGAGGAACAGCTATTACAAGTAGCCCAAATTGTAAAATCACCACAAATCAAAGAAGTTGTCGGTAAAACAGAACAATTACAACAGCAATTACGGGAATTACAAAAAGAAAATGAACAATTAGCTACTAAATTAGCCAATCAACAAGCTGGGGATGTCTTTAAAAATATTAAAGAAATCAACGGTACGACTGTGATCACTGCGCAAGTGAATGTTAAAGACATGAATCAATTGCGTCAATTGGCGGATCAATGGAAACAAAAAGCTTTATCTGATGTATTAGTACTTGGAACCGTTCAAGGAGAAAAAGTCAATTTGTTAGCGGCAATGAGTCCAGCCGCCAATGAAAAAGGCTTAAAAGCTGGGGATTTAATCAAAGCAATCGCACCGAAAGTTGGCGGTGGCGGTGGTGGCCGACCAGATATGGCTCAAGCCGGCGGGAAGAATCCAGCGGGATTATCAGAAGCATTATCAGAAGTAGCTAACTGGTTAGCTTAAGGAAAAGGGGTGTGACAAGACTTTTGTCACACCCTTTTTTACTGCAAGGAAATTTGTTATTGATTAGTTTGTTTCTTTTAATGTTCAATTTAGGTATAATTTAATAGAGAAACGTATTTTAAAGAAAAGAGGGGATCTATTGGGACTGATTGAAAGGATTATTCTAGTTATTTTTATTATTAACTTGATCGGAGCTATTATTACTGTTTTTAGGAAGCCGCGAAATATTACGACGATTTGGGCGTGGCTGTTAACTTTGATTTTTTTGCCGGTCATCGGGTTTATTATTTATGCCTTTTGTGGGCGTGGAATTGACACGGAAACGATGTATCGTTTCGAACAAGGGGATCAAGATCGGGTCAAAGAAATCAACCAAATTATTCAAAAGGATAATCAGTACGTTGACCACAATGAGCCAGAACAATTATATCCAGCAACTGTTTCATTAGTGAAGTATTTCAAAAATTTGGACGAATCGCCGTTAGCTGTTCGTAATGAGTTGGAATTCTTTTTAGATGGGACGGACAAGTTTGAACGTTTATTTATTGATTTACGGGCGGCAAAAAATTCAATCCATGTTGAGTATTATGCCTTTTTTAACGATCGAATTGGCAATCGCTTTATGCGGATCTTAGAAGAAAAAGCGGCAGAAGGCGTTGAAGTACGAATGATCTATGATCCGTGGGGTTCGCCAAAGACAAATCAGAAATTCTTTGAAACCTTAATCAAAAATGGTGGGAAGGTAGCCGCATTTATTACGTCTAAAAATATTTTAGCTAAGACACGGTTAAACTATCATCTGCACCGCAAGATCGTTGTTGTTGACGGACAAATCGGCTGGACCGGGGGCTTTAATGTAGGGGATCAATATTTAGGGGAATCAGAACGTTTTGGACACTGGCGTGATACCCACGGTAGGATTGAGGGGACAGCGAGTTTCACTTTGCAAGAGATCTTTATTCGGGATTGGAATGCTTCAGTGACCAATCGGGCTGATCGCATGACTTATTTGCCAGAGTATTTTGTTTTACCTGAGAAGGAAATTGAAAAAGGCGTACCAATGCAAATCGTAGCCGATGGGCCAGATTCCAGCGAACAGATTATCAAAGATGGTTTTGTTCGGTTAATTCTGGCGGCGGAAAAAAGTGTTTGGATTCAGACGCCCTATCTTGTTCCCGATGAAACGATGATTTCAGCGCTTTTGATTGCCGTCCGTTCAGGAATTGATGTCCGCATCATGATTCCTAATATGCCGGACCATCCCTTCATTTATCGTGCAACGCAATATTACGCCAACTATCTTCACCAACGGGGCGTCAAAATCTATCATTACGCTGATGGCTTTATCCATGCTAAAACTATCGTCGTAGACGATGAGTTGGCAACATTTGGCTCAACGAACCAAGACATTCGCAGTTATGAGTTGAACTTTGAAGTCAGCAGTTTCATCTATGATCCAGAGGTGGCCCAATTATTCCGCCAAATTTTTGAAGAAGATATGAAAGAATGTATCCTCTTAACCGATGAAATGATTGCCAACCAGTCATACTGGCTGAACTTTAAACAACGTTTTTCTCGACTGCTTTCTCCAGTTTTATAGTTTCTTTCTTAACCCTTGGCGCGCGAGATGATCCGCGCCTTTATTTTTGGCTTCAGGAATCCACTGGAGAATAAGTAAGGGAAATTTTTCTGCCAATTCATTAAACTCTGATAAATATGGCAAGAAGAGCTTGTTTTTTGTTTGACCTTGGTCTAAAATTTTTATTGCGGTTTTACTATCCGAATAAAGCAAAACAGTTTGATTATTTAATCTTTGCTGGATTAAATAGTGTAAAGCGTAGATAATCACGGCCAGTTCGGCTTGGTGATTATTATCTTCTGCCAGCGGGATTGCTATTTGTTTTTGCTCTTCAGAAATTATCAAGATGCCGCCACCACTTCTTTGAGAGTTTGTGGCAGCATCGGTATAAACTTTTAACATGATGACCATCCTTTTTGTGAGTAGGAGTAATTGAATGAAAAATAAACGCTATTTTTGGCAGCCTGAGCTGTCTATCAGTATTATCTATTGGTCGTTGACCTTTATTGTTTTATTTTATGGCTTGATTTTGACTTTAGAAAAAACCCATCCTTATTTAAAAGGAAACATTGTTATTGGTCTTTTCTTGGTCTTTGCTTTAGGAGGACTGCATCGGTATCTTTTACTAGAGGAAGCAGGGATTAAAGTTCGTTATGCTCGATTATGGCGGCGCGAGACGATTTTACGAGAACATATTGATTATTTGGCCCTTTGTAAAGACGGTGTCATTATCCAACGCAAAGGACTCAGTGGGACTTCATTTCATTTGGCTATGCGAAAAAAACGTAAAGCTGCTTTTCTGAAAGATATTGCTGCTTTTTATCCTGAAGTTGAAATAAAGGAAGAAATAAACGAAAAGATCAGCCGCGACTGATCTTCTCGTTTATTTCTTTTTTACATGGGCTGCTTGCATTCCACGAGCGCCTTCGACAACTACAAACTCAACCTCGTCACCAGGTTCTAAGGTTTTGAATCCGTCCTCTTCAATAGCGGTAAAGTGTACAAACACTTCTTGATTATCCTCATATTCAATAAAACCATATCCCTTTTGTTCATCGAACCATTTAACAATGCCACTATTCATCGCTCAACACTCCTTTGCATAGCTGATTTTATTATACGTGAAGCAAACAAAAATTGCGAATCAATAAGATTGCTGATTCTAAGTAGTGTTTTTCTTAAAAAAATTCGTTATAATAGAAATGAGCGAATAAAATAATACATTTTTCTTAAAAATGTTCGGGAAAGGGAGCTTTTATGAAAACTGATATCGAAATATCTCAAGCAGCAACGCTAATCCCCATTACGGAGGTTGCAGAAAAAATCGATCTTTCTGCGGATGATTTGGAGTTACATGGCAAATATAAAGCAAAAATCGAGTTTAATGCATTAGATCGTATGAAGAAAAATCCAGAAGGTAAACTAATTTTGGTTACCTCCATTAATCCAACGCCAGCCGGCGAAGGAAAATCGACTGTAACGATTGGTTTAGGCGATGCGTTAAATAAAATCGGTAAAAAAACAGTCATTGCTTTACGTGAACCTTCACTTGGACCAGTTATGGGAGTCAAAGGAGGAGCAACCGGCGGCGGCTATGCACAAGTGTTGCCGATGGAAGATATTAATTTGCATTTTACCGGTGATATGCATGCGATCACGACAGCCAATAATGCGTTAGCGGCACTTTTAGATAATCATATCCATCAAGGAAATGAATTGAACATCGATGCTCGCAGAGTCATTTGGAAACGAGTGGTCGATTTAAATGATCGCGAATTGCGGCACATTACAGTCGGTTTAGGCGGGCCAATCAATGGTGTCCCTCGTGAGGATGGTTTTGATATTACTGTTGCCAGCGAAATCATGGCAATTTTGTGTTTAGCGACCGACATTGAAGATCTGAAGTTCCGTTTGTCGAATATTGTCGTTGCCTATACTTTCGATCGCGAACCGATTACAGCCGGCGACTTAAAAGTTGAAGGCGCACTGGCCTTAGTGCTGAAAGATGCTATTAAACCAAACTTAGTCCAAACAATTTATCAAACGCCCGCCTTTGTCCATGGGGGTCCATTTGCCAATATCGCTCATGGCTGTAATAGTATTTTAGCGACTAGAGCGGCTTTGCAATGTGGGGATTATGTCGTAACAGAAGCTGGTTTTGGAGCAGATCTAGGCGGTGAAAAATTCTTAGATATTAAAGTACCAAGTTTAGGCAAAGCCCCAGATGCTGTGGTAATTGTTGCAACAATTCGTGCATTGAAGATGCATGGTGGGGTGGCTAAGACTGAATTAAGTGCTGAAAACCTGGATGCTCTTAAGAAAGGTTTTAGTAATTTAGCCAAGCATATTCAGAACATGCGTAAATACGGCTTACCAGTCGTTGTCGCTATCAATGAGTTTATTAGTGATACCGATAAAGAAATCGCTTTGTTGAAAGAATTATGTCAGCAAGAAGAAGTAAAAGTAGAGTTAACTAGTGTTTGGGAAAAAGGGCCTGATGGTGGGATTGATCTAGCCAACACAGTGATTGATACAATCGCTAATGAAGAGACTAATTTTCATTCGATCTTTTCGCCTGAACACGATGATCTAAATGAAAAAGTTGAAACTATCGTCCGTGAAATCTATGGCGGAAGTGAAGTAATCTATAGTAAGAAGGCGAAGCAACAATTAGCAAGCTTCAAAAAATATGGTTGGGACCGTTTGCCGGTTTGTATGGCGAAAACCCAATATTCATTATCAGATGATCCAAGTAAATTGGGCGCACCAACTGATTTTGATGTGACGATTCGCGAGTTTGTACCGAAAATTGGTGCGGGTTTTGTAGTAGCATTAACTGGTGACGTAATGACCATGCCAGGTCTGCCAAAGAAACCAGCAGCGCTTAATATGGATGTCGATAAAAACGGGAATGCCATCGGATTATTTTAGTAATTGAATTGAAAAGCAGAAACTAATTTGATTAGTTTCTGCTTTTTTTTTGTATATGCAAACGAATAAATGTATATTATTTCGGAAAACAGCAAAAAATATTTATAAAAAACCATTGACTTGTATAAATACTAAACGTATAATCATTTGAAATAGTAGTTTTCTAATCGTACTATTAGTTTATTTTAAGGAATTGCTAGAAGGAATAGTTAAAACTTTTTTTAAAAAGGGCAGTAATAGGTGAAAGAGGTGGCTTGTATGAAAGTATCAATTATCGGAGTAACTGGTTATAGCGGGATTGAATTAGTCCGAATTTTATTGCAGCATCCTAATGTAGAAATAGTTTCAATCCATAGTCATTCTCAAAATGGCAAGGATATCAATGAGTATCTACCACATTTGAAGCAATTATTAGACTTGCCATTAGAGCCGATTGATTCAAAAAAAATAATGGCTCAAGCTGAACTGGTCTTTTTTGCCACTCCTTCCGGTATTTCAAAAGAAATCGCTACTACCTTTATTGCAGCCGAATTTCCGATTATTGATTTATCTGGTGATTTTCGTTTAAAGGCAGATGGTCAATATGAAAAATGGTATAAAAATTCAAGCGCTCCTACTGATTTTCTAAAAAGTGCTCATTATGGGTTAGCGGATTTCTATTCCCAGATTGACGCAAAGTTAATAGCGAATCCAGGTTGTTACGCAACAGGAACATTGTTGTCCTTAGCCCCCTTAGTGGAACAAAAAATAATTGAGACTGATTCAATTATCGTAGATGCAAAATCTGGTTTGTCAGGAGCGGGTAAAAATCTGTCAGATGCTAGCCATTACGTGAATGCAAATGAAAATATGACGCTTTATAAAATGAATAGTCATCAACACATTCCAGAAATTATGCAGCAGTTGCAAAAGTGGGACCCTGCAATTCCCGCAATTCAATTTTCGACATCCTTAATTCCAGTAACTCGGGGAATTTTTATTACCAGCTATGCTCGAAGTAAAGAAAAATTAAGTCAGCATCAGATTTGGGAATTGTATCACCACTTTTATCAAACAAAAGCTTTTATTCGCATTCAAGAGCCTAATGTTTATCCTAATTTGCGACAAATTATCGGTTCGAATTTTTGTGATATCGGTGTTGCTTACAATGAAGTGACGAATATCATTACCGTAGTCACGGTTTTGGATAATTTAGTCAAAGGCGCTGCTGGTCAGGCAGTCCAAAATCTAAATCATTTAGCTGGCTGGCCGGAAAATACCGGTTTGAATCTAGTACCAATTTATCCTTAAAAAGCGGAGTGTGAAGAAAATGCAAATTATTGAAGGAACAATCGCTAGTCCAAAAGGTTTTTATGCGACCGGCTTACATGCAGGTTTGAAGAAAGCTAAGAAAGATTTGGGAGTTATTTATTCAGAAATTCCTGCTACTGCAGCAGCAGTTTATACGACCAATCAAGTCAAAGCAGCTCCGATTTTTGTGACTAAAACAGCGATGGAGAACCAAAAAATCCAAGCAGTGATCGTGAACTCCGGTGTAGCTAATGCTTGCACTGGAACAATTGGTATGGAAAATGCCAAGCACATGCAGATCCTAGCTGCTGAAAAATTAAAGATTGCTAGCGCTGATGTCGCGGTGGCATCGACCGGAGTAATCGGTAAGCAATTACCGATGGAACTGATTGCTACAGGAATTAATCAACTTGAACTAAAAAAGCAAAACCCTTATGCCTTTCATGAAGCGATTTTAACTACCGATACAAGTACGAAAGAAATTGTTGTGACAGAAGAAATCAATGGTCAAGTCGTAACCATGGCAGGAGTGGCTAAGGGATCAGGCATGATTCACCCAAATATGGCTACGATGTTAGCTTTTATTACGACTGATGCGCAAATTGCTCCAGAACTTTTACAGGAAATTTTGGCTGATAAAACGGAAACCACTTTTAATCAAATCACCGTTGACGGGGATACGTCAACCAACGATATGGTTTTGGTTCTTGCTAATGGCTTGGCAGAAAATCCGATTATTGAAAAAAATACGCCTGCTTACGAAAAATTCGTTGGGATGTTCAATTTGGTGAGTGAAACATTAGCAAAAATGATTGCCAAAGACGGAGAAGGGGCAACGAAATTAATTGAAGTTCAGGTCGTAGGAGCTCTGAATCAGACGGATGCCCGTTTAGTTGCTAAAAAAGTTGTTGGTTCGAGTTTAGTCAAAACGGCCATGTTTGGTGAAGATCCCAATTGGGGACGAATCATTTGTGCGGTTGGTTACGCGGGTTCTGAAACTGATCCGGAACAAATCGATATGTGGATCGGTGATCAGCAATTATTGAAACACAGCCAACCACAAGCATTTGACGAAGCATCCATGAAAACAATCTTGGAAAAGGAAAAAATCATTATTAAGGTGGATTTGAATATCGGGACACAAAGCGGAAAAGCTTGGGGTTGTGATCTAACTTATAAATACGTAGAAGTGAATGCCTTGTACCATACATAAGGATTTGAGGAGCGAATAACTATGAGTAAAATTGTCATAAAAATTGGCGGTGTTGCCAGTGATAATCTAACACAAAAATTTTTTCAGCAAATCGAGAATTGGCAAGCAGCAGGTCATGAAATTATCGTTGTACATGGCGGCGGGTATTATATTACGGAAATGATGGAACGCTTGAATATCCCAGTAACGATTAAAGATGGTTTGCGAGTAACGACGAAGCAAGCGTTAAAGGTGACCCAAATGGTTTTGATTGGACAAGTCCAACCAGCGATCACGACCCTTTTTCAGCAGCAAGGTTTTGCGACGATTGGTCTGAATGCATCTAGCGGCCAATTGATTCAAGGAAAATTAATTGATCAAGAAAAATTAGGCTATGTCGGCGAGATCACAGCTGTCAATCCTGCGTCAGTCGAAAGTGTACTTCATAAGAAGTATATTCCGATTATTGCTCCTTTGGGGATGACCTGTGATGGTCAGTGGCTCAATGTCAATGCCGATGCAGCAGCTTGCAAAATTGCAGAAGCCATCGGGGCGGAAATGCTCTATTTATTGACCGATGTCCCTGGGGTCAAACAAAAGGGCGAATGGCTTGAAAAAATTACCATTTCCGAGGTAGAACAGCTAAAAGCTGAAAAAGTGATTACCGGTGGGATGCTCCCTAAGCTAGATAGTGCTGTCGAGGCGTTAGCGAATGGTGTGGTAGAGGTTCATATTACAAATTGTATCGAAGAGGCAGGAACGACCATTGTAAAGGAGGAGGTGTTTGTATGAGTCAGCTGTTTCCCAATTATTTGCGGGATGAGATTGATTTGGTCGATGGTCTAGGTAGTTATGTTTATGATCAAAACGGACAAAGTTACTTAGATTTCATGAGTGGTATCGCCGTCAGTAATCTCGGCCATAATCATCCCAAGGTCATACAAGCATTAAGCGAACAGGCTGAAAAAATTTGGCATAGTTCAAATTTATATTCCAACAGTCTGCAAGAAAAAGTCGCTCAAAAATTAACCATGGGAAAAGATTATTTGGCGTTCTTTTGCAATAGTGGGACGGAGGCCAACGAAGCAGCAATTAAATTAGCCAGAAAAGCAACGGGACGTAAGAAAATTCTCAGTTTTAAACAATCCTTTCACGGTCGGACTTACGGCGCTTTGAGCGCGACCGGACAACCGGAATTACAAGCTGGTTTTTTCCCCATCGTTGAAGGTTTTGAATATCTTCCGTATAATCAGTTATCTCCTTTGCAACAACAATTAGACGAAACAGTGGCAGCTGTCATGTTGGAAGTGATCCAAGGGGAAGGTGGAATCATCCCAGCCGAAAAAGAATGGCTGCAGGCGGTGGCTAAATTATGTAAAGCCAACAACACTTTATTGATTGTCGATGAGATTCAAACCGGAATGGGAAGAACAGGAACCTTTTTTGCGTTTGAAGCTTATCAAATCGAGCCCGACATCATCACTTTAGCCAAAGCCTTAGCAAACGGGATTCCTGTCGGTGCGATGTTAGGAAAAAGCGAATTGGCTGAAGCTTTCGGCCCCGGTTCTCACGGGACAACCTTTGGTGGGAATAATTTGGCAATGAATGTAGCTAATACAGTCGTAACAGAAATTAATCAACCAGCCTTTCTAGCAAAAGTCGCAGACAAAGGCAACTATTTACTGAATGAATTGACGAAATTAACAACAGAATCAGTTAAAGTCAAAGCTGTGCGAGGAAAGGGTTTGATGATTGGAATTGAATTAGACTCACCGGAAACACTCCAGCAAGTGATCCAAGGACTGAAGGAAGAACAGTTGCTGGCGATTAAAGCCGGGAAAAATGTTCTTAGATTGCTGCCTCCTTTGACGATTAGTCAAGAGGAGTTAGCTAAAGGTGTGAATATTATCAAAAAGGTCATTATGGAAACCAATTAATTAATGAACGATGATTTTTTATCATCGTTTTTTTGTTGTAAAATATTTTCTGTAACAAGACTAGCAACTGAAAGCTTCTTTTATTGTCTCGTTTACTCGGATAACAGTAGTAACCGGTTACAGCACGAAAAACAAAAGAGTTTCTAACGTCTCGGACTTTCCTTAGGTCTTTTTTTCGCTTATACTGAAGCTATCGGATTTTGCAAATGCGGGTCCTAGACAGTCAATCTACTTTTTAAACTGGAGCGGACTATTAGTTTGGGAGGGAGCAACTCAATGGGAGAACGAGCGGATATTTTTTTGAGTACTTTTAATCGAATTGAAAAAGAAATGAAGCGACAATTAGGCAATCCAGTAAACATGAGCTTCAGTGAAGCTGTCCGCCGGTTATCCAAAAGGCAAGATAACTTAATTGGCGGCAATGAAAATGATTTGTTACAATTAGCACAATTGCGAAATGCGATCGTTCATGATCAAATCTCCGATGATTTTGTGATCGCTGAACCGAATGAATGGGCGGTTGAACGAATTCATACAATCGAAGAAAATCTGTTGCGTCCGGAAAAAGTGCTACCGCGGTTCGGCAAAAAAGTTACTGGTTTTGAGCGGGATCTACCATTAGTTGAGCTCATGCAGATCATTACTGAAAAACGTTTTTCACAATTTCCGGTCTATGATACGGGGAAATTTATAGGATTAATTACATTACGGACGATTGGCTTTTTCTTTGCGCAGGCTAGTATAAATGGCTCAGTTAGCTTGAAGGGCTTAGTTGCAGAGGATTTGCTGATTGCTAATGGAAAACGCACCAATTTTGAATTTGTTTCGGCAGACACAAAGGTTTCGGAAGTAGAAAAGATGTTTCAAATAGAAGGGACCCTAGAAGCAATTTTGATTACTAAAGCGGGCAATTCCGATGGGAACTTATTAGGAATTATTCGTCCGCGTGATATTTATGTCCAAGAAGGGAAGCAATAAATTTGTTAGTTGTTTACTTAGTATTAAGTGGTGCAATCATTGGGTTAGATCAATGGTTCAAATGGTGGATCGTTAATCAATACAATTTTGGCGAAAGCCAGACGATTATTCCTAATGTGCTATCATTGACTCATATTCGTAATACCGGCGGCGCCTTCAGTTTATTTGAAGGACAACAGCTTTTTTTTCTCATAACCACAATCGTTACAGTTGTCGCGGTGATTTATTATTTAGTGAAGCATTTACAGGAAAGTAAATGGCTAACGATTGGTTTGAGTCTATTTTTAGCAGGGGCCATCGGCAATTTCATCGACCGTCTCCGTTTAGGGTATGTCGTCGATATGTTTCGCTTGGATTTTATCAACTTCCCGATTTTTAATATTGCAGATATGGCATTAGTAGTTGGGGTAGTGATGATTTTTATTTATATTTTATTAGATGAGAGAGATAAGAAAAATGGATAATCAAATAGAAGTAATTGTAAAAGAGGAAAAAGGCCGCATCGATAAAGTGCTAAACGAGCGGTTAGCTGACTATTCTCGTTCTCAGATTCAACAATGGATCAAGGAGCAGCATGTTTCAATCGACGGCAAAGTCATTAAAGCAAACTATAAAGTCAGTGCTGGTGATAAAGTATTGATTGAGATCCCTGAACCAGAAGAGTTGGATCTTGTACCGGAAAATCTAGATTTGAATATTGTTTATGAAGATGATGATGTGGTCGTTGTCAATAAGCCGCAAGGAATGGTCGTTCATCCATCAGCGGGTCATCCGAAAGGAACATTAGTGAACGGCCTATTGTACCAAATCAAAAATCTTTCTACTATTAATGATGTCGTTCGGCCGGGGATTGTTCATCGGATCGATAAAGATACATCAGGGTTATTAATGGTGGCTAAAAATGATCGGGCTCATGAAGCTCTGGCGAAACAATTAAAGGATAAAACCTCGTTGCGCAAATATGTAGCCTTAGTTCATGGTGAAATCCCGCATGAAAAGGGCCGTATCGAAGCACCGATTGGTCGTTCAAAAGTCAATCGCAAAATGCAGGCGGTCATTGAAGATGGCAAGCCAGCCGTGACGCATTTTGAAGTCTTACAGCGCTTTGAAGGCTACACGTTGATTGAACTACAATTAGAAACCGGTCGGACTCATCAAATCAGAGTCCACATGCAATACATCGGTTATCCGGTGGCTGGTGATCCTTTGTATGGACCAAAGAAAACGTTGAAAGGCCATGGACAGTTTTTACATGCCAAATTATTAGGATTTGAACATCCGACATCAGGTGAAATGATGGTCTTTGAAGCACCGCTACCAGAAATTTTCAAAAAAACTTTGCAACAGTTAAAAGAAAAAGATTGATTTCTTAAATAAGGAATAGTATAGTGTCTTTAGTAAGAAATAACTATATAGAGATCCTTTAAGAGTAGTCCCGTGAGGCTAAGAAGGAAGTCGATAGAAGTGTAAACTAGGTGCGCCTAGGTAAGCTCTATCATTTTGATGAAGTCGATATCATTCCTCCTACCTAACTACGGGTAGGAGTTTTTTTATTGTAAAAATAAGGAGGAGACAGGATGTATAAAAAAGAAGTTGTAGATGAGGTAACGATGAAGCGAGCATTGACCCGAATCACCTATGAAATCATCGAACGCAATAAAGGGGTCCAAGATATTGTTTTGATTGGGATTAAAACACGGGGGATTTTCATCGCACAACGAATTGCAGAACGCTTAAAGCAATTGGAACATATTGATGTGCCAGTTGGCGAACTTGATATCACATTGTATCGTGATGACGTAAACATTCAAGAGGCAGAACCGGAGCTGCACTCTTCTGACATTCCGTTTTCGATTGAAGGAAAAGAAGTCATTTTGGTCGATGATGTGTTGTTCACCGGCAGAACAATTCGCGCAGCCTTAGACGCGGTGATTGACTTAGGCCGACCAAATCGTATTTCGTTAGCTGTCTTGGTTGACCGTGGCCATCGGGAATTACCGATCCGGGCCGATTATGTTGGGAAAAATATTCCAACGGCTTTAACAGAAGAAATTATCGTTGAGATGGAAGAAAACGATGGACAAGATCGCATTTTGATTCAAAAAGAAAACTAAAAAATATTTAGACACTAGAAAGAGGAAGTTTCATGGCAGATTTTCACAATGATGACGTTGTTTTAGATATTCACGATCGCCCTAGCGCTGGTCACTGGATTGGCTTAAGCATTCAGCATTTGTTCACAATGTTCGGCGCGACCGTTTTAGTACCGATCTTAGTTGGGATTAACCCGAGTATCGCGTTAGTTAGTTCAGGATTAGGGACGTTGGTTTACCTGACCGTAACAAAAGGTAAAATTCCCGCTTACTTAGGCAGCAGCTTTGCTTTTATTGCGGCGATGAAGTTATTAATGAAGAGCGACGGTTATCCAGCGATTGCCCAAGGGGCGTTGACTTGTGGCTTGGTTTACTTGATTGTTTCAGTTATTATTCGCAAAATTGGCTCGGCTTGGTTAGATAAAATTCTACCACCAATCGTCGTTGGACCGGTAGTAATGGTTATCGGCTTAGGCTTAGCCAGCAACGCGGCGCAAAACGCGATGTATAACAATGGTGTATACAGTTTCAAATATGTCTTGGTGGCATTGATCACTTTAGGCTTGACGATTTTCTTCAACATGTTCTTCACTGGCTTTTTAGGATTGATTCCAATCTTGTTGGGAATTATCGGCGGCTATGTGACCGCAATGATTTTCGGTATCATCGATTATCAACCGATCATTGATGCAAAATGGCTGGCCTTGCCTGCTTTCAATGTACCATTTGTCAGCTACCAGCCAAAACTTTACATCAGTGCGATTACCACAATGGCGCCAATCGCTTTTGTCACGATGACCGAACACATTGGACACTTGATGGTTTTAAACAAACTGACAAAACGAAATTTCTTCGAGGATCCTGGCTTAGATCGTACCTTGATGGGGGACGGCTTAGCTCAGATCGTGGCAGGATTAGTAGGTGGTCCACCAGTCACAAGTTATGGTGAAAATATCGGCGTACTAGCCATTACACGAGTACACAGCGTCTTTGTTATCGGCGGCGCAGCAATCTTCGCAGTTTTATTGGGATTTGTAGGTAAACTTAGCGCCTTGATCTTAAGTATCCCTGGACCAGTCATTTCAGGGATCAGCTTCATCCTGTTTGGTGTAATTGCAGCCAGTGGCTTGAAGATCTTGATCGAAAACAAAATCGATTTCGATCGTAAAAAGAATTTGCTGATTGCTTCAACGATCCTAGTAATCGGCATCGGCGGCTTAGTTTTTGAAGCAGGAACCTTTACTTTATCCGCGATGGCGTTAGCAACTGTCTTAGGAATTATTTTGAACTTGATTCTGCCTGAACAAGCCCGCAGCGAAAAATAAAGTTTATACAGGCGATCAATACTAAATGAGCATTACTTAATTGAGGAGGAAATTTCATGATCATCCAGTCTGAAGAAATCAGTCTCAAACATTTATTGACGGTGGAAGCCTTGACCGATCAAGAGGTAATGGGGCTGATTCATCGAGCGCAACAATTCAAACAGGGTGCCCGGTGGACGCCACAAAAAAATCAATATTTTGTCTCTAACCTTTTTTTTGAAAATAGTACGCGAACCCATAAAAGTTTTGAAGTTGCAGAGAAGAAACTTGGATTAGATGTGATTGACTTTGACGCCAAAACAAGCTCAGTCCAAAAGGGCGAGACTTTATATGATACCGTCCTAACGATGTCGGCTTTAGGTGTAGATGTTGCGGTCATTCGCCACGGAGATGAAAATTATTATGACGAATTAATCCAAAGCAAAACGATTCAATGTTCGATCATTAACGGGGGCGACGGAAGCGGTCAACACCCTACTCAATGCTTATTGGATTTAATGACGATCTATGAAGAGTTCGGTCAATTCCGCCACTTGAAAGTAGCGATTGTCGGGGATATTACCCACTCACGAGTCGCAAAATCCAATATGCAAATGTTGAAACGCTTAGGAGCAGAGGTTTATTTTTCAGGCCCAGCGGAATGGTATGATGAGAGCTTTGACGTGTATGGGAGCTATCGTCCGCTAGACGAACTGGTCTCTGAAGTGGATGTGATGATGCTCTTACGGGTTCAGCATGAGCGCCATGATGGACAGGAAAGTTTTTCGAAGGAAGAATACCATCAAAAATATGGCTTGACGATTGAGCGAGGCAAACAATTAAAAGAAAAAGCCATCATCATGCACCCAGCACCCGTTAATCGGGATGTCGAAATTGCAGATAGTATGGTAGAAAATATGAAATCACGGATCGTTGCGCAAATGACGAACGGAGTCTTTATTCGCATGGCAATCTTGGAAGCAGTATTGAATGGAAAATCGTAAAGGGGCAGATAAAATGAAAACCTTAATTAGAAATGGCAAGATCGTAACCAAAGATAATCAAACAACTAATTGTGATGTTTGGCTAGAAGATGGCATTATCGCTGGAATCGGCAAAGATTTTTCAGAGATTGTTTTTGACAAAGAGTACGATGCAAACAATCAATTAATCACACCAGGTTTAGTCGACGTTCATGTTCATTTACGGGAACCAGGCTTCACTTATAAGGAAACGATCAAGGATGGATCAAAGGCTGCTGCTCGCGGCGGCTATACAACTGTGTGTGCAATGCCCAATTTAGATCCAGTACCTGATACGGTTGAAAAATTTAACCAGGTTAAAGCGATTATTGATAAAGATGCAGTAGTAAAAGTCCATCAATATGCTCCTATTACTGAAGAGCTACGCAGCGAGATCTTGACGGATCAAAAAGGGTTGAAAGCAGCCGGAGCTTTTGCTTTCACCAATGACGGTGTTGGCGTCCAAACGGCTGGAACGATGTATTTAGCGATGAAGGAAGCTGCAGCCAATAACATGGCATTAGTTGCTCATACAGAAGATGAATCGCTATTATTCGGCGGTGTGATGCATGAAGGCGAGATCAACAAAAAATTGAATCTTCCAGGTATTTTAAGTGCGACGGAATCTTCACAAATTGCTCGTGATTTGATTCTTGCAGAGGAAACGGGTGTCCATTATCACGTCTGCCACGTATCGACTAAAGAAAGTGTTCGGGTGATTCGGGATGCGAAAAAAGCAGGCGTCCACGTTACGGCAGAAGTTTCTCCCCATCATTTGATTCTAATCGATGAAAATATTCCAGAGGATCACGGTTATTGGAAAATGAATCCGCCATTACGCGGCGTAGAAGATCGGGAAGCTTTGATAGAAGGTTTGCTTGACGGTACAATCGATTGCATCGCCACTGACCATGCACCTCATGGTTTTGAAGAAAAAAATCAAAGTTTCTTGAAAGCTCCATTCGGAATCGTCGGCAGCGAGACTGCGTTCCAATTAATCTATACCCACTTTGTTGAAACAGGACGTTTTACCTTAGAACAAGTGATTGATTGGATGGCTGTCAAACCAGCCGAGATCTTCGGTTTATCTGTTGGAACGTTGACTATCGGTCAGCCAGCGGATATCGCGGTCTTTGATCTGAGTCACGAAGAAAAAATCGATGACAAAAACTTTGCATCATTAGGAGTGAATACACCTTTCACTGGATGGTCGGTCAAGGGTACGACACTGATGACCTTCGTGGACGGTCAGTTGGTATACAACAAGGAGGACTAGGACGTTGAAAAGACTTTTAATTTTAGAAGATGGCACAGTATTTGAAGGTGAAGGATTTGGTGCCGAAGCAAATGTCGTAGGCGAAGTTGTCTTCACGACGAGTATGACCGGATACCAAGAAACGATTACTGATCAAAGCTTTAATGGACAAATCATAACTTTTACTTATCCAATGGTCGGAAATTACGGAGTGAACCGGGATGACTATGAATCGATCGCCCCAACGTGTAAAGGCGTGATTGTTAAAGAACATGCTCGGTTGGCTAGTAACTGGCGCAATCAAATGACCTTAGACGAGTTTTTGAAGCGGAAAGGGATTCCTGGGATTGCAGGAATTGACACACGGGCACTGACCAAGAAATTACGAAGCGTTGGAACGATGAAAGGCAGCATTGTTGATCCAGCCGATCAACTGGAGCATTCCTTTGATCAATTAAAAGCGACGGTCTTACCAACCAATCAAGTCGCCCAAGTTTCGACAGTAACGCCTTATCCAAGTCCTGGCGTCGGAAGAAATGTGGTCGTGATTGACTTTGGTTTAAAACACAGCATTCTACGGGAATTATCACGACGCGAATGCAACTTAACGGTGATGCCTTATAATACGGACGCCCAAACGATCCTAGACCTTTGCCCGGATGGCGTAATGCTGACTAATGGACCGGGAGATCCCAAAGACGTCCCAGAAGCAATTGAAATGATCAAACAAATTCAAGGAAAAGTACCGATTTTCGGAATCTGTTTGGGGCATCAATTATTCTCACTAGCGAATGGCGCAGATACTTACAAAATGAAATTTGGTCATCGTGGTTTGAATCACCCCGTCCGAGAAATTGCGACTGGCAGAATTGATTTTACCTCACAGAACCATGGTTTTGCGGTGGATGAAAAAACGATTGATCCTGAAAAATTAATGATCACTCATGTTGAAGTGAATGACGGTACGGTGGAAGGTGTTCGTCACCGAAATTATCCAGCCTTCAGTGTTCAATATCATCCGGATGCAGCACCTGGACCACACGATGCGGTTCATTTATTCGATGAATTTATGGAAATGATGGATGCATGGAAGGAGCAAGCATAAATGCCAAAACGGACAGATATTAAAAAAATTATGGTGATCGGTTCTGGACCGATCGTGATTGGACAAGCGGCAGAATTTGACTATGCCGGTACACAAGCTTGCTTAGCGTTAAAAGAGGAAGGCTATGAAGTTGTTCTAGTCAATTCAAACCCAGCAACAATCATGACCGATCAAGAGATTGCCGATACAGTTTATATTGAGCCAATCACGTTAGAGTTTGTTTCCCGCATCTTACGTAAGGAATTGCCAGATGCAATCTTGCCGACATTAGGCGGTCAGACTGGACTAAATATGGCGATGGAATTAGCGGATTCAGGTATTTTGGATGAGTTGCAGATCGAATTGTTAGGAACAAAATTATCAGCAATCGATCAAGCAGAAGACCGTGATTTGTTCAAACAATTGATGGAAGAATTGGATCAACCGATTCCTGAATCAGAAATTGTTAATACGGTGGAAGAGGCAGTAGCTTTTGCCAATACGATCGGGTATCCGATTATTGTTCGCCCAGCCTTTACTTTAGGCGGTACTGGTGGAGGAATGTGTGACAATGAAGTGGAACTTAGAACGATTGCTGAGAATGGACTGAAGTTATCACCAGTTACTCAATGTCTAATTGAAAAATCAATTGCGGGCTACAAAGAAATTGAATACGAGGTAATGCGCGATTCAGCGGATAATGCGATTGTAGTTTGTAACATGGAAAATTTTGATCCAGTCGGGATTCACACAGGTGATTCGATTGTATTCGCTCCTAGCCAAACATTGTCTGATTACGAATACCAAATGTTGCGGGATGCTTCACTTTCAATCATCCGTGCATTGAAAATCGAAGGCGGCTGTAATGTTCAGCTAGCGCTAGATCCCCACAGTTTTAATTACTACGTCATTGAAGTAAATCCGCGGGTTTCCCGTTCATCTGCGCTCGCAAGTAAGGCCACCGGTTACCCAATCGCCAAATTGGCTGCGAAGATCGCTGTTGGATTAACTTTAGACGAAATGAAAAACCCTGTTACCGAAACGACTTACGCCGAATTCGAACCAGCGCTAGATTATGTAGTTGCCAAAATTCCACGTTGGCCTTTCGATAAATTTGAAAGCGGCGAACGGGTTCTAGGTACTCAAATGAAGGCGACAGGCGAAGTGATGGCCATCGGGCGCAATATTGAAGAGTCCTTATTAAAAGCGGTGCGCTCATTAGAAATTGGGACGTATCATGCTGAATTGCCTGAATTAGCTGAAGTGACGGATGATGAACTGACCGAAAAAATGGTCAAAGCCCAAGATGATCGTTTATTTTATCTAACTGAAGCATTGCGTCGCGGGTATACAATTCAGGAAATCAGTGATTTAACCAAAGTTGACTTGTTCTTCTTAGATAAATTACTGCACATTGTAGAGTTAGAAAATACCTTGGCCCAAAATCCTAAAGATGTTTCAGTCTTGAAGACTGCCAAACAAAATGGCTTTGCTGATGTTAAAATTGCTGAGCTTTGGCAAATGACAGCTAAAGAAGTCCGTAATTTCAGAACGGCCGAGAAAATCTTACCTGTTTATAAAATGGTCGATACTTGTGCCGCAGAATTTGAATCTCAAACACCTTACTTCTACAGCACCTACGAATTTGAAAATGAAAGTGTTCGTTCTGATAAAGAATCCGTCCTAGTCTTAGGTTCTGGACCTATTCGAATCGGCCAAGGGGTTGAATTTGATTACGCAACGGTTCACTCAGTTAAAGCGATTCAAGCAGCTGGCTACGAAGCGATTATCATGAACAGCAATCCTGAAACAGTTTCAACCGATTTCTCGGTGTCAGATAAATTATATTTTGAACCGTTAACGCTAGAAGATGTTTTGAATGTGATTGAATTAGAAAATCCGATCGGAGTAATCGTTCAATTCGGCGGTCAAACAGCGATCAATTTAGCTGAGCCACTAGTAAAAAATGGCGTGAAAATCTTAGGAACGACGATTGAAGATTTAGACCGAGCGGAAGATCGTGATCAATTTGAGCAAGTATTGCAAAGTCTAGCTATTCCACAACCACCAGGTGATACAGCAACAAGTACTCAAGAAGCAGTCAAAATTGCAGAAAAAATTGGATATCCTGTGTTGGTTCGTCCAAGTTATGTTTTAGGTGGTCGAGCAATGGAAATTGTTGAAAATCAAGCCGACTTGGAAGACTATATGGCAAATGCAGTGAAAGCTTCACCGGAACATCCTGTTTTAGTCGATCGCTACTTGATTGGTAAAGAATGTGAAGTCGATGCAATTTGTGATGGCGAAACCGTCTTAATACCAGGAATCATGGAACATATCGAGCGAGCTGGAGTTCACTCGGGAGACTCGATGGCTGTTTATCCACCACAAACTTTCTCTGCTGAAACTAAAGCTACAATTGAAGAGTATACTCGGCGTTTAGCGCTCGGTATGAACTGTATTGGTATGATGAATATCCAATTTGTCATCCATAATGATGAAGTCTTCGTGATCGAAGTAAATCCGCGGGCAAGTCGAACGGTACCATTTTTAAGTAAAATCACCAATATCCCAATGGCGCAAATTGCCACAAAAGCTATCTTAGGTCAGAGTTTGAAGGATCTGGGCTATGAAGATGGTCTGTACCCTGAAAGTGAATTGGTTCATGTCAAAGCACCAGTCTTCAGCTTTACAAAACTGCAGAAAGTTGACACCTATTTAGGACCTGAAATGAAATCTACAGGTGAAGTGATGGGAACAGATCGCAATTTAGCAAAAGCATTGTACAAAGCCTTTGCAGCATCTGGCTTGCATTTGCCAGATTATGGGGCCGTTTTATTCACTGTCGCAGATGAGACGAAAGAAGAAGCTTTGAACTTAGCTAAACGCTTCAAAGATGTTGGCTATAGTTTACTGGCGACCGCTGGTACTGCCAAATTCCTAGAAGAAAACGGTTTAAGTGCGAAAACCATCGCGAAAATCTCGGAATCAGATGAAGACAATGTGATCGAGTTGATTCGCCGCGGTGAAGCGCAAGTGGTCATTAACACGATGGACAAAAACCGTCAAAATACATCTGAAGACGGCTTTATCATTCGCCGTGAAGCCGTAGAACACGGTGTACCGCTCTTTACCTCATTAGATACCGCCGATGCGATCTTACGAGTGATGGAATCACGGGCATTTTCAATCCAAGAAATTTAATTCAAACAGAGTGGAGCTTGCTTCACTCTGTCGATCTATAGGGAGGCCGTTATGAAGCAGGAAATGATGACGATTGTTCGTCAACAAGAGTTAGCACCGAGAATCTACGAAATGGTGCTAACTGGTGAATTGGTGACAGAAATGAATATGCCGGGACAGTTTCTACATATCCGTGTGCCAAGAGGAGATTTATTGCTGCGCCGACCGATTAGTATCAATCAATTTGATCAGAAGGAAAAAACATGTACGATCATTTATCGGACTGAAGGTGAAGGGACGAAAGTATTTTCTGAGCTTTCAGCAGGAGACCAGCTGGATGTGATGGGTCCTTTAGGACATGGTTTTGAATTGACAGAACTGAAGGCGGGAGACACCGCTTTTATCGTAGGCGGCGGAATTGGTGTTCCTCCTTTGTATCAGCTGTCGAAAGAATTGAAGGAGCTTGGGGTGAAAGTCATTCATTTTCTTGGCTTCGGAACGCAAGAAGTTGTTTACTATGCAGAGGAATTTCAAAGCTTAGGTGAAACGCATTTTTCGACTGATGATGGAACTTTTGGCATTCAAGGAAATGTCGGCAATCTTTTACTAGCGGAAAAAAAGCGGCCCGATGCAGTTTTTGCTTGCGGAAATAATGGTTTATTAAAAACAGTCGAACAATTATATACTGAGGTAGAAAATGTCCAATTGTCCTTAGAATCGCGGATGGCTTGTGGTATGGGAGCTTGTTACGCCTGTGTTTGTCATGTGCCTGAAGATGAAAACAAAAGTGTCAAAGTATGTGAAGACGGTCCCGTTTTCCGAGCAGGGGAGGTCATTTTTTAATGAGTATTGCAGTGAAATTACCGGGTTTAGATTTAAAAAATCCAATCATGCCGGCGAGCGGTTGTTTTGGCTTTGGCAAGGAATATGCAGATTATTACGATTTGAATCAGCTTGGCGCAATCATGATCAAAGCGACCACACCTAAAGCGCGTTTTGGAAATGCCACGCCACGGGTCGCGGAAACGCCAAGTGGGATGCTAAATGCAATTGGATTACAGAATCCAGGCATGGAAGTTGTCTTGGACGAAATTTTACCAAGCTTAGAAAACTTTCAAGAATTGCCGATTATCGCCAATGTTGCCGGTGCTTGTGAAGAAGATTATGTTGAAGTGTGTGCCAAAATCGGTGAGGCGCCCAATGTCAAAGCGATTGAACTAAATATTTCTTGTCCTAACGTTAAACACGGTGGGATTGCATTTGGTACGGATCCTGAAGTCGCCTATCGCTTAACGAAGGCAGTCAAAGAAGTCGCAAAAGTTCCAGTCTATGTCAAATTAAGCCCGAACGTAACCGATATTGTACCAATTGCTAAAGCGATTGAAAAAGGTGGCGCAGACGGGTTTACAATGATCAATACGTTATTAGGTATGCGGATCGATTTGAAAACCCGCCAACCGATCTTAGCCAATCGCACTGGCGGACTGTCGGGACCAGCCATCAAACCAGTCGCGATTCGTTTAATCAATCAAGTGGCCGCTGTCAGCGAACTGCCGATCATTGGAATGGGCGGTGTTCAAACCGTTGATGATGTTTTAGAGATGTTTATGGCAGGTGCTAGCGCGGTGGCAGTCGGGACTGCCAATTTTACTGATCCATATATCTGTCCCAAATTGATTGAAGGGTTGCCGGTACGCATGGCAGAATTAGGCATTGAATCATTGGAACAGTTACGTCAAGAAGTTAGGGGGGCGTTTTAATGGAACAACGACCAATTATCGCTTTTGACTTTGCTTCAAAACAAGCGATTGAAAAATTTTTGACTCATTTCCCAAAAGAAGAAAAATTATTCATCAAAATCGGAATGGAACTTTTTTATCAAGAAGGACCGGCCATCGTTAATTTCTTACGCACACAAGGACATGATATTTTTCTTGATTTAAAACTCCATGACATTCCTAATACAGTGCAAAAAGCAATGCGCGGTATCGCTAAAATGGGGGTCAAGATCACAAATGTTCATGCTGCCGGTGGTGTAGAAATGATGCAAGCAGCCAAACTGGGGCTGACCGAAGGCACTGAGGAAAATCAAGTTGTTCCTGAATTGATTGCTGTAACACAGCTAACTTCTACCAGCGAAGAGCAAATGCATGAAGATCAATTAATCAATGTCAGTCTGGAAACAAGTGTCTTACATTATGCACAATGCGCAGAAAAAGCGGGATTGAACGGGGTCGTTTGTTCAGCACATGAGGTGGAAAAAATTCATGGAGTAACGAATGAACAGTTTATCTGTTTAACACCGGGTATTCGTCCGCAAGGCGCCAGTGTCGGCGACCAAAAACGGGTAATGACACCAGCCAAAGCACGTCAGATCGGTTCAAACTATATCGTAGTAGGGCGACCAATCACTCAAGCAGCAGATCCTTATCAAAGTTATTTACAAATTAAAAAAGAATGGAACGGTGAAGCATAAATGATCGCAGAACAAATCGCCAAAGATTTATTAGCAATTGAAGCAGTCTCTCTAAGCCCTGATGAACCTTTTACTTGGGCCAGCGGCTTAAAATCACCGATTTATTGTGATAACCGCATCACGATGAGCTATCCAGAAGTTCGTCGGGCAATCGCACAAGGCTTAGCAGAAAAGATCAAAGCAGAATTTCCGAGTGTAGAAGTAATAGCCGGAACTGCAACTGCTGGAATTCCCCACGCGGCTTGGGTAGCAGAAATTCTAGATTTACCGATGGTTTACATCCGCAGCAAGGCCAAAGATCATGGCCGCGGCAATCAAATCGAAGGTCGCATCAAAGATGGGCAAAAGATGGTGATCATCGAAGATCTGATCTCAACTGGTGGCAGTGTGTTAGAAGCCGCGACTGCAGCTAAAAGAGAAGGTGCCGATGTTTTAGGTGTGGCCGCAATCTTTACGTATGAGTTGGCAAAAGGTAAGAATAATTTTGAAGCTGCAGAAATGCCATTAGTCACGTTGACGAACTATTCAACTTTGATCGAAAGTGCTTTAAAAGAAAATTATATCAACCAAGAACAACTTGAACTATTGAAAAAATGGCGTCAAGATCCTGAGAATTGGTTAAAAAAATAATTGGAAGACCATTGAGTGTTTGTTGTTAACATTCAATGGTTTTTCTATTCAAAGACGAGATGAAGTATTTCTAAAGTTGAGAAGTAGCTGATTCTAAAGTTAGTCATAAAAAAACCGAAACAGCCAGTTTGAGCTGTTTCGGTTTTTTATATTTAATGAGCTTGTTTGCGTAATTGTTCTACGACCGCTTCTTCGGGGGTGACGAACAAAGTTTTTTGGTTTTCATAAATGACAAAACCAGGTTTAGCACCATTGGGTTTGTGAACGTGCTTAACCGCGACATAATCAACCGGTACTTGGGCTGATTGTCGGAATTTTGAAAAATAGGCTGCTAATTCTGCCGCTTCTAACAATGTTTCTTCACTAGGTTCAGCATTTTTGATGATCACATGAGAACCGGGGATATTCTTGGCATGGAGCCAGATATCGGTTTTACGAGCTTGTTTTAAGGTCAATTGATCGTTTTGGATATTATTTTTTCCGACCAGAATCTCAGTTCCATCACTAGCAATAAAACGTTCCGGTTTTGAAGGAGCCTGCTTGCGATTTTTTTTGCGGCGTTTTGGTTTTAAATAGCCACTAACAATCAGCTCTTCTTTAATGATTTCGATGTCCATCGGACCGGCAATCTCTAATTGCGCTAAGATCGATTCTAAGTAGGCGATTTCGGCTTTAGCCTCGGCAATTTGATCATAAATTAATTTGACGGCATTTTTCAGTTTTTGATATTTCTGAAAAAATTTCTGTGCATTTTGATTTGGCGTCAATGCAGGATTCAGTTTGATCGTGATCGGTGCATTGTCTTCGTAATAATTTTCCAGTTCTACACTTTCTGCTCCGCGAGGAACTTGGGTCATGAACGTCGTTAATAATTCTCCATCACGGCGATATTCTTCGGCATTTTCCGAATCTTGCAGTGTTTTTTCTCGTTTTGCCAGTTTGGTTTGATTCCGTTTAATCTCATTTTCGACCTTGCGGATCAAGTCATTGCCTAGTTGTTTCACACGATCTTTTTCGGCCTTTTCACCATAGAAAGCATCTAACAGCAAACTTAAATTCTCATAAGGCGTGGGATTCTCAAAAGTTTCAAAGGTTAATGGTGCAAAAAATTCCTTATGCTCCTTGTTGCCTAAAGTAGGCTGTACTTGCAGCTGAAGACTTCCCCAAAAAGCATCCCAGACAGCCATCTTCTCGTTAGGATTTTTAGTAAATCGAAAAGTCAACTCATCGGCCGTGTCACGACCTAAGCCTTGAAAATTCTGTTGTAGATAGCGTCCGTCTAAAATGTCAGCTGTCGAAAGAATGGTAAAAACTTGTTCTTTGCTAGCGTGAAATGGATTCAGCTGCGTCTGTTTAGGGGGTTCAATATATTCACTGCCTGGTAAAATTGAACGATAGGTGTTTTGCGAATGACCAATGTGTTTGATTGCATCTAAAATTTTACCAGTTTGTTTATTAAGCAGAACAATCGTTGAATGGCGACCCATCAATTCCACAATCAAAACGATATTTTGCAAATCGCCTAATTCATCGCGTTTACTAAAGGTGAAGTGAACGACTCGGTCATTTTCTACTTGATGAATATCTTCCAAAATTGCTCCTTCGAGATGTTTTCGCAACATCATAACAAAATTTGGCGGATTATCTGGATTGGTATAGGCAATCTCGGTCAGTTGAATCCGAGCGTAACTGGGATGAGCGGAAAGTAGCAGGCGCTGATTTTTCCCTTGTGCCCGAATAACTAGTACAACCTCATTTTCATAGGGTTGGTGGATCTTAGAGATTCGGCCAGTCAATAATTGTTCTTTTAGTTCTTGAACCATCGCGTGGGTAAAAACTCCGTCAAAGGACATTTTTTATCCCTCATTTCTTTTCGTAATAGCCTTATTATAACAAAAAAACGCCAGTAACCAAGAAAGTCACTGGCAAAACGTAAGATTTTAATTACTGATTGCTTCTTGATAGTTGTGAAGATCGTCTAAAAGCTGTAAAAGCAGCTGTTCGGCTTCGTTCGGCAAGCGATCGTAGCCACCTTGATAGGTTTTACGAGCTTGAACAAAGGCCAACCTTGTTTCAAGCCGGCTCGTTAAGTGAATCAAGTAATGTTGACTGTTAAAGTCCGGTTCATGTTTTTTGACAGGTAAGTAGCTGATTTTTTTCAACGGACCAAAAGGTTCAAATTGGGCCGAACCATCTGTGATTTTTTCAATACTGCTGAGGGTTTCTTCTGGTGTAACTTTCCGTCCCTTAAATTCGCCAGTATTCAAAATGTAACAAGCCGTTTTTTGCTGTTGGAATAAATCTTTAAAATCTTGATAATCTTCTTGCAGTGGGTAGCAACGGAAAGGATTAGCAAAAGGTTCAATCACTAATTGATCGTTAACTTCTCCAACAACATTTTCCGCTGTTGAGCGTTTGGTAGCCAAAGTTGCCCCAAAGACGGCTGCAAGTGAAGGGTCATCGATTCTGATGACTGGTGGTAAGCTATCATCTTTCATGATCCAGAAAAGTCCATCGACTTTTTCAGCAATATGATCGACCCGATTCGGTGTAGCATAACGACTCTTAATACTCCGGCCATTACCATTACGGATATCTTCAGTCACTAAAACTTTTTTATTTTGTTCATCTAAAGTGACTCCGACATTTTGGGCCGTAACAATGTATTTGATCTGTTCGCTAGTCATGGGATAATCTTGGGTCTTATCAAAATACGCCGGCTCTAATGCAGTGGTGGAGCCTTTCGTTTTGGAAATGACAAAGGCGTCATCATGGAGAACATGAACTTCCCCTTTGTTTTTAGGTTTTGCCAGTGTGATGGTAGATTTTCCCGACCCAGATAAACCAAAGGCCGCCATGGTATATTTCCGATCTTCTAAAAGATACTGTTTCATCCCACCATGACAAGCGATAAAACCATTGCGATGGGCAGTTGCCCAGGCCAAGGTCAAGGTGGCTTTTTTTAGTTCGCCAAAATAGCGTAAGCCTAAAATACCAGCACAATTGTGTAGTGGATCAATTACTACAACACCGTCAGGAAAATCAGGATGTTCCCAATCAGGATCAGCAAAAATGAAAATATCGCCGGTATGAATTTCAGCAGATTCTTGGTAAAAAAGGTGCTTGGCATCGCCAATTTGGAAATTTAATAAATACGAATAGAGATTCGGACTGTAATCTGCCGGCAGCATCAAATGTGATTTCACCGTAAATTCCGCATCCAGACCGACGATGACTTCACCGGAATAAAATTTCTTTTTCCGGGCCTTGAAGACTGCTTCACGTAAAAGTTCGCTGTAGAAGTCCGCATCGATCCCTTGCTGCCCGATAATGCGACGAGCCGCTGCTGTTCGCCCGACGATTTTTCCATCGTTGGTTACTAAAACTTTTGCATCGGTCGGTAGTTGTAATTTACTCGTATACGCAACATCTAAATCCGTCGTAATCGTTCCAGGACTGGCTTTCGCCAAATCATAGGCATCCGTTAAGTGCCGGATCCTGGACACATTATTCCCGTAGAAGGCGGACTCTATGACACTGCGAATGTTTGATAAAAGCCGATTCTCTTTTGTAATCTCATTCCATGAAAAATGTTCAATACTGCTCATTATGAAACCTCCTTAAACTAAGTTGTCATTATTATAATAGCATTAAAATAAAACGCTAACAATCAAATATAAAACAGGCTGATTTTAAAAAATGAATCAATTATTAATTAGAATTTGCTGGTAGCGCTTTTAAACTAAAAATAATATAATGTTAAGGGAGGAGGTCGTTATTATGCTGAAACATTTAATGTTAATTAAAGAAAAAGCGCTTATTTGTTGGCGAGGATTTATAAAAATAGTTTCTGAAAATGAACGTCGCTCCTTACTGATTGCCGCTAGTTTAGTCGTTGTTGCGTTGATCTTTTCGGCTTCAGCGGCCTTTGCGCAAAAGACAATTCGCCAAGATCAATTAAATGAATTAGTTTTTGCTTCGCTCAAATCCGATCATTTGATTCCACTGGAGTTTCAAGCGGTCGATCAGAAAGTAAAGGAAACCAAAGCCGTTTCTATCATGTTCAGTCAACCCAAGGGGACTTCGTTTGAAAATATTCTGACGATTCTAGCTGATCCTAACCAACAAATGATGTTGAATCGCAAGTTTTATTACTATCCACTTGTATATGATAGTCAGAAAATTGCTCAAAAGTATCAATTGGATCCTCGGCAAGTGACCTTCATTTTTTTCCAAAACGGTCAAGAGAAGAACCGTTTTGTAGTGGAAAACTTAAGAGATTTGAATAATGAATTTATTCCTGAGCTAAACCGACTGCCTATGTGGAAACTGAATAAACAAAAATGAGAATACAAGTGAATAAATGAGTTTTTTTTAATAAAAACCATTGACAGCCGAATTTATTTCAGCTAAACTAACGTCAATATAAAAAATATTTCCTAATTACTAAAGAAGGAGTGACATTCATGAACCTTGCAAACTTATCTAATCAGCAATTGAATAGCTGGCAAAACTGGCGTAGATAAGTTGTATTTATGAATTCACTCATAGATACAACTTTTAGACAACTTCTAAAAGTTTGTATCTATGCTGGATCTTTTTTGATGCTTATTCCCGCATAGAGACTATCTATGCGGTTTTTGTTTTTTTAGACAACTACCGTAAAATTTTGGGTAGTTGTCTATTTATTTATTCAAAAAACAAAAACTATTAGGAGGAATAAATCATGAAAAATAAAGGGATTATCGGATCAATTATTGCTTTAGCAATTGTTTTAATCGGAGTGTTTGCTTATCAAATGGGGTCTCGTCAAACAAACGCGACCGAAGATAAAAAAGAGTTGAAAACAGTCGGGATCTTACAATTCATCAGTCATCCATCATTGGATCAGATCAAAGACGGAGTGATTGAAGGATTAAAACAAGAAGGTTATGAAGACGGAAAAAATATCAAGATTGAATTTTTAAACGGTCAAGGCGACCAAAGTAAATTGAATAGTATGAGTCAACAATTATTGGATAAAAATTCAGACGTATTAGTGGGCGTAGCAACGCCGGCAGCCAAGGCATTGGCGAATGCGACAAGTGACAAACCGATCATTATGTCAGCAATTAGTGATCCGATTGGTGCAGGTCTGGTAAAAGATCTTAAAAATCCCGGAGGAAATATTACTGGTGTAAACAATCTGACTCCCGTTGATCAGCAACTAGATATGGCTAAGGAAATGTTTCCTGAAGCGAAAACGGTTGGGATGATCTATTCTTCATCAGAAGAAAATTCTAAGTCACAGATCGAGCGGGCAGAAAAACGAGCGACTAAAGATGGACTGACTGTTAAAAAATATGCCATTAGTTCAAGTAATGATATTGCTCAAATTACCCAGCAAGCTTGTCAAGAAACCGATTATTTATATATTCCACAAGATAATACGATTGCCAGTGCCTTTCAAACAATGATTAGCGAATCGGATAAAGCTAAAAAACCAGTTTTTGTCTCGGTCGATAATATGGTGAAAGAAGGCGGGATTGCAACTGTCGGTCAAAATCAATTCGAATTAGGTGTTGAATCTGGCAAAATGGCAGCAGATGTTTTAAGTGGTAAAGCTAAACCAGCAAGCACACCAGTCAATGTGATTGATTATGGCGATATGATCATCAATGAAGAAAAGGCGAAGGAATTAGGGATTACGATTCCAGAAAATATCAAAGAAAAAGCAGAAGTCGTTAAAGGAGAATAGACAAATGATAATTTCAGCGATTGGACAAGGTTTTTTATGGGGAATCTTAGGTTTAGGGATTTTCATGACCTATCGAATTTTAAACTTTCCTGATATGACGACAGAAGGATCATTTCCATTGGGAGGAGCCGTTTGCGTGACGGCCATTACCCACGGAGTTTCTCCGCTTCTTGCGACGTTATTAGGAATTGTTGCCGGGATGTGTGCGGGCTTTGTTACCGGTATCCTGTATACCAAAGGGAAAATTCCAGTCATTTTAGCTGGAATTCTCGTCATGTCAGGTTTGAATTCGGTGATGTTGTTTGTGATGCAAACACCGAATCTCTCTTTATTGAAACAACCAAAAATTCAAGATTTTTTTACAAATCTAAATTTGCCAGATCATTTTGACATCGTCTTATTAGGTCTAGTAGCTATCCTGATTCTTATCGCTTTGTTGCTTTTCTTCTTTTTCACTGATTTTGGTCAAGCCTATATTGCAACTGGCGATAATGAAAACATGGCGCGCTCGATTGGTATCAATACGGACCGCATGAAAGTAATCGGCTTAACATTATCGAATGGCGTGATCGCATTATCAGGGGCACTAATCGCACAAAATGACGGATATGCCGATATTGGCAAAGGGGTCGGGGTGATTGTGATTGGGCTCGCTTCTATCATCATTGGTGAAGTATTATATGGCGAAGTGACTTTTATTGAACGTTTAGTAGCGATTGTTTTGGGAAGTATCATTTATCAGTTATTAATCTTGATCATCATCAAAGCAGGCTTAGATACTACTTACTTGAAAATTTTCTCTTCGATTATTTTAGCGTTATGTTTGATGATCCCGCGGTTGAAAGAAGCGTTGAATTTGAAAACGGGCTTGGAAAAGGAGGAGTGATTGGATGAATGCTTTAGAAGTAAGAAATGCCAGTAAAACCATCAGTAATGGAATTAACGATCAACGTAAAATTTTGAATAATGTCGATTTGACGATCGTTCCTGGGGAGTTTGTCACCGTCTTAGGCGGAAATGGGGCTGGGAAAAGTACCCTCTTTAACAGTATTTCCGGCAGCCTACAACTAGATAGCGGAACTGTTTCGGTCATGGGAAAAGACCTCACGAAGCTTTCAGAGGAGCAGCGGGCAGTTTCCATCGCCCGTGTTTTCCAAGATCCTAAGATGGGGACTGCTCCACGATTGACCGTAGCTGAGAATTTAGGATTGGCTGAAAAACGTGGGCAAAAACGTCGTTTGAAACAACGACAGTTAAATCAAAAGAAAGAACTATATCATAAATTGTGCAAACTAATCGGTAACGGACTGGAGAACCATCTTGATACACCAACCGGTTTTCTCTCCGGGGGACAGCGCCAAGCCTTGAGTTTACTGATGGCCACTATCACCAAACCCGATTTATTACTTTTAGACGAGCATACAGCTGCACTCGATCCGAAAACAGCGAAACAGTTAATGTTGCTGACCGATCAGCGCATCAAAGAAGAAAAACTGACTTGCCTAATGGTCACGCATAAAATGGAAGATGCCTTGAATTATGGTGATCGTGTGATCGTAATGGAAAAAGGTCAGATCGTGAAAGATATTCGAGGTGAAGAGAAACAACGGATGACATTAGGCGATTTATTCCTGCTTTTTGAAGAAGGCGAAACTGTAGCTGAAGTAATGTAAATAAAATTATTTGCAGAAAATTTAAAAAATAGGTTGACTTATTTTATCAAGCGCAATATACTAAGTTCAATCTTAAATCAGTTTGGAGCGAATTTTATGAATACAAATAAGAATACGCACACACAACTGAATAATTATTACTTTAGCTATTTTAGATAGGTTTGTGTTCATGGTTCATGGATGCAAACGGACAACCAGTTTGTATCTATGATGGCTAGAGATATTAAGGATGACTTAATGCCACATAGATGAAAATCTATAGTGGCTTTTTCTTTGGATTCAATTTATTTTGGAGACTAGGCTCATTGTAGATTTTCTACAGTGGGCCTTTTTGTTAGTTCTACTTGATCTTTTAGTAGAATTATTTTTGGGGAAATGAGTTCATCAATTTCCTAACAGCTGGGTTTAAGTCGCTGATTGAAGGTTATTATTTATCTGAAGGAGTGAGAAAGATGGAAAAAGAAATTTCTGGAAAAACACGGTTAGCAGGGTTATATGCCTTGCCAGCAAGGCATAGCTTTTCACCGCTGATGCACACAACAGCCTTTCAAGCAACAGGGGTTGATGCAATCTATTTAAGCTTTGACATTCAACCTGAACGATTGGGAGAAAGTATCCAAGCGATCCGTAACCTTGAAATGTTGGGAATCAATTTATCGATGCCCCATAAAATGGCGGCTATCAACTATGTGGATGAGCTCAGTCAAGCAGCTCGTTTGATCGGGGCAATCAATACGATTGTCAATCAAAAAGGTAAATTAATTGGACACAACACAGACGGTAGTGGTTGTATGGCAAGTTTGAAGCAAAACGGGATAGAAATTATCGGCAAAAGAATGACGATTCTGGGAGCCGGTGGAGCAGCCACTGCAATTATTACCCAAGCTGCGATCGATGGCGTCAAAGCAATTGATGTTTTCAATATCAAAGACGATTTTTATCGAAAAATTGAACCAAAACTTGCGGAGATTGCCGCAGAAACCGATTGTCAAATTCAATTACATGATTTAGCGGATGAAGCACAACTAACAGCTAGTATAGCCGCAAGTAGTTTATTGATTAATGCCACAAATATAGGTATGGCTCCTGATACAGAGCAAATGCCTTTGCCTAATACAACCTTATTAAGAAAAGATCTTCCTGTTTTCGATGTCATCTATCATCCCGGCGAAACCAAACTGTTAAAAGCGGCCAAAGAAATAGGCGCTATCACCGTGAATGGTTTAGGGATGCTACTTTATCAAGGAGCCGCCGCTTTCAAGCTTTGGACAGGTGAAGAAATGCCGGTAGCATTAATTCAACCGTTATTGGAACAAGAAATTAAAAAATAAAATGTGAAGGAAGTTATTCGTATGATTTTAATTATTAAAAAAGGAATTCAAGAGGCAGAATTGTCACCCATCTTATCACGTATTAAAGAAGAAGGATTAGATGTTCAGATTAATCATGGTAAAGATCGCTTAGTCTTAGGTCTACTAGGAGATCCTAAAATTATCCAAAATGTACCATTTCAAGCTTACAGTGTCGTTGAACGGGCAGTCGCCATTTCAAACACGTACAAATTGACTTCAAGAGAATTCCATCCGCAAGATACAGTCGTTGATGTCGATGGTGTAAAAATTGGAGATGGTAGCTTTGTAACGATGGCTGGTCCTTGTTCAGTGGAAGGCGAAGAACAAATCATGGAAACAGCACGGATGGCCAAAGCCGGTGGAGCAAAAATCTTACGAGGTGGAGCCTACAAACCGCGGACTTCTCCCTACGCTTTCCAAGGACTGGGTGAAGAAGGCTTGAAGATTATGCGTAAAGCCGCTGATGCCCATGGCCTAAAAGTGATTACAGAAGTGATGGACGAAGCCCATATCGATGTAGTTTGCCAATACGCAGACATTATTCAAATTGGTGCCCGCAACATGCAAAACTTTCGTCTATTAGAAGCTGTTGGTAAAACAGGCAAACCAATTGGCCTGAAACGGGGAATCTCAGGAACGATCCAAGAATGGTTGAACGCGGCGGAATACATCGCTGTTCAAGGCAATTCAAAAATTATCTTCATAGAACGCGGGATTCGGACCTACGAAACTGCCACTCGAAATACTTTTGATCTAAGCGCAGTTCCATTAATTAAGAAAATGAGCCATTTCCCAATTATTGTTGATCCAAGTCATGGAACCGGTGTTTGGGATTTAGTGGGACCGATGGCACGAGCTGGGGTCGCCGCCGGAGCCGATGGCATGATCGTGGAAATTCATCCAGATCCATTACACGCATGGTCGGATGGCGAACAATCATTGAATGAGAAAAATTACTTGCAAATGATGAGTGAAGTGGAAATTTTAGTTGAAGCGATGCAAAAAATCAAAGCACTTGAAAAAGAGCCTTCACTTATTAAATAAAAGCCCATTATTTTTATAGCGCGAACGAGGAGGAACGTTTGATGGAAATTGTTTTACCAGATAAAAGCTATGAAATTATTGTAAAGCATCATGCTTTGGAGACTGTCGGTGAATGGATCGCTTCACTATGGCAAAATAAAAAAATTGCGATTATCAGCGATGATCATGTTTTTCCGCTTTATGGTGATACGGTTCAACAACAATTAGTTGACTATGAAGTTTGTCATTATGTCGTACCATCTGGAGAAAGCAGTAAGTCGTTAGAAATGGCAAACCAGCTTTATGATTTTCTAGCTGATCAACAGTTTACCCGTAGTGATGCCATCATCGCATTAGGTGGAGGGGTCGTTGGCGATTTGGCAAGTTTTGTCGCCTCAACTTATATGCGGGGGATTGCTTTTGTTCAAATTCCAACATCACTATTGGCTCAAGTTGATTCAAGTATTGGGGGAAAAACCGCCGTCAACTCAAGTAAAGCTAAAAATATGATTGGAACGTTTGCTCAACCGGACGGGGTATTGATTGATCCAGAAACATTGAACACCTTACCCGATGTTCGGGTTCGTGAAGGAATTGCTGAAATTATTAAATGTGGTGCGATTAGTGATGCTTCATTATGGAAAGACCTTGAGGAACTAACAGGAATCCAAGAGCTTTTAACAAATAGTGAAGCAATCATTTTGAAGGCTTTGCAAGTGAAAAAAACGGTCGTTGAGGAAGATGAATTTGATAATGGTTCACGACTTTTGTTGAATTTTGGTCATACGATTGGCCACGCACTTGAAAATACGGCTGGTTATGGAAAAATCAGCCACGGAGAAGCGGTTGCGATTGGTATGGTTAAGATTTCCCAAACAGCGGAATTGAAGAAGTTAACTCCGGCCGGCATCTCCGACCAGCTAATTGCGATGAATCAAAAGTATGGATTACCTGTCTCATATCAACCATGGGAAACAGAAAAATTTTATTCGGCCATTACCCATGATAAAAAGGCTCGGGGTGACAGCTTGAATATCATTTTATTAGATAAAATCGGTCAAGCAAAAATTCAAAAAATAAAAATAACTGAAATGAAGGATTATTTAATAGAAGGGAAGTAGTTTATGCGTTACTTAACAGCTGGAGAATCTCATGGACCAGAATTAACCACTATCATCGAAGGTGTTCCAGCAGGGCTGACACTTTCCGTTGAAGCAATCAATCACGAACTAGCAAGAAGACAAGGTGGCTACGGTCGTGGTGGGCGAATGAAGATCGAAAAAGATCAAGTTCGCATCACTTCTGGCGTACGCCATGGTAAAACATTAGGATCTCCAATCACCATGATCGTGGAAAATCGCGATTGGAAAAACTGGCAGAAAGTCATGTCTGTTGAACCAGTAGAAGAAAAAGTGGAAAAATTACGGCGGGTCGCAAAACCCCGACCTGGACATGCGGATTTAGTCGGTGGCATGAAATATCATCACAGTGATCTAAGAAATGTATTGGAACGTTCATCTGCTCGTGAAACAACGATGCGCGTGGCCGTTGGAGCCTTAGCCAAACAAATATTAGCCGCTGTTGACATTGAGATCGCTAGTCATGTAGCAATACTCGGTGGGATCGAAGCGGAAGTTCCTGAAAACTTAAGCGTTAAGGAGATTCAAACCAAAGCAGCCGTTTCTGAAGTCAATATGGTCGATCAGACCGTTGAAGAATCAGTCAAAGAATTGATTGATCAAACCAAAAAAGCCGGTGATACAATCGGCGGAGTCGTAGAAGTACGAACCGACAATGTGCCAGCTGGCTTAGGCAGCTATGTCCAATGGGACCGTAAGTTGGATGGCAAGATAGCGCAAATTATGCTGAGTATCAATGCCTTTAAAGGAGTGGAATTTGGTATCGGGTTTGAAGCCGCGCATCAACCAGGCTCAAAAGTTATGGATGAGATCGTCTGGAATGAAGGCTACAGCCGAACCAGCAACCACCTTGGCGGATTTGAAGGCGGGATGACAAATGGTGAACAAATCATCGTTCGCGGTGTCATGAAGCCAATCCCGACTTTATACAAACCGTTAATGAGCGTTGATATCGATACTAAAGAACCATACAAAGCCAGCGTTGAACGTTCAGACAGTACAGCGGTTCCTGCAGCATCTGTCGTGGCGGAACATGTCGTTGCAACAGTTTTAGCAGAAGAAATTTTAGAGAAATTCTCGGCTGATACAATGGATGAATTGCAACAAGCGGTCGCAGAATACCGGGAAGCAGTCAAAAACTTTTAAGAAAGCGGGTAGGACTATGAGAAAAAAAGTGTTCGTCTTAGGACTCGGTTTAATCGGCGCTTCATTATGCCGCGCAATTAAAAATGCAACGATTGAGTTGTACGGCTGGGATTATTCGAAGGAAACCCGTGAAATTGCTCGTGAAGTTGGCTTAGTCGATCACATTGCTTCTATTGAAAATGCATCTGAGATGGACATTATTATTTTAGCCGTACCCGTTCTATCTACCTTACATTACTTAAATGAACTGTCACATTTACCTTTAAAAAAAACTGTCATCGTGACAGATACCGGTAGTACAAAAAATGAAGTCATGAAATTAGCCAAAACCTTACCATTTACGTTTATTGGGGGACATCCAATGGCGGGCTCTCATAAATCCGGGGTCAAAGCAGGGAATCCGAATCTTTTCGAGGAAGCTTACTATATTTTGACCCCATCTGAAGGAGCGAATGTCGAGCCGCTAATGGAGCTGTTGGTACCGACGCGAGCAAAGATTGTTGTGATCGAACCTGAAGCTCACGATGAAATTGTCGGTGTCTTGAGTCACTTACCACATATTGTGGCATCAGGTTTGGTAAAAATGAGCGATCAGTTAGTAAAAGAACATCCTCGGGCCACGCAGCTAGCAGCAGGCGGTTTTCGAGATATCACTCGAATCGCTTCATCCGACCCACAAATGTGGACAGATATTCTACTGACCAATCGTTCGATTTTACTAGATTTGATCAATCGTTGGCAAGCTGAAATGGGCAAGATTCATGAGAGTCTAGTAAAAGAAGACCAACCGGCCATTTACAATTTTTTTAGTCAAGCTAAACATTCGCGGGATAAGTTACCGACCAAAGACCATGGTGTTATTCCAGCCTTCTACGATCTGTACATTGATATCCCTGATATCGCTGGAGCAATCGCTAAGGTCATGACACTCATTAGTGAGGTGGATATCTCTATTATTAACTTGAAGATTCAAGAAACCCGCGAAGACATCTTTGGTGTTTTAGAACTTTCATTTAAAAATCAAGCCGATTTGGATAAAGGACAATTATTAATTGAAAAAGCCGATTTTCGTTGTCGCAGAAGGAGTTGAACCAATGAAACTATTAGAAAGTAAAACGGGACTGAATGGCATCTTAGTCGTTCCAGCCGATAAATCCATTTCTCATCGCAGCATTATGTTTGGCGCAATCAGCCATGGAAAAACGATCGTTCACAATTTTTTAAGAGCGGAAGATTGTTTGAGTACCGTGGCAGTCATTAAAGCATTAGGCGTTACGATCAAGGATGATGGAACAGATATCATCATTGACGGAAAGGGTTTTGATCATTTAAAAGCGGCTAAACAGCCATTAGATGCGGGAAATTCTGGAACAACTATGCGCTTAGTATTAGGAATCTTAGCTGGGCAGTCATTTTCTGCAAAAATTGCCGGAGATGCTTCGCTAAATCGTCGCCCGATGGAACGTGTGATGGGACCACTGAGAATGATGGGTGGAAAGTTACAGGGAGAAATGGGCAGCGAATTTCCGCCAATCGAGGTACAAGGCAGTCCGCTAGTAGCGATTACGTATGAAATGCCGATCGCCAGTGCACAAGTAAAGTCAGCAATTCTTTTTGCGGCACTGCAAGCAGAAGGGTCAACTACTATTATCGAAAAAGAAAAATCACGTAATCATACTGAGGAAATGATCAAACAATTCGGTGGTAGTATTTCAATAGAAGGTAAAGAACTCACGGTACCTGGTGGACAAAAGTTAATTGGTCAAGAAGTAACGGTACCTGGTGATATTTCCTCTGCAGCTTTTTACCTAGTGGCAGCCAGTTTACTTCCTAATAGTGCGCTTGAGTTAAAACACGTTGGTATCAACCCGACGCGCACCGGAATTCTAGATGTCTTACAAGAGATGGGGGCGAATATTCGTCAGACAGCACTTGATGCACAAAACCAAGCGGCAGATCTTCTGATTAAATCTGCACCCTTGAAAGCCGTTGAGATTGGTGGAGAAATTATTCCTCGTTTAATTGATGAATTGCCGATTATTGCCTTAGCAGCAACACAAGCAACCGGAACAACTATCATTCGGGATGCTCAAGAATTGAAAGTCAAAGAAACCAATCGAATTGACGCGACTGCTCAAGAACTGAATAAATTAGGGGCAAATATCGAAACTACAGAAGACGGACTAATCATCCATGGACCCACAGCGTTACATGGTGGAGACGTTGATAGCCATGGAGATCACCGGATTGGTATGATGCTACAGATTGCCGCCTTATTGACGAAAGAATCCGTGGATTTAAATAATCCAGAGGCAATCAATATCTCTTATCCAAGCTTTTTTAACGACTTAAGTGCACTACTTTAAATTATCGGCTGAGGCTGAGAATTGAACTTGTGCTGACCAGCAGTGAAAAATCCGATCGCTACTTAATTATTGGACTTGTTGGACAGCGGAAATCACTACATTAAAATGAACGAGGAGAATGTCTTATGGAATCAATCGTCTTAATCGGCTTTATGGGAGCCGGAAAAACTACCATTAGTAGAGAACTCGCTGCTACACTGAATGTCCGTGTGGTAGACATGGATGATGTTTTAGTCGAACGAATCGGTCAACCGATCAACGATTACTTCGAAAAGCATGGGGAAGATTCTTTCCGTAAGAATGAGACAGCGCTTTTAAAAGAAGCTTTGAATGAAGAGGCCGTGATTGCGACGGGTGGTGGCGTCATTTTGCAAAAAGAAAATCAAAAAGTATTATCGAATAAATTAGTCGTCTATTTAAAGGCAGATGCAAACGTACTGGTAAAACGAATTCGGGAAGATAAGGTGAATATTCGACCGTTGGCGCTTAAAAATGCGGATGGCGACTTGAAACGACTTTTTTACTCAAGGGAAAAATTGTATGAAAAACTTGCGAAGATCACCGTGGATACTTCAGAGAAATTGCCCCAAGATATTGTTAACGAGATTATTCAACAAGTTGAGGGTGTGTCGTAATGAAAGTTGGCTATTTAGGACCAAAAGGCTCATTCACTTATAGCGCAGCTAGAAATTTTTTCAGCGATGAAGTTTTGTTTCCTTATGAATCACTCACAGCACTGTTGGAGGAACAAAGAAAGCAAACTTTGGATTATTGTGTTGTTCCTATCGAAAATACGATTGAAGGCTCAGTACTACCTACCTTAGATCTGATTTTTCAAACATTGCCAACCATTCAAGGGGAAATAACATTACCAATTCAACAGCAGTTAATGGTCCATCCCAAGCATGCCCAGCGTTGGCAAGAAACCGAATTAATCTGTAGCCACCAGCAGGCGTTAGCTCAGTCGCAAGTGTTCCTTATGAGCCACTTTCCTACGGTGGCTATCGAGCAAATGAGTTCAACGGCACAGGGAGCCAAAAAAGTCGCAGATCATCCAGCTAGTCACTATGCCGCGATTGGGTCAGAAGAAGCGGCTAGACAATTTGGTTTAACGATTGTTCAAAGAAACATTCAATCGATTGACGAAAACGAGACTCGTTTTTGGATTTTAGGCGAAAAACCATTGGCAACGGAGTTAGTGTCAGGTAAAAATAAGGCCACCGTTTTGTTTGACTTGGCTGCGGATCATCCTGGAGCACTTTATCAATGTTTGGCTGTCTTTTCGGAAGAAAAAATTAATCTGACAAAGATTGAATCGCGCACGCAAAAAACTAAATTAGGCGAATATTTCTTTATTATTGACTTAGAGACGCCTCAAGAGGATTGTTTACAAAAAGTTTTACAACGATTAAAAAGCCAGAATTTTGCGGTTACTTTAATCGGTGATTACCCAACCTATCGCCCAACGGTTAGAAAATCTTAGTAGTTAAGGTTTTCTAATTTTTTTTGAAAAAAATAAGACAAAGTTCAGATGATTTGCTATTTTAATACTAATAGTAATCAGATAAAGAGGTGCACCATGAGCCGAATGGATAAATATAAAAAAATTCACAAGGAAAGTCAGAAGGAAGATAAAAAATCTTTTGGCTTTCGACGTGAAGTGAAAAAGCCAGAAAGAGCTGACGAAGACAAGCAGCTTTTTCAATCAACGGAACCAACTTATCAGGAAAGAGATTATGAACCTGAAAGAGAATTTTATTATGAAGATCATTATCAGGAACCAAATCAAAAAACGAAAAAGCGGCGTTTAGCTTTCAAATTACCTGCTATTAAAAATCCTTTTCGACGCACCCCCAAGAATTCTTATGAACAAAAACCTAGGAAAAAACGCAGTTGGCGCAAATTTTTATTGATGATCCTGTTGGGGTTATTAGCTTACTCAGTCGTCGCCTTTGCGGTCGGAAATTTTGCAGCTAAGCATGATTCATCGATGCCCCCAATTGAAACGCAAGAATTCAATGGAGTCGAATCAGCGGACGGAACAAAAAATATTCTTTTACTAGGTAGTGATACGCGGGATAATTTGAGTGGTCGATCCGATTCTATGATGGTCTTGCAGGTCGATGGGAGAGGAAAGCCTAAATTAGTTTCCTTTATGCGGGATATGTATGTCGACATTCCTGGTGTCGGCCAAAATAAATTAAATGCTGCTTACGCGTACGGCGGTGCAGATTTGGTTCGTCAAACCTTAAAAGATAATTTTGGGATTGATTGTCGTTATTATGCGATGGTGGACTTCCAGACCTTTGAAAAAGGGGTCGATGCTTTGTTTCCCCGTGGTGTACAAATCGATGCGGAAAAAGATATGAGTGCCTATATCGATGAGCCGATCACTAAGGGACCGCAGCGGATGAATGGTCATACCTTACTGAACTATGCTCGTTTTAGAATGGATGAAGAAGGCGATTTTGGTCGAGTTCGTAGACAACAGCAAGTCATGGGTTCCGTCTTTAGTCAATTAAAGAACCCATTAGTATTATTACGTGGACCTTATGCAGCCGGAAAAATTTGGGGCTACTTATCGACGGATATGCCCAACACATTTGTTTTAGGAAATCTTTTCAATTTCGCTAAAGCAATTGGTGGCATCGAGCGCCTGACTCTCCCAGTTGACGGTTCATGGTCATATATTGATACTGCTAACGCTGGCAGTGCTTTGGCAGTCGATACAGTGCAAAATGCACAAGCCGTTCAGGCCTTTTTGAGCAAGGAATAGATTTTTCATTCCCTTGGTTGGCTGAATATGCTATATTATATTTATTGTAAATTTTGATTGAAACGAGGAAGCGATTATGAAATTAGCGATCGTGACAGATAGTACCGCCTATCTAAATGAACGCATCCGCAATCATAAAGATCTTTTTATTATTCCGATACCGGTCATTATTGATGATCAGCCTTTTGAAGAAGGGGTGAATATCGGTTATGAAGAGTTTTATCAGAAACTAAAAAGTAGCAAAGATTTTCCGAAAACCTCACAGCCGGTGCTTGGTGAAGTTTACGAATTGTACCGTTCACTTAAAGAACAAGGCTATGACACAATTATCAGTATTCACTTATCGGAAGGCATTTCCGGTTTTGTCCGTACGTTAAATGCGATCAAGGAAGATATTCCCGATTTGCGCATCATTCCTTACGACTCTAAGATTACTAGCGTGCCAATGGGTTATATGGTTGAAAAAGCCCTCGAAATGAGTGATCAAGGAAAAGCCTTAGAAGAGGTTTTAGCAGCGCTGGATGAGATTCGCGATACAACCAATGCTTATATTATCGTAGACGACTTAGACAATCTTGTTCGCGGAGGTCGCTTAACCAATGGCGCGGCGATTATCGGTGGACTGCTAAAGATTAAACCAATCTTGACTTTTGAAGATGGGAAAATCGTCTTAGCAGAAAAAATCCGTTCTTTGAAAAAAGCTTTGCAGCGGACGGAAGATATCATTGAAGAACGCCGGCAAGAACAGGATGCAGAATTACGGATCTACGTGATCCATGGGAATAATCCAGAATTGGCGCAGCAGGAGTATGAGAAATTAAGACAAAAATATCCTGATGCAACGATTGATGTTGGAACTTTTGGTCCAGTCATCGGAACACATTTAGGCGATAAAGCGATCGCTTTAGGGGTTGCTAAATAAAGTATGACTCGCTAACTGACTCGTCTCAGTTAGTGAGTTTTTTTATTTGCAAAAATCTCCTGAATTACGTACTCTTACTTTAGTAAATTAGTAATTTAGTAAATAATTGATGCAGGAAAAGATCAGTCTGCGTCAGTTAACTTAATTGGGAGGGATTCTGATGAAAATACCAACAAATCTGAAACACAAACCGGTTTTTCTAGTAGAAGACTATGATAAAATCGATGGACATAATGCTTGGGAAAGTGATGCTAAAGGCTTAACTTTGGGATTGGCGCAATGGAATGATCGTGGACGTGTCGATATTTCTGGAAAAGTATGGCGACATACTGGTGAGAAGTGGTCGCGCCAATCAGAAGAGTTACCGATTACCCGGATTTTAGATTTAGCGATCCTGGTAGCGCAATCCAGTATTTATTTACAAGATGCTTATCGTTATGAAAAATTTTACGATCCAGAAAATCCGCAAGTCGAGATTATTGGGCTACAAGGTGGCCGAATGGAAGTGAAAGTTGACACAGAAAATCCTAAAATTGATGAGGATATCATTTTATTTAATGACACGATGAACAAAGATGGCGACTTGATTGCGCAACGTTATCGTACTTTAAAACGTTTATTAGATGAGTTAGGCTATTAAAAAAAACGAATTACGGGGTGAGAGAGATGGATAACCCTTTTGTCGTAACAGAAGGTCGAAAATTTACCAGATTAGAACAGCACATGATCTGGCAGAAACCTAAGAGTCATAAAACTAGTCAAGAAGAATTAAGGGTGGCTTCTGAAATCAAGCAAAACTGGCTTGATCCTGAGATGAAGATTATGAATGTTTTACTCGAAGGTGATGCTGGTTCAGGCAAAACACAACTAGCACGGGCACTGTCAGCTGATTTACAATTACCCTATACGAAAGTAACTTGCTTTGCCGATATGGATAAAACCGATGTCTTTGGTGCTCTATTGCCGGTAGTGATCGCCGATGAGGAAGAGGATCAAGAATTATTAGAAGCGATTTATCAAACAGATTCCTTACAGCAGGTTTTAGTAGCGATCGAAAACCATTTTCAAATTGATCCACATCAAGCGAAGGAACGCTTAAGTCATTTGATTGAACGAATCGAACAAACAGAACGTTCAACTGAAGTGGAATATAAATTTTATCCTTCTGAAATTGTCCGTGCCATGCAAAAAGGCTACTTATTAGAAATTCAAGAACCAACAGTGATTCGTGATGCTTCCGTTTTGGTGGCCTTGAATTCTGCTTTAGAACCAAATGGCTTGCTAAACATTCCTACGGGGATTATTCGTCGGCATCCGGATTGCGTCGTGGTAATCACAACAAATCGAAATTATCAAGGCAATCGACCGTTGAATGAATCTTTGCGAGATCGTGTCCAACATGCTGAAAAAATGGACCTGCCATCGATCGAAGTAATGGTCGAACGCGCCATTGCAAAAACGAATTTTACGGATCGAGATTATTTAGAGATTATGGCCAAAATCATCCGCCTACTAGATGAAACTGCCAAAGCCAATGCAATCAAAGGGGTTGCCGGCATGCGGTCTTACTTTTTCTGGGTCAACAGCTTGAAACAAGGCCAAGATCCGTTGGCAAGTATCTTCCCTAAAGTTTTATATAAGCTAACAACGGATGAGACCGAACTAACGATCTTACAAGAAGCTTTGGATCAGAGCCGCTTATTAGTCGACTTGCAACAAGCTAAAAATCAACAAAAAATGCGTAAAGGTCGCAGGATCAGTCAATTAGAAGCAGAGCAACGAAATATTCACGAAGAGGCCGAAGAAGCGACCTTAAAAAATGAGGCTCCTGATACTAGTGAGGCGAGGGAATCTGCCAAAACTGAAACGTTGGAGACGGAAGCTGCAACCTCAAAAGAAGAAGCCGCCGAGACCGTAGCCATTCCGGCTGAGGCTGAGCGGAAAGATACGGAGGCGCAAAGTCAGACCGGGGCCGTCGATGAAGCCGAAAAAATCGGTTCGGCAATGTCTTTGGATGAATTGGCTGAACTAGATAAAACCAAGCGAAAAGAGTTAAATAAAGCGATTCGTGAAAGTTTAAAAGACACGATTCATGCGAAAGAAGGAACGATTTTACATCGACCAAAAATTACAGAAGCAGCAATCAAAGATGGGGCGGATTTAGCTAAAAAAGTCCTTCCTGAAGTAGACAGCTTGAGTCGCGTTATAAATGACCTGTTAGCTAAAGAGATCAGTAGTGATTATAGTAGTGGAAAATATTATGGTGCACGCTTTAATCCTAGCCGTGTGGCTTATGGTGATTTGCGCAATTTCGATAAGAAAAATCCGCCTACTGACCAACCTTCTTTGGCATTAGCTGTTCGGGTAGATGAATCTGGTTCAATGCTGCGGGATGATCGGATGCAGAATGCCAAATTGGCGGCCGTTGCACTAAGTTTATTCGCCGAAAAGACGCATATCCCATTAATGCTCTACGGAGACTCCGCTGATTTAAGTCAACGAGAAAAGACTTCGATCTATTCTTATAAAGAATTTGATGATGGCTATGATTTTATCGCAGCTAAAATCGCGACAATGAAGCCGCGACAAAATAATCGAGATGGAGTGCCATTGCGGTTATTAGCCGAAAAGTTAAGTCAGCAATCCGCCGACACCAAATTGTTGCTTTCAATCAGCGACGGGCAGCCCAAAGCTTTACCAGATTATACAGGTGAACGAGCTAAACAAGATATTCAAGAAGTTTTAACGGAGTACAAGAGGAAAGGCATTTTATTTATCGCATGTGCAATAGGTGAGGACAAAGAACAACTACGTTTACTCTATGGGGAAAATAATTTTGTCGATATTTCAGATATTTCTACTCTGCCACAACAACTGCTACAATTGATAGCTCGTTTTATTTAAAAAAATCCTGCGAACAAAAAATGTTCGCAGGATTTTTTTATGAGTCTTAATGGTGGCTTAATAAGTCGCGCGTGGTCCGCCAATATATTTGGGCCGGCTACGTAAAGCAGTAACGTGAGCACCACCTAATTCTTTGATAGAAGGACGAACGGGGACTTGAACGTATTTAACATGCATACCAATCGCTGTGTCACCAATATCAACACCAGCTTGAGCCACAATATGCTCAACTTCCACCGGATCACTAAATTGTTCAAAGGCAGCTACTGAACAAGATCCGCCAGCATGCAGGGCAGGTTTGACTGAAACGATTTCCCAATCCTTTTTCTCAGCAAGTGCGCGTTCTACCACCACGGCTCGATTGATATGTTCGCAACCTTGAACGGCCAAATAGATTTGTTTAGGATCAAGGATTGCTTTCAGGCTTTCAATGACCCACTGGCCAACTTCTTGACTAGAATTTTTGCCAATAGTGCCCCCAACAATTTCACTCGTCGTACATCCCAAAACAAAAACATCTCCAGCTTTCAAATCAGCAGCTGTTAAAACATCGGTGACAATTGTAGTTAGTTGTTCTTGTAATTGTTCTTTTTCCATTTTAGATAACTTCTTTCTATATCATAATTTGTTTATTTGTATTGCGGATGACGTAGAACTTTTTGCAATGCGTGAAAAAGCGGAATGGTCACTGCGATTCCAAAAATATTTTGGACACAGTTGCCTGGTAGAGAGGCTAAACCGGCAGGCCAGCCATATAATAGCGCGGTTGCCAAGGCATAACCGATTATCATAAATAAACTGGCTAATAAAAAGCCACCGCTAAGTCCTTTCCGACTAGGATATTTTGCATAAAAATAGCCTAAGATCAAGCCTTGAATGCCATGGATAATGATCGAAAAGATCGCCCATTCAGGATAGCCAGAAATCAAATCAATCAAGCCGCCGCTTAATGCACCAACTAAGAGTCCGCCAGTAGGACCAAAGAGCATGGCAGAAGCATAAATACCGACTTCACAGAGGGTCACAAAGCCTTTTGTAGCTGGCACCGGAATAATAAACATGATGGAGAGCGTGACTGTTAAGGCGACCATCATTGCAAGTTTGGTCATATCTTTTGTTTTCATGTTGAAACCTCCGTCTCTACGCTATCGCCGAACCAAACATTTCCTTCACCATTTTTTAGGGGAAGTCCTTTTTTGATTGCTTGATAGACATATTCTTTGCTGTCTTTAACCGCTGTTAACAGCGGTTTTTCTAAAACGAGATTCGCAGAAATGGCTGATGCGAATGTGCAGCCGGCACCATTAATGGTCGTGGTAGCTAATTTAGGCTTAGAAAACCATTCAAATTGGCGACCATCATAAAATAAATCAGAAGCGTTTTTACCAGCTAGACGTTCGCCGCCTTTGATGACCACTGCGGGGGCTCCTAGATAGACGAGTTTCTTCGCTGCTTGCTCCATCTCTTCTAGTGTCGTGATCTTTTGTCGAGCTAAAAGCTCAGCTTCTTTCAAATTTGGCGTAATAATGGTTACCAAGGGGAATAGTTCGATCATTTTTTCACGGTATGTTTGACCGTAAACTTGTTCAGTTTCTTTAAAGGCCATCACTGGATCTAAAACAATCGGACCATTAAAACGCTGTAAAAATTCTTTTACGAGGGTTAATGAGTCTAGATCATGAACGAGCCCAATCTTGATCCCATTCAAATCAAGTGAGTTCTGAATCGTTTCTAATTGATCTTGTAATAATTCAGGTGGTAGATCATTGATGACAAACTGATTATTTTTGACAACCGCGATACAAGTGATTGCCGTTAAGCCAAAAATCTGGTAATCTTCGAATGTTTTTAAATCGGATTGTAGCCCACCGCCTGCCAGCGTATCTGAACCGGCAATCGTCAAAATTGTTTTAGCCATAAAAACCTCCTTATTTCAAATAGAAGTAAAATAAGATTCCATATTTCTTTCTGAATACTTGCCAGAAAGTTCAAAGAGCAAAATCTGTTATGAATGATTTCAATTATAGACGTGTTTTAAAAAAAATAAACAGCCAATTGGTTGTTTTATAACCCATCCAATTTTCGAGGGGTATCAGTTGTTTATCTGAATAAAATAGGTTAGCATAGCGGTGGGAAAGGGGATCATTTCGATGAAAATATTTATTGCTGGAGCAACTGGCCGCGTAGGTGAAGCCCTAATCAAAAATTTAGTGGCAAAGGGCCATTTTATCTATGCTGGGGCAAGACACGAAGAAACATTACAAGCAAACAACACTGTAAAACCAGTTCATCTTGATCTTCATGGAAGTATCGACCAAATTGCTGAAACGTTATCAGATGCTGAGGCCGTCTATTTTGTTGCTGGATCAAGAGGGAAAGATTTGTTGCAAACAGATCTTTACGGTGCAGTCAAATTGATGCAAGCAGTAGAACGACAAGGGATCAAGCGTTACATTCATTTAAGTTCGCTTTTTGCTATGCAACCAGAAAAATGGAGCACAGCCTTAACTGATTACAATATCGCTAAATTCTTTTCTGATCACTGGTTGATGGACAAAACTAGTTTAGATTATACAATACTACAACCAGGAAGCTTAAAAGAAAGTCCCGGTAGCGGGAAAATCACAACGAATATTACACAAACTTCAGAAAATTCAATTGAAAATGTTGCTACAGTATTGGCTGACTTACTGGAGCATCAAAATACTATTAAAAAAGTGATTTTGATGGGCGACGGGGATGAACCAATCGCAAATGCCTTAAAAAAAATCTGAAAAAGGCAGCCACTCAGTAAAAGCCTATTCTGAGTGGCTTTTCAATTTTAAAAATTCACTGACAAACAAAAATATAAAATTATTTCTTAGTCAATCCTGTGACTTAATGATAAAATAAGACATACTTACCTAATAATTCGGTAATTAAAAGGAGTAAGCTGATGAATCTTCAAACTATTTCTGATCTTAGCGAAGAGGGGGTTCAAATGATTCAAAGAAGAAAAATTGCGAATTACTATATGAAAAAGCACGGTTTTGCCAAAAAAGAAGCTTACGAAACAGCGGACAAGACTCAACCCGAGTTTGTTGAAGCACGCAATCTCTATCTCGCTCTATTTCAAGAATCAAAGCCGAACTTTGCAGATCGAACTGAAAAAGAGAAAGCTTTGAGGGTTTATCAAGTATTCAGTACAATCGCCTTAGTCTGCTTTGTCATGTGGTTATTTAATAATGATTATCTAAGTAATTTTCGTGTGACGGATAATTTTCTTTTACTTGCTTTGGTGATCAATCTAGTAATAACGAGTTACTTTGATGAAAAAGTTACCGAACGAATCCATCTGCGGAAAACTAAAGAGCTTTTCCGTCATGAGCCGGAATCATTGCAAAAGCTAGCGCAAGTAGAAGAGATCAAGCGGAATATCTTTCGTGCAGAACATCGTGGCTTAAAATTGATTAAAGATCAAAATGAAGCTGAAAAACAACCACAAATTCAAAAATCCAATCGTGTGTTAGAGAGACTCAAAACATTTCATAATAAAATTAGAAAATAGCCTAGAGCGTATGGATCAATGACGTGAAAGGCTATTTTTTTGCTTTTGGAATATTAGAAATAGCGTACTTAGGCTGCTTGATGAATAGTAAACCTTGCTTGACAGAAACTATTTTCAAAGTTATTGTGGATATATTATGTCGTTAATTGATAGGGGCTTAAAATGAATTTTACTAAAGCAACGAATATGGGGATACACGTTATGACCTATTTAGTTCAAAATGATTCAAAGAAACAAAATATGAGCATTCATGATTTATCTAATCGATTCAATGTGTCATCTTCTTATCTTTCTAAAATTTTGGCAAAGCTATCAAAAGCGAAGCTCATCTACATACGAGGGTGGTAATATTCATATAGGGTCAGAACTCTATTCATTATTTAGAAAAGCTAGATTAGACGTGATAGATTATAAAGAAGAATTAGTTATCCAAACGCCAGAAACAGGCAGTGACTTGGCTTGGTTAACAAACATAATGCTTCCAAGAATAATTAAAAGCGGTGCTACTACGGATAAAATACTAGATACTGGCAAGCTTGAAAAAAAATTACAAGAAGAAATAGCGCAGGCCAATACGGGCTTCATTCGAGATACTAATTTTGGGATATGCGGTGTTATTAATCAGTCATAACAGTTATTTTATTATTTAGTATCCAATAAATGAAAAGATTGTAAATCTGAATTTATTCGTCAAAAAAAACGAATTTATCAAAGAGCTTGTTTTTAAAACACATACAATTCGAATCATGATGCGTCAAATTATGGTTTGCTGTAAAATTTTTTTAACAACTACTTTTAAACAGATTTTTTATACTACAAATAAACAATTCATGTCATGGTATGAATTGGATTTAAACTAGTCAAAGCCGGTTGGAAACGAACGAATGATTACAGATTGTTCTAAAAATATTAAAAAAAGCAGACAATTTGTAATCAAACAGTAAGAGAGCCAAGAGCGTTAGAACTAAATAAAAGAAACAAGCTGACTCGTTCAAATGTTTCTTTTCTTAGCATTTAACTTCGCATAATGTATATTATGTAAACTAAAATAAAAAAATTATAAAAAGTTACTAAGCTTAGCTCTATTCAACTAAGCTTAGTAACTTGTTGTCTTTTTAGTCTTGTAAAGTAAAGAAAATGATCCGTTCAGTGCTTTCAAGTATAATTTAGAGTTCCAATTGGTCTATTGTTTTGATTGCCAAACGAGCATTTGGATACAAAACTGAACCACTGCCGATAATTGCCAATTTAATCACTTCAATAATTTCTGCTCTAGTGACTCCAGCTTTTTTGCATTCTTGCAAATGATAAATAATACATTCATCACAACGTGTAGTCAAAGAAATCGTTAGCCCAATCAGTTCTTTCGTCTTTTTATCAAGGGCATCATTCGCTTGATACGTCTCAGTTTCTAAGTTCGCGAAATTTTGAAAGAACTCATCTTCTTGTTTAAGCAACTCATTTAAATCCGTTCTCTCTTGATTTAATCGTTGGAAATCAATCTTTTTAGACATATGAAACTCCTTTTTATTCTAGTGTCTCGGTTTATCATGCTCCAAAGGAAACGTTATCAAAACATCCGAGCTTTAAAGTAATTATAATAATCTTTTTATAAGACTACAAGACTATCTATAGAAGCACTTGCTACTATTAGCCTTGTAAAAGTTGATTATTGAATTTTCGATATTTCTGACAGGCTTACTGCACTTTATTTTGAAGACTGTAACTAAAATAACTAGTTGAAAAATATTTTTTTAAAAAAAGTTTTTTTCGTTGCTTTTTGTCTAGGTATAGTTTTAGGCTGGCTTAAAAATCTTCATGTTATAGCACCGCTATGTTTATTAAGAATTGTTTATATTCCGTTAAAAAGCTAAGAGAAATGCTGTATTATCAATCAATTCAGCGTAGATTGGTTTGACCTTCTATTTAAAAACCGATAAACTATTCAAGTATATGAAAATAATTAAAAGGAGCATGAAATGTCTCGTTTAAAAAAATATAGTGTGTTTTTCCAAACGCGAATTGGCTTTTTTAGTTTGCTGATTGGGTTGCTTTGGCTGAAAAATATGTTTGCTTATGTCGTTGATTTTCACTTAGGGATTCAAAGTTTCATGCAATTCTTTATTTTGATCATTAATCCTTTGAGTGTCTCTATGATCTTACTTAGCCTAGGCCTTTTTATTAAACGACCTAAAGTTGCCTATACAACGCTGTTTGTCATTTATGCCATACTGACAATTTGGCTATTTTCCAACGCGGTTTATTATCGGGAATTTACGGATTTTATCACGATCAATACCCTGCTTGGAGCTGGTCAAGTTTCAACTGGTTTAGGGGAAAGCGCCGTTCGTTTGTTTCGCTGGTATGATATCGTTTATATTGTGGATCTGTTCATCTTACCGCTACTTTTCTTTAAAAATAGAAGAAAGCTAGATCCAGAATATCCGCGTTTTCGTAAAGCTGCTGCTTTGACGGCCTTATCTTTACTAATCGGCAGTGGAAATATTTTTCTGTCTGAGATCGATCGTTCAGGTTTACTGAGTCGGCAATTTTCTCGAGAAAATTTAGTGAAATATTTAGGTGTTAATGCCTTTACTTTATATGATAGTTACCAGACGTATCAAAACAACCAAATTCGGGCCGAAGCTAGCCCAACTGATCTAAAAGAAGTTGAAAATTACGTTAAAGGTCACTACGCTGAACCGAATGATTCAATGTTCGGGATCGCTGAAGGAAAAAATGTGGTCTATATTCACTTAGAAAGTTTTCAACAATTTTTGCTCGATTACCAATTAACGGATGAAAATGGTGTGGCTCACACGGTAACGCCATTTTTAAATAGTCTGTATCACGGAGAAAGCACGTATAGCTTCGATAACTTTTTCCATCAAGTTAAAGCCGGTAAAACTTCTGATGCGGAAACTTTGATGGAAAACTCCTTATTTGGTTTAAATCAAGGAGCATTATTTACCCAAATGGGTGATAAAAATACCTTTGAAGCAGCACCAAATATTTTGAAACAAAAAGCTGGTTATACGTCTGCTGTTTTTCATGGTCATTCAGCTTCCTTTTGGAATCGCGACAAAACCTATAAACATTTGGGTTTTGAATATTTCTTTGACTCTTCTTATTATGATATTAATGATGAGAATTCTTTCCAATATGGCATGCACGACAAACCATTCTTGAATCAATCGGTTCAATACTTGGAACATCTGCAGCAGCCTTTTTATGCAAAATTTATTACGGTATCTAATCACTATCCTTATTCACAATTCAAAAATGATGAAGACGGCTTCCCTTTGGCCAATACTAAGGATGAAACGATCAATGGTTATTTTGCGACTGCTAATTACTTAGATACAGCCTTAAAAGAATTTTTCGATTATATGAAAGCCAGTGGTCTCTATGACAACTCAATTTTTGTCTTGTATGGTGATCATTATGGAATTTCAAATACTAGAAATAAAGAATTAGCGCCTTTATTAGGCAAAGATTCAGCAAATTGGACCGATTATGATAATGCTCAATTGCAACGTGTACCATTCATGATCCACGTACCTGGCGCAACAAACGGGGGGATCAATCATACCTATGGCGGTCAAGTTGATGCGCTCCCTACCCTGTTACACCTATTAGGCGTCGACTCTAAGCAATATTTACAACTAGGACAAGATTTATTCTCACCTGAACACAAGCAAGTCGTCGCTTTTCGGGATGGTGATTTTATTACGCCGCAATATACTTTCTATGGCGGTAAAATGTATGACAACCAAACGGCTCAAGTGATTGATGAACCGACAGCGGACCAGGAAAAGCTTTTTCTTGAATTAAATAAAACGGTTGATCAGCAATTGATTACATCGGATAAAATCAATAATGGTGATTTATTACGTTACTACCAAGACAGCGGCTTGACTCCAATCAGTCCAAGTACCTTTGATTATCGAGAACAAAAGGCCCGGCTAGAAGCCATCGAACGCCAAAAAGGGGCGTCTTCAACTAGCCTGTATAGTGATCATAACCAAAAATCAACGGTCGGTTTGTACAAAACGAAAACGTATCAGCAATATGAATAAGATAAAAAAGGTGTGACAAAAATCTTGTCATACCTTTTTTATCGAATATATGGTGTTCCGAAAATAACTTCTTCGGAAATAAGCCAAAACTTCTCGAAGCTGACCACTTTTCTTACATAGTCCATGACGAATTTAGAGGGAAGAATCAGTGACAACTGATTCTTCCCTCTATTCTAAGTATGTTTTCTAATTCGATTTTCTTTTTAAAGCTGCCTGCTTCAATTTTCGTTGCGCTTTTTTTGAGCCGCGCTCAATATCTCGTCGTTCTTTTCGTATTTCAAAGGCTTCAAATAAATTATCTACTGGATAATCGGCCGGATAAAGATCCGCGGCTCGGTATTCCAGTCTAACCCGTCGTTTAGGGACTTCAATAAACTGATCTGCCAGGTAAACGGCAAGTTGATCTGTAAAGGGAATCTCTTGGTAAACGAGCGCTGATTTTTGTTGTTCCAGCAAAAAGACTTTGTCTCCTCTGTAATAGGTCTCTTCAGTCGCTACTGTTGTTTGCTTTTGAGTTTTTGTTTTGAAGTTTTTCTTTGTGGTAGCATAATTTCGTTCAGTGAAATACAACTGAGCCTTAGCGATAACTTGCTCGGAAATTGCCATCTTTTTGGCAATCCATAACGCATTGCTTTCTCCGGTCTGACCGATTAACAACCGGTATTTCGGTGTTAAATGTTCCGCGTCAAAGTCCATTGCAGCCGTCACAAAATCGGCATGCTGTTCAGCAAAACGTTTGATTTCTCCATAGTGAGTGGTCGTTATCAGAATACTACCCTTTTGATAAAACTCTTCCATGATTGCAATCGCTAAAGCAGCGCCTTCGTTTGGCTCTGTGCCACTACCTAATTCATCTAACAGGATCAGACTATTTTTGCTTGCTTGTCGTAAGATCTCAGCGATATTTTGCATATGACCAGAAAAAGTACTCAAAGCATTTTCGATGCTTTGAGCATCCCCAATATCGACAAAAATTTGCTCAAAAATGGCGATCTCAGTTCCCGCTTGCGCTGGAATTTGTAATCCAATCATCGTCATTAGACTCATCAAGGCGACGGTTTTTAAGACGACCGTTTTACCACCGGCGTTTGGCCCAGTAATGGTTAAGCCGCGATACTCCTTGCCAATCGTTAAATTCAAAGGAACCGGATCATCCAATAAAGGATGTCTCGCAGCAATCAACTCAATATATCCATCGGCATTTATCCGAGGCGTGATTCCTTTTAATTCGCGACTATACTTCCCCCGCGCAAAGATCTGATCAAATTCTGCAATCACTTCAATATTTTTCTGGATTAACGGCAAGGATTCCGCCAATAAACCAGTCAAGGAAGCCAAAATTTGATATACTTCAGCTTCTTCAACCATTTTGTGGTAGGTCAATTGTTCATTCCACCGGCTGACATTGCTGGGTTCAATATAAGCCGTTGTCCCTTTACTAGAAAGTTCGACAATGGTCCCTTGGATCTGTTTTTTGTGAGCCGTCTTAACGGGGACCGTAAAGATATCATTACGTTTGGTGATGATCGCTTCTTGTAGCTTTTCTTTATTTTGACGAATAAACTTCTTTAATAGTTCTTGGATTTTTTCTTGCGTTTCAGCGATATCTCGCCGTGCTCGGCGCAATTCGCGACTAGCGCTATCGATTATTTGGCCGTTACGGATAACTTGATAAATTTCTGTCTCAATCTCATTGAAATTACTTAGTCCTTGTGCGTACCGACTTAACAACGGAGCTAAGCTTTGATTTTTCACAAAAAATTGCTGGATCAAGCGTAAACTGCGTAAAAAATCAGCGTATTCCAGTAATTCCTGCGGTGTTAAGACGAAGCCCTTTTCAAGCTGATTGGTAAGATGCTCAATATTTTGCAGCCCCATAAAAGGAACATGGAGATTGGTCTCGAGCAGTTGCTTGGCTTCTGTTGTTTCTGTCAAACGTTTTTCAACAACCGATAATTTTGTATGAGGTCGACTTGTTTCAATTAATTTCTTACCTAAACTACTAATGGCATAGCTGGTTAGTTGTTTTTTGATTTCGTTAAATTGTGTTTTTATAATTGTTTGATTATTCATTTTTTTGTCCTTTCGATTGAAAAGACACCTATCAAGCTTAGTGGGAACTTAACAAGATTTTATCTTCAAAGCTTAATCAATTACCTAAAATAACCGTAAGAAGACAATCTTTTAACAAAATTGCTAGGTAATTCAATTGATCGAACCTTTCGCTTCAGACTTTCTCACGTGTTAATTGAACAGCTTAATATACAACAGAATCGACAAAAAAGCTGTGAAGATTCCTCTTCACAGCTTAGACTAATATCGATCAGAGTCAGCTTTGACAGGTATCTAATTTGGCATACGAAATAAGCCTGCTTGCACAGAATTTTTTCGCTATTAAATTGCTCCAAATTAAATAACTACACTCACCAAGACACCTCATTAAATTTGTTAAGTTTCCTTAGTAATAGTCTAACGTGCTGACAATTATTTGTCAATTCTGACTAAAAATTAAGCAGTAGTCGCTGGGACTGGCTTTACGCCATCATTGATGAAATACACTTGGTACCAAGTCAAGAAGGTATAAATCGTCCAGATCTTACGACGACCATCGACGGTTCCCGCAAAATTATCATCTAATAATTTTACAATTTTGTCTTGATCAAAGAATTCTTTAACGAACTCTTGAGTAAAGACATCACGGACAATTTGATAATACTTTTCTTCACGCAACCAGTCTTTAATTGGGACTGGGAAGCCTAATTTTTCACGGTTGTACCATTCTTCTGGTAAATGACGGGCAGCCGCTTGACGGAATGCGTATTTTGTATTTTCAGCATTGATTAAATATTTGGTAGGGACAATCTCAGAAACTTTCATTAATTCTTTGTCTAATAATGGGACACGGACTTCTAATGAATTGGCCATTGCCAATTTGTCAGCTTTCAATAAGATATCTTTCGGCATCCATTGGTGCATATCTAAGTATTGCATTTTTTTGATCTCAGACATATCCTGAACTTTTTCGTAATGAACGTCAACAATGTCTTTGATCGTTGGACTTTGTTGGAATTCCGGTTGCAAGTAAGATACGGCTTCATCTTCCTCAAAGACTTTGGCTTGACCGATAAAGAATTCTTCAGCTGGTGCCAATGAAGTATATAAATGCAATGCGCCTTTAAAAGTTTTACCTTTCAAACCTTTGGCAATTGAGTAACGCATCCCTTTTGGTAGTTTCTTCAAACCTTCAGCCACGACCTTGACCACTTTTGACTTCGTGTTCATACCATAGGCTTGGTAGCCGGCAAATAATTCGTCAGCCCCTTCTCCACTCAAGGCTACCCGGACATCCCGGCTGGCAAGTTCCGTTAAGAAATATAATGGAACACATGAAGGATTAGAATCTGGTTCATCTAAATGATATTGAATCAATGGGAAGTATTCGAAAGCTTCGTCCCCTGTAACGACTCGAGACGTATTGTTAAGATCAATCAGATCTGCCAATTTTTTTGCTTCGATTGATTCATTGTAAGATTTATCGCCAAAACCGATCGAATAAGAATGTTCCGGACGTAAAACAGCTGTTACGTAACTTGAATCGACACCCGATGACAAGAAAGAACCAACCTCAACATCAGCGATCCGGTGGGCTTCAACAGATTTAACTACTGTATCATCAATCAAATCAACGGTTTCTTCCAAAGTCATATTGGTTTCTTGTTCTTTGACATCCCAGTATTGTTGGATATCTAATTTTCCATCTTTATAAGTAAAGTAATGACCTTCTTTGATGCGATAAACGTTTTTAAAGAAAGTTTCATCTAGCGCTGAATATTGGAACGTCATATATGGTTTCAGCGCTTCGCGGTTCAGTTCTTTAACAAAGTTGGGATGTTGTAAAAAGCTCTTGATTTCTGAACCATACATAAAGGTCCCATTCATGATTGTGTAATACAAAGGCTTGATCCCAAAGTGATCACGAGCACCAAATAATTCTTGCTTTTTGGTATCCCAGATCACAAAAGCGAACATCCCACGAATTTTTTGTAATAAATCAATACCGTATTCTTCATAGCCATGCAGCAGTACCTCAGTATCAGCATGAGTTGTAAAAATATGGCCTTTAGCGATTAAATCTTCACGGATACTTTGATAATTATAAATTTCTCCGTTAAAAGTAATGATTTTTGTACCGTCTTCATTTTTAATCGGCTGCGTTCCGCCTTCAAGGTCAATGATACTTAGACGACGGAAGCCTAAAGCAGCCCCTTCATCGATAAATTGTCCCGCGCTATTTGGACCGCGGTGAACGATTGTATCCATCATATTTTTAACGATTTGTTCTTTTTGCGTCGTATTTGAACGGTCAATAAAACCTACTATTCCACACACAATCTCTACCCTCTTTCAAACATGGTAAATGATACTCTTTCATATCAACTTTCAAAGTATATCATAGGATTTACGGACTTTCACGAGTGAACGTAATTTACTATGAAAAAAGCTCCTAAAAATTAATTTTTTCCAAAGAGAAATGCTTTCTTATCTCAGACTTTGCTGTAATTAAAAACTAAAACGAAAAATTTAAACGTTAACTGGAGGGCTTTAGAATTGAACAGGCTTTTGGATAAAAAAATACTGCGCCAAAATATTTTGGCGCAACACTTGTTGTTTCATTATTCATTATCTGTAATCGTCAAGGGCACTAAGAATGGATAGCTGCCGAAAAACTCAATCAATGAGCGGTTCTTTTGAGCCGTATTAAGTTTCAAATTGCTTGTCTTATCTTCAGGATTTTGTTTGATAGTTACGGTTTGCTTGCTATCTAAGGCAACGACATAATGATCTGGACCGATCTTTTTGAAATCATAGTTCTCGTGGTTCATGGTGGTGATAAAAATCGCATCCATCACGTCTACCGGTGTTTTCCGCTCAAGATTGATCGCCAAATCTAACGGCTGACTATTGTCTAGTAAGTTTTCATCAAACTCGAAACCTAGTTCTTTCATATGCGCAATAACATCATTCATCTCACGACTAAACATCGAGTTTTGACCACTAGTATAGATATGCTTTTGGTAGCAGTCTTTTAACAACGTCAGTACAGCATCATTTAAAATCGTAACTTTCATTGTTTCTGGGAAAACTTCCATCAACTTGATTTTTTCATTGCGGAATTTCCCGTCGGATGTTGGCATCATGAAACTGAATTTGATTTCGTTGGTGCTCGCTAACCGATAAGACAAATTGAAGTTTTTACTTTCCCAAGTTGAAAATTCATTGGTTGAAAGTTGTAATCCATGACTTTGTAACGGTTTGATCAATTCAAACGTGAAGTACTCCAACAAAGCACCTCTTGCAATGGCTGAGGCCTTCATTTCTTCTGAAATAAAAATTTTCTTGAAGTAGTCTAATAATGATTGGAAATCTGACTCCATTAATATTTTTCTGAATTTCAAATCAGCCAATTCTTTTTCTGCATCTTCGATTAATTGTAACAAATCTTGATAATTTTCTTCACGGTTATCGTAATAATTTAGCAAAGAATCACTAACCGTTTTTGTTTTTGGAACCGCTTGTAATGGTTTGTCAGCTTCTTCAGTGGTCTCTTCCGGATGAAGAATCTCTTTTTCGCGAATATTCAAACTCGGATCTTCAGCATCCACTAAAGAATCATAAATCTGATTAAGTTTATTCTTTTCTTCGGTCATTTATTCTCCCTCCTTATTCAAAAAATCTTTGATGAATTGGTCCAATGCGGCATCCATCTCTTCGAGTCCACCGAACCGTTTATTGATCAAACGTAATTCTTTTAAAGCAATCGCTTGTTCTAATGAAAGGCTGGCAATTTTATTTGCTAATTCAATCTTTTGTGATTCGCCTGATAATTGATCGCCGATAAAAGGAGTCCATTGGCTGCGTTGCTGCTTCAATTCTTGGATCTTTTGATCGATTCCCTCAATTTCTTCCTCGATCTTTTTACGATTCATAAAGGTTTTCGTTTCTTCTAGATTCGCTTTAAGTTTTTCTTGATGCTTCATTTGTCCGTCAATTTCACGCAATTCTGATTGAGCGGCAATCGTCTTCGCATCAAAGTTATCCTGTTGGTCCTGCAAGGCTGATAATTGTTCTTTATAACCGCCCTTTAGTGCCTTTTCCCATTGTTCACGAATTTCAGGTAGTATTTTAATCGTCGGTTGAGTCGCATCGACTTGGATAACCGTGCGTTCACGATAGTAGCTTCCCAATTGAAAATTTAGCAAAACCGGTGAAACCACTTCACACATAATCATGAATGGGAACGTCTTTTGAATCTCCGTATCTAGTTTGCTCGTCAAAAAATTATCGATTTCATGGTTAGCATTGCTAGATTGTTGGATCGAAGCGGGCAGCTCATTCCAGTAGATCTGATACACATCTCCCATGTGTTCAGCCTTCATCGCTTCTTCCAAACGCTTCAGCTGACCCATCAACCCACCTAACACATCGGAAGCAGATTCCTTTACTGAATCTAATGACGCTTCAGTTTGAATTTCTTCCTGTTTCTCTGGAGTCTCCATTTAAGACCCTCCTTTATTTTTTTAAATAATTATATAATAAATATACCCATAAATGTTGTTTTGTTCCAATTTCAGAACGGATATTACCAACAATTTCCCACTAAAATTGACAACTCACTCTTCTATTTTAACCTAGCAAGCGCCTAATGATAAGTCTAAACTACCACTGAAAGCAAAAAAGATTGTGTCTATCTGCAAAAATTGACACAATCTTTTTCATTATTTAGTTAAATTACTAAAGAAATCTTTGACTTGCTGCCATAGATTGGCAAAGAATCCTTGGTTATCTTCTAAGGTGCCTTTAAGGGAATCTCCAAATTTACCTAATTGATCAGATACTTTATTGACTGTTCCTTTAAAATCATCACTGATTTTATCTAGTTGTTGAATCGATTCTTTGTCCAAGACACCATCCGTTGTTTGGTACTGCTGGGCCAAAGAGACTAATTTATTAATGTCATCTTTTGTAACATATTGGGATAAATTATTTTTTTCTAAGGCATCATTGACGATTTTTTCGACATCTTCTTTAGTTGCCAACTCACCTTGTCGCTCTTTTAAATCCGCCAAGTCTTTTTTGATGTCAACTAAAGTTTGGTTTAATTGAGCCTTATAGGCTTCGTCCGCTTTTTCTTTTTCGCTGTCAGATAAATTTTGGTTCTGACTTTGTTCGTTAGCTTTATTAACGACGGATTGTGAAATATCAGATGTCGTATCTAATTCCGTTTGAGCCAATTGTGCCCGTTCGGGATCGACTGTTTCACCATTTGATTCAAAGGCTTTATAAACTCCGGTTAGAGCACTTTCGCCAGTTACTTTTACGACACTCGCAACTTTGACAGTTGCATCAGTGATCCCCGCTGTTACTAATGGATTTTTATATTGATCTGCTGTGATTTGGGTAATATTTTGTGGCGTCAGAATTTTGACATTGATCCCCTTCCCTTGATCTTCCCGGTTCACAACGACTGAACTCAACATAACGCTATCGTCTCCACTGCCATAACCTAGATATTTGACTAAATCAGCACCTGTCGCTTGTTCCATTTTGACGCTATCTTGATTAATTCCTAATTCACTCATCGTTTCATCTAATTGTTGCTGATTCAAACCGGCGCCAGCGACAAAGGTCGGTTTCCCCCAGCGTTCATTGATTGCTTCGTCATTGGAATCAGCATAGGCCTTTGTTTGGCTGACTAAACCGGCCCCTAATGATAGTCCTAGTCCTGCTAACAAAATATATTTATGAAGTTTCATAAGTTCCCTCCTACTTCTTGATACCTTCATTTTAGCTGATTTAGCCGTATTTGCTGCATTAAAGCCCTTCTCTTTAAAAAATTATTTACGAAACTAAGAATCTCTTAACTATTTTTTCAGACTTAAGACGGAAGCTAGTCCCCTCCTTTTATGCTTCAGGCCCTCCATTAAAAAAAACTTCTCAGCAAGAGCTGCTGAGAAGTTTTTTGGCTGCTATTGTTCTTTCGTCGTGAAATGAATCTTATCTTGCGCATCGCGTTCTAAATAAGTCGTTTCCTTTAAATAGCTAAACTGCAATTCTTTGATGCTAGGATCCTCCAACATTTGTTCGTAGCCTTCAAAGATTGCTCGAATATATTGTTTGTACACTCGTTTTTTTCGTTGTCGTTTGTTCATAAGACACCGTCCTTCTTGGATATCTTACCAAGCATCTGCTATTCAGACAAGTATTTTATTGATAGGTTTGTTGCAAATAACTCAACAAATCTTTAGAAAGATCCGTAGCAGAAGTTCCTTCCGGCTTATTTTCTAAAAATTCAACAACAGAGTAATTCTGTTTCTCGACATCAAAGGCATACAAGAAACTGTTTTCTTGTCCTTTTTCATCTTGTTTTTGTTTGATTTCCGCCGTGCCGGTCTTAGCGGCTAACGGAATATTTAAGGCTGCCAAATTATGAGCTGTGCCGTTTTCATCCGTAACAACCGCCTGCATATCACTGGTGATTCGTTCAGCGGAGCTGGCTTTAATGACCGTTTTTTTATCTTTAGTCGCTTGGTCAGCTAATAATTTAGGATAGACTAAAGTCCCTTTATTAGGAAAAACCGAATAAGTCGTGATTTGTTGGATTGGGTTCAACAGCAATTGGCCTTGTCCGTAACCAGTATCCGCTAATAAAATTTCTGAGTCAAAGCTGCCTTTGTTTGAAATCTGAGCTTGGTCCATGGCAATCGGCAAATCTAATGTTTTCCCGAAAATAAATTTGTTCAGACCAGCCCTAAAAGTTTTTTCGCCCATTTTTAAAGTTTCTTGCGCCATATAAATATTGTCAGAGTAAACTAATGCTGTTTTCAAATTGACCGGACTGACATCGGCTACCCGCGTAACTTGATAAGAACCCCATGAACTATCCTTTTGCCACTTCAACCCATTGATGGTTAACGCTTCGTCAGGATCTAGTGTACCTGCATCTAAGCCAATCGCCGCCGTCACGGTTTTAAAGGTGGAGCCTGGTGCGTAGCCGGTCGCAAAGCGACTCATGAAAGGTTGATTTTCATCATTACTGTAGGCATCATAGTCAGCTTGGCTGATGCCGTTGGTCATTTTATTCGGATCAAAACTTGGCGAGCTAGCGGCTACTAGTAAATCTCCAGTCTTTGGTGCCATCACCACACTAGAACCGGCATGATCTTTCAAGCCATTATAGGCAATCTGCTGCGCCCGACTGTCGATGGTCAGTTTGATATTTTCACCATCTTTTTTCGTGACTTGCTGTAAGATTTTTTTCTCAGTTCCTTGACTGTCAGTGATTACTAACGATCCGCCATCTTTTCCCCGCAACTGCTTGTCTAAAGCCATTTCTAAGCCACTGCGGCCAATCAAACTGTCGCTGGCCAAATCTGCATTTTTCTTCAGATCTTCAGCAGTCACTTTACCAACATAGCCAATTAACTGGGCTGCTGCTTCTTTTAAAGGATACGTACGACCAGTGACTGCCTTCACTTCTAAGCCGTCTGGAATCTCTGTCGGTGCTTCTGCTGTCGTTTTTAAGGGAACAAAAAAATCATCTTGGACCCAAGCTTGTCCTAAAGCATTCTCCACATCTTTTGCTGTAAGGCCTAAGCTGTTAGCAATTGCCGCAACTTTGTCTGTTCTCTCTGTGCCTGTTCCAAGATTTTTAGGGACCACGCCTAGTTGCTGAAGGGTGCCGTTTGTTGCTAAGCCTTGTCCGTTGCGATCTAAAAGCTCGCCACGAGTCGCCGGATCGATTGAGTATGCCACTTTATCTTTACCGGTCATACCAGGAAAAATCAAATTAGGTGCCCAATTGATTGCTTTACCATCAGCAGAAAGCGTTCCTGTATATTTTTGATTTTTAAGCTGACCAAAACCGGTATTCAATGACAACTGATAGGAAAAATGATTTTTGCCATCTTTTTGCTCGATCTTCAGCTCTTTCATTTTGATGTTGGAAGCGCCGATTCCTGTGAAAACTGATTGATACTTTTCTGCAACCTGTTCTTTTGAAAAACCGCTGGATTTAAGTGAACTAGCGGATAAATGTTTTGTTGTAGCAGTATACTTACCTTTTTGTAAACTTTTTACAAAGGCTTCAACCGTTGCTGCTCCTTGCTGTTTAAGCTGGTTTGCTTGATAGGAACGAATACCGAAAAATCCGGCGATTACTAAAATAATAACGCCGATAATAAGGATCGGCAGTTTACTCAATTGTTGATTATTACGTGTATTTCTTTTCATGACGAGATCCTCCCTAGCTTCTTTTCTCCTCTTTCTTTATACTGTAAAAAAGGATGTGTAAAAAATATGAATCATTGCTATCTATTTATTGGACCAAGCGGTTCTGGAAAAACTAGCTTGGCTGAAAAAGCCTTTGCTCCTCAGCAAAAAGTAATCTCCTATACCACCCGTACTCCCCGTAAAGGAGAAGTTGATGGTCGTGATTACTATTTCATATCGAAAAAAAAGTTCAAACAAATGATCACAGCCGATCAATTTGCTGAATATGATGTTTATGACCAAAATTTTTATGGTATCGCCAAAGCGACTCTGGAAGCCGCACTATTAGTTGATGACTGTTACGATCCAATCACTACGACTGGCTTCATCAATCTCCAACGTATTTTTGGTGACCAGATGGTCCCGATCTGGATCAATATTTCCAAAGAAACACTAATCAAACGACTTGAAAAACGCTCCTCAGTGGAAGAGTTGGAACGGCGGTTAGCTATTTTTGCTGAAGACCAAAAGAATCTGGCGCGTTTAAAAAAATTTCCAAATCTGATTGAAATCGATGGGGAACAATCATTGGAAGCGATGTTAGAACAGTTACGGCACGCGTTGAATTAACTGAAAGGCTTTCCGTTCACCGTGTTCAAAAGGGAAATAAACCATTCCGCGATAAGTAAACCCCAGTTCTTCGATCAGTTTGAGCATTGGTTGATTGGCTGGATAAGTATCAATTCGAATATCTCCGTAACCTAAATCCTGTGCTTGCTTGATAGCTTTTTTTAAAAGTATTTTGCCCAATCCGATGCCGCGATAGCTTTGACTAATTGCAACGTGGTGTAACGCAACATAAGGATCTGGATCTCTTCCTTGCCACTTTCCTTCGATTGCTTCGTAAACAGGATCCTTTTCAGTGATTAACGCAACGGTACCGACAATTTCATCTTTTAAAGTCAGCACATAGCTGGCTTTTTTTCGAATATCTGTCTGAATAACAGCCTTATGCGGCTCATGTCCATTTTGCCATTGAGGCGAACCTTGTTCTTTTAAATATTCTTTTGCCTCGTTAATGATTATTCCTATTGGGGCTACGTCTGCTTCGGTACTTCTGCGCAAAGCAAATTCTTGCTTTGGATTTCCTGTTTTATCTGGGCTACCCAATGTTTCTCCATCCTCTCCGCCAATGATCCCCGCGCTCTAAAAAAGCTCCAATTAATTCTAAGTGATGGGCTAACGACCACTTTTTAATGGTTCCTAAACCAGGGAATTTTCTAGTTTCTTGATATTGTAATAACTCGTGTAAGCCTAAAGTCAATAGTAATTGATCTTGATTGCGAGAATACCATTCACTTAATTTCTGCAAGGCTTCAAAGAATTTCTCACCTTGATTTTTGGCTGTTTCATTACTATCGGACACAAAATGCTTCACTCGCAAGTTAAGATAGGCATCAAAATAAGTGATATGAATCGTTATCGCTTTACTTGGTCCGCCTTTGTCAAAATAGCGACTGCCCTCAATCGTATAATCACTAAATCCTGTGATTTCCTCTGATAAATAAAGGTGTTCATCACTATAAAAATCATCCGCTTTTTCTGCATAATCTGCAACCTGTTTTTGTGGTTGAAAAGCTTCTCTGAGTAAAATTTTATTTGGCACTGCTAAAATTCTAAATCGACCTTGATCGGGGATTACGGCTAAATTGTGGTCCTTGATAGCCAATAATTCTTTTTTTCTCGGCGATTGTGCGTTAAAAACATAAAGCTCTCCTTGAAAAGGATTGTCTTTAGTGACAATCTCGGCTTTTTTTACACTAGATTCCAGCTCCAGAGACCAGGTGAACCGCTTTTCTTCAAATAATTTCGCACTGCCTACTTGTGGATTAGTGATTAAATAGCAAATCATAGTATTCTTATCAAAGAGCTCAATTGTTTTTTTTAGGGTGGCAGAATCACGGACTGGTTCAATGATCGGTCGGATTTTTTTCGACCAGCGCTGCTCTTTAATCAAACTATTTATTGCTAATAAATCAAATTGTTTCCCTCGTATATATGGATAATACATCGAATCACTCCAATGGTTCCGTCGGGCGACGACGTACCTGTCTTTGCTGACGTAGAAATTCATAATCTTGCTCCAAGGCTCGTAGTTCTTCTTCCAAACTTTCAATTCTAGCAGACTGGACATCTGTAATGAAGCGTTGATAATAGTTTTCTTCCTGTAAACTGTCCGTTTCAGCTAAGCGGCGGCGCAATTCTTTATACAGTTGATCAGTTGGGAAAAAGCTAGTGCCATATGACATTTTTTTTGCTTTTTGGACTTCTCGGAACAAGGAGGCCATGAATCGTTGAAGCAAAGCGTCCTCAGAAACTTGCAATTCTCTTTTCAGCGGTTTCTTTGCGATAAAAAAGGTGCCTTTAGCCGGAAGTTCCGTGACCGCTTCTGTATAAGGACGATAAATAAGGACACCGATTTCTTTAGGAATCTCATTTTGGACTTTTTCATATAATTCTTCAGTCAATACATAATAATTGTACTGGCCAATAAAGGAAAGCTTCGCCTTTGAGTAAAAGTCGGCTTTGGTGACTTTTAATTCATAGCAGCGCCACTCTCGGCTCGTTGGTTTAAAAAAGCAAGCCAGCGTATCAACGATTCCTTGTTCATCAGGCATCGTCACTTCTTCAACGACGATCGCCCCCAGTTCAAGGCAATAATAATACAAGGCCTTTTCTATTTCTTGTGTCAATGTTGTTTTCATAATCTCACCATGGGAACGTATTTTCGTAAACTTTAGCATATTCGCTATAAAAAAAACAGAGGTTGCCCTCTGTTTTAAACAAAATATGAAAGATCACTGGCTGGACTCGGATAAGCAAAAATATATTTTTCGACTTCTTCGTGAGACATTTTTTTAGTCAAGATAAGCAAGAGATAGTTGATGACCTCATCTGCTATCTGGCTCAAACAAGTGATTGCTACAATTCGTTCTTCTTCATCATAAACGAATTTAATTTTGGCCCCTTGGTCGTTGATTCGGCGATAAGTGTACCAGCCCGACAAATCAAGCGTCTTTGAATGATATTTCTCAGCCTGAGTCGCAATAGCTCGTTCACTTAAGCCGATTCGGGCGAGACGTTGATCGCCGAAAACGATCGTCGGAATCAAGGGGTAAATGATTTCCGCTCCTGGCGCTTGCATGGCTTGAACGACATAGTCTGCTTCAAAACTAGCCACTGGGGTAAGCTTTGGTTGACTTTTAGCTATGACGTCGCCGCACGCAAAGATATTGCTTTGAGTCGTTTGGAGCTGTTCATTGACCTGAATTCCTCTTTTATCGTAAGCCACACCGGCTTTCTCCAGATTCAATCCTTCAACATTCGGCACGCGTCCCGTAGCACCAATCACCAAGTCCGTGACTAATTCAAAATCTTTTCCAATAATACGGTACTCGGGATGCATTAACTCAATCCCTTTGGTCTCTATATTAAAATGAAACTGGATGCCTGACTCTTCCAGATGTTGAACTAAAGCCTCTACTAATTCCTGATCAAATTCTTTTAATGGCCGATCATTATGATGAATAATATGAACCTCTGAACCAGCGGCGTTAGCAATCACGGCCAATTCAAAGGCAATATAGCCGGCTCCGATAAAAGTAATTTTTTTAGGTAGATGTTCTAGCGCGAGAAAGTCTGTGCTACTTTGCAATAAGTCTTGTCCGTCGATTTGCAACACCGCTGGACGCTGACCAGTCGCAATCAAAAATTGCTCTGCAGTTAGTATTTGATCATCCACAATTATTTGATGAGCATCAATAAAACTTGCTTGTCCTTGATAACGGTCTATCTCTGCCCCATCTAGCCCAGCTTTTGTCTTTTGAGGAACAAAATCAGTGTAGTTGCGTTTAAAAGCCATCAGATCTTCCCAAATGATCTTAGGTGTTTTTTCAAAGCCTTTTCCCACTAGTGTTTCAATTCGTTTCTGTGCCTCCACGCCACTCATCAGCAGTTTTTTTGGATCGCACCCACGGTTGGGACAAGTTCCTCCCCATAAATCGGATTCGATCACCGCAACTTTTTTGCCTTGAGCTTTCAGACCATAGGCAGCGGAATTGCCTGCTGGCCCACTACCGATTACGATTGCGTCATAGTTTATCACTCTTACTCCTCCTGACTTAAATAACGAAAGACGTCTCCACGGCTGATCCAACCAAGCGTCTTATCACCTTTTTTGAGTTCAAAAGCTTCTTGCTCAGCCAGTAGATCAAAAACTTCACTTAAACGAGCATCGACCGCCAAACTGTGGAGCGTCTCAGCGGGGCAATTTTTTTGATAATAGCCCCCGTTGTATAACACCTCTAAGGTCTGGGTATAGACTTCGTCAGTCGTTTCATCGAAGAATTCTTCAACAAATTGATTGGCCGGATGTTTTTGGATCTCTTCTGGCGTATCGCATTGAATCAACTTGCCTTCGTGCATCACGGCGATCCGGCTGCCTAACTTCATGGCTTCTTTCATATTATGAGTCACAAAGATTATCGTATTACCTAACTTTTGATGCAGTTTTAAAACAAGATCTTGCAAGCTAGTACGTGAAATGGGATCCAACGCACTAAATGGCTCATCCATCAAAACAATATCCGGCTCTGAGGCGAGAGCACGAATAATCCCGATCCGTTGCTGCTGACCACCAGACAATTCACTAGGCATTCGATCTCTAAACTGCTTGGGTTCCATATCGACTTCCCGCAATAATTCATCGACTCGTTGACCGCGGCGTTCTTTGTCCCAACCCAACATATCGGGGATGACTTCAATATTTTCCTTGACACTCATCGTTGGAAATAAGGCAATCTGTTGTAAAACATAGCCGATTTGCCAACGTAATTTCTGAATATTGTAATCTTTGATTCTTTTTTCTTTAAAGTAAAGATTACCATCCGTCGGTTCAATCAGTCCGTTGATCATTTTTAAAGAAGTCGTCTTACCACTGCCGGAAGGACCGACAAGAACAAATATTTCGCCTTTTTGTACTGAAAAGTTGAGATCCTTTAAGACGAGGTTTCCTTCAAATTCTTTACTGACATCTTTAAATTCAATAATGGGTTCCATCTATTTTCCCTCCTTAATGATTTTTTCTTTCACCAAGAAGTCATGGGCCACTTTTTTCGGCTGTTGTTTCTTGACGTTCACCAGATAGTTCATCTCAATCATTTGATCTTCTGTGATTTTTCCAGCCAAACGATTCAAAGCTTTAACAACTTTTGGATGGTTATCCGCAAATTCCTTCTTCATTAAGGGAGCACCTTGATACGGCGGGAAAAGATGTTGATCATCTGCTAAAGTCACTAAATCATACTGTTTAATCTCACTATCGGTTGAGTAAGCATCGATCACATCAACGTCGCCATTATTGATTGCTTGATAACGCAGTGCCGGTTCCATACTTTGAACCGAGCTCAAATTCACGCCGTATTTTTCTTGAATTCCACGATAACCGTCCTGCCGATCGATAAATTCTAAGGTGAAACCGGCTTTTAATTGAGCTTGTTGGCCTTGCAGCTGAGAAATTTTAGTGATTCCCCGTTTTTCAGCTTCGCTTTTCTTCATAGCTAATGCATAAGTATTTTCATAAGCCAGCGGTTTTAATAAACGCATTTCAAATTGAGCACTTAATAATTTATTCGCCTCTTGATAGGTTTTTTTAGCGGATAAATCATCGGGGGTGTTTTCAGGAACTTTAACCAAACTTTCTAAGACTGTTCCGGTAAATTCAGGATAAATATCAATTTGATCACTCTTTATCGCACTAAATAAAAAACTTGTTTTACCGAAATTCGGTTTCAATTCTACCTTGATGGATGGGTCTTCTTCTTTAATGACTGCTTGATACATATTGATCAAAATATCGGGTTCAGAGCCTAATTTCCCCGCGATGGTCACAGTCTCCTGCTCCATCGGATTATTTTGAACAAAGAAGATACCGCCAATACTTAACCCGATCACACCTAAAACAATTAATGTGGTTTTCCCACTGCGATTTTGCAGGAAACGGATCAACGTACTAAAAATGATCGCCAGCAGCGCTGAGCTGATCGCACCAATCAGGGTCAAACTAGGATCATTGCGGTCGATCCCCAACAAGATAAAGGTCCCTAATCCGCCAGCACCGATTAAAGCGGCCAGCGTTGCCGTTCCGATAATTAAGACTGCCGCTGTTCGGACCCCAGAGATAATCACTGGCATGGCCATTGGCAGCTCGACCCGTACTAATTTTCGGATCCTTGACATCCCGAATGCATCCGCCGCCTCCTCAATTGAAGGATCAATCTCTGAGAGACCGATATAAGTATTTTGAAAAATCGGTAATAAAGCATAAACGACTAATGCAATCAAGGCCGGCACAGTGCCGATCCCAACAAAGGGAATCAAGAGCCCCAGCAAAGCAAGAGAGGGAATCGTCTGTAAAATACTGGTGATTTGTAAAACAACTTCTGCTAATTTTTTTCGTTGACTTAGAAGAATCGCCAAGGGAATCGCAATCACGACTGCAATCAATAAAGCACTTAAAGAAATGACTAAGTGTTCAAGGATTGCCGTTAGCAAATCAGCCTTCCGTTCATTGAAGGTGTGGATTAATTCATTCATAAACTGTCCTTTCAAAAATATGACCTGTTCTCATTATAACTTAATCAAAAAATGAGACAAAAGGATTGGCTTGTTTGAAAAAGTAGTATAATAATCAAAAATACTGAAAAAGGATGCTATTAGTCATGGAAACAAAAGATCATTTAAAACAAATCCAATTAACAAAAAATGGTAAAAGCTACTCTTATTTACATTCCCATCATTATAATTGGTTCAAAGCGATTGACTTAAATTTACTGAACAGTGATGGCTTCACCAATTATTTTATTCGAATCAAGCAAAACGAACCGACTATTTTTGCCGATTTGCAAACAAAGGTTTTACAGGCGACAATCACAGCCTTTCAACAAGAGTTGTCAGAAGCCGATAGTTTTGTTTTAATGACTGCGGCCTGGGCCAACGGTTTTGTGCCTGAAAATGCCACCGCTGCACTCCAAGATTTCGATCGCTATTTGACCAATTACACGATCCAAAAAGATCCGCTGCTAGGTTTAAACCAAATGAACGCTGATTTTAACCAGGTTTTAGTTCAACATTTCCCTAAAGTTCGGCGGCAAGATCTCCGCTTACTCTATCGCTTGCTTGTACTGAAAGATGCCTCAGCAGAGAAAATTGCTGAAGAATTAGCGCCTTTAAATGAGCCTACTCAAGCGCGGACAAAAATAATGTTGGAACTTTTTAAAACACTATAAATAGTAAAAAAGAGGCGGTGTGACAAAAAGTGTCACACCGCCTTTTTTCCAATAAACCGTATTCTAAAAATAGCTTCTTCGGAAATAAGCCGAAATCCCCTTCTTATTTCTTGAAGCTGATTACTTTTGTCGCAACCTCTTTTTCATGATAATCGTTGAATTTCTCGTTCGATTAATTTAAGGGACAGTTTTAAAGCTTTGACTCTTTCCTTTGACAAAGTAATTTGCGCTTTTAAATTCCGTCCCGCTTTTTGTTTTTCTTCAAGCGAAAATAGTGCCTGTTCAATCTTATGCAAAGTTGAGCCCAGAGATTTTTGAGCCGCTTGATAATCAGTTAATGTATATTCATCTTTTTTTTTCCTCCTTTTGAAACTCAAAAAAATCTCCCCTTTTCGAGGGGAGATACGAGTTCTGATTAAATTAACGAATTCCTAGAGCAATCCGCGCATAACGACTCATTTTATCCGTTGTCCAAGCTGGATACCAGACTAGTTTTACTTCAACATTCGTTACTTCAGGAATCTCAGCTAAGGCTGATTGGATGTTATCAGTTAGAATATCAGCCAACGGACAACCCATCGTTGTCAGAGTCATTTTGATTACCGTATTTCCAGTTTGCTCAAAATCTACTTCATAAATCAAACCAAGATTTACAATATCAATTCCCAGTTCAGGGTCAATGACTGACTCTAAAGCGGTCAAAATAGTTTCTTTAATCTCTGCTACTTCTGCATCGGTCCATTTTGGTGCTTTTTCTTCCACTTGTTCCACTCCCTTTCGAGTTTCAAGAGTATTTTACTCCATCTATCAGATTTTGTAAATGAGAATAACGGGTCGTTCATTCTCATTTAACAATTGTTATTTACTTGTTTGCGACTTTTTTAATAAATTTTGTTCATCCTGTGTTAAAAAGCTGCCAACAACGGAATCTGTGGCGACAATATTCGTGAATGAATTAGGATCAACATCTGCGACTACTTGCTTCAAGGTATATAATTCGTAACGGGTTAACACGATCATAATAACTTCTCGCTCACTCGCACTAAAACCGCCGCGCGCAGGAATAACTGTTAAACCGCGAAGCAATTCATTACTTAAAGCGGCACACATCTCGGTACTTTTGCCAGTGCTGATAAACGCAGTCATCTTTTGATGGCTCGTGTGGACATAATCGACCACGGTGCTCATCGTAAAGATCGTGATGATCGTATACAAGGCACTTTCCCAATTGAAGAAGAAGCCGGCAACTACAACGATCACACCATTTAAAAGCATCATATAATTTCCAACCGTACGACCGGTTGTTTTCGATAATAATAGAGAAACAATATCTAAACCGCCAGTGGTAAAACCAAGTTTTAGTGATAAACCAGCCCCGATACCTAATAAGACACCACCGGTAATCGCATTCATCAATACATTATCCGTCACTTGACCGACAGGAACGACTGTCGTGAAAACGGACATCGAGATCACATTAGCAAAACTTAAAATCATTGCTGAGTGTCCTAATTTAATAAAACCTAAAATAAACACGGGGACATTAAGCAGGAAGATCAAAATCCCAGTATCAATTGACAGCCCCGCGTTTGACAATAAATGCTCAGCGATTTGGGCAATCCCCGTCATCCCCGCAGAAAAGACATTAGCTGGGATCAAAAAATAATTCAATCCAACTGCACCTGTCAAACCTGTAAATAGAATAACTAATATTTTTTTGGCTAAATCCTTTGATGTATAATTGATAACCTTCCGCATCTACTACTCCCCCTTTAATTCAAACCTATAATAGAGTAACAGGTTCATTGATTATTAATCAATCGTTTTCAATCACTTATTGGAGAATAATTATAGCTTTCTTAGCATTTTTTGATAAACTAGAAGAAAAGGTTTAAAATGTTGTTTTTTTTATCAGTTTGACCTTTTATTTTGTTCATTAAATCGAACCATAAGGAGGATATCGATGGCAAAAGATGCAAGCTTTGACATTGTTTCAGAGTTAAATAAAGAAGAAGTCAAGAATGGGATTCAAATCGCTTTAAAGGAACTTAAAAATCGTTTTGATTTTAAGGGCAGTCTTTTCGAAATCAAACTAGAAGGAAATCAATTAGTCATCAAGGCTGAAGATGATTATAAAGTCGAACAAGTTAAGGATGTATTGTTTAGTAAATTGATCAAACGCGGCGTCCCCTTAAAGAATATCCAATTTTCTGACTCTGAACATGCGCTAGGCGGCAATGCCCGGCAAGCAGCCGAGTTAGTCAACGGAATCGATAAAGAAAGTGCAAAAAAAATCACGACTGCGATCAAAAACAGCAAACTAAAAGTCAAAGCACAGATTCAAGAAGATCAGCTCCGCGTTACTGGTAAGAACCGTGACGACTTGCAAAAAGTTATTACGCTAGTAAAAGACTTAGAGTTACCGATTGATGTACAATTTACAAATTATCGTTAAAAAAGCAGCCGACAAAAAAATGTCGGCTGCTTTTTATAACGGACCTAACTAAATCAGGCTTGATTATTGAAAGTAATAGTGGGTTAATCTACAAATATCTTATATGCGATATTTTTATTTTTTGCCCAAGTGAGTAGTTCCACTCTAGTCCATCGCCTCATGAAGCTGCCAAAAAGTTTGAGCCGCTTGAGACACCGCGTTTGGCCCGAAGAGAACTTGTCGATCCGCCCAGTTGACAGGTAATAAATTTTGATAATGGGGATTCAAATAACGCTGATCGAGCAATAGGATAATTCCCTGATCCTCCATCGTCCGGATCACTCGACCTGCCGCTTGAATGACCTTATTCATTCCTGGTAATTGATAAGCATAGCTGAACCCCTGCTTTTGTTTCTCATCATAATAGTCTTTAATCAGTTCTTGTTCGTGATTGACTTGCGGCAACCCCACCCCTACAACAACGGTACCGATTAAACGCTCACCAACTAAATCAATTCCTTCCGAGAAAATCCCTCCCAGTACACAAAAACCAATTAACGTTTTTTCTGGCTGCGGAACAAAGGCCGCTAAAAATTCTTCTCTTTCCTGTTCATTTAATTTTGAACCTTGGATTTGGATTTCATATTCTGGATATACATCATGGAAATAATCAGCGACTTGATCCAAATACTGAAAAGAGGGAAAGAATACTAAATAGTTCCCCGTTTTAGTTTTCACTAATCCTTCAATTGAAGCCGCAATTTTAGGAATACTTTGCGTCCTTTGCTGGTAGGTCGTTTGAATACTCGCGTCCACCATCACTAAGCGATTTTCATTGGGAAAAGGGCTTGGCAAACGATAGGTCAGACTTTCCTCACCCCCACCTAAAACTTCCTGATAGTATTCTAAGGGAGAGAAACTAGCAGAAAATAAAATACTGCTACCAACCTTTTCCATCGTTTGTTCCAAAAACCACGAAGGGTCAATACAGTACTCCTTAACAATCAAATCATAGCGTTTATGCTCCACCGTTGTTTGATAATGATCATCATAAAACTCACTCATCCGGGTAAAACGCAAAATCTCAAAATAAACCGGCAGCATTTTTTGCTGCAATGGATGATCTGGATTTTCAGCTAACCATTCTTTGATTTGTTCTTGTAATTTGAAAAGACTGTTGATCAAATTTTCTGGGGCTGCTGCTTGGTGATGGTAAGCTTTTCCATCCAATGCCTGCTGAATCAATTCAAATTCATTATCCGTACGCCGGAATGCTTTAGTTAATTTTTTAAAGGACTTATCTAAGTCTTTCTCAATCTGAACAAGGTTTTCTCTAGCAATGCTGGCTGAGTACATTTCCTTTGAACGATTGACCAAGTTATGGGCCTCGTCAACCAAAACCAAATTGGTTTTATTCTCTTCCTCAAAGAAACGTCGTAAATAGACTGTCGGATCAAATAAATAATTGTAATCGCCCACTACCAAATCACAAAAGCGGCTGACATCTAAGGATAACTCAAAAGGACAAAGTTCGTGTTTCTTAGCATATTCTTCAATCACTGGCCGCGTGTACTGATCCGCATTATTTAGCAAGTCCCATAAGCCCTCGTTGACTCGATCGTAATAGCCTTTAGCAAACGGGCAATGTTCCGGTGTACAGTTACGTTCTGTTAGAAAACAGATTTTATCTTTCGCTGTCAACGTCACACTTTTGATTCGTGCCTCTTTTTTTGTGAGTTTAGTCACGGTTTCTTCCGCCACTTGCCGCGTAATTGTTTTAGCCGTCAAATAAAAAATCCGTTCCCCCAGTTCCTCCCCCATCGCCTTAAACGCCGGAAAGAGGGTTGACATCGTCTTCCCTGTGCCGGTGGGAGCTTCAACAAATAATTTCTGCTGGGCATGGATCGTTTTATAGACTGCTGCCGCTAACTCTCTTTGACCCGCACGATAGGTATCAAAAGGAAAAGCGAGAGCTTTGAGAGACTCATTCCGGGTGTTTCGCCATTGAGTTTGAAAAATCAGCCAAGCCTCATAGCCTTCAATTAGATCCTTGAAAAAAATGGTCAGCTCTTCAAAAGTAAAACTTCGAACTTGGCGCGTAATCTTTTCTTCAATTGTTTGAAAATAAGTCAGACGGGTGCTGATCTCTGCTAAGCTCTCTTGTTCGCTATAGATATAAGCGTAAACCATGGCTTGATAAAAATAGAGATCAATAATCCCTGCTTCTAATTCTTCAAAGGGGGTTTCGGAAGTTTTGATTTCATCAATATATACGCGCTCGTCTTCCAAGTAAATCCCATCCGCTCGACCTTCGATCTGAATAGCTGTGTCAGCAATTTCCAGGGATTTTTTCAACCAGACTTCTTTTTGATAGTTCGGACCGGCTTCTTTTTGCAGTTGGCGATGAATCCGAGCGCCTTCTTGAGGTGTATGATTACTATTCTTTCCTTCATCAATGCTTCCGCGTCGTAGAATAAATTCAACTAGCTCGCGAATTGCGACTTTTTTAACCACCAATGGATCACCTCATTCTTTGTTTCATGCTCATACATTCTAACTTATTTTGCTGTTTCACCATAGAAGATTTTCCCCAACTCGTCAAGTCTATTCATCCTCCTCTTTTTCCAGCAGTCGTTGAATGAAATTACGGAAAACTTCCGTTGCGATCCCCATCTTTTCGTAGTTTTCAAAGATTGAATGAAGTTCCATCACTAGAAATGAGACATAAAAAGCATACAACAAAATACTTCCTGCTTGTAATGGTATCAAGCTTGAGACCGGCAAAAAGAAAAGCAGTAATAAAATGCTAGCAATTTTTCGTAAAATTCCATTAATCCCGATCTTTGATGAAATCTGTTTGGTCAGCTTCGCCGCAATCACCCCCGTCAGTAGATCCAAGAGCATTGCAACCGAGATCAACGCTAAAACGAAAAGTAAGCGTGGTTCTTGTTCAATCATTTTTAGCCAATCAGTCATGTTTACTTCCTCCTTACTTACATCCTTTTTTTCGACGCACAAATTCTCATTATTGGTTTGTCGCCAAACCTTTCCTTTCTTTAATATCTATTAACGAAAATTTCAGCAAAAATGCGTAGTAGCTTCAGTGAAAACATTTAAGAAAGCCGCAATTTTTTTACTTTTAAGGTATAATGAGGAAGTGTTACAACCGATTTTTTTAAGCGAAAAACATTTTGCGAATTAATCAGCTTAAGGCTACCTACTTTTTGTTACTTCAGGAGGAAAATAATGATTCAAATCGAAGGCTTTGTTACTGGAATCGCGCAAGAAAATTGCTATTTGATTCATAATGAACACTATTTACTAATCGTTGATCCAGGATCAGAAGGCGATCGACTCATCAAAGAGATATCACGGATTGGAAAGACGCCACGGGCGATTCTTTTGACCCATACCCATTACGACCATATCGGTGCAGTAGAACAATTACGACATAAATACGGTGTGCCTGTTTATGTCAGTGCATTAGAACAAAGCTGGTTAGGCGATCCCATCTTAAATCTCTCGGGGTTAGGACGTCATGATGACATGCCTGATCTGATCGTTCAACCAGCAGAATTTGAATTCGAGATGAAAGAGTATACAATTGCTGATATGACTTTCCAAGTAGTTCCTACTCCAGGTCATTCCATCGGCAGTGTTAGCTTTATCTTTGATGATTTCGTTGTCGATGGTGATGCCTTATTTAAAGGCAGCATCGGCCGGACAGATCTTTACACTGGTGACCTACAACAATTACTTTACAGCATCAAAACATATCTTTTTACTTTGCCACGGGAATTGCCGGTATATCCCGGTCATGGCGAGGCAACGACGATTGGTCACGAGATCGATACAAATCCGTTCTTTAATTAATCTACTTTTTGGAGGTTTTAATTATGACAGAAACAAATCTTTATATTGTGCGCCATGGGAAAACGATGTTCAATACCTTGGCTCGTGTGCAAGGCTGGTGTGATACACCACTAACCAAAAGCGGACGCGATGGGATTCATTACGTTGGCCTGGGATTACAGGATACAAAGTTTGAAGAAGCTTACTCAAGTGATTCTGGTCGTGCCATCGAAACGATGCGCATTCTTTTAGGCGAACATCCTGAAGGCAAAGAAATTCCTTATCATGTCGACCCACGTATTCGTGAGTGGTGTTTTGGCTCACTAGAAGGCGCTTATGACGCGGAAATGTGGGGCGTCTTACCGCGTGTCTTGAATTTTAATACGGAAGACGATTTGTTTTCCACTGATGTTACCTTTGAAGAAATTGCCAATGCAGTAGAGGGGGCAGATACTGCTAATTGGGCAGAACCATATACTCAATTACGTGATCGTGTGTGGAATGGATTTGAAGATATCGCGCAAAATCGTGAAAAACAAGGCGGTGGAAATGTCCTAATCGTCTCTCATGGTTTAACGATAGCCTTCTTATTGAGCTTAATCGATCCCAAACAACCGGTGCGCGCCAACTTGCTAAATGGCAGTATCAATCGGCTTCGTTATGAAAACGGTGAATTCTCAATCCGGGCAATCAATGATATTAGTTACATGGAACGAGGAAAGACAATTTCTGATCAAACAAACGCATAAATTTGTAACCGTCGATAACTTTCGGCGGTTTTTTTTCTTAAAAAAAGCTTACTTATTTTTCAATGGTCTTTTCATTTAGGAAACGGTATACTATTTTATGTTATTAATTTGAAAGGACGTACAATATGCTTATTGCGAATATTTTTAAAGCTATTATTCTCGGAATTGTCGAAGGAATTACAGAGTGGCTACCGATTTCTTCTACTGGGCATTTGATTTTAGCTGATGAATTTATCAAATTGAACATGAGCCCTGCTTTTATTGAAATGTTTAATGTTGTGATTCAGCTAGGAGCGATTTTAGCCGTGGTGGTTTTATTTTTCAATAAATTGAACCCCTTCGCCCCTAGTAAAAACAATATAGAAAAAAAGGAGACTTGGACGCTTTGGTCAAAAGTCATCATCGCCTGTTTGCCGGCAGCCATCATCGGTATTCCAGCTGACGATTTTCTAGACGCTCATTTCCACAAGTTTTTACCTGTTGCGATTATGTTGATTGTTTACGGGATCGCCTTCATCGTGGTGGAAAAACAAAATAAACATAAAACACCAAAATGTACTAATTTAAATGATTTTACTTATCAAGCTGCTTTAATCGTCGGTGGCTTCCAACTGCTTTCATTAATTCCTGGAACTTCTCGCTCCGGTGCAACGATCTTAGGTGCCATTTTGATTGGAAGTTCCCGCTATGTCGCAACTGAATTTTCTTTCTTTCTAGGAATCCCCGTAATGTTTGGCGCTAGCGGATTGAAAATTGTTAAATTTTTAATGCATGGAAATACTTTTGGTGCTTCTGAAATTGTTGTTCTTTTAGTCGGAATGGTTACGGCCTTTGTCGTATCGATTATCGCCATTAAATTCTTACTAGATTACATCAAACGTAACGATTTCACTGTTTTTGGTTGGTATCGAATTGTCTTAGGGATCATTTTGATTGGCTATTGGCTAATAGCCATGTAAGATCTGCATTTATGCAGGTCTTTTTTATTGTTGATAATAATTATAAAGTAACCGCGAGACCCTCAGCCACTACTTTTTCCACAAAAAACCTCCTTCTATCAATCTATATAATATTGATAGTCATTCTCAATTCCAGTTGATAACCACTTTCATTCTCAATTAACTTATTTTATTATCAATTACATCAACAACTGTGATACTATGATAATGAAAGGACTACTATTTAGTGAGTGTTCAAATCCACCGCTCCTTTATTTTAGTCTAATTTAGGTAAATTAAGAAAGGAGGAAAAGTGATGAGTAAAAAAGAACGTGAAGCTTTTCTCTCTACCCTTTTCTGTTTAGTATTTTTAATTGTCGGAAGAATTTCAATGGCTCTCTCCCAACCGTTTTTCCCGCTCTTCTTCCTAATCGCAATCATTAGTGGTGGCTGGAAACAAACGTATGAAGGAATTAGCGAATTAATCCACGAGCGGACATTAAATGTGGATTTACTGATGGCTTTAGCAGCCATTGGTGCTTGTTTAATCGGTAACTGGTTCGAAGGTGCGATGCTGACCTTTATCTTTTGTCTAAGCGGGGCTTTGGAAGAATATGCTACGAATAAAAGCACGAAAGAAATTACGGCATTGATGAATGTCGCTCCCAACGAGGCAATAAAAATTAGTGCTGACCAACATGTAACTGTCCCCGTTGAAGAATTAGAATTAGGTGATTTGGTATTTGTGCCTAAAGGTAATGCTATACCGATCGATGGTCGGATGTTAGGGACTTCCTCTATTGATGAATCTGCTATTTCCGGCGAGGCCATCCCTGTTGAAAAAAAGATTAATGATGACGTATTCGGTGGGACGATCAATTTGGGTCAGCCTTTTACTTTAGAGGTAACCAAAGTTAGTACGGATACTCTATTTGCACAAATTTTACGATTAGTTGAAAATGCCCAAAATGAAAAAAGTGCAACGGCGACTTTTATTGAAAAAATTGAGAATGTTTATGTAAAAATAGTTTTGCTAGCGGTGCCTTTAATGATTATTTTCACTCATTTTTTATTGAACTGGAGTTTTACTGAGAGTTTTTATCGCGGCATGGTTTTATTAGTTGTTGCTTCTCCTTGTGCTTTAGTTGCCTCAGCCACTCCCGCAACCTTAGCTGCTATTTCCAACGGTGCAAAAAAAGGAATTCTGTTTAAGTCCGGAAAAACATTAGAGAAGCTAGCTGATCTGCAAGCAATCTCTTTTGATAAGACGGGTACATTAACACAAGGAAAACCTCGCGTAACGAATTATAAACCGCTTTCTGATGATCCTGTGGTTCCTCAACTATTTTATTCCATGGAACGCCACTCGACTCATCCACTGGCAGTAGCGATCACAAATTTTTTTAAAGAAGAAGAAAATTTACCACTGCAAGTGGAAGAAAAAGCTGGTTTTGGCTTAGAAGCAAACTATCACAACCAGACCTGGCATTTAGGAAAACCCAGGAAAAATCAACAACACCCGTTGATTGATCAATGGCGCGAAGAAGGAAAAACCGTTGTGGTTCTCAGTCGAAATAATGAGATCACTGCTTTATTAGCCTTAATGGACTTACCAAAAGCCCATACAAAAGAAGTCATCGGCTATTTTCAACAGCAGGAAATCGCTACTGTGATGCTGACTGGTGATAATTCAGGTGCCGCTCGATATGTCGCACAACAGCTCGACTTAGATGATTTTCATGGTGAATGCTTGCCGGCAGACAAGACTAACTTAATAAAGGCTCAGCAAGAAATGTATTCAGTCAACGCGATGGTTGGTGATGGCATCAATGATGCTCCTGCTCTAGCTACTGCCAGTATCGGGGTTGCTATGGGGGAAGGGACTGATGTAGCCATGGAAGTCTCTGATATGGTACTAATGAAAAATGATCTGACCAAATTAATGTACAGTCATCGCCTAGCTAAAAAAATGAAACGGATTATTCGTCAAAATATCGTCTTCTCATTGGCTGTGATTCTTTTATTGATTGCTAGTAATTTTTTACAATTTCTAACCTTACCTCTTGGGGTTGTCGGTCATGAAGGAAGTACCATTTTAGTCATTTTAAACGGCTTACGAATGCTTTTACCCTTAAAAGAGTTTGAGTTGAAAGAGACAAATTGCACCGCTTGTCCCCTTTACAAAGCCGTTCACTAAAAAATAGTGCTGCTTTTTAACAAAGTAAACTCTGTGTTTTTCCTTTATTTTCTGTTAAGGAAAAAAACTTGTCACGATTTTATTGCATTGAAAAGCTCCTTTATGTATAATAAGTAATGTTGAATTGTACGGTCATAACCGTATAAGACTGAATTCGGAGGTGAAATCCATGCCAAACATTGAATCTGCAATCAAACGTGTCCGCACTAGCGAAGCTGCTAACGCTAAAAACTCATCACAAATGAGCGCAATGCGTACTACTGTTAAGAAATTCGAAGAAGCTGCTGCCGCTGGCGCTGAAAATATGAACGACCTTTATAAAGAAGCTGCTAAAGCAATCGATATGGCTGAAACAAAAGGTTTGATTCACAAAAACAAAGCAAATCGTGATAAAGCACGTCTTGCTAAAAAATTAGCGAAATAATAAAAACCGATCAATTGATCGGTTTTTTTATTTTAGCCTAGCCCCCTGAAATTACTTTTTCAGGGGGCTAAACTTTTATCAATTATTTTTTTGCATTCATTAGTTCAACGTAACTGTTTGAACGTTCTTCCATGTCCTCAACGGTTTGATTCAACATTTCCTCTACTAGCGCATCATCGTCCTTAATGTTATGCAAAGCAGAAAAACGTGTTTGCCCTTCAAGGAACTGATTCATTTTACTAAAGTCCGCTTTTTTGAAATCGATTCGCATTGGATCTTTGCCTTTTTCAGCCCGCTGTGGATCAAAGCGATACAGTTGCCAGTAGCCTGATTCAACTGCTTCTTTCGCTTCCTCGATAGATTGACTCATACCACCACGAATACCGTGATTGATACAAGGTGTATAGCCAATTACTAAAGATGGTCCCGGGTAAGCTTCCGCTTCTTGAATAGCTTTCAAGGCTTGAGCAGGATTGGCTTCAATCGAAATTTGCGCTACATAAACATCCCGATAAGTCATGGCAATCATACCTAGATCCTTTTTCTTCGTCTTCTTTCCACCAGCCGCAAATTTGGCAATCGCCGCAGTTGGTGTCGCTTTAGACATCTGTCCGCCAGTGTTGGCATAGAGTTCATTGTCCATCACTAAAATGTTGACATCTTCACCAGAAGCCAGAACATGGTCGATCCCGCTAAAGCCGATATCGTAGGCCCAGCCATCACCACCGATAATCCATTGACTCGGTTTAGCAAACATTTCCCGATCGGCTAAGAGGGCTCGGAATTCATCAGCTGTTTCCGTAGCTAGCGTCGCGGCTAGTTTAGCGGCGCGTTGTTGACTGCCTTCTCCTTCGGTCATGTGGTTCAACCAGTCTTGTAATTGGGCTTTAGTGTCCTCCGAGCCAATTCCTTCTTCTAGCACAGAAATGATTTTTTTCGCAACACGTTCCCGTTTCATTTGGTTGGCAGTGTGCATACCCAAGCCATATTCAGCATTGTCTTCAAAGAGTGAGTTACTCCAAGCTGGACCCCGCCCATCTTGATTGAGGGTGTACGGCGTGGCTGGAGAAGAACCGCCCCAGATTGAAGAACAGCCCGTTGTATTAGCAATCATCATACGATCCCCAAAAAGCTGGGTTAAGAGTTTCACGTAAGGTGTTTCACCACAGCCGGCACAAGCACCTGAGAATTCTAACAATGGTTGTTCAAATTGTGAGCCCTTTACTGAGAATTTCTTCGCTGGATTAGCTTTTTGTTTCAAAGTCATCGCAAAAGCCCAGTTAATCGCTTGATCCTTTTGTTCTTCATAAGACCTCATCCCCAATGCTTTTTCTTTAGCTGGACAAGCTTCGACACACAAGCCGCAGCCAGTGCAGTCTTCCAGTGAAACCTGAATTCGATACTTGAGTCCGTCCTTGCCCCGCATATCTCGAGTGATAAACCCGGCTGGTGCTTCCTCAAGCTCTGCTTCATCCGCAAGAAATGGCCGAATAGCTGCATGCGGACAAACAAAGGCACACTCATTACACATCGTACACGCTTCTGGGATCCACTCAGGCACCTCTAAAGCAATTCCGCGCTTCTCATAAGCTGCGGTTCCAGAAGGCATTACACCTCCAAGCATACCGTTTTCAATCAAATCATTAACTGAAAGCTGGTTGCCTTTTTGGCGATTGATTGGTTCCAAAATATTACGAACATACGCTGGTTTATTGCGCTCATTTTCCATCGTTGCAGTTTTGACTTCAAGTGTTGCCCATTCTGCTGGTACTTCAATTTTTTGTAGCTCAGCAACAGTAGCATCGATCGCCTGCCAATTTCTTTCAACGATTGCCCGAGATTTTTTCCCGTAAGCAGCATCAACTTCAGCTTTTAGCAGCGGTAAATAAGTCTCGTGGTCCATGATATCAGTCAACTCGAAAAAAGCCGTTGACATGACTTGATTGATCCGCCCACCTAAACCAGTTTTTTGAGCAATCTCCATTGCATTAATAATATAAAAATTAATATGGTGTTCTGCTAAATAGCGTTTCAGGCGATTTGGCAATAACTGCTTAACTTTCGCTTCATCCCAAACGGTGTTCAATAAGAAGGTTCCGCCATCTTTCAAGCCCTTCAATAGATCATATTGATGAATATAAGAGCTGTTGTGACAACCAACAAAATCAGCTGCCTCTACATTATAAGTCGAAAGAATCGCTTCTTTCCCAAAACGTAGGTGGGAATTCGTTAGCCCACCCGATTTTTTTGAATCGTAAGAAAAGTAAGCTTGAGCATAATAATCAGTATTATTTCCGATTATCTTGATTGCTTGCTTATTTGCTCCAACTGTTCCATCTGAACCCAACCCCCAGAATTTTGCTTGGAAGGTTGTTTTAGGCGTCAAATCTAAGACTTTGCCCATTGGTAAGGAAAGATTTGTCACATCGTCATTGATCCCAACAGTAAAGCGCTGCTTCATATCAGCAACTGGTAATAATAAATGATCAAAAACAGCCACGATTTGATCTGGCGTCACATCTTTAGAAGCGATTCCGTAACGGCCGCCGATCACGATTGGACGGTTGGTATGACGATAAAGCACGCTTTGAACATCTAGTAATAATGGTTCACCGTCTGATCCAGGTTCTTTAGTCCGGTCCAAGACAGCGACTTTTTCAACGGTTGTCGGTAATTTTTCCAGCAAGTTTTCAGCTGGGAAAGGGCGGTATAGGTGCATATCAATAAAACCTACCTTACGCCCCTGCTGGTTTAAATAATCAACGGTTTGCTGAATCGTTGGGGATGCCGAACCCATCGCAATAATAACCTCAGTTGCCTCTGGATCACCGTAATAATTGGTTAAATCATAGTTGGTTCCCCGAAGCTCATTAATTTTATTCATGTATTTTTGGACGATGGCTGGCATTTCGTCATAATAACGATTGACCGTTTCTCTTTGTTGGAAATGAATATCTGGATTCTGGGCTGTCCCAGAAACATTCGGCCGATTAGGATTCATTCCTCGTTCCCTAAATTCAGCCAATGCTTCCCAATTCATCATCGCCTTTAAATCTTCATAATCAATCACTTCGATCTTTTGTAGCTCATGACTGGTTCTAAAGCCATCAAAGAAATTCATGAAAGGTAGTTTGCCTTCGATACTGGCTAAGTGGGCAACTGCTGACAGATCCATGACCTCTTGTACGCCGCCCTCAGCCAACATACAAAAACCGGTTTGACGGGCAGCCATGACATCACTGTGATCACCAAAGATACTTAATGCATTCGTAGATACCGCCCGCGCAGCTACGTGAAAAACGGTGGGTAGCAATTCACCCGCAATTTTGAACATATTAGGTATCATTAGCAATAGACCTTGTGAAGCTGTGTAGGTGGTTGTTAACACCCCGGTCTTCAATGAACCATGAACGGTTCCAGCAGCCCCTGCTTCTGATTGCATCTCCACTACTTTGACTTGCTCGTCAAAAATATTTTTTCGGCCTTGTTCCGCCCACTCGTCAACCACTTCTGCCATGGTTGAACTGGGGGTGATTGGATAGATGCCGGCAACTTCTGTGAACGCGTAGGATATATGCGCTGCTGCGGTATTTCCATCCATTGTTTTCATAGTTTTCATCATTTGCACCTCACTTAAACCAACTGCTCCTGCTTCGTCTTTTGAATGTATTGATCAATTTCATGTGCGGCAACTTTTCCTGCTCCCATGGCTAAGATAACAGTCGCTGCACCAGTTACAATATCACCACCGGCAAAAACACCCGGAATGGATGTCACACAGGTTTCTTCATCCGCATCAATATAGCCCCATTTGTTCAAAGCTAATTCAGGGAAAGTATCTAATAAGACTTTATTGGCTCCTTGTCCAATTGCTTCAATCGCAGTATCTGCTTCGATAATAAACTCACTGCCTGGAATGACGATTGGTCGGCGCCGACCTGACTCATCCGGTTCGCCTAACTCCATTTGCACACATTTGACCGCGGATAGACGGCCTGATCCATCATCGATATACTCAACTGGATTAGTCAACCAATAGTACTCAATCCCCTCTTCCACGGAATGATGGTATTCTTCCTCACGAGCTGGTAGCTCTTCCAATGAACGGCGATAAACGATTGAGACTTTTTCAGCCCCTAAGCGCTTCGCTGAACGAGCCGCATCCATCGCCACATTCCCGCCACCAATCACGACTACGTTCTTCGATTTTTGGACAGGAGTGTCATATTCGGGGAATTGATAGCCGTGCATCAGATTGACCCGCGTCAAGTATTCACTGGATGAATAAACTCCGTTTAAAGAAGTTCCTTTGATTCCTTGGAATCTTGGTGCGCCCGCACCAACAGAGAGGTAGCAGGCATCAAAATCATTCAAGATTTCGTCCATTGTAATTGTTTTACCGACCACTACATTTGTTTCGATCTTGACACCTTGAGCCACAATCCCTTCAATCTCTTGTTTAACGACTCGTTTTGGCAGACGAAACTCAGGAATACCATAAGTCAGTACCCCACCAGGAGAGTGCAATGCTTCATAGATCGTCACATCATAACCTAATTTCGCTAGATCGCCAGCAGTAGTCAGTCCTGAAGGCCCCGAGCCAATTACTGCCACTCGGCCCTTATCACCCTTGTTTTCTTTGTATTCAAGTGGCTGTTGCAAAGCCCAATCAGCAACTAGACGTTCCAGTTTGCCGATCGCTACCGGTTCAAATTTCTTCGAACGTCCCAAACGACAGACCATCTCACATTGTTTTTCTTGTGGACAGACACGGCCGCAAATCGCTGGTAAATTTGTATAGCGCCCTAGAATCTCATACGCTAATGACATATTTTCTTCTTCAATCGCCTTGATAAAACCTGGAATGTCGATCATTACCGGACAACCTGTAATACAAGGAGCGTTTTTACATTGCAAGCAGCGGCTGGCCTCAAGCCGTCCTTCTTCTAACGTATACCCTAAAGCCACCTCATCAAAATTCTTGTTACGAATCTCAGGTGCTTGTTCTTTCATCGGTGTTTTCGTATAACTGCGTTTAGCCATTTGCGCTCACCTGCTTTTCATATCTCTCGTTGGCCAATAATTCTTCCGGTCGATACTGTTGCATCCGATTAACAAATTCACCCCAATCGACTTCTTCACCCAAAAATTCTGGTCCATCGACACAAGCAAATTTGATTGAATCTGCTACCGTTACGCGGCAACCACCACACATTCCGGTGCCATCAATCATAATCGGATTCAAGGACACATAAATGGGCACATTATATTTTTGGGCGGTAATCGTACAGAATTTCATCATGATACTTGGACCAATCGCCCAAGCCATCGCAATGTTTTCTCGCTGAAAGACTTCTTCCATTGCCTGTGTAACGACACCTTTTTGCCCTATTGACCCATCATCTGTCATTAAAATTAGCTCATCGGAATATTTCCCACATTCTTCCTGCAAAATTAACAAATCCGCAGTTTTAGCCCCTAAAACGGTGATCACACGATTCCCGGCTTCTTTCAAACCTTTGACAATTGGAAATAGCGCTGCGATTCCCACGCCCCCGCCGACTAAGAGAACCGTTCCATAATTTTCGATATCGGTAGCTTTCCCAAGCGGACCAACAATATCTGACAAAGCTTCACCAGCCATGACAGTTGCCAGCTGAGCAGTCGATTTACCAATCACTTGAAAGATTAAGCGAACCCAGCCCGCTTCTTTGTCTGTGTCGACGATTGTTAGAGGAATCCGTTCTCCTTGTTCGTCGATTCGCAAGATCACAAACTGACCGGGTTGAGCTTTACTGGCAATTCGCGGTGCATCGACTAAAATTTCATATTCTGTCGGTGCGAGCTCCTTGCGTTCTAATACTTTAAACAAATTCTCACTCCATTCTTCCCGTCTGATCCTTACTCCGCTGCTTCTACTAAACTTTTCACAAATGTTTTCAAGATTTCTTCATCATCATCATCTGCTTCGTTTTCAATCTTCACTGTATCTGCGGCCTTTTTGGCACCCGTCTTGGCAAAAGCGTCATCAAAGGTAATCGCTGCCTGACAGAAATAATCTGGATATAATTCGCTGTCTCCACTGCCGACTACACCATAGACTTTGCCTGATAAATCTTCATCAGGTAATTCTTCATGCAAATCTTCTAAATCAAAAGGCAGTTCACCGTCTCCATCAGTATAAGTAGCAAGAACACAAATATCTGCATCTTCATAAAAATCAGCCTCGGCATCATCTGCTTCGACGCGTTCAACTTCAATGTCTAACGCTGTAAATGCATCCTCTAAAATTTCTGAGATCCCTTCAGTGTTCCCTGTGTTGCTGGCATAAACGATTTTTGCTAATGTCATTTCTGTCATCCTCTCTTGAATAAGTTTCTTAGTAGTGCTTATATAAAGTCAGTATTAGCTGACTTTTATCGTAGACAAATAAAGAACCATTTAATCATTACCTATCAGTCTAAAAGCTTTCGGACTTAGCAACATTTTCTATTCAAAAATCCACTTTAGGTAGTTGCCACCTTGCTATTATCATACCTTATAATCAGTGATTATTAAACATAGCTAAGAAAAAAAATCTTTATTTTTATCGGCAGATGAAGATTTGTTTGATTTTATCATCTTTGTTATATAAAGTTTGTTAACGGTACCATTAAAAATAATTTCAATAGCCATTACTAGTAAAAAATTATTTTAGCTACGCGTCACAGCTTTCATTCTCATGGTTTTTTCATATAAAACATAAGAGGTTCGGCAAATTTTGCCGAACCTCTAACGCTGTCTTGAAAACGAAGGAGCACTTATAATGAACTTGAGTAGTGACACAAACTCGAGGCTTTTATTGGCGGTCTTCCCCGTATACAAAACCGAGTGATTCGCTTTGTGAGACTAACGAATTGTCGCCCTCGTGCACGTATATAAAATTTCTTCAATTTTTCCAAAGCGAATCCGTCACAACTCAATAATTCTGAGGAGTGGTTTAGATGGAAGTCGTTGTCGAACGTTGTTGTGGACTGGATGTTCACCAAAAAACCGTCGTCGCCTGCACACTTGTCGGAAATCTTTCGACCAATCGTCCGAAGAAAGTCATTAAAACCTTTGGTACACGAACCTTTGAGCTACAAGAACTAGCTTCATGGCTTCACGATCAAGAAATTTCTACTGTTTTGATGGAAAGTACCGGACAATACTGGTATCCTATCTGGAATGTTTTGGAAAAGGAAGGATTCAAATTAATTCTTGCCAATCCTCAACGGATTAAAGGAATTCCTGGTCGAAAAACTGATCAAAAGGATGCCGAATGGATTGCCCAACTTGGTCGCGTGGGGCTCGTTCCTCAAAGTTATGTACCACCAACAGATATACAAGAATTGCGTTCCCTCACTAGAACTCGTACTCATCTTATTGTCGAGCGAACCCAGCATAAGAATCGTATTCATAACATTCTCCAACAAGGAAATATTAAACTAACGGGATTTTTGTCAGATATCTATGGAAAGACTGGCAGAAAGCTCATCGACTTACTACTAAGTGGTGAAAAAATCGAAGAGGAAACCGTTCTAAGGTGTCTTCACTCTCGGGTAAAAGCTTCCCAAAGAGATATTGTCGAGTCACTAAAAGGTACACTGACAAAAGCCCATCGGTTTGAGATGCAAGTTCACTTTGATATCATCGATTGTCTCGAGGAGCAGATTACTGAATTGAGTAAAGAAATTCGCATAAGAACTGCACCTTATCAAGAGATTATCGACAAATTGATAAAGATTCCAGGTATAAAAGAAAGTTGTGTAGAAGTCATTCTTTCGGAGATTGGACCGGATATTTCTGCTTTCCAAACACAATCCCATCTGGCCTCTTGGGCAGGTCTCTGTCCTGGAAGCTATGAAAGTGGCGGTGTTAGGAAGAAAGCGCATATCGGAAGAGGAAATAAATATTTGAGGACTGCCTTGTACCATGCCGGGCGGACAGCTGCGCACTCAAACAGCCACATCTTTTCCGAATTTTATCAGCGACTTGCAAGTCGTGGTTCAAAACAAAAAGCTGTGATTGCGACAGCGCACAAGATTCTTCGGGTCATTTATCGAACGCTGGAATCAGCAAATAAAAAAAGCTACTGCGATGGTCTTGGACTGACATCACAGTAACTATCAAAAAAATTTTTTACAACCTTATTATAAACGAGGAGAGGCTTTTTTTGCCATTTTTTCGTTTGTTTTCATATAAAAAAATACGTACATCCTCCCAAATTGAAACTACCTAACTTGTACGTTTAATCAAAAAAACCGCAGATAATGAAAAAAATTCATTATCTGCGGTTTAACTGCTATCTAGTTTTTGATTCTTTCCGTACTTTTTAAAATGAACAATTGAAAGTTTAGTTCCTTTTCGGCTTGTCCCGTTTTGACTTCGTAATCATTTTCGACTAATTCATCATACATTGAAACTAATAAATTTAGCGGAAATTTAGCAATTTGCTGCATTGCCAGTTTCACTCGATAAGGGTGAACGCCTAATGTTTCAGCGATGTTGGCCTGTTGATACCCCATTTTCTGCAAAATTTTTGTTTGTAACAGTAATCGAATCTGGCCAATCAGAATAGCCGTTAACTTAATTGTCTCTTCTCCTTGCAGATGCAAGTCCTCATAAGTCTGATACGCCTGTTCAGTATCACCTTTTAAAATCTGCTCAGTTAATTCGAATATGTTGTGTTCCAAAGTCTTAGGAACTAGATCTTGAACTAACTGAAGGGTAATCGTCCCACCTGCTCCAGCTAATAATAGTAGTTTTTCTAATTCGTTCATCGCTTTTGATAGATCGTAATCTGTTAAACGTAAAAACAAATCAAAAGCTTCTTTTGAAATTTTGACATTTTCATTATTGATATAGCGCTGTAAGAAGGTCCGTAACTCCCGTTCCTGCAGTGGGGCCGCATCAATTAGCTCTGTTTTTTTCAAAGCCTTAGTAATTTTTTTACGCGCATCAAGCTTTGGATAGGTCGCCCAAAAAACGACAATCGACGTATCAAGTGGTTGTTTTAAATAAGATACTAGACTGTCCGTATCCTGCTCAGGTACGTTATTTTTCTTTTCGCCTGTTAAAAAATAGGGATTTTCAACAAAGATTAAGCGATAATCCCCGAAAAAAGGCAACGATTCCGCTTCATCAATTACCGCACCTAAGCCGCTTTCTTCCATATCAAAAGACATGAAGTTGAGCTCTTCTAAGTCATCTTTTTTCATTCGATCGATGAAGGCCTGACGAATTTCCTGAATTAAATAATCCTCAGTCCCAGTAACTAAGTACACAGGTTTCAATGGTGCAGTTCTAATTTGCTGAAGAGCTTCTTGTGTGTTCATTTGATTACTCCTAGTTCAATAAATCATTAAGATTTTGATCTTTATCAGTTACTCATATTGCTGACTATCTATGCTAACACGATTATTCAAGAAAATCTATCATCACTTCAATTTTTGACTGATTAATGAGTGGCCACCATTGATAGTAGATCATTCCCTGTTGATCTGTCCGAAAGACTGTGACCCGATACTTTTTAAGCTTTCTCAAGGTTTCAACGGTCGGGTGACCATAACGATTGTTCTTTCCAACCGAGATAATTCCATATTTAGGCTGCATTTTTTTCAACAATGCTTCACCAGTCGAAGTATTGCTGCCGTGATGACCTACTTTAAGAAAATCCGTCCTTAATTGCGGATAAGCGCTAATTAATTTTTCTTCTCCCTCAACCTCTAAATCACCAGTCAGTAAAAAACGTTGGCGATTTACTATAAAAAATGTAACCAGTGAGTCGTTGTTTTCTCCCCGACTTATCTCCGGTGACAGTATTTGGAGCTTTAGATATTTTCCAACAGTATCTCCTCGTTGGACTAAATGAATTCGGGTTCCCGTAACTGATTCCAAGTTTCTTTTTAACGCCTGCTGAGAGCCTTTAGCAAGATAAAGATTCTTTACTTTAATCTCATTGAGCACATGTGTCAGTTCCCCCATATGATCGGCATCGTTATGGGTAATCAACAGGTGGTCTATCTTTGAACAACCAATTGATTTCAAAAAAGGTAATAGATTATAATCAGAAAGCTGTCTTTGTTGCTGCCTTTGCCATTTTTGGCGTTTGAAATTTGAACGCCCACCGGTATCAATCAGAAATGTTTCCCGCTTAAAGGGCAATCTGATGAAAATACAGTCTCCTTGACCGACATCAATAAACGTGACCAAACCCTTGGGGGAAAAGGAGAGCATGATTAGGCAGAAAATCATTGCCCCCGCTAATAAATACACTTTTTGCCGATACTTCAAACGATCAATCATTAAAAGAACCAATAAAATCAAGAGCATCAGTAAAATCAAACTAGGCCGTCCAATCGTCAAATTAGGAAAAGCTATCCCTACTAAGACTATTTCCAATAATTGAAAGAGTCCATCCATTAAGCGACTTAAAACCTGGGTAAGCGGCAAAAAACAGCCAATAAAAAGTAATAGGCAGCCTGGTAAAATCACCCATTCAAACAATGGGAATAGTAACAACGTGACTAATCCGCCGATAAACGTCCACTCGCTAAAGCTATAAAGTAATAATGGCATTGAAAGAAATGAGAATAATAGCATCTGTTGCCAAGTTTTAAGCCGCAGATCCGTCATGTAAAGCAGCAATAAAGCAAAATATAAACTCAACTGGGCACCAACTGACCAAAGGACTAGTGGAAAACACAGTACTAGAAAAAACAACATGATACTCCATTGATCAAGTTTAGCAAGCATGCAATCAAAAGTGACACAAGTAAAAGCAATCAGATAGCTCAATACAGCTCGGATTGTGCTAAAGCTACTGCCAGTTAAGCCAATCAAAAACAGTCCTAGACCGCTTAACAGAATCAAGCGTGATTCTCTGACTAACCTGCAGCGTTTCAAAAGGAGGTGCACCCCACCTAAATAAAATTGAATATGTAGCCCTGATAAGGTAAATAAATGCAGCAAGCCGGTCGATTTATAGGCCTTCGTCTGCTCAGCAAAGTGACTATCCTTATAACCAATCACTAAAGCCTTCACGTAGCTTGCTAAACGCTGATCATAACACTGATCAATCCGCCAGATTAACTGCTTTCGCAGGTCACTCAACCTAGCACTTTTTCGAGGCATTGGTTTGAGTGCTCTCACCTGTAACTTTTGACTAATCCCTAAGCTATGATAGTATTTTTGTTCATCAAAACCATTTAGATTGCGGGCTGTTTCAAAGTTTTCTGACTCGCCACTAACTACGGCTACATTGGTTAAATCATTGCTTATCCAATACTTCTTTTCTCTAGGTTTTTTTAATGCATAATAGACCAAATATTTTTTCCCATGTATTTCGCCCGTTAGTTTTAATAAATTCCCATCGACCTTGACTGAATTGGTTTCGATTGTTAACACCTCCTCAGTGAGCTTGACTGGTTCCGCTATTAATTGACTAATATAAAAGTAGGTTCGTATAGCTAGAAAAAAACTGCACAAAATGACCAGTAACAATAGCTGGCGCTTTTTCATGCAGACGATTCGAAGCATTAAAATAATTAATAGTAAAAAAATCCATCGATTAAACTGATAGATCAGGCTGCTTGATAAAACAGCAACAAGAATCGGTAATAGTAGATAATTACGGACAGCCTCTATTTTTCCGGTGATGTGGCAGCATCTTCTCCTAATTGTAACTTAGTAAAATATTTACTCTCCAAATGAACCTGATGCGCGCTGGCACCCACTTGCTTAATCAATTCGATCGCATAAGGATCATTACGATAGTCCTTTAAATAGTGAATTTTCTTGATTCCAGCTTGCAATAAAGCTTTCGTACACGCTAAACAAGGAAAATGGGTCACGTAAACCTCCGCTTGATCTGTTGCGATCCCTAATTTGGCACACTGCAGCAGTGCGTTCATTTCCGCATGAATCGTCCGTAAACAATGCCCATCGACCACGTAGCAGCCATCATCAATACAATGGACATCACCGCTGACAGAGCCATTGTAACCTCCAGCGATGATCCGCTTATCGCGGACGATCGTTGCTCCTACTTCTAGTCGTGTACAAGTACTTCTTAGTGATAATAATACAGCTTGGGCCATAAAATATTGGTCCCAAGGGATTCTCTCTTCTGTCGTCAAAATTTTCGTCCTGTCCTCTCTTTGATCTTTCTTATATTGTAATCGAGTCTTTCAAATTTTCAAGCGTCTTTTCTCCAATACCAGATACTTTCGTTAAATCCTCTATCGCTTGAAAACTGCCATTTTCTTCGCGATAAGAAACAATATCTGCCGCTTTTTTTTCACCGATTCCCGATAATTTTTGTAATTCTAGCTCGTCTGCTGTATTGATATTAATTTTTTCTGACTCTGATTTTGTTCCAGCGGTGCCAGCCAACTCATGTGCCGGAGACTCAAGTTTTGGTAACTCCTCACCGACCTTCGGCACATAAATGACCTCTTGATCAGCTAATAACTTTGAAAAATTTATTTGATTTTGATCGGCTTCGTCAGTAAAACCACCTGCTAAGTCAATTGCATCCATTAAGCGCATCCCCGTTGTAATTCGGTACATTCCTGCCTTTTTTACCGCGCCTTTAACGTCAACATACCAATCCTGTCTACTGGATTGACTAGTTTTGGTATCGCTGCTTACAGTTGAAAAGAACGCTGGGTCAACGGAGGCTTCTTCAGGTTCTCTGAGTAAGAAGAAAATAATTCCCAGCGCCAAAATTATCGGTAGCGCAACTAAATAAGGATACTTTTTAAGATATTCTTTCATAGCAACCTCCTTTGTAAGAAAGTACGCAAAGAACTTGCAACAACTCCACAAGGATTTTAGAAGACAAAAAAAGTGTTAGACACTGAGGTCTAACACTATAATCTATTGCATTTTTGCTAAATAAGCTAAAGCATCTTGAACGTTTTTCACTGGGACGATCTTCATATCCGTCTTCAATTTCTTAGCAGCTGCTTGCGCTTCGGCGTAGTTAGATTGGATTCCCGGTTGTACTTCTTTCATTTCCTTCGTTATTTCATCATTTGGAGCGAAGAAAATTTTATTGCCACTGGCCGCAGCACTGGCAACTTTTTTGTCAATTCCACCAATGCGACCAACCTCACCATCTGGACTAATCGTTCCAGTACCCGCAATCTTTTCGCCGTGACGTAGATCTTTATCAATTAACTGTTCATAAATTTCTAAAGTGAACATCAACCCAGCCGATGGTCCGCCAATATCACCCGCATCGATTTTCACCTTGTCTTGTGCGTTGATCTCGGTATGATCCGTTAACGTAATCCCGATTCCCGGCTTTTTATCGGTTGGTAATTTGATCAGTTTTCCGCTGGCTTCTTTGGTTTTACCCTCATGAATATACGTAACGGTCATTTCTTGTCCAACTTTTTGTGATTTTACATACTTCATAAAGTCTTCGCTACTAGTAAAAGTTTTACCATCAGCCTTCGTCACAGTATCTCCCACGCTGATTTTGTTAGCAAAATTGGAATTCTTTTCAACGCCTAAGACATAGACTCCCTTATATTCCATTTCATACGGTTTATTTGCCAATTTTAGCGCTTGTTCAATCGCGAAATTCTGCGAGGTTTCCATATTAAATTTTTGGATTTGCATATATTCCGCATCGCTGGCACCGCCAGTCAGATCATCCACCGAGATAATTTCACGAAAAGGCTTGATCTGGGCCGCCAAAGCCGTAAAGACTGTTGCACGTCTAATACCCACCGAAGTTAAACTAAAAGAACCCTTGTGCTCATCCTGCTTATCGTTAACTGTAATTAACTCCTTCAGATTGATTGTTTCACCAGGCTCTTCGATATAATAAGGTAGTGGAACAATCACACAGGCAATCATAACTAACGCTAAGAAAACCAGTAATAATCGTTTGACAAGTTTATTGTTTTTCACTCTGCTCACGCTTCTCTTCCAATGCCCGATAAACTGCTTCAGGCAAATATTCTTGAATATCCCCATTAAATTTCCAAACTTCTTTTAAAATTGAAGAGCTAATGTGACTATACTTAGGAGCAGCCAACAAAAATACACTCTCCAATTCTTGATCTAGATGTCGATTCATTAAGGCGATTTCTTTTTCATATTCGTAATCTTTGATGCTGCGAATTCCTCTTAACAGAAACTTGGCACCTAATTTTTCGGCAACGGTCACCGTTAATTCGCTTTCTTGGGCGATGACTCGAACATTAGGAATATGCTGGACAGACTGTTTCACGATCGCCAACTTTTCCTCTGGGGTGAAATAACTACTTTTACTGGTATTTACAAACACTCCAATGATTAATTCATCAAATAGTTTTGCTCCCCGTTCGATCGTATCAAGGTGCCCCATCGTCAATGGGTCGAAACTTCCGGGAAAGAGTGCGATTCGTTTCATCTTAATCCTCCTATTTCAAGACATTTAGGCTCTTTTGAACAAGTCTGATTTTCACCTATAAATTCAGATAGTCATAGCTATCTACTAAAACACTTAAACCAATTCAACCATGATCTTTAATCGCTAGTCCAATCATAAATCGTAACAGCAGTAATGCCATAGTTCTGACGTTTACGTTCTCTTAATTGTCCGATTACTTCGGGCAAGACTACCTCTTTATCTGTTTCACAAACAACTATTGCTTGATTCGTCAATAAATTATTTTCCAATAGCATTTCAATCTGCTTGACGATCTCTTGTTTTGCATAAGGCGGATCTAATAATACCAAATCAAACTGCGTTCCGCTAGTAATTAACTGTTGAATCGCCTGATTTGCAGGCATTTTCATTAATTGGAAAGCTGCTTCTTGTTTCGTCATAGCTACATTTTCACGGATAATTTCCATTGCGCGAAAATTCTTTTCTACTAAAACTGCTTGTTCCATTCCGCGAGAAACGGCCTCGATTCCTAATGACCCACTGCCTGAAAATAAATCTAAAGCCACTCCGCCAGAAAAATACGGACCAATCATATTAAAAATCGCGCCTTTGACTTTATCAGTTGTAGGCCGCGTATTATTTCCAGTTAATGTTTTTAGCTTCCGCCCACCAAATTCACCTGCGACTACTCGCATGAGCTACATACCCCTCTCTAGTTTTCTACTTATTCTACTTAAAATTCATATTATCAATAATTTAAGTTTACATAATATGATTACGATTAACAAAAAACAAGTAGACATCAATGCCTTTATTATCAAACAAAAAGATGAAAAATGTTTGAAAAAATCAGACATTTTTCATCTTATTTAGACTGTTTCAGCTAATCGAATCTTTGTATTGGCTTCAACGACATCCAACTCATCATCATCTTTCACTTGATAAGCAGCCTTCGTTCCGATTCGATCTGCAAAATTCATTTCAATATCAGGACGATAAGAACGCTCCACTTGGCGAACGAAGTGTAAAGCCTGCAGCTTTTCTTCTGTTTCATCGACAACTTCCTCGTTCACATATAATACTACATATTTCATTTTTCTTGAGACAAAATGGACCAAACCAAATCGCTTCAACGTTTTTAATTGCTTTAAGGAATAGACCCACACGATTATTCCTCGTCTTTTCTGCATTACAAATTCCGTATTATCCATGACAATTCCCCTCACAACTATGATTCCCTGTTTCAAAAAAAGGATTTCCTGCATCAACTTTGATCTCTGAAGAAATCGTCTCTGCTAATGTTTGACCAATCTCATCTAATAATTGTTGAAAATCCGTCTCAGCTAAGCGAAAAGCTGCCACCTTTTCATTTAAATCAAGGGCCCGCTTACTTACCCGAACTTTTCGTTGGGTTGCGCGAAAATCTGGTGCGTATGAACCATAAGCAGCAATCTTTTCAAAATTATCCTTGGCTGTTTGGAAATCTTTTTTTAATTGCATTACTTCAGGACAGTTATTCATTTGCGCTCTAGCCTGCAGATAGTTTTTATAGCTTTGACTCGCTAAAATGGCTTGAATCAAGACCTGATTCTGATCCTCTAGCTGAAAGAAAGCTTCATTAATAATCAACTCATTCACTATCCTTTGTCTTTTCTGTTTCTTGTAATAAGACTAGCACACTTTCTTGATTGATTGCAATGCCCAGACTTGCTTCAGGTGTATCAAATATTTCATTAAAATGGTCATGGCTAATCCAATCGAACAGATTAAATAGCGGGTCTACCGCTGGTGAGTAAAACAAGCCATTCTCATAGGTAACTTTTTCCCGTTTTGCTAAATCCTTAAACTCAGACTCAGACAATTCAAAAGATAGATTGCTCAAATGAGCCTCTTGATCTGTCTGCCACTCTTCTAATCGCTCGTTACTTAATACTTTTTTGGGTGCTGTTAAAAAACTTTTAAGCATTTTTTTACTGGCACTCATGGTTTGATCCGCCACTGAATAAACAGGGAGCTTATGAAATACACGATACCGATTAATGGCCTCAACCGTTCTTGCCTCTTTTTGCTGGTTCAGTACATTCCAATCTAAATTACTCTCTTGTACACGATTGGCGAGGGGATTACCACTATTGATTTGATAAGGCATTAAGCGCAAGAGATTCTCAAGGTCCAAATACACGATACCGATTAGTTTTTCACTATGCCCATTAAAAAAAAGCATCGCGAATGTCTGGTTGTCGAAGGCAACCAACGGGCGAAAGCGCATATCGTTTTCACTTAATTCAATCGCAACTGGTTCTTCATCGTAGGTTAAGGAAAAATCAGCAGATAAATTTATTTTATCGGATAATTGACTGCTCGTCATACCAAATTTAAAAGGCGAAACATCATTTTTTTTTGCCATCACTTTAATCGCACTGACTTTACCAGATTCTACATTTACTTCTAAAACACCTGCATCCAAATTGTAATTCCGTGTTTGAAAAAAGAAGCCACTATCCTCAGTCTTCGTTGGTTGACCAAATTGCTGCTCAAAGTCTGCAATCGGCTCTGCGATATACTTAGCATATCCTTCTGTTTTGACGACTTGATGCTTCAGTGCTTTATGGCGAACCACTTGATTGATGGGTGCATGTGTTATTTTTTTAGGCGTAGGCGGAAAGAGGACCGGCTGCAAATAGTAGCCGATCAAAACTAAAAATAGAATACTAAAAAAACCGATCACTCTTTTCACACATCAACGCTCCTAATAATTATTTTTCTTTCACTTCAATCAGTAAATCGCCAGAAGAAATACTTTCGCCTTCTTCGACATATAAATGGGAAACTTTTCCGGCAAAGCGCGCGTCAATTGATGTTTCCATCTTCATCGCCTCGGTAATTAGTAATGGCTGACCTTTTTCAACATGATCGCCTTTTTTAACCAAGACTTTTAAGACTGATCCAGTCATCGTTGCTCCGATTTGTTCACGGTTAGTTGGTTCAACTTTGCGTTTTGTTTGGACCGCACTTTTAATTGAGGCGTCCTTAACAACTACTTCGCGCCGTTGACCGTTCAAATTGAAGAACAAGGTCCGATTTCCTTCGATATCCGCCTCGCCAATTTCATCTAAGCGAATGATCAAAACTTTACCTTTTTCAATCTGTACATTGATAGTTTCACCTAAACGCATTCCTTCAAAGAAGGTTGGCGTATCTAATAAGGTTACATCCGCAAATTGTTCATAAGATTTTTGATAATCCAAGAAAACTTGCGGATACATCAAGTAACTCAAAACATCGGTTTTACTTGGTTCAAAGCCAATCAATTCTTGCAATTCTTGCTTCACTTTAGCAAAATCGACTGATTTAGCAAATTTCCCTGGCCGCTCTTCCATTGCTGGTCGACCTTGTAAAATGATTCGTTGCAACTCTTCAGGGAACCCACCTACTGGTTGACCCAATTCACCTTGGAAAAAGCTAACTACGGATTCAGGATAACTCAATTCATCTCCATGATCGTAAATATCTTCTTCAGTGAGTTCATTTTGCACCATAAACAATGCCATATCTCCAACAACTTTAGATGAAGGCGTTACTTTAACGATATCCCCAAACATCATGTTGACAGTATGATACATTTCTTTGATTTCATCCCATTTTTCGCCTAAGCCAACCGCTTTAGCCTGCTGTTGCAGATTCGAATATTGTCCGCCAGGCATTTCATGATTGTATACTTCTGTTTGAGCGGCAACAATTCCGTTTTCAAAACTTGAATAGTAGGGGCGAACATCTTCCCAATAATGATTCAATTGACGTACGTTCTTTAAGTTTATTTCCGGTGTCCGATCACCATATTGCAACGCGTAGTACAAACTGCTTAAACTTGGTTGACTCGTTGCTCCGCTCATGGCACTTGTTGCCACATCAACAATATCAACCCCTGCTTTAACAGCCGCAGATAAAGTAATAATACCGTTACCAGCCGTATCATGGGTATGCAAGTGAATGGGTAAGTCGGTCGTTTCTTTCAATTCGCTAACCAACTGGAATGCCGCTTGGGGTTTCAATAAGCCAGCCATATCTTTGATTGCTATGATATGTGCCCCTAATACTTCCAGTTCTTTTGCCATATCTTTGTAATACTGAACATTATATTTCGTGCGATTTGGGTCTAAAATATCCCCAGTATAGCAAATCGCTGCCTCAGCGATTTTACCAGCATCACGAACATACTGAATACTTTTTTCCATTTGTGGCAGCCAGTTTAAACTATCGAAGATTCGGAAAACATCAATCCCGTGATGCGCTGCTTCTTTAATGAATTCTTCCAACACATTATCGGGATAATTCGAATAGCCTACTGCATTAGATCCACGGAATAACATTTGCAACAATGTATTAGGCATTGCTTTACGCAATAATTTCAATCGTTTCCACGGATCTTCTGTCAAGAAACGATACGCCACATCAAAGGTTGCTCCACCCCACATTTCGCTTGAAAACAACTCTGGAATGGCTTCACCAGTTGCTTGAGCCACATTTAATAAATCATGAGTTCTGACCCGAGTAGCTAATAAACTTTGATGAGCATCACGGAAAGTCGTATCGGTCATTAAAACTGAATTTTGTTCTTTGACCCATTTGGTGACTGCTTCTGGACCTTGCTCATCTAAAATATTTTTAGCTGTTAGAATTTCTCGTTGTTTAACTTTTGGCATCCGTGGTGTTTCAAAGTAACGTTTTTCATGTTTTTCGATCCCAGGAAAACCGTTGACTGTAATCTCAGAGATGTAGCGCATCGTCTTATTCCCACGATCACGTACTCGAGGAAATTCAAACAATTCCGGTGTATTATCGATAAATGTCGTCTTCGCATCACCACTTTGAAAAACCGGATGACTGATTACATTGTGCATAAAAGGAATATTCGTTTTGACTCCGCGAATTCGAAATTCAATTAAACAACGCTGCATTTTTTCAATCGCTTGGTCAAAATTCAAGGCATGGGTACAAACTTTTACCAATAATGAATCAAAATAAGGTGTCACCGTTGCACCAGCATAAGCGTTACCGACATCTAGACGAACACCAAAGCCCCCTGGAGAGCGATACGTATCAATCTTCCCGGTATCAGGCATAAACCCATTCAACGGATCTTCGGTTGTTATCCGACATTGAATCGCCGCTCCGGCCATTTGGACAGCTGCTTGTTCTGGCAGTCCAATTTCTTTATGCAGATCTTTTCCTTGAGCGATCAATAACTGTGACGTCACAATATCAACACCAGTAATTAATTCAGTGATCGTGTGTTCCACTTGAACCCGCGGATTTACTTCAATAAAGTAGAAATTATCACCCTCAACTAAGAATTCGACTGTTCCAGCATTGACATAGCCGACGTGCTTCATTAATTGAACTGCTGCTTGACAGATTTTTTCTCGCTGAGCCGTATTCAAAGAAATACACGGAGCTACTTCAACGACTTTTTGATGGCGCCGTTGAACCGAGCAATCCCGTTCAAATAAATGAAGGACATTCCCGTGGCTATCGCCTAAAATTTGGACTTCGATATGTTTAGGATTGGCAACATATTTTTCCACGTAGATTTCATCGTTTCCGAAAGCCGCTTTTGCTTCACTTTTGGCACGATCATAGCCTTCACGGGCTTCTTTTTCATCATGAGCTACCCGCATACCGCGACCACCGCCGCCTAGAGCAGCTTTAATCATAATGGGATACCCATGTGATTCAGCAAATGCTAAGACGCCTTCAATCGTATCGACAGGACCATCAGAACCTGGAATTGACGGAATTCCGGCTTCTAATGCGGCTGTTTTGGCTTTGATTTTATCACCAAAAATATCTAAATGATGTAATTCAGGTCCTACGAAAATAAGACCTTCCTCACGGCAACGTCGCGCGAATTCTAAGTTTTCCGAAAGAAAACCATAACCCGGATGAATCGCATCGACATGGGCTTCTTTTGCCACCCGAATAATGTCTTCAATATCCAAATAGGCATCAATCGGTTTTTTTCCTTTACCGACAATATAAGCCTCATCTGATTTAAAGCGGTGAACGGAGTATTGATCCTCCTCTGCAAAGATTGCCACCGTTTTAATCCCTAATTCATTACACGCGCGAAACACCCGTGTTGCAATTTCTCCTCTATTTGCTACCAATACCTTTTTCATGCACTTCACTCCTGACTTTTTAAGTATTCATACTCGATCGCAAGTTTCGTGCGTTTTTCATCTGCACTGATGTTTAATGCAAAAGCAACGCCGACTGACAATACAAGTAAGCTATTTCCTCCTTGACTCAAAAATGGGAACGTGATCCCAGTCAATGGAATAATTCCTAAAATACCACCAAGATTAATAAAAACTTGTAATAACAACAAACTTCCAATTCCGATACAAATCAATGAATTGAAAGGCTTCTTCGAACGAATCCCAACCAAGTAGATCCGTGCGATCATAAAAATCAAAATTGCTAATATAATTAAAGCGCCGATCAAACCGACTTCTTCAATGACAATTGAAAAAATAAAGTCCGTATGAGCTTCACTTAAAAACCCTTTTTTCTCAATACTATTCCCTAAGCCACGGCCAAACCAACCACCGTTATACATGGCATAATAGCCATTGACCATTTGGTGACCTTGATCCAATTCATATTTGAAGGGATTTTTGAAACTTTCAAAACGACTGACAATGTAAGCCAATCTTTGGGGTAAAATCGCCTCACCGAAATGAGTCAAAAACTGAATCACCAAAAAGCTGCCGATAATTCCCGCACCACCGACAATTAGGCTATACACCCAATTAATTCCACTAGCTAAGAGTAAAATTAAAGCTAACAATGTGATAATCGCCGCGTTCCCCATATCAGGCTGAACAGCAACTAAAAAGATCATCGCAAAAACCAATATCAACGGACGTTTCATATCAGTCACAAAATTATCCTGAATTGTCTCTTGTCGTTTAGAAAGAATATAGGATAAATACCAAACGACCATAATCTTTAAGTATTCCGCTGGCTGCATACTGAAACCACCGATTCGGATCCAACCTTTTGCGCCGTTGACTTCATCTCCAATAAAAAAAACAACAATCAACAGAGCAAAAATTAAATAAGTCGCAAAAATGATCAACTGCTGACTTTTTAATACATCTGTTTTCATCTTGTACATCAAACTGATCATAATTAAACTTAAGCCCCAAAAGATCGCTTGGTTCATCACAAGACTCGTTGGATTTGCATCATTTGTAATCAATAAATAGGAAGTTGAACTGTAGACAAAAATCAAACCGATGACAGTCAGAATCAAGTAAGGAATCAAAATGCTGTAGTCTAAAAAATGACGTTTCTTTATCTTTGTTGGCAAGATCTAAGCCTCCCAGCCGGTATCCGTCAGATCTTGACGATTTTCATATAATTCAGTGTATAAACGATTCAGCTCTGCTTCTAGTTCACTAAGCATCTGCTGACCTTCTCCTTGCTTTAAAACACCAATTTTTTCAGCAAAAAAAACTTGCCGTGAGAAGCCGTACATTTGTGTATCAACGACTTCTTCAAAAGCCTTACATTGAGAGATACAAAGACTATTTGTCTGATTATGAATCAGTAATTTGATCCGATCGGCATCCTCTTGCAATATTTTAATGGCAAAATCAGAAGAAATATTTTCCATTTTGCTTCCCTCCTATCTTGGTTTCAACATTATAACATAGAAAAATTTCAAAAAGGAAAAAAATAAGTGAGACTAAGCTTTTTCTAAACTCTTCGTTCGGGTTTTGACTTTTACACAGCAAATTTATATTACAAGAAGATTACAAATCCCGAAAATACAAGGAAAACGCGAAATATCAATTCTTTTTTTAAAAGCATTCGTGAAACAATGACATTTCATGAAACATAACGATTTTTAGGCTTTCCAATTATTATAAAAAAAGACCACACTTTTTAAAGTGCGGCCTTCAAAGAACTTTATTCAGCAACTTTACGTTTCTTCGCTGCTTTTTCACGTTCTGATTTATTTAGAATCTGTTTGCGTAGGCGAATAGATTCTGGTGTAACTTCACAGTATTCATCATCATTCAAGAATTCTAGTGATTCCTCCAAAGTTAAGATCCGTGGTTTTTTAATCACTGATGTTTGATCTTTATTGGCTGAACGAACATTAGTCATTTGTTTTGCTTTCGTGATATTTACACCAAGGTCATTGTCACGACTATTTTCACCGACGATCATTCCTTCATACACTTCTGTGGTTGGTTCAACGAAAACAGTTCCGCGTTCTTCCACACTCATAATTGAGTACATGGTAGCTTTACCAGTATCAACAGAAACAAGTGCACCATTACGGCGACCGCCAAGCGTTCCTTGAATCATTGGTAGATATTGGTCAAAGGTATGGTTCATGATCCCATAACCACGTGTCATTGATAAGAATTCTGTTGTAAATCCAATCAAGCCACGGGCTGGAGCTAAGAAGACCAAACGAATTTGACCATTTCCTGAATGGATCATGTCTTGCATTTCAGCTTTACGTTGACCTAATGCTTCAATCACACTACCCATGTATTCTTCCGGCGTATCAATTTGAACTCGTTCAAATGGTTCACATTTCACACCATCAACGATTCGTTCGATTACTTCCGGACGTGAAACTTGTAATTCATAGCCTTCACGACGCATATTTTCAATCAAAATTGATAAGTGCAATTCGCCACGACCAGAAACTGTCCATGCATCGGGTGATTCTGTATTCTCAACGCGTAATGACACGTCTGTATGCAATTCTGACATCAAACGTTCTTCAATCTTACGTGAAGTGACATATTTCCCTTCACGACCAGCAAACGGTGAATTATTGACCAAGAATGTCATTTGTAATGTCGGTTCGTCGATGTGTAAAATTGGCAATGCTTCTTGATGATCAATTGGCGTTACCGTTTCCCCAACAAAGATATCTTCCATCCCAGATACCGCAATCAAATCACCAGCCTGAGCTTCTTGGACTTCCAAACGTTGCAAACCGAAGAAACCAAAAATCTTCGTTACTCGGAAGTTTTTAATCGAACCATCTAGTTTCATAAGAGAAACTTGGTCGCCGACTTTCATTTTCCCGCGGAAGACACGGCCAATCCCGATTCGGCCAACGTAATCATTATAATCCAACAAGGATACTTGGAATTGTAACGGTTCGTCACTATTGTCAACTGGCGCTGGGATTTTTTCAATGATTGTATCAAAAATTGGTGCCATTGTTTTTGTTTGTTCTGCAGGATCATCTGATAAACTAGATGTTCCGTTGATAGCTGACGCATAGATCACTGGGAAATCCAATTGATCATCGTCGGCGCCTAATTCGATAAATAATTCTAAGACTTCGTCAACCACTTCTTCAGGACGAGCAGAAGGTTTATCGATTTTGTTTACAACTACGATTGGTGTTAAATGTTGCTCCAAAGCTTTTTTCAATACGAAACGAGTTTGCGGCATCGTACCTTCATAAGCATCGACAACTAACAACACACCATCAACCATTTTCATGATTCGTTCTACTTCACCACCGAAGTCGGCGTGTCCTGGGGTATCCATGATATTGATTTTGTAATCTTTATAGTTTACAGCCGTATTTTTGGCTAAGATCGTGATACCACGTTCTTTTTCAATCGCATTTGAATCCATTGCACGTTCTTGCAAATGTACGTGACTATCAAGGGTATCAGATTGCTTTAACATTTCATCAACTAAAGTTGTTTTACCATGGTCAACGTGGGCGATAATGGCCACGTTGCGGATATCTTCTCTGTATTTCAATTTAACTTGCTCCTTTTCTTGTAACGCGAGACTCACTCGATTGACAATTATAACAGAAAATCAGTGAGAGTGTTAGTAAAACATTTTCATTATTTCAGAAAAAAGTCTTTTCTTAATGTTTCTGCCTATTTAACCGCTTGAATATCCTTCATCGCTGCTTGAGTAGCGCCGATAAAAAGTTCTCTTCCGTGGAAATTTAAAGGCTGATCATCCGCCCCGCAAGTCACCATTCCTAATTGTTCCATCATGATTTTTCCGGCCGCGTAATCCCATGGGCTTAACATGCTAATATACCCCAGCTGAGTTCCTTTGATAATCGCGATAAAGTCTAACCCGGCACAACCTAATACACGAATTCCCATCGATATGTTGGCAATTTCTTGGGCATGATACAAATTTTTGCGGTAAAGCGCCGCATTCATCCCAATCAGACCTTCGTCTAACATTTTATTTTCTGGCGCGGCAAGTTCTTGTTTATTAAAGAAGACTTTTCCAACTTTTGGTCCACCCCAAAAAAGTTCATCCCGCATCACGTCATAAATAAATCCTAGCTGGCCGATTCCTTCTTCATAGACTGCAAGCATGATACAAAAGTTTTCTTGCTGCATCACAAAATTTAAAGTGCCATCGATTGGATCAATCACAAAAACTCGCCCATGGTCAATCGGTGTTTGATCCAAGCCATTTTCCTCGCCTAAAATTTTAGCTTCCGGATCAAAAGACCGAATTTTTTTAACGATAAAATCTTGCGTTTCCTGGTCTACGTTGGTCACTAAATCAGTTCTTCCTTTTTTTTGATCAACCTTTAACGCATCGCCTAGGCCAGACTTGATTCTCTCAGCAGCTTCATAAATCCAAGCGATAATCTCGTGTTCCATAATCGTCCCCTCCTAATCTCACTGTTGTTTAAAACGTTTGCCAGTCGTCTTTTTCGCTTGTTGAACAGTCCGATACAAAGAATAGCCACTAGCCGTTTCGAACTCTCGACCAATTCTTTTTTCTTCACCAATACTTTTTATAACGGATTTAAATTTTTTATAGCCAGCTAAAAATTTTTCGGTTTCAACACCCGTTTCGTTAGCGGCTTCAACAAGATTCAGAAAATTGATCACGTTCGCAATCTCTTCATGTGTCCAATCTTCATCAATTGGATAACTATAATTTGCCATTATTCACACCCCATTCGCAAATAGTTTACCATAGAACCCTCCTTTGCGTTTAGGCAAAAAGATTTAAAGAAAGGAACTATCAATCAGGAACTAATTTTTTCTAAAATGAGCAGAACGCTTATTCTGTACACAACAATGTTCATTCATTTTAAAAGACTTTTAAGAAGCTTCTTCAAGAGCTCAAAAAAGCACCTCGATCTCCTGTTAAATGCTATTAAGCTAAGAGACTTCTACAAAAAATGAGGGTACTTCTCTAAGTGTAATTGAAAAACAACTACCCAAAATAGGCAGTTAAGCACATATAGAAATCGATAGCGAGTGTCTTCAAGGCTTAAAAGCAGCAAAAAGCTCTGTTTTCTACCGTGAAAAATAATTACTAAATTAAAACAAAAAAACGCCAAAATTTCATTAATTTTGGCGTTTTCCAACGATTTAATTAAATATGAATCGGTAAACCTAACGCTAATTCAGACGCGTCCATCACGATTTCGCCTAATGATGGATGCGGGTGAATCGTTAACGCAATATCTTCTGCATTCATCCCTGATTCGATTGCTAAAGCTAATTCAGATACCATATCACTGGCTCCGACGCCGGCAATTTGTCCACCAATAATTACATTGTCTTCTACCGTTGTAACCAAGCGGATAAAGCCTTCAGTCTTACCTAATGATAAGGCACGACCATTACCAGAGAATGGGAATTTGAAAGCTTTAGCTTCGATTCCTGCTTCTTTAGCTTCTTTGATGGTCATTCCTACAGAAGCTAATTCAGGATCGGTAAAAGCGACAGCTGGCATTGCTTTGTAATCAACAGCAACTTTCTTGCCGGAGATTGCTTCTGCAGCAATTTTCGCTTCATAGCTTGCTTTGTGAGCGAGCGCTGCGCCGGGAACGATATCACCAATTGCATAGATGCTTGGTACATTGGTCCGGCCTTGTTTATCAACTGTAATCAAACCACGGTCCGTCATTTCGACCCCCGCTTGTTCCAAGCCCATATCATTGGTATTTGGCCGACGACCAACAGTGACCATCACGTAATCTGCATCAATCGTTTCTTCTTTGCCGTCCACTTCATAGTGAACAGTCACGCTTTCACCATTGTCAACGGCTTCTCGTGCCATGGCAGAAGTTACTACTTTAATCCCTTTTTGCTCAAAGTCTTTTTCGACCAATTGCACCATATCTTTTTCATAGGTCGGTAGAATTTGCGGTGAGCCTTCTAGAATCGTCACTTCAGCACCTAGGTTCGCATAGGCACCACCTAATTCGGCTCCAATAACTCCACCACCGATAATTACAAATTTCTTTGGTACTTCAGTTAAAGCCAAACCGCCAGTAGAATCTAGAATACGACCGCCAAACTTGAAGCCAGGAATTTCAATCGGACGAGATCCAGTAGCCACAATTGCATTATTAAATGAATAAGTTTGCGCTGAATCAGGATGAATCACCCGTAAATTTTTATCATCAACAAAGAATGCTTCTCCTTCAATGATCTCTACTTTGTGTTTTTTCAACAAGAATTTGACGCCACTCGTTAATTTATTAACGACACCGTTTTGTTTCCAGTCTTGAGTTTTAGCAAAGTCCAATTTGACGCCTTCGCTCGTTACACCAAACATTGCAGAATCAAGCGAATCTTGATAATGATGTCCAGCAGAAATCAAGGCCTTAGAAGGCACACAGCCGACATTTAAACAAACGCCGCCAATGTATTCTCGTTCAATAATCGCTACCTTTTGTCCCATTTCAGCGGCGCGGATAGCGGCAACATAACCGCCAGGTCCGGCACCAATTACAACTGTATCTAATTCAATGGCAAAATCTCCAACTACCATGATTTTATCATCCTTCCATTAATAATAATTCTGGGTCAGCTAATAAACGTTTAATATTGTTCATAGCTTTTTGCGCTGTCGCTCCATCAACAATCCGATGATCGAAGCTTAATGAAAGTTTCATCACACGACCGACCGCTAATTCACCTTCAGAGTTGACGATTGGTTGTTGGGCAATCGTACCAACCCCTAAAATAGCTACTTCAGGGTAATTGATGACTGGTGTGAACCAGCCGCCGCCAACTGAACCGATATTGGAAATGGTAATTGTCCCGTTGCGCATATCGTCTCCTGATAATTTGCCATCATGAGCCAAGGCTGCTTTCTCATTGATTTCATCAGCAATTTTGAACATGCCTTTTGTATCTGCATTTTTTACATTTGGTACATATAAGCCATGATCTGTATCGGTTGCAATCCCGATATTATAGTAATTTTTATAGACGATTTCTTGCGCCGCATCATCGATTGAAGCATTCAAGACTGGGTATTTCTTGACCGTTGCAGTCAAAGCTTTCACTACGTATGGTAAGAAAGTTAATTTTGTGCCATTATCTAAAGCAACTTGCTTGAATTTCTTACGATGATCCCAAAGTTTAGAAACTTCAACTTCATCATGTAACGTTACATGTGGAGCAGTATGTTTGCTGTTAACCATTGCTTTTGCAATCGCTTTACGTGTCGGTGTCATCTTCTCACGCGTTTCCATTTCACTCATGTTAGAAGTAAATGGCTGTGCTGGTTTTTCTGCTGATTTTGGTGCACTTGAAGAAGCTACTGGTGTTTCAGCTGGTTTTTCTGCTGATTTCACCGGAGCAGTTTGTCCGCCACCAGAAACAAAGGCATCAATATCTTCTTTTACAACACGGCCACCTTTTCCTGTCGCTGTTACCTGAGTAATGTCCACGTCTTTTTCCCGCGCATATTGACGAACAGACGGCATAGCCAGAACACGTTTATCTGGGTTGCTTGCTTCAACTACTGAAGAATCGCCCTTTGTTTCAGCTTTTGGTGCTGCTGGAGCTGCTGGTTCGGTTGAAGCCGCACTGGAATCATTATGACCTGGCGCATCAATTTCGACCAAAACATCACCCACATTGGCAACAGTGCCTTCTCCTACGATAATATTTTTGACAGTTCCTGTTACAGGGGATGGGATTTCTTCCACCGATTTATCATTTTGAACTTCTAACAAGGTATCGTCTTCTTCGATCTTGTCGCCGGCTTTAACAAACCATTTAACAATTTCACCTTCCGCGATTCCTTCACCAATATCTGGTAATTTAAACTGGTAGACACCACCGCCATTATTTGCTGACGGTTCTGCAGCTGGCGCTTCTGGTGTTTGTGATTCTGCTGCCACACCAGAGTCCCCTTCATTGTCTTCGTGTCCTGGTGCATCAATTTCGACCAAAACATCACCCACATTGGCAACGGTTCCTTCATCTACAATGATTTTTTTGATGGTTCCCGTTACAGGGGATGGAATTTCTTCCACCGATTTATCATTTTGGACTTCTAATAATGTATCATCTTCATTAATGGTATCGCCAGCTTTGACGAACCATTTGACGATTTCGCCTTCCGCGATACCTTCCCCGATATCCGGCAATTTAAATTGGTAAGCCATTAGTTTTCGCTCCTTATCTCTATTTACTAGCACTTAAGCTAGTCCACAAATGTTGTATGAATTTTCCTAACGTAAAAATCCAGTAATCTCAAATGGATTTCTTTTAGTTTCAATTAATAAATAATAGTAGAAACTAAAACTAGCAATTAAAATTCAACGATTTCTTTTACTTTTGCTTCAATATCCGCTGCGTTTGGCAACCAAATACCTTCCGCTTGCCCAAATGGGAAAATTGTATCTGGAGCAGAAACACGTCCAATTGGAGCTTCCAGTGAAAGAACTGCCCGTTCAGAAATTTCTGAAACAACTTGCGCGCCAACTCCAGCTTGTTTTTGTGCCTCTTGAACAACAACTACACGGCCCGTTTTTTCAACCGATTTAATGATTGTTTCGACATCTAACGGTGCTACTGTACGTAGGTCGATAATTTCTGCATTGATATTTTCCTTTGCTAGATTATCCGCTGCTTTGATTGCTTCACGAACCATCGCACCGTAAGTGATAATCGAAACATCAGTCCCTTCTTTTGTCACCGCCGCTTTATCTAATGGTACTTCGTAGATTCCTTCTGGTACTTCCTCACGGAATGAGCGATAAAGCTTCATGTGTTCTAAGAAAACAACGGGATCGTTGTTGCGAATTGATGAGATTAATAAACCTTTAGCATCATAAGGATTTGATGGGATTACGACCCGTAAACCAGGTGATTGTGCCATCAAGCCTTCTAAGTTATCTGAGTGCAATTCTGGTGTATGGACACCTCCACCAAATGGTGCACGAATAGTGATTGGCAGATTGCGTGTGCCACCCATACGGTAACGGGTCCGCGCCATTTGACCAACAATTTCATCCATGGCTTCAAAGACAAAACCAAAGAATTGGATTTCTGGAACTGGACGGAATCCTTGCAAGGCTAATCCAAAACCAAGTCCGGCAATACCAGATTCAGCCAATGGCGTATCGAAAACTTGATTTTCCCCAAATTTTTCTTGTAGACCTTCTGTCGCACGGAAGACCCCACCATTTTTACCGACGTCTTCACCGAAAACTAAAACTTCTTTATCTTTTTCAAGCATCAGAGCTAAGGCATCTGTGATTGCTTGGATCATTGTTTTTTGTGCCATAATTATTTCGACTCCTTCGCTTCATAGAATTCAATTTGTTCTTTGATATTTTGTGGTTGAACTTCGTACATATTCTTCAAGAAATCAGAAACTTTTTGTTTTGGTACACGGTCAGCATCAGCAATTGCCTGCTTAATTTCTGCTTTAGTATCTTCAATGACTTTTTCTTCTTGTTCTTCTGACCATAAGCCTTTGTCAGTCAAGTATTTACGGAAACGGACCAACGGATCCTTTTTCGTCCATTCATCATCCATTTCTTTTGAACGATAACGCGTTGGATCATCACCAGATAAAGTATGGGGACCATAACGATAAGTTAATGTTTCAATTAAGACAGGACCATTGCCATTGGCTGCCCATTCACGAGCCATTTTAGATACATAATAAACAGCTAGTGGATCCATTCCATCGACTTGAATACCAGGAATTCCGGCAGCGACAGCTTTTTGAGCTAACGTTTTAGCAGCCGATTGTTTTTCACGTGGTGTCGAAATCGCAAAACCATTATTTTGAATATAAAATACAGCGTTCGCACGATAAGCCCCTGCAAAGTTGATTGCTTCATAGAAATCACCTTGAGATGAACCGCCATCACCAGTGTATGTGAAAACAACATTTTTCTGTTTGCGTTTTTTCAAGCCTAAAGCTACACCCGCAGCTTGGACATATTGTGCTCCGATAATAATTTGCGGTGGTAGTGCTTGAAGATCAGCCGGATAATTATTTCCAGCAACGTGCCCACGGGACCACAAAAAGGCTTCCGCTAATGGCAAACCGTGTTTAATCAGTTGAGGAACGTCACGATAACCAGGTAATAATACGTCTTCTTTTTCGAAAGCAAAATGACTAGCCAATTGACTAGCTTCTTGTCCAGCGGTTGGTGCGAAGAAACCTAATCTTCCTTGACGGTTCAATGCAGTCGAACGTTGGTCTAAAACGCGTGACCAAACCATTGAAGTCATCAATTCTACTAATTCTTCATCTGATAAATCAGGAACTAAATTCTCATTTACAATTTTTCCATCCACGTCAAGCGCTTGATACACGGGGAAATCCGCGTTTACATCTTTTAGTAAGGCTTCAAAATCAATCGTTAGCTTTTTTTCTGCCATGGTGTCACACTTTCCTCTCTTAATGAAATAAGTCTTATTCATAGTGCAACAGCAAATCAATCTGTATTATTGCTATTGCCCCTTCCTTTTTAAATTAGCATTTTTGTGTTTAATTGACAACCAAATTGCTCAGTCCTTCTAAACAAATTAAAGCGTTTCATTTTTTGACTTTATGAAATCACCCTTGTTTCATTTCTGTTTAGTATTTTTTTGCGATTATAACTAGAAAAAGCTTACGGGAAAGTCTTTGATTTTGTTGTTTTTATTGTTAAAAAATCGCAAAATTGATTAAACAAAAGCTGATTTCTTCCTCTACTTAAAATAATTAAAATATTTTTTCACAAAAAAGAAACAGAGCAGCAATACAGCCTGCTCTGTTATAGTTCAGATGATTTCAAATCCATTCTTTTGCGATTTTGATATAAAGCACTTTTCCAAGTTGTGTCGCCAGCATATAGGCCGCGACAATTCCTAGATACCATAACCAGTAGGCATTAGGTAAGTGAACAAAATTAAATTGTTCTGCCAACGGTGTGACTACGACTAAAATACCAATCACTACCGCCAATAATAAACTAATAAAAACTTGCGGTGCTGGACGGCTTTGCAAAAAGGGGCTTTTTCTTGTACGAACCATCAACACGACTAATGCTTGCGTCGTAAGCCCCACCATAAACCAACCGGTTTGGAATAAATTTTGACTAGCCAGTGTATTCGCGCCGAAAACAAACCACATTACTAAAAAGGTGATGATATCAAAAATCGAACTGATTGGTCCAATACAAACGGTGAATTTTAATAAACCATTCGTTTCCCATTTAGTCGGTGTTCGAAGCTCTTCTGCATCAACGTTATCCCAAGGAATCGTCAGCTGAGCAAAATCATAAATAAGATTTTGCAACAACAGTTGAATCGAAAGCATTGGAAGAAATGGTAAAAATGCGCTAGCAACTAAGATTGAAAAAACATTCCCAAAATTTGAACTGATCGTAATCTTGATGTATTTCATCATATTGCTGAATACTCGGCGCCCTTCAATGACACCAAACTCCAAGACACCCAAACTCTTTTCTAACAAAATAATCGAACTAGCATCTTTGGTAATATCCGCCGCAGTATCAACGGAAATCCCGACATCGGCTTTTCTTAGCGCCGGTGCGTCATTAATCCCATCCCCCATAAAACCAACCGTGTGTCCTTTGTTTTGCAACGCTTCAATGATTCGTGATTTTTGCATGGGATTTAGTTTGGCAAATAGATGGGTCTTTTCTGCTGCTTGGTACAATTCATCATCCGACATTTCATCCACTTGATTACCTAGCACAAAGTTTTCAGCCGGAATCCCAACGTCTTGGCAAACTTTTTGTGCAACAATGGCATTATCACCGGTTAAAACTTTTACATCAACACCATGCTCTTGCAAAGATCTGATTGCTGGTTTTGCTGATTCTTTCGCTGGATCAAGAAAGCCCATAAAACCCATCAAAGTCATTTCTTTTTCATCGTCTGTTGAATAGATGGCTTCGTCATGAGCATCCCGGTGGACTGCTACGGTGATGACGCGCATCCCTTGCCGGTTCATTTTCTCGTTGACCTTTTGCAATTGTTGACGAATCTCTGATGTTAATTCCAATATCTCTCCATTAATTTCAACGTATTTACAGATTTCTGCCATCTCTTCTACTGCACCTTTGGTAATCATTAACTGATGATCGTCTGTTTTCATAACGACGGTCAAGCGCCGACGTGAAAAGTCAAAGGGGATTTCATCAATCTTTTGAACCGTTTGATAAGGCAGTTGTCGCTCTTGCTCTTCGAAATAATTGATGACGGCAATATCCATCAAATTTTTCCAACCTGTTTGATAGTTCGAATTCATGAAGGCCAAATCCAAAACTTGTTCATTTTCAATCCCTAATGGATCTAGATGCTGGACCAAAACCACTCTATCTTCAGTGATCGTACCTGTTTTGTCCGTACACAATACATCCATGCTGCCTAAATTTTGGATGGAGGCCAATTCTTTGACAATGACTTTATGTTTCGACAAGGTTAATGCACCTTTAGCTAAGTTAGAACTTACAATCATCGGTAGCATCTCAGGTGTCAACCCCACAGCGACCGCGATTGCAAAGAAAAACGCACTACTCCAGTCACCCTTTGTCAATCCGTTAAGTAAGAAGACTAGCGGAAATAAGACCATCACCATTCGTAATAATAACTTACTGACTTTCGTTAAACCTATATCAAAGGAAGTTTTTCCGCGTTTAGAGGTAGCATTTTTAGCGATATCGCCAAAAAAAGTTTGCTCGCCAGTTTTTAAAATAATAGCTTTCCCTTGTCCACTCAACACGTCGGTTCCCATAAAAACTAAGTTAGTCAAATCAAGCGCCGTCAGCTCTGCTGTCACTTCAGTATTTTTGGGGACAAATTTTTCAACTGGCATCGATTCGCCGGTTAATGACGATTGATTCACGAATAAGTCCTTTGTCCAAATCAAGACGGCATCGGCTGGAATCATGTCACCAGTCGCCAAGGTCAAAATATCCCCAGGAACGACTTCGTCCATCGGTATTTCCTTAGTTTCACCATTACGGGTAATTGCTGCTGTATTTTCAATCATTTCCTTCAATTCAATACTCGCTTTTTGAGAGCGATATTCTTGAATAAACGTAATAAACACACTAGCTAAGATCATAATCGTCATGACAGCTGCCGCTTCGAGATCGTTGGTCAACAAAGACACCAGCGCCAAAGCTGCTAAAACATACACGAAGGGATCATTAAACGCTTGTAAAAACAACAGTAGCCCCGGGGTAGGTTTTTGGGCAGATACTTCATTGGGACCATATTCTTCTAAACGACTGCGGGCATCTTCTTCCGATAATCCCTGCAAAGATGTCCGTAAATTTAAAAAAAGGTCACGGTCTGTTAAAATAGCTAATTTTTTCAATTCTTGATCTTTATTGATTTTGCGAGCAAGAAGTTTTTTTTTGTTCATCATAGTTGTTCCTCCTAAAGTTCAGGACAACAGATGTCGCCCTGCGATATTTATTTTTGGGTCGACTATCCTCATGATCCATCTTCCTAACATCCTCTCGTTCATTAGGGAAATATTGGCTTTTAATAGACATATTATTTCAAAAATCGAAAAAATTTTATTGTCATACGCGTTCATTTTTCTAATCTGCTGAAACAGAAAGGACAGCGGATAAAAAAAGCGCGCACTCGAAAATGAGCACGCGCGAATAATCATTCATGTTCATCGTCGAGCTTTAGCACTATAGGGCGTAGACAAACTTGTCAGCTACGTTATGAATCACCTTCACGATGATTCCTGTTCTACCCATTGGCGTCTCTCGACATTTTTGGGCAGTAGCCTGTGTCCATATAGGAGCCTCACCTAACAACTATTTAAATTTCTTCTATCACTATAATCAACTTAGCTAATACTGTCAAACCTTATCTTGAAAAAAATGATTCATTTTCAGAAATTCATCTACTTTTTTATTAGGCATTTTTCCAAAATAGTCAGCAAATTTCTTGCTCCAGTGCTTTGTTTCTCGCGCTTCAGCAAATTCTTCCATTGTATTATCATATTCTTCAATCAATTGATATTCATAGTCTTGATACGTATCATAATGAACGACTGCCGTTTCAGGCAAGCGCGGTTTGATTCTCATTTCAACACTAGGCTTACCTATACTTAATCCAGCAATCGGCAACACATAATCTGGCAACTTCAATAAATTACTAATTTCAGTAATATCTTTTCGAATCGAACCTACCACCACACTGCCTAACCCAAGTGCCTCTGTAGCAATCACCGCATTTTCCAACGCCAAAGCCGCATCAGTTATGGCCGTAATCAGCGGATCCATCCCTTGATCGATCTCGTATGCTACACGGTAGTGTTCAGCAACCTTTTGCGTGCGCTTTAGATCAGCAACAAAAACTAAAAAAATTGAACTGCGTAAAATGTGTGGGTTTCCTGGATTCAGCGCTACCATCTGTGCTCGAATATCACGATCCTTCACAACAATAATACTGTACATCTGACCATTCATCCAACTTGGTGCCTGACGACTCGCCTGTAATATTTTCTGTAGCTGATCTTCTGACAATTGATACTCTTCATCAAAATCCCGATAAGTTCGATGCTGCTTCATCACTTCTAATGCGTCCATTTCATTCCTCCTAAATACGTTATCACAACTATTGCTTCTCTACTAATTTGGTCGTTTGAGCCGATTGCTTTAGCTCTTTAGATATTTTTTGCAACTTTTCGAAAAAAATCTGACAATCGGCTGCAGTCATTCGGGTATAATTGACCCTCATAGCCATTGTATCATTACTAAATAAAAATGAAGGCGCAATCAGAAGTTTTTCTTGTAAAAATACTTCCCACTCTTTTCTGGTCAAAGATTGATGACGCCAAGTTAAATAAGCGTAAATCCCCCCAGTAATTTCAGCGACCTGCCAATCTTCCGCGACACTTCTGGCCTTGTCATTAAAAATGCGCGCCCGCTCCTTCAATTTAATCACCAAATCCTGCTGATTTTTTTCAAAATGCGGATCCGTCAAAGCTGTGTGGGCAATCACTTGAGGAAAGACACTGATTGAAAAATCCATCATTTGTTTGGCTTCCGATAATCGTTGAATCAAATCCTGATCGGCAACGACCCAGCCGATTTTGATGGACGAACCAAAAATTTTCGACAACGAACCTAAATGAATCACCTGATGCGGAGCCAATTCTTTTAAAGAAGGCGGAATCTGATTGAAGTTCAACTCGCTAAAAACCTCGTCCTCAACAATCGGTAATTGATATTTGCGGCTGAGCTCAATTAAATCTTTTCGCCGTCTTTCAGACATAGTTGAACCAGTTGGGTTTTGATAGGTCGGATTCAAAATGATCAGCTTGATCTTTTTTGTCAAAATCAACTGTTCTAATTTGTCAATCCGCATCCCTTCGCGATCCATCTCAACCCCGTAAAGTTTGATTCCCGCGCTAGCAAAAATTGGTAACGAATACAAAAATGACGGATCCTCAATCGCGACGCTGTCCCCGCTTTGCAGCATAACTTGTAATAATAAGAACATCGCTTGTTGAGCTCCTGAGGTAATTAAAATTTGCTTTGGCGAAACCTCAATCTTTTGTTCTACTTTTACGCGCTGGCAGATTATTTGCTGTAACGGCTGATAACCTAAAGGACTCTGTTTGCGTTCTTCTAACAACAATTCCTCCCAAGTATAAGAAGGAAAACGAAAATCGGGGATCAAATTCAAAGGTAGATCACCCGAATATAGATCAAGCGACTCAGGATCTTTTAATAATACTTGCATCTTTTCTAAAAAAGGAACTTTAGGATAGGACTTTTGTGTAAGTAGACTGCGCCAATCCACTCGTGAAATGGTACTCCGTCCCCAGTTACCTTCATTTACGATGGTACCACTACCTTGACGCCGCTGAATCCAGCCTAAGCTGACTAATTCATCTAACGCGTGAACAATGGTAGAACGATTGACACCGTAAGATTCAGCCAACTTGCGTTCAGCTGGGAGCTTATCACCTGGTTGCAACGTACCGTTTTGGATGTATTGAATCACTTGTTCGATAATTTGTTGATAAATTGGAATGGCTTTTTCTTTTGATAAGTGCCACATCGAAATCCCTCATTTACTATTGGATGATTTAAAGCTAAACCAATTGTCAAAAGCTGTCAATTGCTTAACTACATATTATTGTTGAAAATAAAAATACGACTGTTTGCTTCACTTTGTCGGCAATACTTTTCTCCAGTATCCGCTAAATTTTTTACTAACTAGTAATGAGTCCTCGCAAAAAAAGGTCGCGCCAGCATTTGGCGCAACCTCTTTAAAGTTTTCTAAAAGTTTTTAAATTGTATCGCCATTGAAAATCGAGTTTTTAACTACAACATAATCGACTTTCTGTAAGGCCTCTAAATCTTTTCCACCAGCATAAGAAATCGATGATTGCAAGTCTTGTTGCATCTCAACTAAAGTGTCTTTTAAAGAACCTTTATAAGGGATCCAAATTTTCTTACCTTCAACGTTTTTCTTTTCGCCTTTTTGAAATTCTGAAGCACTGCCGAAGTATTCTTTATATACAACACCGTCTTCAACTTTCGTTTCACCGGGTGATTCTTCATGACCCGCAAATAAAGAACCGATCATGACCATCGTTGCACCAAAACGAATCGATTTGGCAATATCACCGTGAGTACGAATACCGCCATCAGCGATAATCGGTTTGCGAGCTGCTTTAGCACACCAGCTTAATGCTGCTAATTGCCAACCGCCAGTCCCAAAACCTGTTTTGATTTTCGTGATGCAAACTTTTCCTGGACCGATTCCTACTTTGGTAGCATCTGCTCCGGCGTTCTCTAATTCGCGAACGGCTTCTGGTGTGCCCACGTTTCCGGCAATCACAAAAGTTTCTGGTAAATATTTTTTTATATGCTTAATCATGTTGATCACTGGATCAGAATGTCCGTGAGCAATATCGATGGTAATAAAGTCAGGGTTCAATTGTTCTGCTGCTAGTTGTTTTACAAAATCATATTCATATCCTTTGACACCGACACTGATCGATGTAAATAAACCACGTGATTGCATTTTCTTGATAAAGGGAATTCGTTCTTCTTCGTAAAAACGATGCATAATATAGAAGTAACCATTCTCCGCCAAAAATTCTGCAATATTCTCATCGATAATTGTTTGCATATTGGCTGGTACCACTGGCATCTTAAAACTAAATTTTCCTAATTTAACGGTCGTATCACATTCTGAACGACTACTCACAATACATTTATTAGGGATCAACTGAATATCTTCGTAATCAAATACTTTCATAATGGCCTCCAATGAATTAGATAAAAAAACATAGGGCGCTATCGCCCTATGTAATTTACAACATATTCAGCTAAAATGCAAGTGGTTTTTTGAATTAACAGCAAAAAACACGAACATTAACTTTTTAAACTAAGCTGTTCCTTAATTTTTTTGCTTGAAGACTGATTAAAAAGATAACATCTTCCATTTCTTCTTCGCTCGTCACTTTCATTTCGATCTGTTTGGTATTTTTTGAGACATCTTCAAATTTTTCTTTGAATTCATCTGACATTACCTTGACCATCGGCGTCAAATAACGAACGCCAAAATCTGGAAATGGTGTGATCACTGAAAAGTAATCTTTATGTATCTTGATATTACAAAGCAAACCATTATATTGTTCAATTACTAATTGCCAACCCGTTTGCTTTTGAAAAATATACTTAATCTTGGGATCATAGTGCCGCATAATTTGTGCTAACAAAATTTTTAAGTATTGTGAATTGGGGAGTTCTGCTAAAATTGTCTGCAACTCGTACTTTTCACTCTCTGACTTAGATTGTTTGCTTTCCACGGTTATCGCCTCTTTCAATCTACTCTTTAACAAACGATAATTTAACTAGAGTCATTAGTTGTATAAGTTAAATTCATTTCATTTTTTCCGTTTTCATATTTCCTTTTAACTTTTTTTTCATATTCAGTTTACCACTTTTAATTAAACCTGTCATTTTTAATACCTCGCTTTATTTTAAAGCATAAAAAAAACGACCAAACGGCCGTTTTTTCCTATTTTAATGATTTGTCGCCGATATCTTGGCGATAAAAATAACCACTTGTATCGACTTCTGCTAGTGCTTGATAGGCTATTTTTTGTGCCGCCTCAATCGATTCCGCCTCAGCTTCTACTAAAAGCACTCGCCCACCTGCAGCTTGGATGGTTCCTTGCGTCTCAGCCACACCGGCATAATAAACCGTTACTTGATCGTTAAAATGCGGAACCCTCATTCCTTTTTGATAGGACCCTGGGTATCCTTCTGCAGCCAACACGACACCGACTGTCGCTCGTTCACTCCATGATAATTCTGGCTTACGGTCATTTAATAGATCATCGATTACTTGAGCAAGATCGCTAGTTAAACGCGGTAAAACCACTTGTGTCTCCGGATCACCGAAACGCGCATTAAATTCAATTACTTTCGGCCCTGCTTCAGTTGCAATTAAGCCGGCATATAAAATGCCAGTAAATGGTGTTTGATTTTTAACCATACCTTTGGCCGCCGGTTCTAAAATCTCTTTTATCCCCATCTCAACCATTTCTGCTGAGATTTGTGGAACCGGTGAATAAGCACCCATTCCTCCGGTGTTGGGACCTTTATCGCCATCATAAGCCCGCTTATGATCTTGCGCAATCACCATTGGATAGACTTCTTCATTTTTTACAAAAGCCAGTAGCGAAAACTCTTCCCCAGCTAAAAATTCTTCGACCACTACTTTATCGCCGCTTTCACCGAAACGATGATCCGTCATCATTTCTTTTAACGCCTGCAGTGCTTCATCCAAATTCATCGCTACAACTACGCCCTTACCAGCGGCTAGGCCATCTGCCTTAATCACAATTGGCGCGCCTTTTTCTTTAACATACTCACAAGCTTTTTGATAGTCCGTAAAAGCTGCATAATCGGCTGTAGGAATCTGATTATCTACCATGATTTTTTTCGCGAATTCTTTTGAGCCCTCGATCATTGCAGCCGCTTTATTAGGGCCAAAAATTTTCAATCCTGCCCGTTCAAAATCATCAACGATTCCATTCAGCAATGGAATCTCCGGTCCTACAAACGTCCAAGCAACCATTTGCTCTTTCGCAAAAGAAATCAAAGCTTCATGATTATCTTCGGCGATTTCCACCAATTGAATCCCATCTTTTTTCATACCGGGGTTGCCCTTAGCACAGAAAACCTCCGTTACCTGCGGACTCTCCAACATTTTTTTTGCAATCGCGTGCTCGCGGCCTCCGCTACCAATAATTAATACCTTCATCGAATCCTCCTAAAAATTAATGTCTGAAATGGCGAACACCGGTGAAGACCATCGCAACCCCATATTTATTAGCCATTGCAATCGAATCTTTGTCACGGATACTTCCACCAGGCTGAACAATCGCTTTAATTCCATGCTGCGCCGCATATTCCACACTGTCATCCATTGGGAAATACGCATCACTGGCTAAAACAGCGCCATTCATCCGACCTTTCGCTTCTTCTAAAGCAATTTTAACAGAACCGACTCGATTCATTTGTCCAGCGCCTACACCAACTGTTTGATGTTCATTTGCCACGACAATCGCATTCGATTTCACGTGCTTAACGGCTTTCCAGGCAAAAGCTAGAGCTTTTAATTCTTCCCCTGATGGTTCCCGCTCAGTGACAACTTCCCAGTCCGCTGGAATTTCTTCGACCACATCTTGATCTTGAACTAACAAGCCTCCTAAAACTGAAACGACTTCTGGCTGATTGTTTGTTTGTTCACTGAAGTCTAACGTCATCAAACGCAAATTCTTCTTACTTGATAACACATCAAACGCCTCTTGGCTGAAGCTTGGTGCAATAATGATTTCTAAGAATAATTTATGCATTTCCTCAGCAGTCGCCAAATCAATTTCGCGATTGGCTACTAAGATCCCACCAAAGATCGAAGTTGGATCGGCTTCGTAAGCAAACTGATACGCCTCAAAGATAGTCTGTCCGCTACCAATTCCACAAGGATTCATATGTTTCAACGCTACGACTGTCGGATCGGTGAATTCTCGGGCAATCCGAATGGCCGCATCAGCATCTTTAATATTGTTGTAAGATAACTCTTTACCATGTAATTGTTGAGCACTAGCAATCGAGTATGGAGTTGGTATGGCATTTTGATAAAATGCCGCACTCTGATGGCTATTTTCACCATAACGTAAAGTTTGTTTCAAATCATAAGTCAATGTCAATTTTTCTGGTTCCGTTTCGGCAACCGCTTTAGTCAGATATTCAGCAATCAACGCATCATAAGCCGCTGTATGACGAAAAACTTTTGCTGCTAAACGTTTGCGTGTTGCTAAAGAAGTCATTTGATTTGTTTTTAGCTCAGCTAAAACAAGCACATAATCTTTTGGATCAACCACGACTGTGACCGAATTGAAATTTTTGGCTGCAGAACGTAACATACTTGGCCCGCCGATATCAATATTTTCGATTGCATCTGCCTCGGTTACATCTGGTTTCGAAATTGTTTCTTTAAATGGATAAAGATTTACACAAACAAAATCAATTGGTTGGATATCGTGAGCTTTCATAGCTTCCATATGGCTAGCTAAATCTCGTCGCCCTAACAATCCGCCATGAATTTTTGGATGCAATGTTTTTACTCGACCATCCATCATTTCAGGAAAGCCCGTCACTTCATCGATACTGAGCGTCGGAATGCCCGCTTCATCCAAAACTTTCTTTGTTCCTCCAGTAGAAATGATTTCAATTCCGGCTTGAACCAAACCTTTAGTAAATTCTACAACTCCGGTTTTATCTGAAACACTAATTAATGCTCTTGTCATCGTGACACTCCTTTTTGATAGTAAAGAACTCAAATTCTAAAATATTAATAATGAATTACTTGTTCTGTTTCGCAATCTCTGCTAACACCTCAGGATAAAGTTGGTGTTCAAGTTGATGAATCTTGGCTTCCAAATCGGCCAAATCATCTTCTTCCGCTACCTTAACTTTCCCTTGAGCAATGATTGGCCCGGTGTCTACACCGCTGTCTACATAATGAATCGTCACTCCCGTTTCTTTCACCCCAGCTTCATAAGCATCTTTAATTCCATGCAAGCCGGGAAAATTTGGTAATAAAGCAGGATGGATATTGACGATTCGCTTCGGAAAAGCCGCTAATAATTCTTTCCCAATGATGCGCATATAGCCGGCTAAAACGACTAATTCGACTTGATATTTTTTCAACAACGCTAGTAAAGCCGCCTCATAACTTTGTTTATCAGAAAAATCCTTCAGTTCAAAACTCTCACAAGAAACCCCAAACTTTTCCCCTCGTTCTAGTACATATGCATCGCGATGATCTGAAAATAATAAAACTAGTTCCGCTGGGATTTTCTTTTCTTTAATGGCTTGAGCGATCACTTCAAAATTCGAACCATTTCCCGAAGCTAAAATTGCGATCCTCATACGTGTGCTCCTTTAAAAACAATCGCTGACGCTTGTTTTTCTGTCACTTTCCCAATCACATATGAAGCTTGATTGCGTTCATTTAAATCTGTTTGCAATTCAGCTAATTTTTCCGGCGCAACGGCTAAGACCATCCCGATGCCCATATTGAAGATCTCATACATTTCCATTTCAGGAATCTCACCGTATTTTGCTAAAGCAGCAAAAATCGGTAAAACTGGCCAAGTGCCAAGTTCAATCTCACAAGCTAGATTTTCTGGTAACATGCGAGGAAGATTCTCAACAAATCCCCCACCGGTAACGTGAGCAATGCCGTTGACTAATTCTTTCTTAACCAATGGCATTACAGCATCAACATAGATTTTTGTAGGGACTAAAATTTCATCACTCAGTTTTTCTGTTAACTCTGGCAATTTTTCATCGATCGAAAATTGATTCATCTCAAAGAAGATTTTACGAACTAGCGAATAACCGTTAGAATGGATCCCCGATGATGACAAGCCAATTAGAATATCACCTGCTTGAATTTTTTCACCGGTAATCATTTGACTCTTTTCAGCGATCCCAACCGTAAAACCGGCTAAATCATAATCATCTGCGCCATACATCCCTGGCATTTCTGCTGTCTCGCCGCCAATTAAAGCCGCACCAGCCTGTACACACCCTTCAGCCACACCGGCAACCACTTGCTCCAGACGAGCGGGAACATTTTTACCAGTCGCAATATAATCTAAAAAGTAGAGCGGCTCGGCACCTTGCGCAACGATATCATTGACACACATTGCGACACAATCGATCCCGATCGTATCGTGTTTGTCCGCTTGAATCGCTACCATCAATTTCGTACCGACACCATCCGTCCCTGAAACTAATACGGGTTCTTTTAAATCAAACTGACTTAAATCAAAACAACCACCAAAACCGCCGATTGCTCCCATGACACCTAGGCGCTCCGTTCTTTTCACGTGTTTCTTGATTCGTTCAACTACTTCATAACCGGCTTCTACATCAACGCCGGCTCTCGAATATGCATTTCCCACTCGATTCGCTCCTTATTCGTCATTAAGTATTTTTTAATAAAAGGATGTTTTTTCTTTTAACGTTGCTTGATAATGCTCTTCGTAATCGTACAATGGTGTTGGATAATCTCCATTGAAATAAGCCATGCACAATCCTGAATAAGGTGCATCAAAATCGAGTCCAATAGCTTCGATTAAGCCATCTTCACTTAAAAATGATAGCGAATCCGCTCCAATCAATTCACGAATTTCTTCAATCGAGTGATTTGCGGCAATCAGTTCCTTACGCGTCTGAATATCGATTCCGTAAAAACATGGATAACGCAACGGTGGTGAAGCGATTCGGACATGGACCTCCTTCGCTCCAGCTTCTTTTAAAAGATTTACAATCCGGCGGCTAGTCGTTCCCCGGACAATCGAATCATCTACCATGATAACTCTCTTTCCTTCCACCACGCCGCGAACCGCTGAAAGTTTCATCCGAACTCCTTGTTCTCGCAACTCTTGGGTTGGTTGAATAAAGGTCCTAGCAACATATTGATTTTTCACTAGACCCATTTCATAGGGGATTCCCGATTCTTCCGCATAACCGCTCGCTGCTGATAAAGAAGAGTTGGGAACACCGACAACCATGTCTGCTTCAACTGCTGATTCTTGCGATAAAATCCGACCCATATTTTTACGGGCACTGTGGACATTCACTCCTGCGATATTAGAATCTGGTCGGGCAAAATAAATGTATTCCATCGAACAAATTGCCGGTTGAGTATCTTCGGTAAAACGTTCAACTTTCAGGCCTTCATCATTGATCGTAATAATTTCACCAGGATTAACATCTTGAATAAATTTTGCGCCGACTACTTCCAAGGCACAAGTTTCAGAAGCAACCACATAAGCGCCATTAACCATCTGCCCAATCGACAGTGGTCTAAAGCCGTTAGGATCAAGGGCTGCAACCATCGATTTTTCAGTTAACATTAAATAAGCAAAGCCGCCCTTTACGGTATTTAACGCTTCTTTCATCCGTTCACAGAGTGTTTCCTTTTGACTGCGGCGAATCAGATGCATCAAAATTTCTGTATCTGAATTTGAATGGAAAATCGCACCATTCTGTTCTAAATCCTTACGCAAGCTTTTAGCATTCGTTAAATTACCATTATGAGCTAACGCGAAATCACCATCGTAAAATTTGAATAAAAATGGTTGGATATTATCAACACTGCCATTTCCAGCAGTCGCATAACGGACGTGACCGATGGCCGCTTGCCCTGTTAATTGATTCAATTGACGTTCATCTTTAAAAACTTCGGATAAGAGTCCTAATCCACGATAACCTGTTAATTTCCCAGCATCATTACTGACAATTCCAGCACCTTCCTGTCCGCGATGCTGCAAACTATGCAAGCCAAAATAGGTGACGCGAGAAGCATCTGGGTGTCCCCAGATGCCAAAAACGCCACACTCTTCATTTAAACTTTTTACTTCATTAAACATGGAATGGCTTCCTCCCATAATTCTCTGGCCTTTCGCGTAACTACTTTGATTTCCCCGCCATCAGCTACCAAGTTGAGCTCGCCAGTGTTTGTTACTTCGCCGATTTCCACTGCCTTTTCACCAGCCAACTGTTCAAAAGCTGCCTGATTTTCAGATTTTACGGATAGAACAAATCGCGATTGCGTCTCAGCAAAAAGATTTTCGATCGGCATGTCAACTTTTACGGCCACACCAAATTCATGATTGAAGGCCGCTTCTGCAAGCGCTACTGCCAAACCGCCTTCCGCACAATCATGGGCACTTTCAACTAAACCAGCTTTAATTGCAGCTAAAACCATTTCTTGATTGGCTTTTTCTACGGCTAAATCAAAGTCCATTAATTTTCCTTCAATCAAACCTTTTTGCATTTTTTGAATTTCAGTTCCATTGAAATCAGCTTTCGTTTCACCGATTACATAAATTAAGTCGCCGACTTGTTTAAACTCCTGAGTCGTAATATGAGCTAAATCTTCAATCAAGCCCACCATCCCGATCATCGGTGTCGGATAGATCGCTTTGCCGTTCGTTTCGTTATACATCGAAACATTCCCAGAAATAACAGGTGTGTTCAATATGCGACAAGCTTCTGAAATCCCATCTGCTGACGTCCATAATTCCCAGAAGCCTTCAGGTTTTTCCGGTGATCCATAGTTCAAACAATCGGTAATTGCTAGTGGCTGACCGCCAGAAGCAACAATATTACGGGCAGCTTCGGCAACTGCAATTTGTCCACCAACTTCCGGATTCAAGTATAAATAGCGGGCATTACAATCGGTCGTCATCGCCAACGCTTTATTTGTTCCCCGTACCCGTAAGACTGCGGCATCGCTACCTGGCCGAACGACCGTATTTGTCCGAACTTGTGAATCATAGGTCTCATAGATCATTTTCTTCGAAGCGATCGTTGGTTGTTGCAATAAATCTAGTAACGTTTCCGAAGCATTCGTGACTTCAGGCTTAAATTCAGCCAATTTAGCAAATTCTTGAATACGTGCTGGCTCACGTTTTTCATTTTCATAGACTGGAGCATCTTCAGCCAGCGCATCTACCGGCAGATTGGCAACTTCTTCACCGTGGTGGTATAAGCGATATAACCCATCATCAGTCACTTCGCCAATCGTTACCGCATCTAATTCGTAACGCTTAAAGAGTTCGACTACTTCAGCTTCATGACCTTGCTCAACACAAATCAGCATCCGCTCTTGTGATTCAGACAGCATCATTTCGTAAGGAGTCATATTGGTTTCTCGTTGTGGCACATCATCTAAATAGAGTTTTAATCCTGAACCGGCTTTTGAAGCCATTTCTGAACTTGAAGAAACCAAACCAGCCGCACCCATATCTTGAATCCCAACCAAGATATCTGAGTGATCTAGAATTAATTCTAAACAAGCTTCTAATAACAATTTTTCCATAAAAGGATCACCGACTTGAACTGCTGAACGTTGCTGTTCTTCGCCTTCAACAAATTCCTCTGAGGCAAATGTCGCACCATGAATCCCATCGCGCCCTGTTTTGGCACCAACGTACATGATCGAATTGCCGACTCCTTTGGCTTGACCTTTCTGGATATCTTTGTGATCGATTAAACCAACACACATCGCATTCACTAGTGGATTGCCTTCGTAACATGGATCAAAAGCCACTTCGCCGCCAACTGTTGGAATCCCGATACAGTTGCCGTAACCGCTGATTCCCGCGACGATTTCTTCTAATAAATATTTTGTTCTCGCCGTATTCAACTCGCCGAAACGTAAAGAATCTAATACTGCAACAGGACGAGCCCCCATACTGAAAATATCACGAATGATTCCGCCAACTCCGGTAGCCGCTCCTTCATAAGGTTCGACAGCTGATGGGTGATTGTGGCTTTCTGCTTTAAAAACAACTGCTTGACCATCACCGATATCAACGATCCCTGCTCCTTCACCAGGTCCTTGTAAAACCTGTGGACCGTCTGTTGGAAATTTCCGTAAAACTGGTTTTGAATTTTTGTACGAACAATGTTCACTCCACATTACCGAGAACAGTCCGGTTTCAGTATAATTTGGCAGGCGACCAAGAATGTCTTCTGAAATCAAGCGATATTCTTCATCGGTCAAACCCCATCCAGCGTAAATGCGCTGATCTTTGATTTCTTGAGCCGTTGGTTCTAATTTCATCATTAGTTTGCAGTCACCTTTCCAAAATTAGTTAAAATCGAAGCAAAGAATTTTATGCCGTCATCTGAACCAAGCAATGTTTCCATGGCACGTTCTGGGTGAGGCATCATTCCTAAGACATTTCCGGCTTTATTCGTGATACCGGCGATGCTTTCGACACTTCCGTTAATATTTTCCCCTTCATAAGTGAAGACGATTTGATTATTCTCCTTTAATTCAGCCAATGTTGCTTCATCACAGTAATAATTTCCTTCACCATGAGCGACTGGAATCTGGATGACTTCATTCGCTTGATACTCAGAAGTGAATTTTGTTTGATTATTCACAACTCTTAATGGTGTAATTTTACTAATAAATTTTAGTGAGTCGTTTTTCCGCAAAGCACCTGGCAATAAACCAGCTTCAGTTAAAATTTGAAATCCGTTACAAGTTCCGAAAACTGGCTTGCCTTCTTCAGCAAAACGAATAACTTCCGACATAATATTAGCAAAGCGTGCAATCGCGCCACAACGCAGATAATCACCATATGAAAAGCCTCCTGGTAACAATACCCCGTCGAAACCTTCTAAGCTGTCTGCATCGTAGCGAACATATTCGCACTCAGCTCCCATAATTTCTTTCATTGCCCAATACATATCTAAATCACAATTTGAGCCAGGAAATACAATGACCGCAAACTTCATATTAGACTTCCTCCACTGCGGCAATTTCATAGCGATAAGTCTCCATATTGACGTTCGCTAATAATTTATCGCAAACTTCTTCGATCATTTCTTCAACCGAACGATCAGATTTGGCTACTTTGATTTCAAAGTATTTTCCGATCCGCACCTCTTCAATTTCGTCATAACCTAAACGATGAACCGCACCTTTGACCGCTTCTCCTTGGGGGTCTAACACAGAATCCTTATACGTTACATAAACTTTTACAAAATACATGCTTATTCTCCTCGCTTTTCTAATCTATTTAAGACTTCTTGATATACTGGAATAATATCTCCCAGATCACGCCGATAAATATCTTTATCTAAATGATCTTTGGTTTTTTTGTCCCACAGTCGACAAGTATCCGGTGAAATTTCATCGGCTAATAATATCGAACCATCCTTTTGGCGCCCAAATTCTAATTTGAAATCAATCAATTGAATATCGATTGCATCAAACAATTCAACCAAAGCTCGATCGACTTCTAAGGCCATTTGGCGTAATTGAGCAATTTCTTCAGTTGTTGCAATCTCTAAAAAACGGATATGATCATCAATAATCATCGGGTCATCTAATTCATCATTTTTGTAATAAAATTCAATAATCGGTTGTTTTAACGGTGTCCCTTCTGGAATCGCTAGCCTTTTTGAAAAACTGCCAGCCGCCACATTCCGAACGACGACTTCTAAAGGGATGATCTCAACGGTCTGAATCAATTGTTCGGTTGCCGATAACTGCTTGATATAGTGATTTTTAATTCCTTTGTCGTTTAAAAACTCAAAGATCAATCCAGTAATTTGATTATTTAGTTCGCCTTTACCACTAATTTGATCTTTTTTTGCACCATTCAAAGCAGTTGCTTGATTTAAGTATTCGACCCAAACAACTTCTGGATCCTCGGTTTGAAACAATTGTTTTGCTTTTCCTTCATACAATAAAGTTCCTTTTTCCACGTCATAACGCTCCCTTTTAATGAACATTTTAAAACATATTAGATAGATCGTTCGTTTCTCAACTTCATCTTTAGTGTAACAACTCAAAATAAATATTTCAACATTTTATCGGATAATATAATTAAATATCTAACACAACGTTCGTGTTTAGAATGGTATTTTCACCGTTACACTTCAGATCACTTGAAGATAACGTTTACAACAGCTTGGAATGGTGTTATATTTATTTTGAACAAAAGAGATGGGGGAATCGCTTATGTTGGATGCGCCTGCTGCGGCTCAAATTTTTCTTGAGTCAATGTTAGAATCAGATAAACAATATTTGCTAAACGTCTTGTTAGGATTGGATAGCACTCATAATCTTAATCAACATACTAGTTTTTATTCCTATCGTAATTTGAAAAAAATTTTGCATCCAAAACAATCACATCCGATGCAATCTTTACATTTTACGAATCAGTCACAAGACTGCCTAATTATTAGACAATTAAAAGATCGTTCATTTTTAAAAAATTCTTATCACATCGAGATTCTGTTAAATAATCAGTCCTATAATTATCGACTGATTGACTGTTTATTAGCGCAGCTCCATGAATCTTGTTATGTCGATGTTTATTCCTATGCTTGAAATTAGTAAAAGCCCCTCGCCTAATGGCAAGGGGCTTATTTTTTATTCGATTCCTACACGTTCGAAAATTTTATCAACATTTTTTAAATGGTAATTATAATCAAAGGCATCATCTAAATCTGCTTCAGATAACATATTCGTGATTTTCTCATCAGCTTCCAGTAAAGGACGAAAATGCGTTTGATGATCCCAAGCATATGCTGTTTTCGGTTGAACTAAGTCATAAGCTTCTTCACGCGTCATGCCTTTATCGATTAATTTTAACATCACACGTTGGCTATAAATCAAACCGAAAGTCGCTTCCATATTACGTTTCATATTTTCTGGGAAAACTGTCAAATCCTTAACAATTTTACCAAAACGATGCAGCATATAATCAACTAAGATAGTTGTATCCGGCGTGATGATCCGCTCTGCTGATGAGTGTGAAATATCACGTTCATGCCACAAAGCAACATCTTCAAAAGCAGTGATTAGGTGCCCCCGGACAACCCGAGCCAAACCAGTCATATTTTCTGATCCGATTGGATTACGTTTATGTGGCATCGCAGAAGAACCCTTTTGACCTTTTGCAAAAAATTCTTCTACTTCGCGCGTTTCTGATTTTTGCAAACCGCGAATTTCTGTTGCAAAGCGTTCGATTGAGGTTGCGATCAGAGCCAAGCTTGAAAAATATTCCGCATGTAAATCGCGCGGCAAGACTTGAGTGGAAACTTCTTGTGGACGAATCCCTAATTTTTCACAGACAAATTCTTCAACAAATGGCGGAATATTCGCGAATGTTCCAACTGCGCCAGAAATTTTCCCTGCTTCAACACCTTTAGCAGCATGTTCAAAACGTTCGATGTTTCGTTTCATTTCTGAATACCAAGTCGCTAATTTCAATCCAAATGTCGTCGGTTCTGCATGAACACCGTGGGTCCGACCCATCATAACTGTATTTTTGTGTTCTTTCGCTTTTTCACCGATGATTGCCAAAAAGTCCTGTAAATCTTGTCGTAAAATGTCGTTGGCTTGCTTGTATAAATAGCCATAGGCCGTATCTACCACATCTGTACTAGTTAAGCCATAATGAACCCATTTGCGTTCATCTCCTAACGTTTCAGAAACAGCACGCGTAAAAGCGACTACATCATGTTTGGTTGATTGTTCGATTTCTAAAATTCGCTCAATATCAAAACCTGCATTCGCTCGAATTTTTTCGACATCTGCTTTCGGAATTTCACCTAACTCGGCCCAAGCCTCATCCGCTAAGATTTCAACTTCCAACCATGCTTTATAACGATTTTCATCGCTCCAAATATTTCCCATTTCAGCTCTTGTATATCGAGGTATCATGCCATTCTCCTTAATTGTATGTTTGACTTTATACTTTTTCTTAATAATCTAGTTAAATAAAGCTATTGTCTATTTTTCTATTTCAAAAAATATTGTCCGTTAAACTAGTTAATCCCAGGTTTCGGTCTTCTTGACATCGTCTAATGTTCGTTGGATGCTGTCTGTTAAAATGGTAATGTGTCCCATTTTCCGCCCCTTCTTCGGCATTGCTTTCCCGTAGTAATGGAAATGCCATTCCGGCCAGAGATCAATCAGCTCATAGGACTTCAATAGATTTTCTCCTAAAACGTTTATCATCACTGCATTTGAGAGTAGTTTAGGCTCGCTTAACGGCCAGCCGCAAATTCCACGGATATGGGCATCGAACTGACTCATAGTACAAGCCTCAATCGTATAATGCCCTGAATTATGCGGACGCGGTGCGATTTCATTGACGTATAAAGCTCCTGCTTTAGTTAAGAAAAATTCCACACAAAGTGTTCCAACTAAATCGACACCTTCAGCGATAGCTTTTGCAATTCGACTAGCTTCTTGTGCAACCGCGGCATCAATTCCTGCCGGAGCGATGGTTTCATGAAGAATGTTATTGCGGTGAATATTTTCCACGACCGGAAAAGTAACATAATCACCAATATTATTGCCCGCTACTTGAACCGACAGCTCCTTTTCAAAAGGAATCCAAGCTTCTAAGACACAAGTTCCTTGACGCAATAAGTTCATCGCTGGAGCTAAATCCGCAGTACTTTTCAAAACATACTGACCATGTCCATCGTAGCCACCACGTGTTGTTTTTAAAACGCATGGATAGCCAATCCCATCAATCGCGTCTTGGATATCTGTCGGACTGATGATCGTCGCGTAGGGCGCGATCACAATATTATTATTTTCTAGAAAAGATTTTTCCATTAACCGATCTTGGCTGATTGCTAATAAATCGGTTCCTTGGGGAATGTTGGCAAAATGTTGAATTTGATTGATCGTATTGACATCGACATTCTCAAATTCATATGTGATTACTTGTGATCGACGAGCCATTTCCTTTAAAGCCATTTGATCATCATAATCAGCAACGATATGCCAATCAGAAACTTGCGCTGCCGGACAATCTTCCGTCGGATCGATTATACCCGTACGAAACCCCATTTCCTTCGCGCTGATAGCCATCATACGGCCTAATTGTCCTCCGCCTACGATTCCAATCGTAGAGCCCGGTTGTAACGATTTAACCAAGTTGTTCACTACTTTCCAATACAGTTTGTGTCATTTGCTGGCGTTTTACTTCGAGGCGCTCAGCTACTTTTTTATCATACATTGAAAGCATCTGCGCCGCAAGTAACCCTGCGTTTGTTGCCCCCGCTTTTCCGATAGCGGTTGTCGCGACTGGAACCCCTCCTGGCATTTGCACAATGGATAATAATGAGTCCAAGCCATTTAATGCTTTGGATTGAACCGGCACACCAATCACTGGTAAGGTCGTTTTGGCAGCAACCATCCCAGGTAGATGGGCTGCACCACCAGCTCCGGCAATAATTACCTTAATGCCACGCTCTCGTGCTCCCTCAGCAAATTCAAACATTAAATCGGGTGTGCGGTGAGCCGAGACAACTTTTTTTTCATAAGCAATCTTTAACTCATCGAGACTTTCACAAGCATGTTTCATCGTTTCCCAATCAGAGGTACTCCCCATAATAACTGCGACTTCTGGATTCATAATCCGCTCCCTTCTGCGATTAAAGAAATGGTCACTCAAGACAAACATCTCTTCAGCTAAACTACCTAAACTTTTACTCCTAGTAAAAGTCGGCAATCTTTCGTTAGTCATGCTTATTTTAGCAAGCAAATAGTGCTAAGTCAAAACAGATTTCGAATATTAATAGTTTTTTCTAATCTATTGTTCGTATTTAACGAGGACAAAAAAAGTGCGGCAACTTGCCGCACTTTTTTAGCTATGCTCTTTTTTATATCCATGAAATAAAAGATTTAAAATAATCGCTGATAAACTACTCATTACGATCCCGTTACCAGTAAACATTTGAACTGTTTCTGGCAATTTGGCAAATAACGTCGGCATTGCATTAAAGCCTAAACCAAAACCAATCGATATAGCAATAATCAATAGATTTTTTTCATCGTTATAATCCACTTTTGATAACATCTTCATCCCTTGAACGGCTACCATCCCAAACATTACCAACATTCCACCGCCCAAAACTGGTTCAGGAATGATTTGCGCTAATGCCCCGACCTTAGGAAAAAGTCCCAAGATAATTAGAAAAATAGCTGAAAAATAAATCGGACGACGGGTCTTGATTCCAGATAATTGAACCAGCCCAACATTTTGTGAAAAACCAGTATAAGGGAATGTATTGAACAAACCGCCTAAAATAACTGCTAAACCTTCTGCACGATAGCCACGTTTTAAGTCATCTTCTTTTATTTCTTTACCGATAATATCGCCCAAGGCAAAGTAAACGCCTGTCGATTCAACCATACTGACAATTGAAATAATAATCATCAACAAAATTGAAAAAGGCTCAAACTTCGGTGTTCCAAAGTAAAAAGGTTGCGGCACGTGGAATAACGGCGCGTGTCCAATCGCAGCCAAATCTACTTGACCCAGTAATGCTGCTAAAATTGTACCTACCACTAGACCTACCAAAACAGCGATTGAACGAATGAATCCTTTTCCGAAAACTTGAACAGCTAAGATCAAAGCAATCGTTACAAAAGCTAATAGTAAATTGGTAGGATCACCAAAACTTTTATTCGTAGCATCGCCGCCGCCCATTTTCGCAATAGCTACCGGAATTAACGTCAGACCGATCGTTGTAATTACTGTTCCCGTAACAATTGGTGGAAATAGTTTTTCTACTTTAGAAAAGAAACCAGCAATCAATACAACAAAAACTCCTGCAGCAATAATTGAACCGTAAACAGTCCCCACACCATGAGTCTGACCAATTAAAATTAGTGGCGCAACTGCTTGGATAGCACAACCTAAAACAACTGGCAGTCCGATGCCAAAAAATTTATTGACCGTCAATTGTAGCAAAGTTGCAACCCCACACATAAAAATATCAATTGAGATCAAATACGTCATTTGCGCTTCATTAAAACCTAATCCCGTTCCGATCAAAAGGGGAACGGCTACTGCACCAGCATACATCGCTAAAAGATGCTGCAACCCTAAAACTGCTGATTTTCCATTTCCTGTCTCGCTTGTCACTTTATGCATCCTCCTCGATAAATGTCACTTTACCGTCATGTAAGGAAGATATTCTTGCTAATGAAACGACTGGAATATCCATGTCTTCAATCAGCTGACGACCGTCTTGGAAAGATTTTTCAATCAAAATTCCAATTCCGGCAACATTTGCTCCAGCTTGCTGACATAATTCAATCAATCCCTTAGCGGCCTGGCCGTTTGCTAAAAAGTCATCGACTAATAAGACATTGTCCTCTGCAGAAAGGAATTTATGAGAAATAGAGATAGTGCTAGTTACTTGTTTCGTAAATGAATAAACAGATGCAGTCAAAAGTTCTTCGTCCATCGTTAAGCTTTTTGATTTACGAGCGAAGATCATTGGCACTTGCAAAGCTTGAGCGGCGTAAACGGCTGGTGCAATACCAGAAGCTTCGATCGTTACTACTTTAGTAATTTTCTTATCGGCGAATACTTCTGCCAAACGTTTACCCATAGCGTCCATTAATTCAGGATCTACTTGGTGTGTGATAAATTCATCAACTTTTAAAACACCTTCACCCAAAACCCGGCCATTTTCCTTGATACGATCTGTCAATTCTTTCATTATCTTTTTCTCCTTTTCGTTTTTTGTAATTTATCTTCACTGTCCTCAGAAAAGATAAATCCATTTTTCAAGCTAAGATACCCTTCTAGTACAAAAGTACTTGATATCTTTTTCTTGTCGTTTTTTGCTTAAGACAAAAAACGCACCTCATCTGCAAAGCAAAAAAGGTACGTAAACGTACGATTTTTACTTATAGTCTTGCGTTTACGGCACAAGGTAGAAACTGTCATCCATATCATGACGATATATAAGCTCAACTTCAATGAAAACTTTCATTGAAGTTTATGAAATATGAAGATTATTATAGCAGATTCCACTGATCTGTAAACTAGAATCATTTCAAATGAGAAGAATAATAGCTGAATTAAATAATTGTCTCACTTTTTCCAAAACCTACCTCTATTATATAGAAACAATTCTCTAAAACCCAAAAGAATGATTCGATCAATTGACAACAGTAACTATTGTTCGTTTAAGCCGATTCGGGTAAGTAATACTTAAAATTAAAGGCAGTCTGATGATTCATTTATTTCAATGACTTTTTTTGTGATATATCACCAACGTTGGTCCCCTCTTGGTCGTTTTTTGCTCGGAATCTTTCAATTATCAGCGAGATCGATCTCTTCAAAAAGATTATGTACCTAAAAAAGAAGGCATGACAACAATTGTCATACCTCCTTATTAATTTGAACCTATTTTAATTCGTTAGCAACTGAGAAATGACCGATAACATCTGTGATTCGTTTCAAGTCAACGTTTCCGCCTGAAACAACGGCAACAACTTTCTTACCATTCACATATTGATCAACTTTTCCTGAAAGAATAGCAGCTGTCGCTAAAGCACCAGCACCTTCAACCACGATTTTTGTCCGTTGGATCAAATCTTTCATCGCTACTTCGATTTCTTGTTCAGATACGGTTACCATATCATCAACTAAGTCTTCAACAACTTCAAAAGTAAGATTTCCTGGGAATTCTACTGCACAGCCGTCCGCAATCGTTGGTCCAACTTTATAGCCAACTTTTTTACCTTCGCGGAATGAAGCAGTCATACCATGAATATTATCAGCTTGAACACCAATGATATTGATATTTGGATTGAATGTTTTCATTGCGACTGCAATACCGGCAATTAAGCCGCCACCGCCGACAGGTACGATTACAGTGTCGACATCCCAGATAGAATCTAGAATTTCAAGACCGATCGTTCCTTGACCTGCCATAACAAATTCATCATCGTAAGGAGGAATATAAGTCACACCAGTTTCTTCAACGATTTTTTCACAATAAGCTTTGGCTTCATCAAAGCCAGCACCATGAAGGATTACTTTTGAGCCGTAACCTTCCGTTGCTTCAACTTTAGCTTTTGGAGCAGTTTCCGGCATAACGATTGTGCTTTCAATTCCTAATAATTTAGAAGTCAATGCCACACCTTGCGCATGGTTACCAGCTGAAACGGCAATGACACCTTTATCTTTTTCTGCTTGTGTCAGATGAGCGATTTTGTTGAATGCTCCACGGAACTTAAACGAACCTGTTAATTGCATGTTTTCCAATTTCAAGAAAACTTGTCCGCCTGTTTTAGCAGTTAAAAACATTGATTGAATTAATGGTGTCACACGACCATATTGTTTTACTACATTTTTTGCTTCATGAATATCTTCAATCGTCACAGGTAATTTTGTCATTGTCTTAGTCATTACAAAACATCTCCTACTTCAGTATAAGGAACATCGATTGAATCTGCTAAAGCTTTAGAAACAACTTTACCATTGTAAACACTCAAACCTGAAAGTAATGATTCATCAGATTTCAATGCAGCGTCAATACCTTTTAGACTAACTTCTTTAAGGAATGAAATGTTTCCTTTTGCTAGGGCAATCGTTGCAGTTCTTGGTGTTGCACCTGGCATATTTGGAACCGCATAATGGATTACACCATATTTTGTGAAGACTGGATCAGCATGATTGGTTGGTTTGTCGATTGTTTCAACTGTACCACCTTGGTCGATCGCGATATCAACGATTACTGAACCTGGTTTCATTGATTTAACCATATATTCTTTAACTAATTTTGGTGGCTTAGCTCCAGGAATCAAGACAGTAGAAATGAAAACATCTGCATCTTTAATCCGGTTTTCTAAGTTTTCAGTGTTAGAAACAATTACTTCAACGTTATGATCTTTGTAACGTTCTTCTAATTGTTTGATCCGGTTTTCGTTCACTTCAAGGATCACAACATGACAGCCGATGCCGACAGCCATATCTGCTGCGTTTTCTGCTGCGTTCCCGCCACCTAAGATGACAACTGTTCCCGCTTCAACGCCTTCAATCCCAGGAAGTAAAATCCCTTCACCGCCGTGTTGTTTTTCAATATAGTATTGACCTAAGTTTACTGCCCGACGTCCAGCGATGGCACTCATCGGTTTTAATAATTCTAAAACACCATTGATAGAAATGTTTTCACCAGATAACGCAGTAACGCCAACTTCCATCATTTTTTCAACGCAGGCTTTGTTTGCTGCTAAGTGTAAAAAGCCCCAAATGATTTGTCCTTTTTTGAAATAGTGGTATTCACTTTCCATTGGTTCTTTTACTTTTACGATTAAATCAGCCGTCCATGCTGTATCTGTATCAACGATTTTACCGCCCGCTTCAACATATTGTTCATTCGTAAAACCTGAACCCGCACCTGCATTATCGTCAACCAGTACTTCATTTCCTGCTTCAACTAAAATTTTTACATTTTCAGGTGTCATGCCTACGCGTGCCTCACCTTGTTTTGGATCTTTAATTACGCCAATTTTCACGGTAAATCACTCCTATGGAATTTTTATCGAAGTTTATTAACTTCTGAACATGTTTAATATATCACAATGCCTTTTTTAAGCAACGATCACAACTCAAGTGTTATTAATATCTCATTTTATTAAAATACGCATTCATTTAAACAAAAAAAAAAAGACTAAAATGCCTTTATATCAATGTTTTAAAATAAGAATGCTTTCATTTTTGTATTTAAAATTCTATTTAAAAAGTTTTTTTAACAAAAATGAAGCAAACGTTCTCACTAAATTATGTGATATACCTCATTTAGCGAGAACATCAGCTGCTACTTACAAATAAGAATTACAAAAAAAGCCAAGGAATTATTCCTCAGCTTTCTCTTGGCAATCTGGACACAAACCATAAACTTCTAAACGATGCTTGTTGATTTGATAACCAGTTAATTTACTTGACGCCATTTCAACATCTTCTAATCCAGGATAGAAAAAGTCGACAATTTTTCCACATTCCGTACAAATTGCATGATAGTGTTGTTTGTTAGTAAAATCAAAGCGACTTGCTGCGTCACCATAATTCATTTCTTGAACAATTCCGATCTCCACAAACTTTCGCAAGTTGTTGTACACGGTCGCCACACTCATATTTGGGAAGCGGCTTTCTAGCGAACGAAAGATCTCGTCAGCTGTTGGATGATTTCGATACTGGATCAAATATTCTAAAATGGCATACCTCTGTGGCGTAATACGAACCCCACCGGCCTTCAATTCTTTGATCGCTTGATCAACTGCCTCATTTACCATATAAGCCCCTCCTGCCTGTATTCTCTACTAAAATGATACTATTATCTGAGGAGAAATACTAGGCGGATTTGAAATTTAACATTTTTTATAAACTTATTGGTTGAATTGGAATAATTCAGTTGATAAATAGCGTTCCCCATTATCAGGCAATAAAACCAAGACTTTTTGTTCCGGAGTCATTTCTTTCGCTACTTTAAGCGCCGCAAATAACGCAGCTCCTGAAGATATCCCTACTAAAATGCCTTCCTTTTTCGCAATTTCCCGGGCAGTCTCCATAGCGTCACTGCCCTTAACCGCTAAAACTTCATCATAAATATTAGTATTTAAAATACTTGGAACAAATCCAGCTCCGATTCCTTGAATTTTATGAGGAGCTGGTTGACCGCCTTCTAATACAGGCGATTCTGCAGGCTCTACCGCATAAATCTTAATATCTGAATACATCCGCTTCAATTCATTACCAACGCCCGTAATCGTTCCTCCAGTACCAACACCGGCAACAAAAGCATCTAATCCATTTGTTTCAAAGACATTAACAATTTCTTTGGCAGTCGTTTCTTCATGAACTTTTGGATTGGATGGGTTATCAAATTGTTCCGGCACAAAACCGCCTTTTTCTTTTGCTAATGCTTCTGCTTTAGCAATTGCGCCTTTCATTCCATCTGGCCCAGGGGTTAAGACTAGTTTTGCACCATAAGCCTGCATCAGTTTTCGTCGTTCAACACTCATCGTTTCAGGCATCACTAATGTTACCGGATAGCCTTTAGCTGCTCCAACCATCGCTAGACCGATTCCAGTATTACCGGAAGTCGGTTCGATAATTTCCATACCAGGTTTTAATTCACCGTTTTTTTCAGCGTCTTCGATCATTCGTAAAGCGATTCGATCTTTTACACTGCCGCCAGGGTTGAATGACTCTAGCTTCACGTAAACTTGTGCCATTTCATCAGTTGTCATATTTGCTAATTTTACAATGGGGGTTTCACCAATCGTTTCTAAAATCGAGTTATAAATTTTTGCCATCTTACTCACTCCATTTCTTACCTTATGTAAGTTATCTTAACGAATAATGAGAAAAGATGCGAGAATTTTGTCTTTTAAAAAGTGGCATTAGCAATTGCCTAATGAACAGACTTTCCCATAAACAAAAAAAGACAGAGCTGACCGCTCCGTCTTAAATAACAATCGTATCACCAGGCATAATGGTTGAATCAGAACTCCAACCATTATCGGCTAATAATTGATCCACGCTAATACCAAATTTCTCGGCGATTCCCCAAATTGAATCTCCTGATTGAACAGTATAAGACTGTCCGCTAGCTTGTGCCTGCGGAGAAACTGTAGTTGTTTGCGAGCTTTGAACTTGATCAGTCTCAGTCGTGGTTTGTACTGCCGTACCTGCTCCTGGCGTATCAAAACGTGTTAAATTATATGCTTGAATCAATGAAATCAGTTTCCCAGCATAGCCTGGATCAGTAGCATAACGCCCTGTCAAATAGACAGCCGCATCTTGATAACTATAAGTATGACTCTTTCGTGCACCCGCATAATAAGAGCTTGCTAAAAGACTCGCATGCGCTTGGAAAGATTCTCCATAGCTACTATATACAGCAAAGGGCTCATTCATTGTCACCCACTGGCCATCTAAATATTCTTGTGTGCTCATAGTAACTGATGGACCACCGCTATATTCTTTTACGCCAAACAAATTATAGTAAGGTGCGGCTGATAATTGGGAACTACCAAAACCTGTTTCAACTAGCGCTTGAGCGACCATAATCGAGGCATAAAGATCATTTGCCGCTGAGACCTGCATCGCAGAAGCCCCTAACTGTTCGATAAAAGCCGCTTGATTTTGGGTTTGTCCGGTTTCAGCTGCTTGGGCTTTAACTGGCTCTAAATTTAAAACAGCCGGCGATAGAATCATTGCTGTTCCTAATAAAGGAATTGATTTCTTAGCTGACTTCAATCGCTTCTTCTTTTGCTGCATTCTCAAATAATTATATTTTTCGGTACGCGTTTTAAACTGATTCATTATATACCTCCAAGAAACCTTTACAGAGCTCTTCATTTTTATTTACCTTATGAGTATAAGTCAATAATAATCAACAAACAATTTAAACAAACTAATTTCGCTAATTTGTCATTATTTCGTAACATGTGTAATGAAAAAGTAGTCGTCTTGCCATTAATAACCACTTGATTTTATCAAAGCAATCAATAAGCAGACATAAAAAAAACGAAACGATCGTTAAACGATCGTTTCGTCGTCATCAGTTTTTATTCATCAAGCGCTTCATTTTGAAAGACTAGTTGATCATCCAGTAATTCAATCGAAACTTTTGTTTTCGGCATAACGCGTCCAGCAATGATTTCTTTGGCTAATGGTGTTTCAACTTCTCGCGTAATAAAGCGTTTCAATGGCCGTGCGCCGTATTGCGGTTCATACGCTTTTTCCGCAATCCAACTCTTGGCATGCTCAGAGATAGTCAGTTGGATTTCTTGTTCCTCCAAACGGTGAGAAAGTTGCTGCACGATTTTCTCTACGATTTCTTTCACATCATCTAAGCTCAATGGAGTAAATAAAATCGTATCATCAATTCGATTCAAGAATTCTGGTTTGAAGTGTCCTCGAAGTAAGCTCAAGACTTGTTCTTTGGTCGCTTCGGGAATCGTTCCCTCGGCCGTCACGCCATCTAACAGAACTTGCGAGCCAATGTTACTAGTCATGATCAATACAGTATTTTTGAAATCAACTAAACGACCTTTAGAATCCGTCAAACGTCCATCATCCAATACTTGTAACAAAATATTAAAGACATCTGGATGTGCTTTTTCGATTTCATCTAGCAAGATAATCGTATAAGGATTGCGGCGAACAGCCTCGGTCAATTGACCGCCTTCCTCATAACCAACATAACCTGGAGGCGCTCCGACAAGCCGTGACACTGAATGTTTCTCCATATATTCACTCATATCGATTCGGACCATATGCTCTTCAGAATCAAATAGATTCTCCGCTAATGCTTTTGCCAGCTCGGTTTTTCCGACACCGGTTGGTCCTAAGAACAAGAATGAACCTAGTGGACGGTTAGGGTCTTGCAAGCCTGCCCGCGAACGTAAGACAGCATCACTTACAGCATCAACGGCCTCGTCTTGACCAATTACCCGTTGATGCAAAGTACTATTTAAACTCAATAGTTTTTCTCGTTCACCTTCGACTAATTTAGTTACAGGAATCCCCGTTAAACGCCCAACAACTTGCGCAATTTCATTTTCGGTAACGGATTCTTGGACCATTTTAATGTCATTCTTTTTATTTTTTTCTTCCAGTTCAGCTAATTCTGTTTCTAGTTTAGGAATCGTCCCATGACGCAGAACGGCTGCTCGCTCAAGATCGTAATTATTTTCGGCATCTTCTAATTCATGTTTAGCTTGATCAATTTCCGCCCGTTTATTGGAAACGACATTGACTTCCTCTTTTTCAGTCTCCCATTGCATTTTCATCGCATTGGTTTCTTCCCGTAAATCCGCTAACTCCTCTTGCAGATTAGCTAACCGTTTCTTACTAGCATCGTCGCTTTCTTTTTTCAAAGCCGCTTCTTCGATTTCCAATTGCATTAATCGCCGTGTTACTTGATCCAATTCAGTCGGCATCGAGTTCATCTCTACCCGAATGCTGGCACTAGCTTCGTCGACTAAATCGATTGCTTTATCTGGTAAAAAGCGATCCGTAATGTAGCGATCAGATAAAGTAGCTGCCGCTACTAAAGCATTGTCGTGGATATTTACCCCATGATGGATCTCAAAGCGTTCTTTCAAGCCCCGCAAGATACTAATCGTATCTTCCACGGTTGGTTCTTTTACGAGAACTTTTTGGAAACGACGTTCTAAAGCCTTATCTTTTTCCATGTATTGACGGTATTCATCTAAGGTAGTCGCACCGATCAAATGTAATTCTCCCCGAGCCAGCATCGGTTTTAACAAATTACCGGCATCCATGCTCCCTTCTGTTTTTCCCGCTCCGACAATATTGTGAATTTCATCGATAAAGAGGATGATTCGACCATCGGATTTTTTTACTTCTTTCAAAACGGCTTTCAGTCGTTCTTCAAATTCTCCCCGGAATTTCGCTCCAGCAATCAATGAACCCATATCTAGAGAAAAGACTGTTTTATCTTTTAGATTTTCTGGTACGTCTTTTCGAACGATTCGTTGGGCTAACCCTTCAACGATGGCGGTCTTTCCGACACCGGGTTCACCAATTAAGACTGGATTATTTTTAGTTTTTCTAGATAAGATTCGAATGACGTCACGAATTTCCTCATCGCGGCCAATGATCGGATCTTGTTTTCCATTTTTGACTTGTTGGACTAAGTCGACCCCGTATTTTTCTAAGGCTTTGTAAGTTTCCTCTTGGTTTTGTGAAGTCACTCGATCGCCCCCTCGCATTTCTTCAATATTTCTTTGGACTTCTTTTTCATTTAATCCTTGTTGGTTTAAATACTTCGTCAAGGAATAATTTTTTAACTTCATCAACGCTAAAATGACGATTTCCGTCGATAGAAAATCATCTTCAAATTTTACTCGTATTTGATCTGCTTCATTCAATAAATTGAATAGATTTTGACTAAGATTTTGACCATATTGAACATTTCCGCCGCTGACAGTTGGATAGTCATCCAAAAGCTGATCCACTTCTTGTTCAAACTGATCCACATCTATCCCAGCATCGGTATAAAAGTTTCGACCAAAATGATTGGGTTGTAAAAAAATCTTCCATAAATGAGCGATATCAATTTCTTGATGGTGTCGCGTAACAGCGATCTGCTGGGCCTCAGCGATCGCTTCTTGTAAAGTTGTCGTCATCTTCTCGATATTCATAAACATACCTCCGACATAAATAATATTTTACAGTTATTAGTATAACTCTTTGGTCAGTAATGGTCAAATAATTAAACTCGCAAATCACAACGTTTATTATTATGAAGAAAGTCAAAATAATGCTACAATTCTTTCATTATTAGAAAAGGTTTATCCTCTTCGTTGTTTCCTCAGCATTTTTTTGCTAAAAAGTGAATGACGCGATGTGAAGAAGCCATTTTCACAAAACAATTATATTTTTAACCATAGTAAGGAGAGTGATCCAGTGATTTCTCGTGTGATCGGATTCGAAAAAGGCTTTGACCTTTCAACTGGAAACTATTTTGAAACTTATGAAGTAATGCTTCCTAAAATAGATAAATTTGATCTTGTAGTAAAAAATTTAGCCGTTTCCATCAATCCAGTTGATACAAAATTACGACAAACTGGTAAAGGAACCCCTCAACCTCATGTTTTAGGTTTTGATAGCGTGGGAATTGTTATGCAAGTCGGTAGTCACGTTGAAAATATCGAAATTGGTGAGCGTGTTTTTTTTGCCGGTACCACTAAACGATTTGGTAGTTATAGTGAGCAGCAAGTCGTTGACTCACGGATTGTCGCAAAATTGCCTAATGAGCTTCCAACTGACGAAGCAGCAGCGATGCCTTTGACCTTTATTACTGCTTATGAAGTTTTATTTGAAAAAATGGGCTTAGTTCCAAAGGAAAATCAGAATGAAGGAACCATTTTGATTGTTAATGGTGCAGGCGGTGTCGGATCTGTTGCGACCCAATTAGCAAAATGGGCTGGTTTGACCGTCATTACCACTGCCTCCCGCAAAGAAAGCAAAGCATGGTCTGAAAAAATGGGAGCTGACTACGTTGTCGATCATCACAAAGATTTGACCAAACAGCTCAAAAAAATCGGCTATTCAACCCTTCCTTATATTTTACTTTTGCACTCAACCGATCGCTATTTTGAAGAAATGAGCGAATTGCTCGAACCTTTTGGCCATCTTGCATCGATTGTCGCCTCAAATAAAGACATAAATTTAGCCAAACTCAAGAATAAATCTGGCAGTTTTGATTGGGAGTATATGTTTGCTAAAACCGATTATGACTATGATATCGCCAGCCAAGGTGCCATTTTAGAATTGTTGGTGCAATTATTGCAAACCAAGAAGATTCAAAGTACCTTAACTAAGATTATCCCGGGTTTCTCACCAGAAGCTTTTTATCAAGCTCATCAGTTGGTTGAATCCAATCAAATGATCGGTAAACTCATAGTCCATTATTGATAACTAATCAATTCTAAAGATAACAAAAAGAAGTTAACGAATTCACTCGTTAACTTCTTTTTTGGCTTCTTTAATTTCGTGATTGATTTGACGTTGTTTACTAATTAATACATAGATCATACCAATTAAAAACGGCAGTAGATAGGTAGCATAACGGTATAAAAGCAAAGAAGAGACTGCATCGACTTTTCCGACAATATTCCTAAATAGTAATACATACACAAACTCGAAACCGCCAATCCCCCCTGGCGCTGGTAAAACACCACCGAGAATTACTGTAAAACTAATCAATGCCACTGTCAGCCAAAGATCAATTTGCGGATGACTTTGAATTAAAATGAAAAACGGCAAGGCATACCAGACCACCAGTTTGGCCATATTGGAAAAAAAAACACGCAAAACCGCTTGACGATCGTGAATAAAAGTTTGGATCGCCCCTCTTAAAGAATAAACTTGGATATTCAATTGATCAACGATGTCCCGTAATTTTTTCTGTTTAAAAAGCCGATTACACACAATGACCAAGAAAACTTGAGCATTGATGTTTAAACTTAGTAATAATAACACCGAAATAATCAGCAACGTGACGATAATCCCTGCTGAAACAAAGAAAATACCATTGGAAATATATTTTTGAATTGCGTCGCTCTTTACGATTAAGAAAAACAAAGCCCAGACGATCAAGGCAGCCTTATAGACAATCATGCGTAATGCACTCGTACCGGTTCCTTCTGAAAACTTCAGCTTCTTTTTGTGGTAATAAATCACCTCAGACACAATCGAACCTGTGCCAAAAGTAATCACTCGATAAAAAGTTGAATACGCTGAAGCAAAAAAACCATCGCGGATTGTAAATTCTGGATTAAACTCCGCCGCAATATTTTTAATCGTATATCCTTCGATTATCTGACTGATAAGACCAAATCCCGTGACCCCTATAAGTACTGGCAGTGACGTTCTGCCAAGCTCCGTAAAAATCTCACTCAATGAATCACGAATAACAAAAATAATCACTCCGATCATTACTACAAATAACAAAATATTTAGAATCAATTTACGATTGATTGATACCTTCATCTTTTAGCCCCATCTTTATCTTTTCTTACTATAGCCTAACATATCCCTTGGGGCAAAAAAAGAAAA
>NZ_BCQF01000003.1 GCF_001544295.1 Enterococcus pseudoavium NBRC 100491
ATCACGCCTTCTGTACTAGATAACAACTGATTAAAAAGTAACCCTAAAATAATTCCCAACGCCAAAGCCGTAACGACTCGCTTAGAAAAAGACCATTTTTTACGTTTTAAATAAATCAAGCCATATAGGGAACCAAATACGATAAGAAAAGCGACTGCTACTAACACCTAACCACTCCATTTCAACTTGTTTGATAAAGATCACCGATCTTTTAATTTGAGTTTTTAAAGGTGCAATGCTTCCATCTGTTAAGCGGTTCCAAAAATAATCAAATGATTAGTTCAGATTGATAACGAAAAAGGCTCAAAAATGGATTTGCTACCTTAGAAACTCTCGTCACTGACAATCAAAGTCACCTACGATAGAAATTCATTTTACTCTCCCCCGTTTCTTTTCATTTTAATTATCAAAAACAGTATAATTTTATAACAAACTTTTCACAATCAATATAAGAATTTTATCATCCAAACACTGATCTTTCTCTTAGCTACCTCATATAAAAAACACATTATACTCATAAAAATGTTCTACTAAGAATCCCGTTTATGCGCAAGCAAGAGGAGATGACAAAAATTTTGTCATCTCCTCTTTGGTTTATTCGTTTCCTACCTTCGAATCAAAACCACTCGTGTGATCAGGATCCACTCGCATAGTAGGTGGTTTTCAAGATATATAAAAATCGGATGGGTTTCGCTATAAAAGCGAAGCCCATCCGGCTTTTTAATGTCCCTTCTGATAAGACATGTAATAAGGAAATGCTACGAACAGCACACCACCGACGATATTGCCAAAGTAGACTGGAATAATATTGCTAAAAAAAGCTGCAATCCCGATATGACCTTCAATGATTGCATCGGATAACACGAACATATTCGCCACACTATGTTGAAAGCCTAGCAAAACGAAGATCATGATTGGAAACCAGATTCCTAGAATCTTACCAGCTGAGTCTTTGCAGCCATAGCTTAACCAAACTCCTAACGCCACGAACCAGTTACAACCGATCCCTGAAACAAAAGCCTGCAAGGGCGTCGCTGCGAGTTTGGCATCGGCTACCGTAAGCAGTTCATGCAAGTAATTTCCCTGACTGGTCAGACCAACAAAATGACCAAAGAAATAGGCGACGAACAAAGCTCCAGCAAAGTTGGCCAAAGTAATCACCAGCCAATTTTGAATGACTTGGGCCCCACTCACTTTTTTATTGAACCAAGCAGAAGCCACTGCCACCATATTACCAGTAACCAATTCTCCGCCAGCCAGCAAAATAACGATCAGCCCAATCGGAAAAACAGCCGCTCCGATAAAGGTCCCTAAAAAACTCAATTCTTCTGGTGTCATGGCAACAATTTTCATATAGGCCACATAACCTAATGAGATCATGGCACCGCCAATAAACCCCAATAACAGCTTAGCAATCAAATTTTTTTGAACCTTTTCAAATCCTTTTTGACTACAAATATCCGCTGTCTCACTTGGTGTATACATCCAACTCCCACTTTCCTCAAACGTTTTCTTTCATTACCGTTTTTTATCTTACTATTTTTTTCACAAACGTAAAAGGGAATTTTCTAAAAATTTGACGTTAATTTTGTAAGTGCAAGATGAAAAGATTGTTTCCACTTTCATTCTATGCTACTATTTTTGCGGGGAATCCCCCAAATAATCAGAGTAGAAAATAAAGCGTTAAGTGCTGGAGGGATGGGATGTTGTCCTCTGGACGAAAGACTTAGTCTGCGGTTTTATTTTCGCATTCGCTGCATGCAGATGTAGCAACTCTATAAGGAGATGCTAGAAATGAAGAAACAACTCGATGCTAGAAGTATCACAATGATGGCACTATTGATTGCCATGATGGTCACCTTGTCACGGATATTAGGAATCGAGACACAATTTGTCAAAGTCAGCTTTACCTTTATCCCAGAGATTATTATGGGAATGCTGTTCGGTCCGTTTTGGACAGGTATCGGCTCAGTCATCGCTGATTTTATTGGCATGTCGCTTTTCGCGAAGGCACCATTTTTTATTGGCTTCACCATCAACGCCTTTCTAGAAGGAGCGATTTACGGCTACTTCTTCTATAAGAAAGAAATCACTTGGAAGAACTCCATTCAATCAGTGTTAGTAACGACGATCCTCATCAATTTGATCTTGACACCACTTTGGCTAGCCATGATGTATCAGGTGCCATTGAATAGTTGGATCATTTGGACACCACGGCTGATTAAAACCGTGATTTGGATTCCCACTCAAGCAATCATCACCTATTTCTTAGGTGGCGTATTGCCTTACAAACAATGGCTCTCACGCTTTAATCGAGTACATTAATTTTTTAGAATTTATTATATTTGTGTGACTGTCGTTTAGTTTTTCACACATTCGATCCTTCTGGAGACTGTCTTATCCCATAGACAGTCTCTTTTTTGTCAGTCGCGCTTTTCAAAGTTAATTACAGTAAGAGCGGCTTTCTATAATGGATAACGTATTTGCGTTTAATCAGTATTGCGCGATGCTATTCGTACAAAAACAAAACATTTTTTTTAAATTTCTCTTTTTTATGCGTTGGCTGTGTTATTTTTCCCAAGCATGATAGTCGCTATCCGTTATATAAAGCGCTATGATTGGAAAAATTTTATCCGAAAGCTGGGAGAAAAATGAAAAATACCGAAGTTTTAATCGTCCCGAAAGAGCGATCCCTATACTTTTTCCCTGCCATCACTGAAATCGACATTTGCTCAGGGAAAGAGCTGCTTTCCACAAGCCCAGAGGACTTACACCGCTACTTGAAAAATTTTCAGTTGATCATCTTTTTAGACTACGGCTTTGAGCCAGCAATGGCTGCCCATATCCGGCCCTTCACTAAGGCCAAGATCGTTCTATTTTTCTGGAATCACTTTAAACTGGAGCACTATCGTAAACTAAATGCCGCACAAAAAGAAGCGGCGATCGATGAGATTTATCATTTTGATCCATTAGAAGCACGTGATCTAGGTCTCAAACACAATAGCTCTTTTTATACCGCAGCCATGTGGGACTTCTCCGATCCGCCAAAGTACGATATTTTCTTTGGAGCCAGCGATAATGGGCGTAAACGACAAGCACTGGAATTACAGAACCGCTTCGCATCCTTGGGACTCTCAACCTTCTATCACATCCTACCTAAACGCGGCAACGAACAAGCCGGTTATTTGCCCTACAGCCAGTATCTGGAGCTTGTCAAAAACAGCAAAGGAATCCTAGAGATTTTACGTGCCGGACAATACGGCGTCACCTTAAGAACCTTTGAATCACTCTTTCTAGAAAAAAAATTAGTGACTACTAATGCCATGCTGCCTTTTTATCGATTTTACAATCCTAAAAATATTTTTCTGATGGAAACCGAGCTAAGTCAATTGACTGCTTTCTTGAATGCTCCTTATCAGCCCGTAAATCAAACAATCCGCGCGTTCTTTGAAACTAAAAACTGGGTCAAACGCTTTGTGGATTACGACCCGAAACTCTTCGCAGAATTCGAATATTATCCAGAGCTGATGGAACATAAAAGTGCTTTGTAAAAGTAAAACCCGCCATGAATAAAATCATGGCGGGTTTTACTTTTATTTATTCGCGCGTTTTTGATACGTGCCTTCTTGTGTATTGATTTCTAGTAATTCGCCTTCTTCGATGAAGTCAGGTACGTTTACGACTAACCCAGTTTCCATTGTGGCAGGTTTACCTGAGCCAGTAACAGTTGCACCTTTGATAGAAGGTTGCGTTTCAACTACTTTCAAGACAACCGTTGTTGGAGGAGTCAAGCCGATCACTTCGTCCCCATAAAATTGGATTTTTACTTCCATGTTTTCAAGGATGTATTTCATTTCTGCTTCAATCGTTGAAACTGGAATTTCATATTGTTCATAAGTTTCTAGATCCATAAAGATCGCAACATCATCTTGGCTGTATAAGTATTGAACTGCTTTTGTTTCCATCATTGCTTTTTCGAATTTTTCATCTGGACGGAAAGTTGTATCATACGTTGAACCTGAACGTACATCACGTAATTTCATGCGCATAACAGTATTTCCTTTACCAGGTTTATGGTGGCTAGCATCTAAAACTTTGATCAATTTTCCGTCTTGAACAAAAGTCATACCAGCACGTAAATCGCTTGCTGAGATCATTAATAAGCACTCCTATTCCTATTTTATCTGTTCGAATCTTTCTCTTCGATAGATCGTCATCTGCCCGTACTGTACTGAATTCATCAAAGAAATCATTGAATCTACGGTCTTTTACTATCAAATGAACCTTTTCATTGTAGCAAATAACCTACCTAGTTACTAGGGAAATTAACTAACAATTAGGAAAAAGCTCGTTAACTACTTTACTTTGCTTCCTGTACTTGAAAAAACTTCCATTTAGGCAGCAGATTCAACGTAACTTCCAATGAAGGACCCATTAACAGCAATACTAGCAATGTTCCCCAGCCAATCTGACCGCCTAGTAAAAAACCGACTAAAAAGAAAGAACCATCTAAAATAATCCGGGCAGTCTTAACTGAACTTTTCAATAAACGTTTTAATAAAACCATCAGAGACTCATAAGCTGCTGAACCGTCGTCGGCTAATAAATAAATTCCCGTCCCGATGCCGAAAATAATCGCTCCGGCAATGATTGCGAAATAACCGGCACCTTCAGGAATAGTGTGTAGCCATCCCAATCCATCCAATAGATTTAAACAAAACCCTAAGCCAAAACTATTGATCAAACTACCAAGGCCGATCATCTTGCGGTCATAAAAGAAGATAATGACTAAAACAATCCCATTGAAAAGCATACTGACCGTCCCGAACTTCAACGGTACATGCTGTAAAATCCCTAACACTAGTGTACTGATCGCATCTGCACCTAGTCCGCTTACTACGATTAGACGTACGCCCACAGCGGCAATAAAGGTGCCTCCTAGCGCAAATAAAAATTGTTTGACGATATTCGGTTTGATATTCTTCCCTTCTTTCTTATAAAAAGATTTCCTCATAGTTAGCTGCGGATTTGGTCAAATACGCAACATAAGTTGGCAAAAAATTAGACATCAAACAGATTTTGTTTGATGCCTAGGAATGTTTAGTTTAATTCTTTCTTAAAACGTGATTTATAAAGGCTGAATTTCTCTACCCAAGGTTCAGCGGCTTCTTTAATTGCGCAATATTTATCCACCATCGTTACAATGTAGCTCTCTTTGTATTTTGGTGGTGTAATGGTTGCTCCCCACATATGTTTGATAATAATATCCCGTTCGAGATCAGACAATTCTGTGATCTTTTCAGCATTCTTCACCGCAATCCGAGGATGCATATAGGCATGCGATCCTTCGTCGAATTTCGTTGTCCGCCAATCGTAATAAAAAAGATCATGCAATAAACCTGCACGAGCAGTTGCTTTTGCATCGCCGTTAAATTGTTTGGCTAATTTATAACTATTATATGAAACACTGATTGAGTGCTCCAAACGAGTTGAATTCATATGTTGAGTATAGTTTGCTAATTTTTGAACTTCTTCAGTTGCTAATAAATCTTCAATATAAGAAACATATTCCTCGTCGTCACGCCAGTTTTCTGCCATGGATAAAATGCCCCTTTTCCTTATTTCTGCTACCAATTATAGCATGGCCGCAAAAGGTTGAATAGGCTTCCACCAATTTGTCGATAAAGTTTAACAGTTCCTTAATAACAGTTACAAAATTGTGAAGACTTATTTAAATAAATAAAACATTAAGATGCCGGCAGCAATCGCCACATTCAAAGATTCCGCTTGACCTTTGATGGGAATATACAGATTCTGATCTGTTAAGGTCAATAATTCCGAGGACATCCCTTGGCCTTCATTGCCCATCACTAAAGCAAAATCGCTCAGTGGTTCGACAGTTGTATAATTTTTTGCGGCCTGATCCAAAGCGGTACCGAATACTTGTCGGCCGGCTTGTTTGAAAAGCGGAATCATTTCCGTTAGATCTGCCGTTTCAACAGTCACATGATACAAGCTTCCTTGAGTACTACGTAAAGTTTTTGGATTATACAGATCTGCACTGCCTTGACCTAAAAGCACTCCGGTAAACCCTGCGGCATCTGCCGTTCGGATCATTGTTCCGACATTTCCCGGGTCTTGTACATTATCTAATAATAGCCAGGCACCAGAAAAATCGATGGCTTCTTTTGATGGAATTTCTGCTACGGCTATGATTCCTTGCGGAGTAGGTTGGCTAGCTAAGGTTTTTAACACCTCGTCTGAAACTAAATAATAGTCATTCAGTTTTTCTTCAATCCAGTCGGACCATTCAGCTAATCCCCGTTGGCTGATAAAGACGTCTTTCAATTTAATTTCTGCTGCTTGGGCTTCTTGAACTAAATGGAAACCTTCCAATAAGTAACTTTGCGTTTGCTGACGATATTTTTTCTGCTGTAGTTTCTTGGTTTCTTTGATTAATGCATTCTTACTTGATTGAATCTCTTTCAAGTTATTTCCCTCACTCAATTTTTAAATAGGTTCGTCACAAATTGCTTCGTCTGACATTATAGCATGAGAAGGTTTGTCACAACTAGCAAAACCCGTTATGATAGAATTAATTCAATCTTCAAAAAAAAGAATATTTATCCATAATCAGTCATCAAATTTAGCTAAAAATAAAAGTACTTAGGAGGAAGTCTTATGAAGATTCATGCAAATGTTATCGGGCGTGTACAAGGTGTCGGTTTTCGCTATACTACCTATCAACTGGCCCTTGAGCTTGGCCTAACCGGTACGGTAAAAAATGAAGACGATGGCAGTGTCACGATCGAAGCAATTGGAACAAAAGAACAGCTAGAGCAATTTTTGATAAAACTAAAACAACCACAAAATCCTTTCGCCAAAGTCAAAGAAGTAAACTACCATGAAGATGACGGGATTCATGACTACGAGCAATTCAAAGTAGTCTATTAAAAAAATGACAAGGTTCCCCGCCTTTTCACGAATTCAATTGAAAAGGCTGAAGTTATCTAGTATAGTATTTTCTGTATAAATTTTTATTAGTAGAGGAAGAAATAAATGACAAAATTTAAAAATTGGCTATTAGGCTCCGGTCTTTTGGGCATCCTGGTTCTTCTTTCGGGCTGTGTACGCTCAGACAAGAATGGCAACCCCGATACTTCAGGTATGGTCTATCGGATGCTGGTTGTTCCACTAGAGAATTTTCTTAATTGGATGGTTCAAAACTTCAACTGGTCTTACGGCTTAGCGATCATCGTCTTGACGATCATCGTTCGACTGATCATCATGCCACTAGGGATCAATCAATCAAAAAAATCGATGATCCAATCAGAAAAAATGCAATCAATCAAACCACAAATTGATGCGGCCCAAGCAAAAGTAAAAGCAGCAACCACGCAAGAAGAACAAATGGAAGCACAACGTGAAATGCAAGCTGTTTACAAAGAAAATAATGTTAGCATGATGGGAGGCATGGGATGTTTGCCACTGCTGATCCAAATGCCAATCTTCTCCGCCTTGTATTATACAGCTCGTTTTTCAGAAGGGATTCAGCACTCTACTTTCTTAGGAATTGATTTAGCTAAACCAAGCTATCTGCTAGTAGTAGTCGTCGGTGTGGCTTATCTTTTACAAGGCTACATCTCACTAATCGGTGTCCCTGAAGAACAAAAGAAAACGATGCGGAGCATGATGATTGCTTCACCATTGATGATCGTCTTCATGTCCTTCACTTCACCAGCTGGTGTTGCGTTGTACTGGGTAGTCGGCGGGATCTTCAGCTGTATCCAAACCTTTATCACGAACGTCTTAATGCGCCCACGGATCAAAGCGCAGATTCAAGAAGACTTGAAACAAAATCCACCAAAACAAGTGGTTAAAGAACCCATCAAAAAAGCTGAGCCTGTTCAGCCTAAGCAAGTCAGTCAACCAAAAAACAAAAATAAAAATGCTGCTGGTGGACGGAACGCCGGTAAGCAACAACGAAAATAAGCAAAAACACCATCGCCAGCCGGCGATGGTGTTTTTTGGTCTGCTTTATCTTAAAATATCGATCAAATCTTTTTTAGCTGCTTCTGAGGCCGGCATAACCGAAAATACTAAGCCGATGCCGCTGGAAACTCCCACCGCCAGGCACACAGTAAATAAATCCACCGAAACACTAATTTTCATTATTGAGCCGATCGCATAAGCGACAATCATCCCTAATAAATAGCCGATAACACCGCCTACGAGGGTCAAAGTCATTCCTTCTAGCAGAAATTGCAGACGAATCGCTCCCCGCGTTGCCCCTAACGCACGACGAATCCCGATTTCTTTTGTTCGCTCCGAAACGGAGATATACATCATATTCATCACACCCACTCCAGCGATAAAGAGTGAGATGCCTGCCACTGCACTGATGAACAGCGTAATACTGCTCAATACTTGACTGATTCCATCGGTCATCATCGCCATGTTGGAGACTTGATACTCTCCTTGTTGGCGCATCGCTCCAGCCGTTTGTAATTTCTTAATCGCTTTGTCAGCGACTTTATTGATCTTACTACCTTCTGCTAACGTTAAAACAACTGAGCTGGTATTTTGTTCATTTCCAAAAAAATGAGTATAAGTTTGACGGGGAATTTCAATTTTAGTGGTGCCTAACGAAAACATGGTCTCTTCTGTTCCAGCAGGAAAAACCCCGACAATCGTGAAAACTTGTTGCTCCAGTTGAAGCCCCCGGCCAACCGCACTGCTGGCCTGACCAAAAAGTTCTTTAGCCAATACCGTATCGATTGCCACGACTTTATTTTGAATTTGATTATCATAGCTAGTAAGCGCGCGGCCGTACTTAACCGACTTGCCTTTTTTGGTAAAAACACTCACACGGTAACTTTTTTGCTTATCTTTTACTTGAATATCTTTATAAAGATACGTTAGATCTACTTTAGGATAAGCCACTGATTCTACCCCATCGAGATTTTTCAACAAACTAAAATCGGAAGGTTGGATCATATCTAAATTAGAGTAATATAAGGCATCGTTATTAGGGGTAAAATTAATATTGACTTCCAATTTTCCTGAGTCTTCGGCGGTCAAACTTTTGATTGTATCCCGCTCAAAGGCACGACCAATCGATAAAATAGCGATGACCGCAGCGATTCCGATCACAATCCCAAACATCGTCAACGCACTGCGTTTCTTATTTTTGAAAATCGACCCTAAGGATGACCGCCAATTTACATAGAATTTCATGCATCAACCACCGCCTTATCGTCAATAATAGCGCCGTCTCTGATCTTTACTAAACGCGTACAAAAAGGAACCACTTCCGGATCATGCGTGACTAAAAAAATAGTTGCCTGATCGCGCTGATTCAATTCTTTAAACAGCTCCATGATTTCAGTTGACGTATGGGTATCGAGGGCGCCGGTAGGTTCATCCGCGATGATAAATTTTGGTTGATTGATCAACGCACGCGCGATCGCTACGCGCTGCTGTTGCCCCCCGGAAAGCTGCCGGGGATGCTTGTCGGCTTTGTCAGCGATTCCGACTTTAGCTAAAACCGCCAACACTCTTTCTTTGGTTTGGTGAAACCCATAACCGTTATAAAGCAAGGGCAATTCGACATTTTCATAGACGGTATAATTTTCAATCAAACTGAAGTTTTGAAAGACAAACCCCACCATTTGATTGCGGGTCTTAGAGAGACGATCGTCCGTGGTCGCTCCCAAATTTTCCCCTTCAAATAAATATTCACCTTCAAACTTTGTATCGATAAATCCCAGTAAATTGATCAAAGTCGATTTACCTGAACCTGAAGGCCCCATAATTGCAATCATCTCACCGGCGTCCGCTTTAAGATTGATATCCTTTAACACATGTAACGCTTCTTCATCATTGCGATAATACTTATTGATATTTTTTAATTCGATCATTTAATCCACCGCCAATTCCTGACCATCACGTAAGGTTTTATCAGGATTTGAAATAATGCGATCACCGGCTTTGAGTCCTTCTTTCAAGAGGAAGAAATCACCCTTATCTTCTGTTTGAATAGTGACTTCTTTGACTTTCCCTTTTCGATAAGCAAAAACATATTGCGTGTCGCCGGTTTTTCTTACAGCTTTTTTCGGTAACCGAATTTCATTTAAGGTCAGGATAACTTGAACATTGTAGCCGTATTGCAAATTCTCCACCGGTTTGACGATAAAACTGTAATTAGAAACGGAACTTGTCGCACCAGTAGCCCCACCTTGAACGCTAGCCTCACTGACTGCATCTGGCAGCTGGCTCACGTGGGTGATCGTCCCGGCAATCTCTTGATTGGTCGTAATCGGTTTAATCGTCACCGCAGCATCTTGCCGAACTTGCGGATAATCATATTCTGAAGCTTTGGCTTCAATCGCGACATCATTACTGACAACTTTTACTACCGGGACGGAAGGATCATTCTTACCTTTTTCATTGATATAAGCGATCCCTTTAGTCGCGCTATTGATGGTGGAAGTTACTTTACCGCGAATCGTATCCACACTTTGCGTTGCCGAGCTCAACTCGACATTGGCACTTTCCAGTGCTTGTCGCGCTTGAACAACAGCTTCGCTGGCCGCATCTAAACTGCTTTCAGCTTGGGCCTTTTCTTGTTTATATTGTTCTTTCTTAGCAGCATCTTCCTCGTTGTCGCTCTTTGTATTGTTGTAATTTGCTGTTGCAGTGGTCAATTTTTGCTGCTCTTTGGCCTGCTTGTCTTGCGCAATCGCCAGTGACTCTTGAGCATTTGAGACCGCTAAGGAAAGCTTTTCTAAATTCGTACTCTGTTCATCCGCTTGCGATTGGTATTCGGCATTGGTATAACTCAACAAGGCAGTCCCTTCTGCAACTTCCTGCCCATCTTGCACATTTATTTCAGAAATTTTCCCCAGCGATTGGTCAAAATAATAATCCTGTGTGTGCGTGGCTTGGACAATTCCATTAAAAGTCAAAGGGTCAAGCTTTTTTAGCGTGACTGTTTGAAATTTAGGCGTGTCTGCTACATTCGATTTCTTTTGCGAATAAACTAGCGTACCAATCAACACGCTTAAAGCGAGGATTCCCGCTAGGATACTCCACCGAATTTTCTGTTTTTTAGTCAATTTTTTCATCAGCTACTCCTCAGGTTCGGCTTTAAACAGATGGACGATCACTAAAATAGCCGGGATTAAGAAAATAAATTGAAAAACCACGCCCACGATCGTGACTACGAATGTGATATCCATCCCTTCTACTTGCATCTTAGGCTGCATGATAAAACCGATTGCCGAGCCTAAAATACTCCATCCAACGGTCACATAATAAGGAACCTTTGTCGGTAGAAGTCCATCCGCCAATTTTTTATTGGCTTTAAAATAAAAGAATAATAAAACAACCGAGATCACAACCGATAAAACTGTAATAGCCTTCGTCAGTGGACTATTCATATAAGCAAACATTTGTTGACCTGCTTCTCCCATCATTTTATAATCACTTAATTTGGGGTTCAAAGCGTTGGGTAACCCAACTGCTCCCATGATCAGAGAAAGTAACTCCAAAATAATCACAACCATATTCCACGTCTTTGCTTTTTTCAAATGCTTTTCCATTTTCTCACTCCTGTTCCATTAATCTAACTTGTCTTTTGTACTGCCGCAATTCTTTTTAACTCTTATCCACACTGTAGTTGAGTTACTACGTCTGAATATTCTGATAAAGTTGCGTATAGAAAAATGGACAGTATCTCAAGTATTTTCATTATTTTTATGAAATTCACGCAACAATATTAAAGAAATATTTCACAAATAATTCTCATTATACTATTAAGTTCCACTTTTTTTGAAGCGCATTCCTAGAAAAAAATAGCACACTTCGACCAATAGTTTAAAAAAAAGTGCAAAAAAAGGGCGCGGCCGGACATTCTCACCGGACCGACAACGGGAATAAAAATAACTAGCGTGAGCATAAATATGGGAAAAAGAATATTTTGAATCGCTACAACGCAAAAAAGAGTTGTTAGACAGGCTGAAATCGCCCACTCTAACAACTCTTTTCTTTATTATAACCCGTACGGGATTTGAACCCGTGCCTCCGCGCTGAGAACGCGGCGTCTTGACCCCTTGACTAACGGGTTAGCTTTCATCAACAAAAAATATTATACTGCTAATCTCTTGATTTAGAAAGTATTTACCCTTTGCTACCGATAAAAATTAAATATGTGTTTATTTAATCATTCATGTTGTTTATATAGTTGTTACGTGTATAATGGAGTGTGTATTCAAGTTTCTGAATTCACCTCTAAACTAAACATTTCAGAACTTACTAGGAGGACTTATGAATTTATCACAAAGACAAGAAAAAATCATTGAGATTGTAAAGCAAGAACAACCCTTAAGCGGTGAGAAAATTGCTGAACATTTAGGAATCTCACATGCTACGTTACGAACCGATCTTTCCTTCTTAACGATGGCAGGTATTTTAGAAGCTAGTCCCAAAGTTGGTTATACTTATACAGGTGTTGGGATTGAGCAATTTCTCTTCGATAAAATTTTCTCAGTTAAAGTAGAAGAGATTATGCTGTCGCCACTACTGACCCCGCAGGATACTTCGATTCATGATGCCATTACTAATATGTTTATGTACGATGTCGGCTCGATCTATGTGACCGACAAAGAGCAGCACTTAGTGGGCCTGTTATCACGTAAGGACTTATTACGAGCATCCTTAAATAGTAACCTGCAAAGTACGCCTGTCGCAGTCGTGATGACTCGTGCTCCCCATCTGCAAACATGTACCAAAGATTATACGATCCTCGAAGCCGGCGCAGTATTGCTTGATTATCAAGTTGATTCCTTACCTGTAGTTAGCGAAGACGATCCTAAAAAAGTAATTGGTAAAATTACAAAATCACGGATTTTCAACTATATCATGCAGCAAGCAAAACAAACTGAAACCAATCGATAGGAGCGAAAAAAATGAACAAACGTGTGCCTTTATATATGATCTCAGATTCAGTCGGTGAAACTTCTCTTAAATTAGTCAATGCGGCAGCCGCACAATTTCCCACAGTGGATTTTGATTTATCTTACCGGTTTCCTTTTACCAAAGACGAAGAAGAATTGAAGAGCATTTTAGGTGATGCGCTAAAAGACAGCGCCGTAGTTATTACGACGTTAGTCAGTGACAATCTAACTAAAATCGTTGAAGATTTCGGCGACCGAACAGGTTTACAATACATCAATTTAATGAGCCCTTTCATGGATATCGTCCATCAAAAAACCGGTGTTGCGCCATTACAGCAAGCCGGTGTCGTTCATAAATTAAATCAGGAATATTTTGACCGTGTAGCCGCGATTGAATTTGCCGTAAAATATGATGATGGGAAAGATGCTAAAGGCTTTTTAGAAGCAGATTTAGTCCTTTTAGGGATCTCTCGTACATCTAAAACACCGCTAAGTATGTATTTAGCGAATAACCGCTTGAAAGTTGCGAACTTACCTTTGATCCCAGAAGTTCCTTTACCTGAACAAATCAAAGCGGTCCCAAAAGAAAAAATTATCGGTTTGATGATTGAACCTGAAGTCCAAAAGAAAATTCGGATGAGCCGTTTGAATTCTTTAGGCTTGGCTGAAAACTCTCGTTATTCAGATCTTAATCGCATCAAAGAAGAAGTCGCTTATGCTCTCGATGTTTATGATGAGTTAGGTGCTTTTACGTTAGATGTTACCGACAAGTCGATTGAAGAATCTGCGACTTTGATTTGTGAACATTTAGATCGTTCTTTATAAAAATTTTAAATGCGTTTTAATGGAGCCGTCTTCATGCCGCTTAGTTAGTTTTCCAAACAATTAAGCCAACAATCTAAATAAGGAGCGCATCTATGCTATCGACCCGTGAAAAATATTATCGCATGTTAGAAAAGGAATTTAGAAGCAAAGAGGCCATCATGACCGAACTGATCAACTTAGAAGCCATCATGCATCTGCCCAAAGGAACCGAGCTCTACATTAGTGATATTCATGGAGAATTTTCAGCCTTTGACCATATCTTACGAACAGGTGCCGGAAATATCAAAGAAAAGATCAGTCTGCTTTTTGGTGATCGGCTGACTGAACACGAAAAAGATAAATTAACGATTCTTGTCGCCTACCCCAAAGAAGCGCTGGAAGATGAGCAGTTTTATGCTTATCGTGATCGCTCATGGTATCGTAAAAAAATTCGCCAATTATTAGAACTGTTAGCTTTTTGTTCCACGAAATATACTCGCTCAAAAGTTCGGAAAGCCTTGCCAAAGCAATATACTTATATTATCGAAGAATTAATGTACACTGATACGAATTATTCAGACAAGGCCGCTTATTTTGATCAAATTTTAGCGCACTTGCTAGATTTGGAACAAGGAAAACCTTTCATTGAAGCTTTATGTCAAAGTATTCAGCGCCTAGTCGTCGATCATCTTCATGTCGTCGGTGATATCTACGATCGCGGACCGGCAGCCGATAAGATCATGGATAAGCTTTGTCAACACCCGTCGATCGATATTCAATGGGGCAACCATGATATTTTATGGATGGGGGCTTACGCTGGATCACGAGCTTGTTTAATGACACTTTTGCGGATTGCTGCCCGTTATAACTACCTTTACGAGATTGAGCAGGCTTATGCTCTAAACTTGCGTCCACTCTTTATGTATGCTGAAGAATATTATACAAAAAATCCGATCTTTACGCCTAAGGAAAAAAATAGCGGTGCCAGCTATTCGATTGAAAGTTTAGATAGTTTGGAAAAAGTCCATCAAGCCTTAGCCATTCTGCAATTCAAATTAGAAGGGCAATTAATCAAACGCCAGCCAGAATTTCAAATGGAGGATCGCTTATTATTGGAAAAAATTGATTTCGATAAAAAGACGATCCAGTTGAAGGGAAAAGATTATCCATTACAAGGCAGCTGTTTTCAAACTTTGCAAACAGACGTCCACGCCCTGACGAAACAAGAAGAATATGTAGTGGATACACTGTTGGCTTCTTTCCAACAGTCCACCAAAATGCGGGAACATATGGATCTATTACTGGAAAAAGGCTCGATGTATCTTGTTTATAATCAACACCTACTATTCCATGGCTGCCTACCATTAAAAGCTGACGGTACATTTTTACCTTTAAAAGTAGCTGGGAATGATTATGTCGGAAAAGATTTATTGAACTTTTTTGAAGAACAGATTCGTTCCGGTTGTCAAAGCCAACAAACCGACAGCCCTCAAGCGGATTGGGTTTGGTATTGTTGGACCGGTAAAATTTCGCCACAATTTGGTAAAAGTGCCATGACAACCTTTGAACGCTATTTTATTGCTGACAAAAAGACCCACAAGGAAATTAAGAATCCTTACTACCAATTTCGCGATACCCATGAGACTTGTCAGATGATCTTAGAAGAGTTTGCCCTATACTCTCCGAACTCCCGGATCATCAACGGCCATACCCCGGTTAAGGTCCAGGATGGTGAATCCCCGATTAAGGGTGAAGGGATGTTATTTGTGATTGATGGCGGGTTATCAAAGGCCTATCAGAAAACCACCGGAATTGCGGGTTATTCATTACTCAATAATTCTTATGGTTTTCAGCTAGTCACCCATGATCCTTTTGAGTCAATCGATAATCTACTGTTAAAACAAGTCGATGCCACTTCCTTGAAACGCGTCATTGATAAAGAATTGACGCGGGTTCTGATTAAAGATACAACCGTCGGTGACAGCATCGAAGAACAGATTGAAAACCTGACTGGGTTACTCGATTACCAAGATAAAAATGAAAAAACGAGCGGCATCACCAATTGATGCCGCTCGTTTTTTTCTGTATAGTAAACGTGAGGTGAAAAAATGATTTTTGCATATATCAATATTTTCTTCATTTTTGTTTTAATGTTTATTGGCTATTTGCTGACCTATAAGCAATGGTTCTCCAATCAAATTGGAGATGCCTTTTCCAAATTAGTCTTGCAGATTGCGCTGCCTTGCAATATGTTCCTCACAATCACGAAAAACTTTTCCCGAGCGGAATTTCTGCATTTAGTCAGCGGAATGATCATACCTCTGCTTTCCATGTTTCTCACCTTTGGCTTCAGTTTTCTTTATCGCCGACTATTTTCAATTTCTTCCCAACGGAAAGGCATTTTTTCTACGATGTTTACTTGTTCCAATACGATTTTTATTGGCTTGCCGATCAATTTGGCGATTTTTGGTGAACGTGCTGTTCCCTATGTTTTACTTTACTACATTGTCAACACGACGATCTTTTGGACATTAGGCATTTATTTCATCGCCCGCGACAATCCGCAGATTGAACAAGCCACAATCAATTTCCACATCGTACCAATCTTAAAGAAAATCTTTTCACCAGCTCTCTTAGGCTTCTTAATAGGATTGGTCGCCGTTTTAGTCAATTTTTCTGTGCCAAAATCAGTCGCGACTTTTTTAAGTTATCTCGCAAATTTAACTACACCGCTATCGATGTTCGTGATTGGGATTATCGTCTACAATGTCGGAATCAAAAATTTAACCTTAAACAAAGATATTCTTGGCGTGCTGATTGGCCGTTATCTGATTTCACCTTTGATCGTTTGGGGATTAGGACAATGGATCAGCGTGCCACCTTTGATGCTCTCCGTTTTCATCATACAATCAGCAATGCCTGTTCAAAATTCGGTTCCGATTCTTGCACGTTCCTACGAGGCCGATCAGCAATTTGCAGCTTCCTCACTCGGCTATTCTGTTTTACTCTATCTCGTTTATATCCCGCTCTTATTAAAATTGATCTTATAATAAAAAGGTGTGACAAGACTTTTGTCACACCTTTTTTGCTTTATTCAGCTTGACGATCTAACTTTTACTATTTCGTAATGATCTTATCGATACTTGCTAAAGCATTCGCCATCCGGGCAATAATCGCTAATTGATTCAGACGATTATCGCGAACTTTTTCATCTTCCACCATGATCATCGTTTCATTGAAGTAACGATCAATCACGGGACGCAAGTTCGTCAAGGTTTGATAATTTTCCGCCATACTTTGGTTAGCAAATTCATCTTCTGCTTCTTTCACCGCAGCATAGAGTTCCTTTTCACTATCATTTTCAAATAATTTTGGATCAACTTTATAAGTAATCGTGTCTTTTTCCATTTTCTTCGTTAAGTTAATCACCCGTGTCAAAGCTTCCATTGTTTCTTTGAAATGATCATCGGTCACATGTTGATCAAAAATTTGCGCAGTTTTGAAGATTTGTGCGAGATCATCTTGGTGGGATTCCACGACCGCATCGATAATGTCATGACGAACATTTCGAATTTGCAACCGTTGACGCATCCGGCCTTTGAAGAATTCGATCAATTCTTTTTGATCGCGATTGAAATGCACGCCGTAATCCAACACATCGGTGTTAATGGCATCCACGATCGCTCCTTGCATATCAGTGAATGGGAAAGTCCACCCTTTATCTTCAACAATCCGGACGATTCCGTAAGTTTGACGACGCAAGGCATACGGGTCATTTGAACCACTTGGAATCATATCGACGGCAAAGAATCCTAAAACGCTGTCGATTTTATCAGCAATCGCTAAAACGGCACCAATATCTGTTTTCGGTAAATCTCCTTCTGAGGAGATTGGCAAGTAATGTTCACGAATTGCTGTGGCAACAGCCGCCTTTTCTCCTTTTAACAAGGCATATTTTTCACCCATGATCCCTTGTAATTCAGGAAATTCACCAACCATATTGGTTACTAAGTCAAATTTATAAATTTCTGATGCGCGTTTCAAGTCAGTTAATTCGTCTGCGGACAAGCCGATTCGTTCGCCAATCACTTGACCGATGACTCCGACCCGTTGCATTTTTTCATACATGCTACCGATTTTTTCATGGAAGGTGACATTTTTTAATTTTTCGACGCATTCTTCAATCGATAATTTCTTGTCTTCTTCAAAGAAAAATTCAGCATCCTCCAACCGGGCTGCCAAGACTTTCTGGTTTCCTTTGATGACATTGTCCAATTTTACACTGTTCCCATTGCGAACAGAGATAAAGTGTGGCAATAACATCCCTGCTTGGTTCCGAACTTCAAAGTAGCGTTGGTGTTCCTTCATAGAGGTTACCAAAACTTCTTCCGGCACTGATAGGAAACGTTCTTCAAAATCACCGACAAAAGCCGTTGGGTATTCCACTAAATTGGTCACTTCTTCTAATAAATCAGGATCAAGCTCGATCACCCATTTATTTTTTTCCGCAATTTCTTGGATTTGTTCTACAATCATTTGTTGTCGCTTATGAGCGTCTGCAATCACAAATTGTTCTTCTAATTTTGTTTCGTACTCGCTAGGATTTGCTAACTCGATCTGATCTCCTAGGAAACGATGTCCAGCCGTTGTGCGTCCAGTTTGGACATCCAATAGCTCAAATGGAATCACTTCATCATTCAACAAGGCTACGATCCAATGAATTGGGCGAATATATTCAAACATCGTATCGCCCCAGTGCATCATCGTTGGAAAGTTCATACTTTTCACAACATCTAAAAGTCCGGTCAAGACTTCTTTACTTTCTTTACCGTGGATATATTTTGTAACGTATACATATTCCACTCCATTTAATTCACGAAACGTAATCGCATCCGTAGTCAAACCTTGGCCACGGACAAATCCTTCGGCTGCTTTGCTCCAGTTACCTTCTGCATCTTGCGCAATTTTCTTTGCTGGCCCTTTGACTTCTTCTTGCACGTCATCTTGACGGTCTGGAAGATTGGTTACCCGAATCGCTAAACGCCGTGGCGTTGAAAAGGTTTCGATTGAATCAAAAGTTAAATTATTTTCTGCTAAAAATTTTGAAACACGTTCTTCTAATTGTTTGATACTTGGCCAAACCACGTGGGCTGGCACTTCTTCTAATCCGATTTCTAATAATAAATTTTTCGCCATCTTATTTGCCCTCCTGATTCAATAATGGGAAGCCTAATTTTTCTCGTTCCGCTACGAAGATCTTCGCAACTGCCCGCGCCATATTCCGAATTCGCGCTAAATAGCCGGCACGTTCGGTAACTGAAACTGCTCCACGAGCGTCTAATAAGTTAAAGGTGTGGCTGCATTTCAAAATATAATCGTAGGCCGGGTGGACTAGATTTTCATCGATGCAACGTTTGGCTTCTTTTTCAAATTTTTCAAAATTATCTAACAACATTGCTTGGTCACTTTCTTCAAAGGAATATTTGGAATGCTCATATTCCGGTTGCTTGAAGATTTCACCGTATTTAACACCAGCACTCCATTCCAAGTCATAAACACTGTCGACTTCTTGAATGTATGAAGCTAAGCGTTCCAAACCATAGGTCAATTCAGAGGTCACCGGATTGACTTGCAAGCCACCGACTTGTTGGAAATAGGTAAATTGGGTGATTTCCATACCATCTAACCAAACTTCCCAACCAACACCGGCACAACCCATCGACGGGTTTTCCCAGTTATCTTCGACAAAACGGATGTCATGTTCTAACGGATCAACACCCAATAAACGTAGACTTTCTAAATATAATTCTTGAATATTTTTAGGTGACGGTTTCATCACCACTTGGAATTGATGGTGTTGATACAAACGGTTGGGATTTTCCCCGTAACGGCCATCAGCTGGACGCCGGGATGGTTCAACATATGCTGCCCGCCAAGGTTCTGGTCCAATCGCCCGTAAAAAAGTATAGGGACTCATGGTTCCCGCTCCTTTTTCTGTATCATAGGCTTGCATCAACATACAGCCATTTTCCGACCAAAATTTTTGTAACGTCAAAATCATTTCTTGCACCGTTAATTTGCTCATTTCGTTTCCTCCTGTTTAATTATTGAAGTCTATTTTTCTTTTAACTTGTAGGGCGGCTAACTCTTCTCCCAGCGGAACTCACAGTCGACTTAAAAATTTATACTTATCATCGCCGACATATCATCCAACTAAACGACTTGTCACAATGTTCAATACAAAAATCCTATTAAATTTCTCAATTGATACAAAACTGTGAAAAGTTGGACTGACAGCTATCTTGGCATTAAGGACACATTTTTCAAAAAAACTTGAAAAATGTCCTTATCATCGTTTTGCATACGATTCCACTAACCCGCTAAAGCGGGAAGTGGAACTCGCAAAAAAGTCCCCATGCCGAAAAGAATAATCGGCATAGGGACGTATCAACGCGGTTCCACCCTACTTCCAAGCACATGCTTGGCAGCTTTAACTAAACGTGCTCACAAACGCCAACAAAATTTGTTTCCCTTTCAGGCTCCCACTCTCCCTGACTCGCTGTGTTTTCCACAAATTTTTAATTTGATCATCGCACCTATTCAACTTGTTTCTATAATAGCGACACCAGACCCCTTTTGTCAAATCTTTCTGCTATGTAAGCTACGCTTCTCATAGTCTGGATAATACAAAATATTTGATCAGAACATTGGACCAATCACCTGATGTGTCCTTTAGTAGAATCGTAGCCATCTGAAACTAAATTTCTTGATACGTTCTAGTCAAAAGGAATCGCTTGAAAAATACCATCCTTCAACTGCATCGTCTCGGTAAAGCCAATCGCTTTTAATAATTCGACAGTCTCAGGAAAATGGCAGGTCAAGGTGGTCGTCTCATGACTGTCGCTTGTGATAATAACCGGGCAGTCTCGCTTCTTTAACTGCTTCAAGAGGAAAGGATTCGGATAAGGTGTCGTTCGCCAATTACGAGAAATCGCGCCTGTGTTGATCTCAACCATACCATCATAGGTTTGGATAATATCAATCACATCGTTCAGCGCTTTTAAAGCAATCGCTTGATACTCAGAACTCTCTTCATCCAACCAAGGGTTCTTTTCATTAAATTTTGTAATCAGATCAAAATGACCCACGATCTTCGAATGATTCTGCTGGATATGCTTTACCACAGTATCGTAAAAATCGCGCACCATCATCAGTTTATCGCCTTGGTACCATTCATCCAAAGTTTTCATCAGACTTTCAGGACTTTCATCGACACTCCGAAAAATCCCTTGCCGTGGCGGAAAGTAATGAACTGAACCCACTGTATAATCATAGCCATCAATCGGACCCGCACTATAATAATCCCATTCCAATCCCAAACTGATATTTAACTGGCCCGTCATTTTTTTCTTTAGCTCACGTAACGCGGCCTGATAAGCCACTTCATTTTGTACACCTGGACAACTTGGGTCAAAAAGTGCTGGGGAATGGCAGGTAAAGCCTAAATCGGTAAAACCCAAATCGATGGCCGCTTGCGCCATCTCTTCCAAAGTTGCTTTACCATCACACCACGTACTGTGGGTATGAGCATTCGAATAGAACATCGCTGAACCTCCTAATTCATTTCAAGGGAATCATTTTTTATAAAAATGAATTTGATTTTCATCATATCCACCACTCTACTCAACTTGCCAAAGCAAAAAGTAGAGCTAGCAGCCTTATTGCATCGGTTCTTGTTTAACTTTTTTATCGACTACGTGGCGGTTCGCTAATTCTTGACGCACTTCTGCCAAATCGATGCCCATTTCCACCATCAATACAAGAACATGATAGACCAAATCAGAAATTTCAAAAACGGTTTCTTCGTGATCTTCCTTCATCGCACCGATCACGACTTCCGTTGATTCTTCCCCAACTTTTTTCAAGATTTTTTCGATACCTTTTTCAAACAGGTAGCTGGTATAACTACCTTCCTGCGGTATTTCTTTACGACCTTTAACCAGCTCATACAGCGTATCGATTGTTGCTTGCTGGTCATTGCCATACAAAATTTCATTGAAGCAACTTTCAGTTCCTGTATGGCAAGCTGGTCCATCTTTTCTGACCTTTGCTACTAAAGCATCCTGATCACAGTCTAGTTTTAAGGAAACAAGATGCTGATAATTGCCACTAGTTTCACCTTTACGCCATAATTCCTTACGACTGCGTGAATAGAAGGTCATCAATTGATCCTTCAATGTCAATTCATAACTTTCTTGATTCATATAAGCCAACGTCAAGACTTCATCGGTCTCGACATCCTGCACAATCACAGGGATCAAGCCTTGTTTGTCAAATTTTAGTTCAGTCATGTTGTTCCCTCCTGATTCATATTAATGTAATCATTTTTCATGCCGGATACCATTTTCTTATTACGCTAAAACATAAGAAATTAGTCGACTTAATCACCTAAACAATCCGGACAGGGATATCTGCCGTCATCAATTGTTTTTTTAGCTCTGGAATCTTTACTTCCCCGTAATGGAAAATCGATGCAGCTAAGCCCGCTTCGATTTTCGGTAATTGAAATAAATCAATGAAGTCTTCACCTTTTCCGGCACCGCCAGAGGCCACGATCGGCAGAGTGGTGATTTCGCTGACTGCTTTTAGCAGTTCCAAATCAAAACCCTGTTTCACGCCATCGGTATCCATGCTATTGATGACCAATTCACCCGCACCCAGCTGCTCGCCTTGGCGAATCCATTCTAAAGCTTCCATTCCGGTGTCTTCACGGCCGCCCTTGGCAAAAACATGCCACTGATCACCGACCCGGCGGATGTCCACGGACAAAACAACACACTGGCTGCCGTAACGTTTCGCCCCTTCTTCGATCAACTGTGGGCGTCTGATGGCACCTGAATTGACACTAACTTTATCCGCACCGCAATTCAAGACCCGTTCAAAGTCAGAAACTTCATTGATTCCGCCACCGACTGTCAAAGGAATAAAGACTTCTGAAGCGACACCCTTCAAAATATCCGTAAACAAGCCGCGTTCTTCTGCTGAAGCCGTGATGTCATAAAAAACTAATTCATCTGCTCCTTGCTCGTTGTAAAAACGGGCTAAAGTCACTGGATCATTGACATCTTGCAGCCCAGCAAAATTAACTCCCTTAACTACACGTCCATCGCGAACATCTAAGCAGGGAACAATTCGTTTTGCGATCATTGGTCCTCCTCCTTGCCTGCAGCTAGAACATCTTCCAGTTTCAAACTGCCATTGTACAATGACTTGCCGACGATCGCGCTGGAAACACCCAGCTGCTTCAATCCTTCGATATCCTCTAAAGAGGCGACACCGCCAGAAGCGACGATCTCAATCTTTAACTGATTGAGTTTTTCATATAGCGGCAGGTTGATCCCTTCACCCGTCCCATCGCGAGAAATTTCGGTAAAGATGATCGTTTCAGCGCCCCACGCAACTAGTTGCTGGCAGAACTCAAAGGCATCCGTTTCGGTTTTTTCTAGCCAACCTTCGACGGCGACTTTTTCATCCTTGGCATCGACACCAATCGCGATTTTACTGCCATATTTTTTCAGCATCGCTTGGGTGAATTTGGGATCTTTTTGAGCGATCGTACCTAGAATGACCCGATCCACCCCTGCCGATAAGCAGTGCTCGATCGTTTCTTCATCACGGATCCCGCCGCCGACTTCAACAAACAGATTGGTGTTCTCAACAATTTTTTTGGCTGTTTCAAAATAATGCAGCTTGCCTGCCTTGGCACCATCTAAATCAACGAGATGCAAATACTGGGCGCCAGCCTTTTCAAACGACTGGGCAAAGGCCACTGGATCATCACCAAAAACTTCTTTTTGCTGATAGTCCCCTTGATACAGTCGGACAACTTTTTGATCTAAAAGATCAATTGCTGGAAAAATCTTCATAGCGGCACCTCCGTGAATGCTTTTAAGATCTTCAAACCGACAGCTCCACTTTTTTCTGGGTGAAATTGGGTTCCAAATACATTTTTATTTTGCACGATTCCTGGAATCGAGATCCCATATTCACTGTCAGCAACCAGATACTCCTGGCAATCCGTCGCATAATAGCTGTGGACATAATAAACAAAATCATTTTTCCCCAATGACTTTACTAACGGACTTTCCTGATTTTGGACATCTAGTTGATTCCAACCGATTTGCGGAACCTTTAAATCGATCTTTGCTTGATCAAAGGTCTCACGCATAGAGACGATTCGCCCTGGAATCAAGCCTAAACCAGGATGCTCACCGAATTCTTCACTCTTATCAAATAAAAGCTGCATGCCCAGACAAATTCCTAAAAAGGGTTTGCCAGAAGCCGCTAATGCTTGGATTGGTTCGACTAAAGATAGTTCCTCCAACTTTTTCCGGGCATCACCAAATGCGCCAACACCTGGCAAAATAATCCGTTCCGCTGATTTCAATTCATCTAATGAACGGGTAACTTTACATTCCACGCCTAGATATTCCAACGAACGCGACAAACTAAACAAGTTCCCAACGCCATAATCGATAATTGCGAGCATAGTTGACCTCCTTCTTAGTTGATCGTTCCTTTTGTTGATGGAATCTCATCTGGTGCTAACTGATTGATTGCCACCGCTTCACCTAATGCGCGTCCGAAGCCCTTGAAGCAAGCTTCCACGATATGATGACTATTTTTACCGACGATTTGATGGAGATGAATCGTCGCACCTAATTCACGCGCAAACGCAATAAAAAATTCCTCAACTAATTCCGTATCAAATTGTGTGCCAATTTTTTCACTCGGAATATCCAATTCAACCACCGCCATGCCGCGTCCACTGATGTCAATGGCAGTCATGACCAAGGCTTCATCCATCGGTAATAAGAAGCTGCCATAACGCGTAATCCCTCGGCGCTCACCGAGACTCTCGGAAAAAGCCCGACCAATCGCAATCGCGACATCTTCAGTCGTATGGTGTGCATCAACTGCAATATCCCCCTCACAGACTAGCTCAAGATCGAAACGTCCATGCCGGACAAATAATTCCAACATATGGTCTAAAAAACCAACTCCCGTTTTGATTGTCTGCTTCCCTGTGCCGTCAACTGATAATGTTAGCTGAATCTTTGTTTCGGATGTATTGCGGATCACTTCTGCTTTTCTCATGACTTCACCTCTGCAAGAATTATTTTTAGTGTGCGTAATAATTGTTCCATCTGTTCCTGAGTGCCCACGGTGATGCGTAAATAATCTTTCGTACGGGGCTGATTGAACCAACGAACTAAGATTTTCTGATCTCTTAAGGCTGCAAATAGTGTTTCACCCGCTAGTTTCGGGTGTTTTACGAATAAAAAGTTTCCCTGACTATCCGTTTGTTCAAAACCAAGCTGCATTAATTTTTGTTTGCTCCACTCTCTGATTTCGATCGTCTCTTGAATTTTTTGATCGACGTAGTCTTGAGCCTGCAGCACAGCGCTACCGGCTGCTTGAGTCAAGCTATTGACATTGTATGGATTTAGACTAAAACGTAGGCGATTCAGATCTGCAATCAACTCCGCATTTCCTACCGCAAAACCTAAGCGAGCCCCTGCTAATTGACGGGATTTTGAAAATGTTCCTACGACTAATAAATTTTTATACTGATTAATTAGAGGCACCATTGATTCTCCGCTAAAATCAATGTAGGCTTCATCCACCACGACTAAACGTTCTGGGTGACGCTCGATAAATTCACAAATTTCTGCTTGCGGCAGATAAATTCCCGTTGGAGCATTGGGATTTGCAAAAATCACTGTGCCCGGCAACTCATCGTAATCCTTTAAATCAAGTGAAAAATCATTTTTCAGCGGAACAATAGTTGAATCAACTTGATACAGTCCGCTATAAACTTTATAAAAACCATACGTCACATCGGGAAAAGCGATCCCTTTTTCCGTAAAACCTTGAAAGATAAATGAAAGCACTTCATCACTGCCATTACCTAGAATAAGCTGCTCTTCCTTCACACCCAAATATTGAGCCAGTGGTTTCGCCACGATTTCGACTGCAATATCTGAATAACGATTTAGTTTTTGCGCCGCCTTGGTAACGGCTACTTGGACACTGGCGGCTGGCGGATAAGGATTTTCATTAGTATTCAGTTTGATATATTCTCCTTCATCGGCTTGCTCACCCGGTGTATACGGAGTCAAATCTTGATATTTTCGATTTAAAAATGTCATTTTTTTCTCTCCCTACGTACTTTCATTGAACGAGCATGGCCCATCAAGTCTTCGGTCTCCGCAAATAATTCCACTCCTGACGCCACTTCATTCATGGCCTCTTGCGTATAGTAAAGATAACTGCTCTTTTTCACAAAATCATCGACAGATAATGGTGAATAAAAGCGCGCAGTCCCCTCAGTTGGCAAGGTGTGATTAGGGCCCGCAAAATAATCCCCCAAAACTTCAGGTGTATGATGCCCTAAAAAGACACTTCCGGCATTTTCGACTTTTCCTAACAACGCAAAAGGCTCTGCTACAGACAATTCTAAATGCTCTGGTGCGATTTGATTGGCGATCGAAATTGCTTCCGTTAAATCTTCAACTAAGATAATTTTCCCCGTGCTTTCGATGGCTGCTTCAGCGATTTTCTTACGCGGTAATTCAGCTAATTGCTGTGCTAGTTCCGCCTGTACTTGTTCAATCAGTGCTTCTTCCGTCGTCACTAGAATCGCCTGTGCCAAGGTGTCGTGCTCCGCTTGGGCTAATAAATCTGCCGCAAGCCAACGGGGATTTGCACTTTTATCTGCTACAATCAAGACGTCACTCGGTCCAGCGATCATATCAATGTCAACTTCTCCATAAACCATTTTTTTAGCCGTCGCAACATAAATGTTGCCCGGTCCAACGATCTTATCGACTTTAGGAATCGTCTCTGTGCCATAAGCGAGAGCTGCCACGCCGTGCGCGCCGCCAACTTTATAGATTTCATCGACTCCAGCAATCGAAGCAGCCGCTAAAATTGCTGCTGGGACGTTGCCTTTTTTATCTGTAGGTGTGATCATCACAATTTTTTTGACTCCAGCGATTTTGGCGGGCAACACATCCATTAAAACCGTACTAGGGTAAGCCGCGGTTCCACCGGGGACATACACCCCGACACAAGCTAAAGGTAGGATACGCTGTCCCATCACAACACCGTTTGGTTCGGTCGAAATAAAGCCTTGCCGCACTTGTTTTTTATGGAAAGATAAAATATTTTCTTTGGCCTGCTCCATCACTTGTAATAATTCTGGTGAGACTGCCTTCAAAGCTTGCGCAATCTCAGACTGACTAACTGCTAACGAAGCTAGTTCAACATGATCGATCTCTTTGATTAATTGATAAAGTGCTTGGTCCCCGTCACTTTGGACGCGGCTAATAATTTTTTTGACAACAGCAGAAACATCGGCTGTTTCAGAATATTTTCGGGCTAAAATATCGCTTAATGAATCTTTTTGAGTCGAGTACACTCTCATAGCTGCTTCCTCACCTTCTCAATTACTTTTTGAATCCGTTCTTGTTTAAAGCGCCAGGTTGCATGGTTAATAATCAAGCGCGCTGAAGACGGTGCAATCTCTTGGATCACTCGCAATTCATTTTCTTTTAAAGTTGTGCCGGTTTCCACGATATCAACGATCACATCTGATAAACCTAACAACGGGGCTAACTCGATCGAGCCGTGTAAATGGATCAATTCGACGGAACGGCCGAGACTTTCATAAAATTCTCGTGTGATCTGTGGGTATTTTGTTGAAACCCGCAACGGACGAGAAAAATCTTCCACAAAATCATTATGGGCGGCTACTGCCAGACGGCAAGCTCCCATATGTAAATCAAGAAACTCAATCACTTCGGCTTTACTTTCCAACAAAATATCTTTTCCCACCACTCCAATATCGGCTGCACCATGTTCGACATAGATTGCAACATCACTAGGTTTTACTAGGAAAAAGCGTAATTTGTTTTCCTCATCGCAAAAAATCAATTTACGATTCTTTTCAAAGATTCCCTCAGTCGCGACTCCAGCCTTCGTAAATAAATCATACACCGCGTCTCCCATCCGCCCCTTTGGCAAAGCGATGTTCAGATATTCAGTATTTTGCCGATCAGTAGGCAACTTTTGACCAACATGGTTTAATTTCATCCCAAACCCAATGGCCCCTTGATTTTTTCCTTGCCGGCTCATTAAACGATCATAACGACCACCATATAAAATCGTTTCCCGCGCTTCTTTAATAAATCCTTGAAACAATAAACCGCTGTAGTAATCTGCATCGTTGATGATCGAAAAATCCAAACGCAAGCGAATTTTATCCGACAGTTGCTCTTTTTGCAGAGCTTGATAGAGCTGTTTTAATTCTTCCAAGCCAGCTTGCGCTTTAGGATAAGCGGCTAATAAGACCTTTGCCCGCTGATACTTGGTCTCAAAGTCACCAGACATCCGCACCAACTTGGCCAAATTTTCTGATTCTGCTTGCGATAAACCGGCTTTAGCCGTCAGCTCGTCCATCCCATGAGAACTTTTATCTCGCAGACAATTCAAAACTTTAGGATGATCCTCTTCTGGAAAACGATCACAGATCCCATTTAAAATCCCCATATGAGAAAGATCTAGCGTCCCTTCGCCGACTTGAGCCAAACTCTCCCAAGCTAGCTTCAAAACTTCTAACTGATCCTCCCAAGTAATTTCATCAATGATCTCCAAACCGATTTGATAGATTTTTTGGTATTCTCCCGCCTGACGATCATGGCGATAAACATCTTCGACGTAATAGACCTTCCGAGCTTCACCAGCTGGTGTATTCTTGGCGATCGATAGTGTTACATCAGGCTTTAGCGCCATTGTTCGACCATCATTTCCCGTAAAAGTGATAATCGATGAATTCCGTAAAAAATTATAGTTCTGCTGATCGCTTCCATATTCTTCAAAATTATTTAAGTGATAAGCCTGAAAATGATGCTGCGTATACAACTTTCTTAACTTTAATTCGATCTGTTCTTCCGGCTTTAGTACATCCCATAACGTTTCCACACTTATCACTCCTAATTCATTTTTATGTATTTAATTTTCTTTATAGAAAAATAAAGTCGATATTTCAATTACTTTTCTAAATTCGCAAAAAAACGTTTAATTCCTCCAACAAACCCTTAGTGTTTTCTAACAATATTAATCGTTTTGCCATAAATTAGCAATGGTAATCTGTGAAAGAACTCACTTTTCGATAAAACATCAAAATAAAAAAGGCATCGCTCTATGAGATTCTTGAGCGTTTTTCAAAAAAACTTCTGTTTTCTGCTATACTTTAACTCATACCCCACACATCAGTTGAAAAGATTGGAGGAGTTTTGCAATGACACAAAGAAATCCTAAACTTAAAAAAATCGGTACTGGTTTACTTATTTTGATTGTCTTTGTCGGATCACTTCTATTTGACTGGATACGCGACCTATCCACAAATGGCTGGTCGGTCAAAACAATGTTCAACATCGTCATTGTTTTAGTATTCTTGCTATGCTCCTATTTCATTGAAGAAAAAACAGGCTTATCTGATAAAATACGAACACTCTTTTATTTCTTTTACTTTTGGATCCTTGGGACATTTGCCTCGGCAATTATTTACCAAAATACGCTAAACGGTCAAATGGTTTTCCTTTATCTTTTCCTAGCTTTTTCCGGCAGTTTAGTCTGGTTATTTCTCTGCAAACAAATAAAAAAATAGTCTGCCGTATCAAATCGATACGGCAAACTATTTTTCATCTTTTGGTTTTAAGACATCTTGCCACTCGCTCATTTGATCAATGAACTTTTTGCTCTTTAAATGTAAGCCAATGTATTCTTCGTAAAGTTGATCCAGTGTTTGTCGGATCGTCTTTTTTGTTTCAGGTTTCAGATTGATAGTATTGATATTCTCGTAGGTCACGCTGTTGAATAGGCGAATAAAATAAATCGCCCGCGGATCTGCATGATAACGGTGTTGATCGACCTGCCAATGTTCTTGGCAAATAATCCCATTATACTTCGAAGAAAAATCAAAAGCACCGGTTTTCTTTCCACAAACCCCACAAGCTTGCCAATTTAATGAAACACCGAAACGCTGCATCACTTGAACTTCAAAAATATTCATGATCGTCTCACCATCGGCTCCCTTATCCATCTGCTCCAATGCTTCTCGGGTAAAAGTATACAAAGCTGGATCATATACGTGATCTTCAATCGCTGCATCCGCTAAGCCTAAAATATAAGAACCATAAGCATTTAAAAAAATATCTTCCTGAAGCTTCCGCAACGGGTGGATCTCCTTAGCACTGTTTAAAAAAGACAGGCCGTCGGTTTTTAAATTCCCAATAAATACCGCTTCGGTGAAAGGTTGAACGGCTGTCTGTAAAGGATTATTTGGCCGGTGCAGACCCTTTGCAAAAAACATGACCTTTCCAGCTGATTCCGTAAAGATTTTGATCAACTTATCCTTTTCCTTATAGTCACGACTGAATAGAATAATTCCTTTAGTCTCACCAACTTGTGCCATTACATCCCCACCTCTCTTCGATAAGAAAAAGGGTTATGGACGATTGCCACACCCTTTCCAAAAATAGACCGGTGTTAGTACACCTTTTTTTAATAATCGTCTTTACGATAACCATAGTCTTGTAAATATGTTTGTTTGTCACGCCAATCCTTTTGCACTTTGACCCAAAGTTCTAAATAAACTTTATCTGCTAAAAGTGTTTCGATATCTTTACGGGCCTGGGTGCCGATATTCTTCAACATCTTACCGCCCTTGCCAATGATAATACCTTTTTGACTGGTCCGTTCCACAATGATCGTTGCTTGGATATGAACTTTATCATTTTCATCTCGCTTCATTGATTCGGTCACCACTGCTACCGAATGAGGAACTTCATCCCGCGTCAGACTCAAAACTTTTTCCCGAATTAATTCTGAGACGATAAAGTATTCTGGATGATCGGTAATTTGATCATCTGGGAAATACTGCGGTCCTTCATCCATTTGATCGACTAAAACGTCCAACAGATGTTCGACATTATTTCCTTCGGTTGCTGAAATTGGAATAATCTCTTTGAAATCCATAATTGAACGATAATCGTCAATGATCGCTAACAGTTCATCTGGGTGGATCGTATCGATCTTATTGATTACCAAATAGACGGGCACTGCTTGTTTGCTTAACCGCTCTAAGATAAAATCATCACCGCGGCCACGCTTTTGATCCGCACTGACCATGAATAAAATGGCATCAACTTCTCTTAAGGCACTATAAGCCATTTCTACCATATAGTCCCCTAAGCGATGCTTCGGTTTATGGATCCCCGGCGTATCAATAAAAACAATTTGGGCCTCTGGTATTGTGTAAACACCTTGAATTTTATTTCTCGTCGTTTGAGCCTTATCACTCATAATGGCGATTTTTTGTCCGACAATCCGATTTAACAAGGTAGATTTCCCAACATTAGGACGACCTACGATGGCTACAAAGCCTGATTTATGTTCTGTCATTTAAAAATTCCCTTCATTTGCTTGCGCTGCTCTGATTAAAAAAAGAGCTCGATAATTTTTGGTAAAAAGATAATCACACCTACGATGATGGCAAAAGCCGCCGTTAATAAGACAGCGCCGGCCGCCATATCCTTGATTTTTTTTCCAATTGGATGAAAATGGTAATCCGTTACCATATCAACGACATTTTCAAATACCGTGTTGATGATCTCGACGATCCAAACAAGAAAGACCGCCAAAAAGATCCACAGCCATTCTAACACAGAGACGCCTAATAAGAAGGCTACTAGGATCGCCATTAGACCAAACGCTACGTGGGCTCGCATATTGCGCTCCTCTTGAAAGACTGTACGAATACCTTGAAGCGCAAACTCTAAGGATGCAATAAAATGTTTATTTTTCTCCGTTTTATCTTTTGAGTCCATAGGCATCTAATATCTCTTTCTGTAGGCCAAACATCTCTTTTTCATCTTCAGGTGTCATATGATCATAGCCATTAATGTGTAAAAAACCATGGATAGCTAAAAAACCTAATTCTCGATCAAAACTATGTCCGTATTCTTCGGCCTGCTCTTGTGCACGTTCCGTCGAAATCATGATATCGCCTAAATTACGCGGCATAGGATCTTCCTCATCCATGATAATCGGAACTTCATCTTCGCCCTCTTCCTCTAAGGCAAAACTGATCACATCAGTCGGTGCGTCTTTACCACGATAATCACGATTAATGACTTGAATCGCTGCATTGTCCATAAAAGTAACTGACATTTCCGTATCTTGCGGTAATTTTAAATAATCTGCCGCAAATTGCAGTACATCATCAATTTCTTGAATTTTTTCTTCAGAAACTCGCTCAGTTTCATCGATAAACGTAATATCCATTACTCTTCCCCTTTTTTCTCTTGTTCTTCTTTCATCTTTTCCGCTTCGGATTGCATTCGCGGATATTTGATCCGGGAATGGAAGGTGGAGCTTAAACCACTAATCAAAGATTTTTCAACAATTCGAATTTCTTTTAAGGTCAAGCCGGAATCATCTAGTTGACCATCGCTGATTCGTTCTTCAATTAGATGGTGAACAAAATCAGTGATTTTATCGATTGAAGGGTGATCCATCGCCCGCACTGCTGCTTCACAACTATCTGCGATGTTTACCACACCCGCTTCGCGCGTTTGCGGTTTAGGTCCGGGGTAACGGAATTCTGCTTCAGTTGTTTCAGGATTACGTTCTTTTGCTTTAATGTAGAAAAACTTCATCAACGTCGTGCCGTGATGTTGGTAACAAATATCGATGACCATTTGCGGCATCTTGTATTCCTTCAAAATCTTCGCGCCTTCAATCACATGACCAAAAATAATCTGTTTGCTGTCTTCCGGTAAGAGGAAGTTATGGGGATTTTCCGCCCCGGTCGGTAGATTCTCAACAAAGAAATTCGCATGGCGAATCTTTCCGATATCGTGATAGTAACAAGCCACTCGGGTCAACAGTGAGCGTCCGCCGATTTCTGCTACGGCATTCGCACTTAGATTGGCCACCATCATTGAATGATGATAAGTCCCAGGCGCCTCTTCTAATAATTGCTTCAATAATGGATGATTGGGATTACTCAACTCATTTAACGTAATCACACTACTATCCGTTACTAAAATTTCAATATACGGCTGTAACCCCGTCCCCATGATAAAAGACAAGATACTAGCCGCAAAAGCACCTAACAATAAGCCCCAAGTTTGTGAGTCTGCAAACGACATTCCTTGATAGATACTTAGAATAAGCGACCAAATAAGCGGAAAGGCTACGATCCACAGTAACGCTTGTTTTACCTGATCAGACAAGCGTTGCTGTTTCACCATAATCGCTAATATTCCTGAAAAAAGATACGTCATTAGAATCACTGGCAGTAGGTTGGTCCCGATGGCATTATAATAAATAAACAAAGCAAAAACGGTTTGAAAAACCGCCGCCAAAGCTCCGGCCCGTCGATTGACAAAGACGGTCAAAATCAATGGGATAAAAGCGGCCGGGAAAAACAGCGCTAAATTATTCGAAGTACTCCCCTGAAAGGTTTGGAGGATTTTCATGATGGTCACTCCAACAACCATTGTTGCACTATAAAATAAAATAAAGCGAACTCGTTGAAACTCAACGTTAAATTGCCGACTATAAGCCCTTAAAAGGACGCATTGCAAAAGTACCGCTAAAATCATTGCAATCAATGGAAAAATCGAGGTACTTGAGCTAGTCAACCCAAGCAATTTCAATTTATTAATAGCATTGGCATCAATTTGACTACCTTCGCGGACAATCACTTCACCTTGATAGATCATCACCGGTTGAACCGAATCACTTGCCTGTTCCTTTAATTCATCCGTTCTTTTTTGATTAAGAGAATCGTTGATAACGATTCCTTCCTCTAACAAATAGCGCATCGCTTGATTAGACTCTTCAGATAAACCTAAACTTTGGATTTTATCAAGCGCTTGCTGCTTGTACTCCGCCAAATCACTTTGACGAATCCGTTTCGCCATCTGTTCATCCAATAATTTTAAGCTTTCCGTCCCAACTTTCGTTAAGTCAGCGGCACTCAACTGGACGACCGTTTGATAAAAATCTTCCGGTAGCTGTTGATAGAAACTGACCGTATCTGGATCTAAACCTTCAAAATTCTTTTTAACAGCCGCTACTCGTTCATCGGCCGTTGGCTGCGGGATTTTTTCTCCGTCCTTGGCTTGGGAAACTTTCGTTTGATAATTTTTATCTAAATCATTATTCGCCTTTTGAATGATCGTAACCAATTGACTGATTCGATCATGCTGTGACTTAGCCAAATCGGCCTGATAAGTATATTCCGGGGTTACAGCTTCTGACGCAAGCTGACGCTTTTGATTCGTCTCAGCTTTATTTTCAATGGTTTTATTGGCCCGAATACTCTCAGTGGCTACTTGGCCTTCTTTATAATCCACACTTTTTTGTACCACACTAGTCAGCATCGTCAAAACTAAGATAATGGAAAAAATCCCCAGAATAATTGGTATAAATTTTGAACCTAATTTCTTCAGCAAATTATTGATCGGGCGATTTAACATCCAATTCCCTCCTGACTCCTTTTATTGATGCCGTAGGTTCTCCTGCTCGTATGCCTCAATGATTTCGGCTACAACCGGGTGTCTTACGACGTCGCCCGCTTCAAAATTCACAAAACGGATTTTTTTAATCCCATTTAAGGTCCGTTCTGCATGAATCAAGCCGCTGACTTGTCCTTTTGGCAAATCCACTTGCGAAGTATCACCATTAACGATCATCTTAGAGTTAAACCCAAGACGCGTCAAAAACATCTTCATTTGCGAAATCGTCGTGTTTTGTGCCTCATCTAAAATGACAAAAGCATCATCTAATGTCCGACCACGCATATAAGCCAACGGTGCAATTTCAATGACACCCCGCTCTAATAAACGGTTCGTATGTTCCATTCCAAAAATTTGATGCAAGGCATCATACATTGGGCGCAAATAAGGATCCACTTTTTCCTTTAAATCCCCTGGTAAAAAGCCTAAACTTTCCCCCGCTTCGACTGCTGGACGCGTCAAAATAATCCGTTGCACTTCTCCCTTTTTTAAGGCCGCAATCGCCATTACGATCGCTAAGTAAGTTTTCCCCGTACCGGCTGGCCCCACCCCAAAAACGACATCCGATTTACGAATGGCTGTGATGTAGCGGCTCTGTCCAATATTTTTAGGTCGAATCAGGGTTCCGTTACGATCCTTTAATAATTCTTCCTCATACATCATGACAAACTCATCTAAATGATTCTCACGACCTAAACGTAAAGCCGTCATAACATCCGGTGTTGCTACCTTGATGCCGCGATCGATCAAGACTTGTAGCGTTCGTAACACATCAGCGACCAATTTTACTTCCTCTTTAGGTCCGATGATCTGAATCGTCTCACCGCGGGTATTAATGGTCGTTTCTGTATTATCCTCTAAAAATTTAACATGTTTATCATGGGTTCCTAAAAGCATACTGATGTCATCTTTGGCATCAAGCTTTATTTCTAACGACTCAAAATCGTTGCTGTTCAACAAGCACTCATCCCTTCGTTAATCATTCCACTTTATAATACCACACAATAATTAAAAGAAAAATTGTCTAAACTTCCTAGAAAAGATTATCAATTTCGTTTTTTTATCTGTAGCTTGCAAACGATCGGTTAAGTTTTTTATGTACATTTTACTAGCCATACCACTACTTTTAGTTGTTCTGTCAGATCGTTGACAACAGTTACCAGAATGAACAAAAAAGCTGAGAGAAATTTCTCTCAGCTTTCGTTATTGCTTAATTGTTCAGAAGTTCTTTGACGATTGCATTGACCTGATTGCCATCGGCTTTGCCTTTGACTTTCGGCATCACAGCACCCATCACTTTACCAAATTCCTTCGGTGAAGTCGCTCCTGTAGTCGCAATTGCCTCTGTAACGATTGCGCGGATCTCTTCTTCGGAAAGTTGAGCCGGCAAGTATTTTTCAACAATTACGATTTCCTTTTTGACTTTTTCAGCCAAATCGGCACGATCAGCTTTTTCAAATTCCGTCAAAGAATCTCGACGCTGTTTCATCTCACGAGATAAAACGGTCAACTCTTCTTCGTCATTTAAATCCTGACCTTTTTTGATTTGCTCATTTTGAATCGAAGCTTTCAGCATCCGGATCACTTGCAAAGTCTCTTTATCTTTTGCTCGCATCGCTTGCTTCATGTCTTCGTTCAAGGTAGTAAGTAGTGACAATAGAATCACTCCGTTCACAGACTAGAATTTCTTACGTTTTCTAGCTGCTTCTGATTTTTTCTTACGTTTCACGCTTGGCTTTTCATAAAATTCACGTTTGCGAGATTCTTGTAGAGTCCCTGCTTTTGAAACGGAACGTTTGAAGCGACGAAGAGCATCGTCAAGAGATTCATTTTTACGAACCACTGTTTTTGACATATAAATTCCCTCCCTCCGGGCTTTAAATGTAACCGTTTTTGTTATTGAAATGTACTTCCAATCAACAAGACCGTCCATAAGTCATTATATCTAATGGGGTATTTTGAGTCAAGGCACTGAAGAATTTTAATTATTAATTATTCATCCAAATTTTGACATTTTTCACAACGACCATACAGCTCAAAACGATGACCTTCAATCTCGCAGCCTTCTAACTGCTCTTTAAAGAAATCCATCGGACACATATGAATTTCTTTGGTCATTCCGCAGACTGTACAAATAAAATGATGATGATGTTCAAAATTTTCGCTACAGCTAAAGCGGAATTTCATTTCCCCTTGCAGTTCAGTATCTTCGATCAAACCAATCTCACAAAATTCTCTAAGATTACGATAGACAGTATCATAACTCAGTCCTGGAAATTGCTCATTTAAATAATTGTAAACTTCTCGCGCAGAGACATAGCGATTGCTTTTAATTAAATAATCCAATAGCGTTTCACGTTTCTTCGTATACTTAAAGCCATTTTCTTTTACTTTTGACAAGGCTTTGGCTAATAAAGTCGGCTGTGTCATCAGATCCCTCTTTTCAAAGTGTAATGATTCCGAATAAACAGTATGGTATAATAAATTATCACTAATTGCAAGGGAGATTTTTATGGATAGCGAAAAACAAAATGAGCTAGTTACGATTTTTATCATCTCTGATTCTGCTGGAGAAACAGCTTCCAAGTTAGCACAAGCCTCAATGGCCCAATATCCCACTGTGGAATTTTGTCTCTTCCGTCGGACCTTTATACATACGGAAGAATTATTAATGAAAGCCTTAAATGATGCCAAGGCTGAAAACGGCATGATCATTTATACCTTGATCGATCCGCATCTAGCTAAACTCGCAAAAGATTTTTCTGACAACGAGGATCTTTTCACGATGGACTTGTTAAATCCGGTCGTTAGTGAAATTGGCCGACGTGCACATCTTGAGCCAACCGGCGAACGCGGGGCACTCCATCATTTAAATGAGAATTATTTCAAACGAATCAAAGCAATGGAATTTGCCGTAAAATACGATGATGGGAAAGACCCCCGTGGCTTTTTAGAAGCGGATGTTGTCTTACTAGGCGTCTCCAGAACTTCTAAGACTCCCTTAAGTCTGTATTTAGCTAATAAAAATTTGAAAGTCGCTAATTTACCGCTGATTCCACAAGCCCATATTCCGAAACAATTATTTGAAATCGATCCGAAAAAAATCGTCGGCTTGACCAATGATCCAGAAGTATTGATTGGCATCCGCAAAGAACGGATGCGGGCCTATGGTCTAAATCCCGAAACAGCTTATTCCGATCGTGAAAAAATTCAAGCAGAGCTGAAATTTGCCAACGATCTTTACCACAAACTAGGCTGCGAAATCATCAATGTTGCCACCCTTTCGATTGAAGAAACGGCAGCAATGATTATGAGTGCTTTAGATTTAGAAGACCACAGTTACTACTTTATGGAAGAAGAAAGCTGAGATCAAGTCGATCTCAGCTTTCTTGCTTTTTGTAATTGAGGGATCATTTCTAAACGATACGGAGTTATTTGATACACGTCATTTAACCAATTATGATAGAACAAATGTGCTTGTGCTCGCCAATAATTATAAATCTTTCCCTCTTCATAATAATTTTCCGGCTGAGCCGTCGCTAACCCGCGTTCACGATCTCGCAAATATTCCTTTTCCAAAGTATCCGTGGCATATTCAAAATGCCCCAGCAGAAAAATATCGTGTTCATCTTCAGAGATTAAAATACTTGACCGATTTTCTTCATCCTTGGCAATGACTTGTAGCTTTTTCTGATCCACTTGTTCTTCATTGATTCCTGTGTAGCGTGATTGTGGCATCCAAAACCGATCATCAAATCCGCGAAACAACCGAAAATCATGTTGGAGGTCTTGTTTATAGATTCCAAATAATTTTTCCTCAAAAGGAACCTTCTCGATTCCAAAATGATAATATAAACCGGCCTGAGCACCCCAACAGATGTGTACAACCGAACTCACAGCTAACTGGCTCCACTCCATTATTTCAACTAATTCCGGCCAATAATCGACTTGCTCAAAGGCCATTTGTTCGATTGGAGCCCCCGTGATGATTAATCCATCATAGTACGTATCTTTGATTTGTGAAAATTCTAAATAAAATTTATCTAAATGGTTCTTACTCGTATGCTTAGCCTGATGACTGGCAACTTTGAGAAAGTCGACATCAATTTGCAATGGACTTTGACTGATCAATCGTAATAAGTGAATCTCCGTGGCGATTTTATCGGGCATCAAGTTTAGAATTAACAATTTCAATGGTCGAATGTCTTGCTGCTCGGCCCGAGAATTATCAATCGCAAAAATATCTTCAGCCTCTAAAACAGACTTTGCCGGAAAATCAGGCTCTAAGCGAATCGGCATAGACTACCCCTCCAATTTATCAAAGGCTTGCTGCAAGTCAGCGAGAATATCGCTAACGTTTTCAATTCCGCAAGATAAGCGAACCAGACCTGGTGAAATCCCTGCTTGTTGTAATTCATCATCCGTTAATTGACGATGTGTCGAGGTTGCCGGATGCAACGCACAAGTACGAATATCGGCTACGTGAACCTCCAGTGAGACCAAATCCAGCGCATCTAACCATTTTGCCGCAGTCTCTTTTCCTTCAGCAAAATCAAATGAAATGACGCCACACAGTCCATTCGGTACATATTTTTGTGCCAACGCGTAATCTTCGTCTGATTCCAGTCCGGGATAATAAATTTTAGCGATGGCTTTTTGCTCTGCTAAAAATTTAGCAACCGTTTCTGCATTTTGGTAATGACGATCCATCCGAACAGCTAGCGTTTCGATTCCTAGATTTAGTAAGAAGGAATTTTGTGGCGAAGGCGTAGCGCCAAGATCACGCATCAATTGTACCCGCGCTTTGGTGATATAAGCGGCTTGACCAAATTTTTCAGTGTAGACAATTCCATGATACGTTTCGTCTGGCTCAGAAAGTTGCGGGAATTTCCCATTGTTCCAATTAAAGGTTCCTCCATCAACGATCACTCCACCGGTCTGAACCGCGTGACCATCTAAATACTTCGTCGTACTATGGATTACAATATCTGCGCCAAATTCAATTGGTCGACAAAAATACGGTGTCGCAAAGGTATTGTCAATAATGAATGGGATGGCTAACTCTTTGGCAACTGCTGCAAATTTTTCTTGATCTAATACTTTTACCGCTGGGTTGGCGATTGTCTCGCCAAAAATTGCTTTGGTGTTTGGTTTTGCGGCTTTTAATAATTCTTCTTTTGAAGCATCTTGATCAACAAATGTTACTTCAATCCCCATCTTTCTAAAGGTATGGGCAAATAGATTATACGTTCCCCCATAGATATAACTGGAAGAAATCAAATGATCACCGGCCTCTAAAATATTCAATACCGCATAAAAAGTTGCCGCTTGTCCAGACGAAGTACATAATGCTCCTACGCCGCCTTCTAACGCTGCTAACTTCTCTTCAACCGCACTAGTTGTCGGATTAGCTAAGCGCGTATAAAAATAGCCTGCCGCTTCCAAATCAAATAATTTTCCAATTTCTTCTGTTGATTCATAGGCATAAGTTGTACTTTGAACAATCGGTAAGACCCGTGGCCCGCCATTTTCCGGCTGATAACCAGCATGTAAACATTTTGTTTCAAATTCCATAACCATTCCTCCTAATAAATTTTTACGGTTGCTATTCATCTTTTTTTCTCTTGCATGGATGTTTCAATTGGCTCAGTAAAAAATCAGTAAAAAAACGGCACTCCGTCTTTTCAGATCTGAAAGGACGGGAGTGCCGTGGTACCACCTTAGTTTATCAGCCTCTTGCAAGACTGAACTTTTGTCGTATTGCTACGAACTGCTGTAACGGGCATTCCCGTGCCGAACTGACAATTGCTCTGAGGCCATCTTCAAATTCATCACTGCTGCTTCTTTTCAGCTACCGAAGCTTTCTGTTGAGTCTGATGAATTTTACTCTTCTCTTCACTGCAATTAAAATATTTGGACGCCTTCTTTTTCAACTGAAAGGACATCAATCAGTGCATTCTGATCAAGTTTCTGCAGAACCGCAACTATTTTCTCCGTATTTTCTGGCGGAGTTAAAACTAAAACCGTCGGGCCGGCACCGCTTAAGAAACTGCCGTAACCACCATAAGCTTTGCAGATTTCGCGAATTTTTTTCAAATGTGGGACCAGATGCTGGCGATGACTTTCATGCAAAATGTCTTTTTCCATCATTTTGCCAGCTAATGGTAAGTTTCCATTTAAAACAGCAGCGATCATGACATTGCCAATCGAACTGGCTTTGACCGCATCGCGATAGGATAATTCTTTCGGTAAAACCGCGCGGCTCTCTGAAGTCAGTAGTTCATGATCCGGGATAAAGGCAATCACATCGCAATCAGGAAATGTATGCTTGACAAAATTCACTTCATTATTATTGTAGCTAGCTACCACAAAATCACCGCAAATTGCAGGGGCAACGTTGTCAGGATGTCCTTCAATTTTCGTTGCATAAGTCACTTTTTGTTGTGGTGTCATTCCCAGATTTCCTAAGCGATTAGCCAATTCCATGCCGGCAACTACCACCGATGAACTACTACCTAACCCACGAGCGATTGGGATATCAGAAGTCATCGTCAGGTGATGCGGTGTTAGATTAGGAGCCAAATCGAGCGCCGTTTGAATCAGTAAATTCTTTTCATCTGAAGGAATCTCACTTCCTAATTGATGCTGGATTTGCCATTGTTTAGTTTCTGGTCCGATCTCGATTGTTAAGTATTGTGACAACGCAATCCCACACGAATCAAAACCGGGACCTAAGTTGGCGCTAGTTGCTGGGACGCGGATTTTCATAGAGCGGCCACTCCTTCACGTAAGTGTCGGCGCATATCCTCCAAGTCACTCATCTTATTGATCTTAATGTCCGTTTCATTAATTGCCGTATCAGGATCTTTCAAACCATTTCCGGTGAAGACTGTCACGACTGTTTCTCCTGGCTTGATGCGACCGTTTTTCACATGTTGAATTACTCCAGCCAATGAAGCGGCCGAACCTGGTTCAACAAAAACCCCTTCTTGAGCGGCAACTTTACGATAAGCATTTAAAATTTCTTCATCTGTTACTGAATCGATGTAACCCTTGGATTCATCGCGAGCAGCTTCAGCCAGTTTCCAGCTAGCGGGATTTCCGATCCGGATCGCAGTCGCTACGGTTTCCGGCTGTTCAATTACTTCACCCTTGACAATGGCTGCCGCACCTTCTGCTTCAAAACCATGCATTCGTGGTAATTCTGTACCCTTTTTCTCGTGCCATTCTTTGAAGCCTTTCCAATAAGCCGAGATATTACCAGCATTCCCCACAGGAATCGCTAAAACATCGGGTGCTTGTTCTAATTGCTCACAAATTTCAAACGCTGCCGTTTTTTGGCCTTCCAAACGGTAAGGATTCACTGAATTCACTAAAGCGACTGCTTCAGTCTCTGCGATATCACGTACAGCTTTTAATGCTTCATCAAAGTTGCCAGGAATTGAAATAATATCCGCGCCATAAGCAATCGCTTGCGCCAATTTTCCCATCGCAATTTTCCCATCAGGAATTACGACATACGCTTTGATTCCAGCACGGGTTGCATAGGCAGCTGCAGCGGCACTCGTATTACCCGTTGACGCACAAATAATCGCCTTTGCTCCGTCTTCTACCGCTTTTGCAACAGCCATCACCATTCCGCGGTCTTTGAAAGAACCAGTCGGATTCAAACCTTCGTATTTTCCGTAAAGAGTAATCCCTAATTCTTTTGATAGATTTTTTAAAGGAATCAAGGGCGTGTTTCCTTCAGCTAATGCGATCTGTGGCGTCTTTTCCGTGATTGGTAGATACTCTTTATATTGCTTTAATAAGCCTTCATACATAGTTTATTCCCCCATAACTTTCATCAATGACAACAATTTATAGCTCGTTTTTTCTTTGATTTCTTCTTGGATCTTCATAATCTTCGTTTCGGATGTCTCATGAGTAATCAAAACGACTCGTGCATTTTCACCATCGCCTTTTTCTTGAACGACTTGCTCAAAGCCGACTTGCGTTTCGGTCATGATCTCAGCCAATTTTAAAAATTGACCTGCTTCATCCGGCATTTCTAAAGATAGGAAGTATTTGCTGATCTTCTCATCCGGTGACGTTATTTTTGTTGGTTGCGTGTAACCGGTAAAACGATGACCAACGGTATTTTTCTTCATTTTATTGACGATCGTCATTAGATCCGCCACGATACTAGTCGCTGTTGGACGTGCTCCAGCTCCAGGCCCATAATACATCGACTCACCGATCCCTGAACTTTTCACAAAGACCGCATTCATTTCATTGTGAATCGCTGCCAATGGATGCGCATGGGGAACCAATACGGGACCGACTTCGACAGAGATTGTATCGCCTTTTTTGACAGTAGAACCAATCAATTTCACCGTGTAACCAAGTTGATCGGCAATCACAACATCTTCTGCGGCCAAACCGCGAATCCCTTTGATTTTGACCTGATCCATTGTAATTGACATTCCAAAAGCGAATTTGCTTAAGATGACCATCTTATAAGCGGCATCAATCCCGTCGACATCATTGGTGGGATCACTCTCGGCAAAACCAAGTTCCTGTGCCTCTTTTAGTGTTTCAGCATACGTCCGGTGCTCCTGAACCATCTTCGTCAACATATAATTAGTGGTTCCATTAACAATTCCCAAAACTTCAGTGATATCATCGGCTGCTAAACTATTGGCAATCGTCCGTAAGATCGGAATCCCGCCGGCCACGCTGGCTTCGTAATACAAGTTGCGTTGCTGTTCTCTAGCTAAATCCACCAATTCACTACCATGTTGGGCTAATAGATCCTTATTAGCGGTGACAACATTTTTTCCTGCTCTCAAAGCCTCTTCGATAAATGTTTTAGCCGGTTCGATGCGTCCCATCACTTCTACTACAATAGAGATCTCAGGATCATTCAAAATCTCAGCTAATTCGGTCACTAATTCCAAATTGTACTTTTCAGCTAAAGCACTCTTATCTTCCTCTGGCCGGATCAAAGCTTTCGTTACAACCAAGGGACCGCCAATACTTTTTTCAATCTTCTCTTGATGATCTGTTAAAATTTCTAAGACACCGGTACCTACTACGCCTAAGCCTAATAACCCCACCTTGACTGCTTTTTCCATAATCCGCCTCCGTTAAATTGCATTAGTATTAAAAGTAATTCATCATATTTTAATAGTTAGCTATCAGTATAACAAAATTTCACCAAAAAAAAAGAGCTTTTCCAAAAAATTTGGAAAAGCCCTCTTTTATTGATGTAAAACGTGGCGGAAGGTCTGCTCTAAAACATCCAAGACATGTTGATCATCCAGACTATAAAGCATTGCTTTGCCGTCACGACGCGCTTTAACTAAGCGATTGTCACGCAATAATTTTAATTGGTGAGACACAGCCGACTGTTCCATCACCAGATTATCACTGATCGATGAAACATTCCGTTCTCCTTCTTTTAGAAACATTAAAATTTTTAAACGTGTCGGATCACTCAAAATTTTAAAAAATTTACTGACCGCTTGAAATTCTTCATGTTCCTTCATTGATAGCCCTCATTTACTCGGCAATTTTACGGATTGCTTCTTCATAAGTGGTGATTTTTTTAGCTGCCGCTTCATGAGAATCACCCTTCACACCGATATAGAATTTAATTTTTGGTTCTGTTCCTGAAGGTCGGATTGCTAACCAAGTTTCATCTGCCAACGTATATTTCAACACATCTGATGCCGGCATGTCGATGGCTGTTTCCTTTCCGTCAGCATCAATTGCTTGACCGGTTTTAAAATCTTCAGTTAATGTAACTGCAACACCAGCAAATTCTTTTGGCGCTTCGTTACGTAAATTCCCCATAATCGTTTTGATTTGTTCCGCTCCTTCAGCACCACTTAAGGTAACTGAGATCGTTTTTTCTGCATAATAGCCATATTCTTCAAAAATTTCTTGTAACCCATCATACAATGTTTTGCCTTGTTTCTTATAGTAAGCAGCAACTTCTGCTAATAAAACTAGAGCTTGGATCGCATCTTTGTCACGGACAAATGATTTGATCAAATAGCCATAGCTCTCTTCAAAACCAAACATGAAGGTTTGTGAGTTATCGTCTTCATATTGTTGGATTTTTTCAGCAATAAATTTAAAGCCAGTCAAAACATCGACCATTTTTACATTATAAGAAGCGGCAATCGTCGTAGCTAGTTCACTTGAAACAATCGATTTTAGTACTACTGCATTGGCCGGCAAGGTTCCAGCTTGCTTGTGGGCTTCTAAAATATAACGAATCATAATGGCACCGATTTGATTTCCGGTCAAGACTTCATACGTCCCATTTGGTAAACGAACTGCCGCACCCAAACGGTCAGCATCAGGATCGGTCGCAATTAATAGATCCGCATCTTCTTGTTCACCTAATTTGATCGCATATTCAAAAGCTGAATGTTCTTCTGGGTTTGGTGATTTAACCGTTGAGAAATCAGGATCTGCAATGGCTTGTTCCGGCACTAAAACAAATTTTTCAAAGCCGGCTTGTTTCAAAGCTTTTTCGCCTAGCATTTTACCTGTTCCGTGTAATGGTGTGTAAACTAATTTTAGTTCTTTACCCATTTCATTGATTAACTCTTGATTGATGGTTACTGATTTGATTTCTTTCAAATATTCTGAGTCGACTTCTTCACCGATGATATTGATTAGTCCACTGTGTTCAACTTCTTCATCAGATAAGACTTCCACTTCTAATGGATTTTCCACGTCACGCACAAATTTCGTTAATGCATCCGCATCTTCTGGTGGCATTTGTCCACCATCTTCACCGTAGACTTTATAGCCATTGTATTCAGCAGGATTGTGAGATGCTGTAATCATAATTCCCGTGAAGGCATTTTCAAAACGAACCGCAAAAGATAATTCTGGTGTCGGACGTAGACTTTCAAAGACAAATGACGGAATGTCATGTTTTGCTAAAGTTTTAGCTGCCTCCATCGCAAATTCCGGTGACATATGACGTGAATCATAGGCAATTGCTACCCCACGACGTTTCGTTTCAGGATCTTGTGTGTCCATAAAGCGAGCCAACCCTTCAGTTGCTTGACGAATCGTAAAAATATTCATCCGATTAACACCTGGACCTAAAACACCCCGCATGCCGGCAGTCCCAAATTCCAGTGGTTTATAAAATGCATCTTTTTTTAATTCTGGGTCTTTACCTAGATCTTGTAATTCTTTACGCATTTTTTCATCTAATTTATCCGAATCAATCCATTGTTCATAAACTTGTTCCCAAGACATGAAACACACCTCTTTCAAAATTTTCTTACCAATTAAGTATACCATTCCTGTTATATTCAGCAAAGAAAACTTGCAGATTATCACGCTTCAAAAAATTCACTCTTTTATTATTTACGGTAAAAAGCCATTCGCTAAAAAAAGAAAGACATTTCTGCCTTTCTTTCTACGTTTCTATAATTAATTTTGTGCTTCAAGATATTTGTATACTTGTTGTCCGGCAATTCCGCCTTCACCGACGGCAGTCGTGATTTGACGTAAATCTTTTTCCCGGGCATCGCCGATGGCAAAGACACCCGGAATCTTCGTTCTCATTTCAGCATCGGTTTCAATCCAGCCAGCAGCATTTGTAATTCCGCTATTTTTGAAGGGCTCAGTTAATGGTTCCAACCCAACATAGATAAATGCACCGTCTGCTGGTTCTAAATGAACTTCTCCAGTCTTAACATTACGGATTTGAGCACCCGTTACGACCATCTCGTTTCCAACGATTTCATCCACGACACTGTCCCAGATAAATGAAATTTTTTCATTAGCAAATGCGCGGTCTTGAATAATTTTTTGTGCGCGTAATTCATCACGGCGATGAACGATCACAACTTCAGAAGCAAAACGCGTTAAATAAATGGCTTCTTCCACTGCTGAGTCACCACCACCCACAACGATTAAACGTTTATTTCGGAAAAAGGCCCCATCACAGACTGCACAATAAGATACTCCGCGTCCAGCGAATGATTCTTCCCCAGGAACACCTAGTTTACGATGGACACAGCCCGTCGCAACAATAATCGTTTTAGCCTGATAACTTTTATCTTCAGTAAGGACTTCTTTATAATCACCATGATCTTTGATATCTTGAACGATCCCATAAGCATTTTCTGTTCCGAATTTAGTGACACCATCATACATTTTCATCGCAAGTTCTGGACCCATAATTGATTCAAAACCTGGGTAGTTCTCTATCTCGGCGGTATTATTCATTTGTCCGCCAGGTGCCCCACGTTCAATCAAAAGCACCTTTAAATTTGAGCGCGAAGCATATAAAGCGGCAGTCATTCCTGCAGGACCTGCGCCAATAATAATTACATCATACATTCAGTCATTCCCCCGTTCGACCTTACTTTACAACCCAGAATATAATCTGTCGATAAATCTGCTTTGCGAGTTCTACTTCCTACTTTAGCAGATTAGTAGAATCATGTGCGAAACGACAACCAAAAAAGAAGGGCAATCATCCAACGACGATTGTCCTTTCAAAAACTACTGTTGATTTTTCATTTGTTGCATCATTTGACGAACTTTTTTCTCCGAAGGTTTTTGACCCATCGACATCATCATTTGACGTAACATATCCTCATTGATGGGAGGATTCTTTTTGAAATAGTCTTGCATATATTTACGGGCTAAGAAGAAACCGCCAACAGCACCTAATAGTGCAGCAATTACTGCGATTAATACTACGATTCCAGTTGATACCATTTTCACCGCTCCTTTCCTGACACATTCTTATTCATTTTACTAAAAGATGTTACAAAAGAAAAGTAATTTTAGGAAACTTCAATTTCATAAATAGAAAATTAATTCTATTCCCATAAGCAGTGCTAGAGACGCTTTACAAAAGAATTCCAACCTATTTTAAAAAAATGATGAAATCAAGATTAAAATATGATAAAATTCAAAACAATATCTTTCTCGCTGGTGGCTAGTGAAGAGGTGTAAATATGAGAGAATTTTTGAAATCTGTTAATCGTATTGTCGTAAAGATTGGAACAAGTTCTTTGATCCATCCAAGTGGCAAGATTAATTTTTCCGGCATTGATCAATTGGCATTTGTCCTAACTGATCTTCGAAATCAAGGTAAAGAAATAATATTGGTCACTTCCGGCGCAATTGGCGTAGGCATGGATAAACTTAAGATTCCTGAACGCCCACAAGAAATACCGGTCCAGCAGGCGGTCGCCGCCGTTGGACAATTAGAGCTGATGAATATCTATAATCAACGGTTCTTAGTCTATAGCCAGCAAACGGCACAGGTTTTGTTGACCCGTGATGTGGTAGACTTTCCACAAAGTCGAACAAACGTTATCAATACATTGGAACAGATGATCTCTATGGGAATCATTCCTGTCATCAATGAAAATGATACCGTGGCGATCGATGAACTGGAGCATACTAGAAAATTCGGCGACAATGACGAATTATCCGCGATCGTTGCACAATTAATGAATGCAGATTTATTGATTATGTTAAGTGACATTGATGGTTTTTATTCTGATAACCCATCAAAAAATAAACATGCGATCTTGTACTCCACCATTTCGACTATCAACCAAACTTTGATGGAACAAGCCGGTGGTGAAGGCAGCCGCTTTGGTACTGGGGGTATGGTTAGTAAACTAAAAGCAGCCCAAAGAGTTTTGGCTGCAGACAGCGCGATGGTCCTAGCCAATGGGAAACCTCCCAGAATAATTTTTGATATCTTGGACGGTGTTGAAGTCGGAACATTATTTAAGGGGGAGCAACATGAGTGATTTGATGATTCGTTTAGGACGACAAAGTAAATCAGCAGCACAAGAGTTAGGTCAATTAGCGACAGCCCAAAAGAATGACTGTCTGCTACAGATGGCTAAAGATTTAGAAAAACACACGGCAGACATTTTAGCAGCAAATCAACAAGATTTGAACCAAGCGAAGGCCAACGGTATTCCCGACCCACTAATCGATCGTTTGCGCTTAACTAAAGAAAGAGTGGCTGAGATGGCTGAAGGTATTCGTCAGGTAGCGGCCCTCCCAGATCCAATTGGTGTCGTAGAAAAAATGTGGCGAACCGAAGACCAATTGATGGTTGGCCAGCAGCGGGTCCCTTTAGGCGTCATCGGGATTATTTTTGAATCACGACCAAATGTCACGACGGATGCGGCTAGTCTCTGTTTTAAATCTGGGAACGCAGTAATTTTACGTGGCGGCAAAGAAGCGTTCCACTCTAACCAAGCATTAGTCAATTTGATGCAGCAAACATTGCAGGATTGCCAATTAAATCCGGCGATGATCCAATTTGTTAATGATATTTCCCATGATGTCGCCAATCAAATGATGCGGTTAAACGAGTATCTCGATGTCTTGATCCCCCGTGGTGGTGCCGGCTTGATTCAACGAGTCAAAGAGACTGCGACGGTTCCAGTAATCGAAACGGGGACTGGCAACAATCATGTTTATGTGGATGCCGATGCCCAATTAGAGATGGCTCGCGAAATCGTTGTTAACGCGAAAGCTCAGCGTCCATCGGTTTGTAACGCGATCGAAACCTTATTGGTTCATGAAGCGGTTGCAGCAGAATTTTTACCGTTAATTGAAGACGCGTTGGCTTCCCAGAACGTCGCTTTACGTGCAGATCCGCTTGCGCGGGTTCATTTAAAACACGCCACTCCAGCAACAGAGACGGACTGGTCCACGGAATTTTTAGACTACCTCTTAGCGGTCAAAGTTGTTAGTTCTATTGACGAAGCGATTGCACACATCAATCATTATAACTCAAAACATTCTGAAGCAATCGTGACAGATAGCTACCACAACGGCCAAAAGTTTTTAAAAGAAGTTGACGCGGCAGCTGTCTACATCAATGCCTCCACGCGTTTTACCGATGGTTTTAAATTCGGCTTTGGAGCTGAAATCGGAATTTCTACCCAAAAACTACACGCGCGCGGACCTATGGGATTGGAACATTTGACTTCTAGTAAATATATTATTTATGGTGATGGCCAAATTCGTACTTAAAAAGCAGCTCACGTCTTAACGGCGTGGGCTGCTTGCTATTTTTCAACTTAAATTTCACGAACTTATTTTGTGCTCTATTGTGAGGATCTGCTTATTCAAAAATTAGTCACTAAAGAATTATTGGTCTTGAATTTTGTCCAATAAGTCAGAATCAAATTCCCCAGCCTTCAACATAGCGATTTCAAAACCATACGGTGCGTGCTGATTTTTCTTATCTTCACCGACATAAGGTGTCTCTAAAATCTTCGGTAATGTCGCTAATTTTTCATGATGAGCGATTTGATTCAAGGCCGCAAAACCAATCGTCCCAAAGCCAATATTGGCATGACGGTCTTTATGCGATCCCATCGGATTTTTTGAGTCGTTCAAGTGAATCACTTTTAAGCGCTCTAAGCCGATCACCCGATCAAATTCTGCCAATACCCCATCAAAATCTTCTTTGACATTGTAGCCCGCATCATTCGTATGGCACGTATCAAAAGTGACCGAAAGTTTTTCATTTAAGGTCACACCATCAATAATGTACGCCAGCTCCTCAAATGTTTTTCCTAGCTCTGTGCCTTTTCCAGCCATTGTTTCCAAAGCAATTTGTGCACGTTGCTCTTTCGTCAAAACTTCATTCAAGCCTTTGATGATTTGATCCAAGCCCGCTTTTTCCCCCGCACCAACATGGGCCCCTGGATGCAATGTAATTTGCATGGCACCTAAAGCTTCCGCCCGCATAATTTCATCGCGCAAAAATTGAACGGCAAATGGGAACATTTCTGGTTTTTTCGTATTTCCTAGATTAATGATGTATGGCGCATGCATCACGATATTGGACAGTCCATGCTCTTGCATGAAAGCTTCCCCCGCAGGAATATTCATTTCTTCAATGGATTTACGGCGGGTATTTTGCGGGGCACCGCTATAAATCATAAAGGTTGAAGCCTGATAGCCGGCCGCCTCTTTTGCTGCACCCAGTAGCATTTCTTTTCCTTTCATACTTACGTGAGAACCAATTAACATAAATACCTCCAAAAAAATTATTTATTATTTTAAGTACAACAGTAAACTCGTCATTAACGGTAAACTGATCAAAAAACTGAGGGATGAAGTAAAACCAACCACTTCAGCTCGCATTCCAGCTGTGACGCTGTTAATTACCCCAAAAGTCGTGATTGGTCCGACTGAAACTAAGCATAAAACTATTTTAATCACACTAGGCAACGGAAGTAGCATAAAGAAAAGGGCTAACAGTAAGCCCGCTCCATACTTAATCGCTAACAAACGGACAATTAACGATAGGTCTTTCTTGGGCAAACGCAACTCAAGAAATAAACCAATCATAAACATCGATAAAAAGGTATTGGCATTCGCAATTGGTTGCGCTAGCTGAAAGATTGCCTGTGGCAAATCTAGTTTGAACAGGCGGATAAATAGCATGACTAGATAACAGACGAAGGGAATTGAGCTACCTAATCGAGAAAAAACACTCCGGATGTTTGGCCGTTTTTCATTGCTTCCGCTTAGCCCTTCAATTACGACACTCGAACCACCCGCCAACATAATACTATTCCCGATATCAAAAAAAGACAGCAACGGGATTGCTTGCGGCATAAAGCTTTGCATGAAAGGTATCGCAAAATTTCCAATATTATAGCCTGAAACGCTGTACATCAAAAATTCCCGCTCAACTCGCTCCTGCTTTTGGGATAAAAAGTGGCCGATCACGATCAATAGTAAATTCAACAGCACACCGGCCACAATTAGTAGCAATAGTTGACCTTCGACCATTAAATTCTGTAAATTCACAATAATCGCTGCCGGCAAGGTCACGTTTACTACAATCTTTGAAATCATTGAACCGTCTTCTTTAACAAACAAATTCAACCGTTTAGTCAGATAGCCTAGTAAGATCATAACAAATAATCCCAATGAGTTTAATAAAACTGCTCCCAAACCTTCACCTCCACAGTATTCTGAAACGCTTCCCTATAAAAAATAGAAAGAGGATTGCGCCAATTCAATTGGTACAATCCCTCTCTGACAACTACGCTAAACAGTCTCCGAGCGGTCTATTAGCCACCGACTGCTTGTGAGCAAATTAAAATTGTAAAACAAAGTATTTTTTCTTCCCACGGCGCACAACGATATATTGTTCAGCTAATTTATCTTGATCACTTAATGTGTAAGTCAAATCCTGTACACGATCTCCATTGATGTAGATGGCTCCGTTAGTAATATCTTCCCGTGCTTGACGTTTCGATTTTTCAATTCCGGCAGTCAGTAAGATTTCAACTAAGTTCAACTCATCTTGAGCCTGAACTTGGTAACTTGGCACATTCTTGAAGCCTTGTTCAATTTCTGCTCCACTAAGGCTCTTAACATCTCCGCTGAATAAAGCTTCAGAAATATGCACCGCTTGTGCGTAAGCCTCTTCGCCATGAACTAAAACCGTTACTTCTTTCGCCAAAGCTTTTTGCGCTGCCCGTTGTTCTGGTGCCGCAGTGAATGCTTTCTCAATCGCAGCAATCTCTTCCAAGCTTAAGAAAGTAAAGTATTTTAAGAATTTAACGGCATCGCGGTCATCTGTATTGATCCAGAATTGGTAAAATTCATAAGGCGATGTTTTTTTAGGATCTAACCAAACGGCATTGCCTTCGGTCTTTCCAAATTTTGTTCCATCTGCTTTAGTGATCAACGGCATAGTCAAACCAAAAGCTTGTTTGCCTTCTTCCCGCCGGATCAATTCAATCCCTGACGTAATATTGCCCCATTGATCGCTACCGCCTAATTGCAATAAGCAACCGTAGCGCTTATTCAACTCGTAGAAATCGTAAGCTTGCAACAATTGATACGCAAACTCCGTGTAAGAAATACCGGATTCGATCCGACGCTTCACGCTTTCTTTACTCATCATGTAGTTAATTGTAAAGTTTTTGCCGACATCTCGTAAAAAGTCGATCAGTTTCAATTCGCCTAACCATTCATAGTTATTGGCAACGATCGCTGGATTTTCTTTATTCTCAAAATCAATGATCCCTGAAAGCTGATTCTTGATACTTTGCGACCAGCTTTGAACAGTATCCAAAGTATTTAATTGTCGTTCGGCATCTTTAAATGAAGGATCGCCGATCATACCGGTTCCGCCACCGACCAAAGCAATCGGCACGTGACCATTTTGTTGGAAACGACGCAACGTCAAGATTGGTAGCAAGTGACCAATGTGCAAACTGTCGGCAGTTGGATCAAAGCCGATATATAGTTTAACAGACTCTTCATTTAATTGTTTTTCTAAAGCTGCTTCATCGGTTACTTGAAAAATTAAGCCACGGGCTTTTAGTTCTTGAAAAAAGTCTGAACTCATTTCTTGTCCTCCTAAATTTTATTAATGACCCTTACTATAATCAGTTGGGCCGATACTGATTAAGCGTATCATTTCCAATGATACATACTCCCCCATATTAACTGAAAAAAACTGGAAATAAAAGCCATTCGCTAGATTTCTTTAAAGTTCGGCCTGAATAAAAATCAAGCGGACCAAGAAAAGACCGCAATATAATAATGTTTGTTTTGTATTAGTTAACAATTAGTTGAAGTTTTGATTACAAACATTGTATCCGCTTGTTAATAGAAGCAAAACTTTGCTATAATTCAACAGATAATTAAAATGAATAGAATTTAGAGGTGGACTTTTTGGCTCGCAAGAAGAAAATAAATAAGCAACCGAAAAAGAACGGCAAGAGCAAAGCACGATCGAACCTAGGCGGTCTTTTTGCACTCAACGTTTCACTACGAGTAATCAAATCGTTGCTACTTGGTTTCATTGTTGTGCTTTTTTTAGGAGGCATGCTGGCGGTCGGTATCGGGGCTGGTTATTTCGCACATTTAGTTGAAGGTACACCAACGCCGACAAAATCGGAAATGAAGCAAAAAGTTGGCGACATCGCGGAGTCATCCAAACTGCTTTATGCTGATGAGCAAGAGTTGGCTACGATTCAGGCGGATCCGATTCGTGAAAAAATAAGTTCTGATGCTATTTCTCCCTGGGTAAAAAAAGCCCTAGTTGCCACTGAAGATGAAAATTTTTATGAACACCCAGGAGTCGTTCCTAAAGCGGTCGTTCGGGCTTTATTAGGTGAGGTCGTTGGCTTTGGGGCTGGTTCTGGTGGATCCACCCTGACGCAACAGCTGATTAAACAGCAAGTTTTAACCAATGAAACATCCTTCAAGCGTAAGGCCAATGAAATTGTTCTAGCTTTAGATGTGGAAAAATATTTAAGCAAAGATGAAATTTTGACTGCTTATCTGAATGTTTCACCCTTTGGTCGAAATAATAAAGGACAAAATATTGCTGGGGTCGAGGAAGCTGCGATTGGTATTTTTGGCATCCATGCAAAAGATCTCAACTTACCACAATCTGCTTTTATTGCTGGACTGCCGCAGAGTCCGATCGTCTACAGCCCTTACACGAACACTGGCGATTTGAAGCAAGATTACTCAATGGGGATGGATCGAAAAGACGATGTACTGTTCAACATGTATCGCGAACAAGTCATCTCAAAAAAAGAGTACGAAGATGCTCAGAAATATGATCTTGCCAAAGACTTCCAACCACGTCAAGACATCGAAGTGCAACAACACGGCTTCCTTTATTACACAGTTTATAATGAAGCCATCAGTATCGTAGCTAAACAACAAGCCAAAGACGATGGTGTAAAGGATGAAGAATACGCTAAGAGCGACGTTCAGAATCGTTACATTGAACAAGCTAAAGTTAAGATGCAAAATCAAGGCTTGATTGTAAAATCAACGATTGATAAAAATATTTATGATGCCATGCAGCTAGGGGTGGCTGAATACGGACAGTATTTAGATGACGGTTCTGATGCGACGGTTGAAGCTGGGACCGTTATGATGGATAATCAGACTGGCCGAATCTATGGCTTTGTTGGTAGTCGCGATTATAATACTAACCAAAATAACCATGCCTTTGATACTTCTCGTCAAGCAGGTTCATCCATTAAACCGATGTTGGTTTACGGGCCTGCAATCGACCAAGGACTATTAGGTAGCGCCACGCGAATTGCTGATTTCCCAATGAAATATCAACGGGGCGAAGATGCTGGCAAAGAACTAAAAAATGCTGAGAATAAAGGTTCCAAAACCTTCCAAACAGCGCGGGAAGCGTTAGTGGAGTCAACCAATATTCCTGCTTACCACGTTTATCAAGACATGTTGGCTAAAAAAGGCTCCGATCAATTTGCTTATGATAACTATCTGAAGAAAATGAATTATCCTGCTTCTCACGACTGGGGAGTGGAAGCCGCACCACTTGGGACAACCAATGTTTCAACCGTGACTGAAGTCAACGGATTTCAAACATTGGCCAATGGTGGTGTCTATCAACAAGGCTATCTGATTGATTCGATTACCGATAGTACTGGAAAAGAAATTTATAAACACAAAGATGCTCCTGTTCAAGTATTTTCAAAAGCCACAGCATCAATCATGAACGATATGATGCGCAGTGTGATCAATGAACAGCACACAACCCCTTACAAATCTATTTTAAGTGGTGTAAATTATCCGTTAAGTACCGCCGATTGGGTTGGTAAAACCGGAACAACCGATAACTATGCGGACAACTGGCTAGTGGTCTCTACCCCTTCTATTACTTTAGGAACCTGGACAGGTCGAGATGACAATAAACCGATGAATGACGGCGCAGGAAATCGGACAGCGACTTACATGGCCTATCTTGCTGGACGAATTTATCAAGTCAACCCAACTATTTTTGGCGAAGATCAAAAATTCGAATTAGCAGATGATGTCAAACAAGTCGAAGTTTCTAACTTTACTGGCTTGAAGCCTGGAAAAGTTAGTCATGACGGGACAAATTATCAAGTGCCTAGTGGCGAATCAACCTCACTGTGGGCGAAAGACGGTCCTGCCGATAACACTTATGAATTTGGTATTGGCGGCAACGCGGATAACTATAAGACTTATTGGAATACCCGCAACAAGGTTAATGCTAAAAATAAGGACGATAAAACAGACGAAGAAAAAACGGATGACTAATTCGTTTAAAAAGACTGCTCAACTTGACAGGTTGAGCGGTCTTTTCATCTTTTATTTGATTTAGCCTGGCAACCAAAAGAAAACGAAGAAAAATCGAACAATATTTCTTAATCGCAACATAACCATTAGTTCCCTCTCAGTCTCCTCTTGTGAGACTTCCAGCTTTTTGGTATTCTAGCGAAAGAAAACGTATTTTAGGGAGGAATAACACATGACTTTTGAAGAAATTTTACCTGAATTAAAAAAAGGCGCCAAAATTATTCGTGAAGGCTGGAGCGGTTTTGAACTCTATGTGACTTTAGTCAAAGAACAGAATTTTGATGGTGCTCCTGTAACACCCTACTTTCTAATTAAAACGGCCGATGAAGGATTCTCTAGCTTTGCGCCAACCGTTTGCGATATTTTAGCTGAAGATTGGAAAATCGTCGCATGATAACCTTTGATTTTACTGATAAAATCGTCTTTATTACCGGAGCCGCATCGGGAATCGGAGCAGCTCAAGCTGAGGCTTTTTTAAAAGCTAATGCGTTTGTTTATGCTTTTGATTGCCAAGAGCAGCATTTATTAGACCTGAAAAAAAACTTTCCAGAACAATTAGCCTTTATGATCGGTGATGTCCGAAATAAAACCCAGCTACAAGCCGCACTAGCAGACTGTCATGAAGTTTTCGGTACAGTGGATATTTTACTAAACACGGCCGGTAGACTGGATGATTATCTTCCCTTAGCCGAAACAGAAGAATCTTTATGGGAAATGATTTTAACGACTAATCTAAACAGTATGTTCTTACTAACAAAACTCCTCTTATCTGAGTTGTTAAAAAATAAAGGAACAGTCATCAATATGGCTTCAATCGCCGGGCTAGTGGGCGGCGGTGGCGGGATCGCTTATACCACGAGTAAACATGCCATCGTTGGCTTTACAAAGCAACTAGCCTTAGACTATGCCCCACAAGGACTACATGTTAACGCAATTGCTCCAGGTGCAATCAAAACCCCCATGAATCAAGCCGATTTTGCTGGTGATGGGAAAATGGCCCAATGGGTTGCAGAAGAAACCCCAATAAAACGTTGGGCCAATCCTGAAGAGGTCGCTTATGCCACCCTCTTTTTAGCCAGTGATGAAGCACGTTATCTTCAGGGGACTATTTTACCGGTTGACGGTGGCTGGCTATTAAAATAGCTCTTGCATTTTTTTCTCATTCCATTATGATGATTATTAGCGAATAATCGCACTGTGACACTTCAATCCTTTGGTCGCAGTTATTAACAAGACAAGTTCTTGTAAAGGAGAATGATACTATGCATCTTGAAAAAAGTTCAGCGCAACGCTGGACCACCACTGACACAGCAAAAATGGCTGTCGTAACCGGACTCTACGTTGCTGTCACCCTCGTTTTATCCGTCATCAGCTTTGGCGCGATTCAGCTCCGACTCTCGGAAATGTTCAACTATTTACCCCTTTTCAACAAACGTTATACCATTGCAGTCACATTAGGGGTTGCGATTGCTAATTTAGCCTCACCTTTAGGAATCGTCGATGTCCTTTTTGGGAGTCTTTCGACTTGGCTAGTTTTACTACTTTGTCGAGCCATTACCAAAAAAATAAAAAATTTAAAGAAAAAAATGATTATTACCGCCTTGATTTTCGCTTTTTCTATGTTTACAGTGGCTGGTCAATTGACTTTCTTTTATCAAGCACCTTTTTTCTTTAACTGGCTGATTATCGGTTTAGGTGAGCTACTTTCAATGACTCTTGGTGGTATTCTGATCTATCTCTTAAATAAACGGCTTGATTTGACAAAATAAAATGCGTGAGCTTTCGCTCACGCATTTTTTATCGATATATAGCTACGGTTTGATAGGGTTTCAACGTTAGTTTTTCAATTAACTTTTCGTTTGGATAGTTGTTGATCAAAATTTCTCCAGTTAAAAATTCTTCCGGTAACTCAATTGTTGTTTCTTGTGGATAAAAATTATTGAGAACTAACAAGCTCTGTTCTTCTAAACGACGAATATAGCCATAAATTTGGGGATCTTCTGCTAAAAAGGCTTCGTAACTTCCTTGTGCAATTATAGGATATTCTTTTCTTAAACGGATCAATTTTTGATAATAACTAAAGATCGATCCCTCCTGCAACTCTTTTGCGACATTGATTTCCTTAGCAGACTTTCCTAGTGATAGCCAGGGTGTAACCTTTGAAAATCCGCTAAATTCACCACTGTCCCACTGAATCGGTATCCGAGAATTGTCTCGCGATTTTGTTTTAACAATCTCAAAAGCTTCTTGCTCCGTTTTCCCTTCGGCTAATAACGCTTGATAGGCATTCAAACTTTCCACGTCGACATATTGCTCCATTGACTCAAAATCCGGATCAAGCATCCCGATCTCTTCTCCCATATAAATATACGGCGTCCCGCGATTTAAATGGATTGCTGAGGCCAACATCTTCGCACCGGCAACCCGATAGTTATCCACATCGACAAATCGATTTAATGCTCGCGGCTGATCGTGATTATTCCAGAAAAGGGCATTCCAACCTTGTTCTGCACTCATCTGCGTTCCCCAAGTATGAAACAATTCTTTTAACTTATCAAAATCAAAGGGCATTTGAGTCCATTTTTTTCCATCTTCATAATCGACTTTCAAATGATGAAAATTAAAGGTCATATCCAATTCTTCTCGATCTGGTCGCGTATACAAAATACAATTCTCCACCGTTGTAAAACTCATCTCACCAACCGTAACCACTTCTGGATCAGCGCCATACGTTGCTTTGTTCATCATTTGAATGAATTCATGGTTGATCGGTCGATCTGTATACGCCGGTTTGCCGTCATTCTCAGCACAATCGGCTAATATTTCATCTTTGCCAATTAAATTTATCACATCAAAACGAAAGCCTTTGACACCCTTCGCCAACCAAAAACGCAAGACCTTAAATAGCTCTTCCCTCACGGCTGGATTACGCCAATTTAAATCGGCTTGAGTCACATCAAATAGGTGTAAATAATATTTCCCAGAATCACCAAAAGGTGCCCAAGCATTGCCACCAAATTTTGAAACCCAATCCGTCGGTTCATCTCTCAGAATGAAATAATCTTGATATTTTTGCTCCCCAGCTAATGCTTTTTGGAACCACTCATGCTCCGTCGATACATGATTAAAAACCATATCTAGCATAATTTCCATTCCTAATTCCTTAGCGGCTGTGATCAATTCATCAAAATCATCCATCGTACCAAACAGAGGATTGATAGCAGTATAATCTGCGACATCATAGCCGTTATCTCTTTGCGGACTGACATAAATTGGACTAAGCCAAATCATATCAATACCTAAACGTTTTAGATACGGGAGTTTCTGCTTAATTCCCGCTAAATCACCAACTCCATCTTGATTGGTATCCAAAAAAGATTTGGGATAAATTTGATAGATTACTTTCTCTTTAAAACTCATGTTCAGCCTCCAACTTTTATAATTCTGTTGCTAATAGGATCTTCTCATCGTGTGTGACCACTGCTTCTTCAATTAATGGATCCACTTGAAAATCCGTCGAATTTGTCACAATGATCGGGGTTTGTACCTCATAGCCAGCTGCTTTAATTGCAGCTAGATCAAATTCCATCAATAGCTGACCTTTTTTCACACTATCCCCTTGTGTTATATGGCTAGTAAAATATTTTCCATCTAATTGAACTGTATCAATACCAATATGAATCAAAACTTCCGTTCCTTCCGTACTGACTAAGCCAATCGCATGTTTTGTCGGAAACAGCAGACTAATTTGACCATCAAATGGCGCGACTAATCTTCCTTCACTAGGGTCAATCACTACTCCTTGACCCATCATACCTTCTGAGAATACAGGATCTTTCGCACTACTTAAAGGATGCACCATACCTGCAATCGGAGCAAAAAGCTCAACAACCGCTCCCGTTTTTTTATTGTTTTCACTGCCTAAAGTCGGAACATTTTCCGCTTCCATACGATCAAGTTTGTTAAATAGCCCGATGCGACGGAAAGTCAGTGTCAAAATAAACGGTACTGCAATCGCAATCAACATGGCGATGGCAAAGATTAAATAATCTTGTGGACGGATTGCTAAGATTCCAGGCAGCCCACCAACCCCAATCGATAACGCACGAACCTTGAATAGTGTCACAAATAGTCCGGCGATACCACTACCAATCATTGCGGCAATAAAAGGATAGGTATATTTTAGATTGATCCCAAACATCGCCGGTTCAGTCACCCCTAGCCAAGCTGAAATAACCGATGGGATCGAAACTTGTTCTTCTTTTTTGTTGCCGCGATGAGCAAAAACAATGGCTAGAACAGCCGCACCTTGAGCGATATTTGATAAACAAATCATCGGCCATAAATTCGTTGAACCAAAATCAGCAATCAGCTGAGTATCAATCGCTAAAGTCGTATGATGCAATCCAGTAATCACTAGCGGTGAATAAAGTGCCCCAAAAATCCCGCCGAATAACCAACTGAAGCTTGAAGTTAATCCCGCATTTACTACTGCTGAAATCATTGTCCCGATTTTCCAACCGATCGGCCCTAAAACGAGGTGGGCCGCTAAAATCGTCGGCAGCAAAGAGAAAAATGGCACAAAAATCATTGAGACAGCTTCGGGAATATGTTTCCGGAAGAAGCGTTCCAAATATACAAGTAGAAAACCCGCTAGCATGGCTGGAATAACTTGGGCTTGATAACCGATTTTATCAACTGTGAAAAAACCGAAATCCCATGTCCAGTTTTTAGCAATTTCTGCAGCCGTTGTACCATTTACAGCATAAGCATTCAATAATTGCGGAGAAACTAAGGTAATCCCCAGTACAATTCCTAGAATTTCGGTTGCTCCCATCTTCCGGGCAATACTCCAAGTAATCCCGACTGGTAAGAAATGGAAGATTGCTTCCCCTGGCAACCATAAAAATCCGTTCACACCACTCCAAAAAGTTGAAGCCTCTACAATCGTTTGACCGTTCAGCCAGCCCATGGGCACGGCTTCCAAAATATTTCGAAATCCTAAAATCAAACCGCCGACAATAATTGCTGGTAACAATGGTGTAAAAATTTCTGCTAAAACAGTAATGGCGCGTTGGACTGGATTTTGATTTTGTTTCGCCGCTGATTTAGCGGCTTCTTTTGTAACCCCTTCGACTCCTGAAACATTCACAAATTCATTGTAAAAGACTGCAACGTCATTTCCGATAATTACTTGAAACTGACCTGCATTAGTAAACATTCCCTTAACACTAGGAATATCTTCAATTTTTGCTTCATCGGCTTTTTTCGGATCATTCAAAACAAAGCGCATCCGAGTGGCACAGTGCGTAACAGCAGAGATATTACTCTTACCACCGATCGCCGTCAGCAGGTCCTTCGTATCCTTTTCATATTTCCCCATCTTTTTTCCCTCCGTTTTAACTTGTCTGGACAAGTATATTTACTAGTTTTACTATACCGAGTTTTAAACACTTTGTAAATCGCTTACATTTCGAGTCCACGCCTGAAAATTAGAAAACTCTAATGTAATCGATCTCTTAAAAATTTTAGCCTTGAAAAATCAGTCTAATAGTAACCGACAGGTTGGTAAGAAACCCAACAAGTTTACTTTAAAATAAGAATTTACTCATTTTAAAACAGGTTAATGCGTGGAACCTGTTTTACTTTTAAATTTTTCCTTTGTATAATTAATATACCTATCCGGACAAGTTAATACGCGAACTTTATTTAACTCTTTTTTAGAATACACTGACTTAAGAAGCCAGGTTAAAATCTACCTTCAAGCTCAAAGCTTTCAAGGAGGTAGACAATTTTTACCGAAAAAACTTACTTATTTTAAAAGGAGGTTCAAATGAAAAATTATGAAGTGATCTATCAAGCGATTGAACGAGGGATTCTAAAGGGAATTTATGAGGCCGGTTCTTATTTACCTAGTGAAAATAGTTTACGGCAAAGCTATCACGTTTCACGGGATACGATTCGTAAGGCTTTAGCCCTTTTAATGGCGAACGGCTACATTCAAAAAATTCAAGGTAAAGGATCACTAGTTTTAAAACGCGAACAATTGCGTTTCCCTGTTTCTGGTCTAACCAGTTACAAAGAATTACAAAATTCTTATGGTTATGAAAGTAGTACCGCAGTCATCAGTCTAAAAAAAATTGTGATTGATGAAAAAGCTGCCCAGATAACTGGTTTTGAAGCTGGTTCGTTATGTTGGGAATTGATTCGAACACGAGCAATCGAACAAAAAAAAGTTATCCTCGATAAAGATCTCCTTTTAACTGCGATCATTCCAGAAATTGATACTGAAATTGCCAAGGATTCCATCTATCGTTATTTCGAAAATCAGTTAGGGCTAACGATCGCTTTTGCTGAAAAAGAAATTACGATCGATGCTTTGACGGATGAAGACCGTGAGCTCCTTGATCTAAACCAGCACGATATCAATATCGTTTCGGTCAAAAGTCGCGTTTTTACTAATGATGCCCGTCAATTTCAATACACGGAAAGTCGTCATCAAGTCGATAAATTTCGCTTCTTTGATTTTGCCCGCCGCCATCCTTCTACCATGTAATTTTTTAGCAACTAGCTTCGCAAAAAAGAGACCGAAATCATAAAAATGATTTCGGTCTCTTTTTAGTAGACTATGCTTTGGTTGAACCTTTTTCGTAAATACCATGAGGCAATTCGATTGTTTTTTGTTCGATTTCTTCTTTGTTCATCATTTTTGTCAATAGACGCATTGCCACAGCACCGATATCATACAATGGTTGTGTCACACTGCTTAGACGCGGACGTGCTACTTCGGTTAGCAATGAATCATTGCTGGTGATAATTTCGAAGTCTTCAGGAACTTTGATTCCTTTATCGATTAAGCCATCTAATAAACCAATCGCTAATTCATCATCAGTTACATAAGCTGCTGTTGCGCCGCTATTTAAAATACGGTCAGTCAATGCCAAGCCTTCTTTAAAGTTATAAGGTGCTTCAAAGATCAAGCCTTCATTATATTCAAGACCATTTTCTTTCAAAGCTTCTTTATAGCCACCCATCCGTGCTTGTCCATTGATTGCATCAATCAAGGCGCCGCTGATGAAAGCAATTTTTTGATTGCCATGTTTTGCCAACAAATCGATGGATTCTTTTGTTGCTGCTGAGTAATCAATATTAACACTGCCGACTTGTTCATCTGGATCGATTGAACCCGCTAAAACGATCGGTGTTTTTGAACGTGAAAATTCTGCCCGAATCTCATCAGTGATGCGGTGACCCATAAAAATGACACCATCCACTTGTTTAGCTAATAAGTTGTTCAATACATTGACTTCTTTTTGAGCTTCGCCGTCAGAATTGGCTAAAATAATATTGTATTTATACATAGTAGCAATATCGTCAATCCCACGCGCCAATGAAGCAAAAAACATGTTGCTTACATCTGGAATAATCACGCCGACCGTAGTTGTCTTTTTACTTGCCAGACCACGGGCAACTGCGTTAGGTCGATAATCTAAGCGTTCAATCACTTCTAACACCTTTTTACGTGTTGTGGGTTTTACATTTGGGTTGCCATTGACTACACGAGAAACGGTGGCCATTGAAACATTTGCTTCGCGGGCAACATCGTAAATCGTAATTGTTTGTTTTTCCATGGATAGATGCTCCTTTTAAATTGTTTTCAGAAAATATCATTTACATTTCTAAAAGATAATAGCACGTTGTTTCATTGATTGCAACCGTTTTACCCTTTTTCTCTCATTTTTTTGTAAGCGTTTTACAACAATCGTTTTTCAATAAATTTTATTAGTGTTACAATGAACCTACTGTTAAAGGAAAGAAGGATGTCTAATGAACCAAGAAAAAGTTTCAGAATTACGCAAATGGATGGAGAAAAACAATGTAGATTTGGCTTATATTTCTGATGCCAGTCATATTGGCTATTTTTCCGGCTTTGATAGCAATCCCATGGAACGTGTTTTAGCTTTGTTTATTCCACTTGAAAAAGATCCATTTCTTTTTACTCCAGGCTTAGAGGTGGAAGATGCCAAAGCCAGCAGCTTCGAATACGATGTGGTGGGCTACTTGGATAGTCAAGATCCTTTTGCACTAATTGTGGATGAAATTAAAAAGCGTTATGGTTCCCCTAAAAAGATCGCCCTAGAAAAAAATCAATTAGTCTTAGATCGTTATTTACGTTTAAGTGAAGCCTTTTCAACTGCCGATTTTTCGGCTGATTTGACTCCACTTGTTCAAGAATTGCAACTATATAAAACTGAAGACGAATGTCAACGCTTGATTGAAGCTGGCTCAACAGCTGATTTAGCTTTTGAAATTGGGTTCAGACATGTCAAACCTGGTGTTTCTGAAGAAGAGATCGTCGCAGAGATTGAATACGAATTGAAGAAAAAAGGGATTAAGCAAATGTCTTTCCCAACTGAAGTCCTAGCTGGACCAAATGCTGCCAGCCCCCATGGAACTCCCGGAAAAAACACTTGTAAAGAAAATGAATTAGTTTTATTCGACCTTGGAACAATCGTTAACGGTTACTGCAGCGATGCAACCAGAACAGTCGCTTGTGGCCAGCCAACCGATCACCAAAAAGATATTTACAATATTGTTCTAGAAGCACAATTAAAAGCTCAAGAAGCAGTAAAACCAGGGATTACTTGTGGAGAGTTAGACAAGATTGCCCGTGATGTGATTGAAAGCCATGACTATGGTGAATATTTCAATCATCGCTTAGGTCATGGAATTGGTACAACGATCCATGAATTTCCACAAATCGTTGGTGGAAATGACCTTGTTGTTAAAGAAGGGATGTGCTTCTCAATCGAGCCAGGAATTTATTTACCAAACGATGTCGGTGTCCGAATTGAAGACTGTATTTATGTAACAAAAAATGGTTGTGTCCCATTTACTAAAACTTCAAAAGATTTGATTATCTTATAAAAAAAGCCGCCATTCAGATTGAATGGCGGTTTGTTTATGTTTACTATTATGCTGGATTATTCTTTTCGACTTCTTCTTTTAGTTCTTCCTTAACCTCGGAAAAATCAGGTTCTTCTTGTTTAAGTTCTTTTGTTTTTTCAGCCAAAGCCTCAGCACCTTCAGCTGCAGTCTCCTTAGCGTCAGCTTTAGCTTCTTTAACAGTGATGACGATATCATCAGAAGCATCCTCTGCAACGTCTTGTACATCACTTGCTGCTTTCCGGAAACGATCTGACAAATCAGAACTTTGCCGTTTCAAATCTTCTAATGTATCGGATGCAATGTCATCCATATCGTCTACAGAATCACTAACTTTATCCTTCATATTCGCAGCCAGGTCATTGGCTTGTTCGCTTAAATCAGCAGCTTTGTCCTTTACAATCGAACCCATTTCACTCGTCTTAGTTACGAACTCATCGGTATAATCTGATGCTAAATCTAACCAATCATCTGTTTTCTTTGCTAAATCTTCGCGTAACTCTTTACCAGACTTCGGTGCTAATAATAAAGCTATTGCCGCGGCAGCAGTTCCACCGATCAAGGCTCCTGTTAAGAATTTTCCTCGTTTTGCCATTCCTATCCCTCCGCTTTCGTAGTTGTCTTACGGTCTTTAAAGAATTTCATTGTTGTTGCGCCAACTTTTCCCGCAACACTGGCTTTTGTTGCCGTTTTTCCGACACCGCCAACTTTCCCCGCTAAATTTCGACTTGTGTTATTCAAGTCAGAAACACTTTGACTTAGATCTGCCACCGCGGTGAACAGTGGATCGATTGTCTCGACTTTTCCGTTAATATCATTCAGTAAATGGTTGCTTTTAACCAACAATCCCTCTACTTGCTGCATAAGTAAATCCACATCTTTGGTAAGAACATCAATCGTCGTATTGGCTTCCGTCACGGTTGTCTCGACTTTCTCAACTGTTTTAGAGACCTGGCTCAACACACGCACTAAAAAGATAACCAACACGACAAATGCAAGTGCCGCAATAATTGCCGCAATGCCACCTAAGCTCATTCAATCGCTCCTCTCATTTTTCACTGACTATGCTAATTCAAATTATACCATTCCCGTAGAAATTTATGAAAGAGAAAGGGCCGATTGTAACAAAGCAACGAGTAATTCTCTGTCTTATTGAGTAATTTTGGCAAATTTTTGCAAGATACCGCTATAGATGATCTCTAAATCACTAATTAATTCCTCTTCGTCAATTGTTCCCTCAGTAAAATGATCGGCCTGACCACGGAAATAATTCGTCAGCACACGTTCAACTTGGAGAATTTCCTTTTCATTTAAATCACAGTCTAAGAAGATTCGTTCAAATGCTGATCTGAGAAAAATTGAAATACTTTTCTCATAAGAAACTGAATATTCTTTTTCGTAAAATACTGAATAAAAAACGTGCTGTTCCTTGGCATAAGTGGCCCAAGTTTTTCCTAATTCGATAAAAGCGCAGAGTTCCGCCCGTCCCATTAAAGAATCTACTAATTGTTCACGAAAGTCTTCCATTGCTCGTTGGATGACGGCTTGCCGCAGCTCTGTGATATTTCCAGTATGAGTATATAAAGAAGGGGATTTGACAGCCAAACGATCGGCAATTTTATTTAAACGTAACCCGGTGATGCCCGATTCGCAAACTAAATCCATCGCACATTCGATGACAGTTTCTTTATTTAATCGAGAAGTTTTCATTGAGTCTCCTTTTAAAATCAGTCTTTTCAAGAAATATTATATAACAAAACACTTGAACAATTCTATAAATCATTTCAACATTTTAGAATAAAAGAAGCTCTTATTATCACTTTTAAAATAACTGATTATATAAAAAAGAGTGTGACGGAATTTCCGTCACACTCTTCCCACAACTAAGTGATTAGCTACTATTGTTAGTTCTTAAATTATTGTTTCTTCGTTTTAGCTGCATCCTCACTGCTTAATTCTTTTCCTAAAGCAATGATATAATCATGTAATTTGTCTTTAATTTCTGGATGCTTCAACCCATATTCAATACTGGTCGTCATAAATCCAAATTTATCACCGACATCGTAACGTTTTCCCGTAAATTCTTGAGCAAAGACGCGCTGTGTCCGATTCAAAGTATCAATCGCATCTGTTAACTGAATCTCATTGCCTGCTCCCGGTTTTTGGGTTGCTAAAACATCAAAAATCTCAGGAGTTAACAAGTAGCGGCCAATGATTGCCAAATTACTTGGTGCTTCTTCTGGTTTAGGCTTTTCTACAAAGTTCTTGACATTAAACAAGCCTTTAGAAACTTCTTCGCCTGGATTGATGATCCCATATTTTGAAGTATCTTCTTCCGGCACACGCATTACTGCGATCGTTGAAGCATGGGTTTTATCATAATCATTCATTAATTGTTTAGTCAAAGGAACGCGATCTTCCATCAAGTCATCGCCCAACATAACAACAAATGGTTCATTTCCAACAAAAGCCCGTGCTTGTAAAACCGCATGACCCAACCCTTTAGGATGAGATTGACGGATAAAATGTAGATTTACATCTGTTGTTTCTTCCACCAATTTCAACAGATCGGTTTTACCTTTTTCTTGCAAGTTCATTTCCAACTCGATATTTGAATCAAAGTGATCTTCAATCGGCCGTTTCGCTTTTCCGGTGACAATCAAAATATCTTCGATTCCCGATTTCAAAGCTTCTTCAACGATAAATTGAATCGTCGGCTTGTCAACGATTGGTAACATTTCTTTCGCCATCGCTTTCGTGGCTGGTAAAAATCTGGTTCCCAACCCTGCGGCTGGAATAACTGCTTTTTTCACTCGCATGTATCTTTTCCCACACTTTCTAATCTAATGTAAATTCATTTTCAAATGTACCTTCGCGGGTCATTAAATCATTGCAGGCCTGCCGTACATCTTTATCATTGTATAAAACATCATAGATCGTCTCTGTGATTGGCATACTGACATTCAGACTATCAGCTAACTCTTTCGCTGCTTTAGTCGTGGAGACGCCTTCTACAATCATCCCCATATTGTCTAGGACTTCAGCTAATTTATGTCCTTTGCCTAACAGATTTCCAGCTCGCCAATTCCGCGAATGAATCGACGTACACGTTACGATCAAGTCACCGACTCCACTCAATCCAATAAACGTTAAAGGGTTAGCACCCATCTTCACACCTAAACGACTGATTTCAGCTAAGCCGCGGGTCATAATCGCCGCTTTGGCATCGTCACCATACTCAAGTCCCGCTAAAGCACCGGCACCTAATGCAATAATATTTTTTAAAGCAGCGCCCATTTCAACACCGATGACATCTGGATTGGTATAAATTCGCAAATAATCATTCATAAATAATTTTTGTACGTATTCCGCTAAGTTTTGATCTTCGGCAGCTGCGGTAATTGTTGTAATGTCATGGACAGCAACTTCTTCCGCATGACTTGGTCCAGATAGAACCGCCACGCCTTGTCGAAGTTCTGCTGGAATTTCTTCTATTAAAATTTCTGAAATTCGTTTATGACTTCCTTGCTCTAAACCTTTACTTGCATGGATGATCACTGGTTTATTTTCAGCTACTTGCGCAAATTCCTGAGCCACCGACCGGACTGCTTTGGTTGGAACTACAAATAAAACAGCATCCGCATCTTTCACAGCATTTTTTAGATTTTTTTCTCCTTTAATGCTTTCAGGAATTTTTAAATCTGGCAAATAATGACGATTCGTATGGTACGTATTAATCTCGTCAATTTGGGCCTCATGATTTCCCCAGAGCGTTACTTCATGCCCATTTTCAGCTAAAACTTGTGCAAGTGCCGTTCCCCAAGAGCCTGGGCCTAAAACTGCAACTTTTTGCTTCACAGTGATTTCCTCCTAGTTTTTCAAATACTTCTTTGATTATCATAGCATAGATAGTAAATTCTTCCGTGCTAGATTAAAGCTTGATTAGTCCCTTTATCCCGTTCATAGGGCTTCACATTTGGTAATTTTTTACGGCGATAATACAGTAGGACAACCCCTGCAACAAATAACAAGGCAGACAATAATTGTGAAACGCGGATTCCGCCAAATAAGTAAAGACTGTCTGTCCGCATCCCTTCAATAAAGAACCGGCCAAAACTGTACCAGATTACATACCCTAAAAAGATTTCGCCACGTTTAACTGTGAGCTTTTTCCGTAAAAAGATAATCAATAGAAAACCTATCAAATTCCACATTGATTCATATAAAAAGGTCGGTTGACGAAAAGCCCCGTCAATATACATATTGTTAATGATAAATTGTGGTAGATGTAAGCTTGCTAAAAAATGCCGTGTTGTTTCGCCACCGTATGCTTCGTGATTCATAAAGTTTCCCCAGCGTCCCATAGCCTGTGCCAACATCACGCTTGGTGCCACGACATCTAAAAATAGCCAAGGATCAATAAAGTGACGGCGGGTATAGATGATCAAAACGATGACTGCTGCGATTAAGCCACCATAAATTGCTAATCCCCCATTACGCGTATTGAAAATTTGGATTGGGTCGGCTAAATAAGGTTCTAGATCGAACAAAATATAATACAATCGAGCTCCGATGATCGCAATTGGTAATGCCCACAATAGAAAGTTCGTCATATCGTCTTCTTTTAAACCCACTCGCGAAGCCTCACGATTCGATAACCACAAAGCGATGGCAATTCCTGAAACAATGATGAGCGCGTACCAATAAATTTGAAGACCAAACAATTCAAAGGCTACACGATTTACTTGAGCTACCATCTTATTGATCGGAATTTTCTTCGATTAATTGAGTTAAGCGATCTTCAAAGGTCTTCGTCGCATCGTAACCCATCGTCCGAGCTCGGAAATTCATTGCCGCAACTTCAATGATGATCGCGACATTTCGCCCGGTCTTCACGGGGATCTTAACTTGTGGAATTTTCACTTCCGCGATTTCTACTTCGGTATTTCCGCTGCCTAGACGATCATATTTTTTATCCTTCGACCAGCTTTCCAAATAGACCACTAATTGAACTGGCATCGAACCACGAACAGCGCTCGCCCCAAATAAATTCATCACATCGATAATTCCAATACCGCGGATTTCAATTAAATGTTGTAAAATTTTCGGTGGTTCACCCACTAAAGTCAATTCATCCTGTTGATACACATCCACTCGATCATCAGCAATCAAACGATGCCCGCGTTTAACTAATTCCAACGCAGTTTCACTCTTACCGATCCCGCTGTCTCCTTGAATCAAGACACCCAAACCATACACGTCTACTAGAACACCGTGAACGCTGGTCCGAGGCGCTAAACTGCCATTTAGAAAGCTTGAGATTTCACCTAATAAACGCGATGTTGAAATTGGCGAACTCAAAACTGGAATATCACGCTCACTAGCCGCTTGAATCATTTCTTTTGACGGAGCCAACCCGCGTGAAATGATAAAAGCAGGAGTATCATCACTGCACATTTTTCGTAAAACCATTAACCGCTCTTCTGGCATCATTCGTTCCGCAAAGGCGATTTCTTTATTTCCAAATAGCTGCAAACGATCATGAGAATAGTAATTAAAATAGCCAGTCAATTCTAAACCCGGACGAGAAATATCGCCGGTAGTGATGACCCGCTCCAGACTTGCTTGATCGCCTGTTACTACTTCTAATGAAAGTTTATCGACTAATTCTTTTACTGTTACTGTTTCAGCCATATAATCCCTCTTTTCTACACTTCCGCTCTATTTTATCATTTTATCCATGGAGTGACTAGGTGGATACTTCTTTCAACCATAATAAAAAAAGGCTTTACAAATAATTTATAAAGTCAGTGGGGTGGATGTCATTCAATTACAATTTATCAGACTTTTTTTTTCCACTTTCCTATAAAATGAAGTGAACTGACAGCTAATTCGTTCCTAGGTAATAATTTTTTCAAAAATAAAAAAAGATTGATTCGTACAAGCCTACGATCCAACTATTCTGCAATTATAATAGGAAAATTTTTTTAATTCCCCCAATTTTAAATAACTGGAAAAAGTTAGACTAGCAAAAACGGATAGGTAAGTTAATTACCTATCCGCGTATTTATCGATATTATGTTCTGAAACGATCACATTGATCAACGCCATAACAATTGCCACTAAAACCGAAACAGCAAAGCTGGAGAAGCCAAAGCGAAAATTTCCTAATAAGTTGGAAGTCAATTGCAACATACCAGCGCTAATTACAAAACTGAACAGTCCTAAAGTTAAAATATTTAACGGGAGTGAAAGCAACGTCAAAATTGGTTTCACTAACATGTTTAATATTGATAGAACAAAGCTTGCAGCAATAGCCATCGTTAGACTCTCCACATAAACGTAAGAAGGAAAGAGCACCGAAAGTGAAATAAAAATCAATGCATTAGCTATTAAGCGCTGTAGGTACGTCATTAAAAGTCGCTCCAGTCATCATCGTCGATTTTGTCCGCTTTCTTGCGTTGGCGGGCTGTTTTATTTTCATAATTCTTATAATTGTTGTTACCATAGTACGGATTGTTATGTCCATATGAATCGCTACTTTTTGCTCCAGCAGGAATCACTAATGCTAACAAGATATATAATATGACCGGTGCGCCGATTAAGCCGAAACTTAAGAAAACATAAATCACACGCACGATTGTTGGGTCGATGCCGAAATATTCGGCAATCCCAGCTAAGGTACCGGTCAGTACCACATTAGATCGTGATTTTTGTAATCTCTTTTGCATATGAATCTTCCTTCCTTATTATTTCTTAATTGTCAAAATCTTTCAAGAAAATGCTTCCGGTTGTTGTCGAAACATCGATTTGAGCCATTTCATCGGCTACACGACGAAATTGTAGTAAACGATTAGTTTTTTCTTTTTTCTCTCTGACAACTTCGTAATCTGATAAACGATCATTAATACTTCCTAGGCTGGTTTTAGCTAACCCTTCTAGGCCAATCGTTTTTCCTAGCGAAACTTTCACATTCCCATTGACGGAGCTGGCTTTGATTTTTTGTAAGCTATCGTGACCTGCTGTTAATTTTACATCACCATTAACTAAAGAGATCCCATAATTTCGGATTGCCGCTTTAGTTGCGATACTGCCATTAACTGTTTCGATAATGGAATCTAAAATCTCGCCTTCGCGAATCTCAATATTGCCATTAACGCCTTGGATCTCAAGCATCGTCGCATTAATATGTTTAAAATTGATATTGCCATTGGTTGTCTTGGCATAAACATCTTTTGCATCCATTTCGTCAACCGTCAAATCACCATTTAAGAGTTTGACTGCCACATGATCATAGGTCCGTTTTGGCAAATAAAAGACTAAATCTGCTTGTACCCGTTTATTTGGGATTTGGAATGAGATATGCTCATCATTCACTTCAATCTGGCTACGTTCCAATAAAGATTGTAGAGGCGTCGCTTCATTCATTTTACCATAAAGCTTGATTTTCGCATCCACTTTGATCGCTGAATCATCCCAGGATTTTAAAGTAACTTTCCCATTCGCCAGCTTGATATCAAGCAACGTCGGCTCAACATCGGTGTATAAAAATTGATGCTCAAACTTAGACGTTACCAAACCTGGAACTTTAACATTAAAATCTTTCCAGTCTACATTTTCTTCAACTGTATCTGAAACAGTTTTCCAAGTTTTTTTCATTAAACGGCCTAATTGAACGCCCGCTTCACCTAATTTTTCACTAACTTGCGTAAAAGTTTCCGATGCTTGGTCTTTCAAATCATCTGGGATATCAAAACGTGCGCGATTGCGTGCTTGGCGTCGATCATTTTGATCATCTTGAACATTTTTTAATTGTTCTTCTTCCTCAGCTGCTTGATTTTCTAGCTCATCGATTTGATCCTTTAACTCATCGATTTCAGCTTCCACTGCTTTACGGATTGCATCATCTTCTTCTGATAAGGTATCTAGTTCTTCTTTTGTATCTAATTCCATCAAGACTTCTTCTTTTTCATGAAGAGCGGCTTTTAAGTCCTGCTTCTTCTGATTAATTTCATCAATATGAGCAGAAATTTGGTTGGCTTCCGTTGCTAAATCATCGAAGTAAGCTTCAAGATCTTCCAAGTCCTGTTCTTCAGAGCTTTTCACTTCTTCTGTGTCCTTTTCCCAGTCATTCACTAAATTGGTCGCTTGGTCACGGTGGTAAGAATCGACTTTATCAGCAGCTTGTTTGATCTGCGCTTCGTCTTTTGCCTTGGCCATACTTTCTAATAAATCTAAACCTTCTTCAGTCGATAGAATTCCTTTTTTAACTAACTCTAAAATTCGTTGTCTTTCATTCATAGAAATTGCCTCCTTCAAAAAGCAAATACATTACTTTTGTTTACATTCATATTATGCAATGTTTTTGAGTATTTGTCATAGGACTAAAGACCCATCTTTTTATCCGACTTCCTAAAACAGCTATCTCTTTCTGATTAATGAAGGGATTAATATTTTTTTATTTAGCTAAAAATAAAGTTTGATAGTCCTTAACAAAGGTTTCAAAAGAAATTGGCTCACGCCCAAGCACCTCATAAATCGTAGTTGTTACTTTTTTAGCATTACCTAGCTGAGTGATCAAATAAAGCATTACCATCACATTTACATAATCTTTCTTGATCCCTCGTTGTAACATCGTTTTACGAAATTTCAATAAACTAGGTCGGCTATAAGTAATCAGTTCTTGCAAAACGCTCGTCATAATCGCAGCGGCTTCTTTGTAAGTTAGAGCAACTTGACCAGTAATCTCAAGTGCTTGATCGAGATACTGACGATTCAATAAACATTCAGCTCCTACAGCAGCGATATCCCGTGTATCAATAAAACTAGTTTTTGAATTGCCGGCTGGCACAAAGAGATCTTGCTGCTTTTGGATATCTTCCAAATGCGTCGTACTCAAATTTTGCATGAAGAAACTCGGGCGAATAAAGGTATGGGGAAGTTCAAGTTCAATTATTTTCTCCTCAATTTTATGATGAGGTGTCATCGGATTCTTTTCTACACCAATCAAAGAAACAAAGACGACTTGCTTAATTCCCTTAGCTTTCAATTTTTCTAAAAAGGGAAACATATCCTTTTTAGGCGTTGCTAATTGGGGTGGTCGCACAAAAAAGACGCGATCAACATCCTGCAATGCAGCATTAAACGTAGTCGGTTCTAAAAAATCAAAGGCCTTTACTTCCACATTTTTAAATGGACGGAAGGTCTCATGGGCCTGTTCCGGGTGACGCACACCGGCAATGATTTCTATATCTTCTTGAGCCAAGCGTTCAATTAACGGAAAACCGATATTACCCGTTCCGCCAATAATTAAAAATTTTTCCATGATATCACTCCTGATCTAATTGCTCTAATAGTTGATTTAATCGTTGCTGTTCGTCTTCTGATAAGGGTGCAAGAAAGGATGACAACACCTCGTCACTGATTGCTTTACCAAATTCATAAGCCTGTTTTCCTTGAACGGTCAGTCTTAAATAATAGGCCCGACTATCTGAGGGACTCTGAATTCTACTAATAAATTTTTTTTGTTCCAAACGTTTTATCATTGCTGAAATCGTGGGTTTATCCATCTCCAGCAGCTTGGTTAATTGATTTGCCGTGATTGTTTGATTGGTTCGCTCAAAGCGCCTGATTTGCTGAATCACGGCCCATTGTGGTGCAGTCAACTCCCCTTCACGCAGAGCCGTATTTAATTGATAAGTTAATTTTTTAGAACTGTTCATGATTAAGTACCCAGTATTTTCCAAAAAAACACTTCCTTTTCATGTGGTTAGTTTACTAACTATTTCTTTGTTCGTAAAGTAAAAACGCCAATTATTTAGATTCCCTTAACTAAAAAAGTTGTCAGCTTTAGAAATAAGAAGCTCCTTTTGGAATACCATTTATTCAAAAAAAACGGAGGTATGACAAGTTTTTGTCACACCTCCTATAATTTACTAAAAAGTCTCATTGTGGTTGCTATTCAACTCGGTAATTTTTCCGGTAGCTAAGTATACGATCCATTCACAAATATTGGTAACATAATCACCCACACGCTCTAAGTAACCAGCGACATGCAAATAATCGGTTCCGCTAATAATTGTAGCAGACTCTTTTTCCATCATATTCGTAGTCATGTCGTAGATTTTTTGAAAATAATCGTTGACACGTTCATCCATCTTAGCGATCATCCGAGCATCTTTTTCATCTGTTTTTACGTAAGCGATCAAGACATTGTCGACCATCTTTTTCACATAGTTAGACATTTCATTGATTTCTTTCTCAACTTCTAAAATTCGTGGTAAGCCTTTTAAGCGAATCGTTGACTTAGCAACCGAAACGGCATGATCCCCCATCCGTTCCAAATCAGAACTAGCTTTCATGATTGTAATAATTGTTCGTAAATCAGTCGTAACCGGCTGCTGCAAAGCAATCATTTCAAAACTTTTCTTTTCTAAGCGAACTTCCATGTCATTGATTTCGGTGTCGTGATCAATAACTTCTTGAGCCAACTTTTTATCATGGTCAATATACGATCGCACCGATTTGTGGACGGCGCTTGAAACCATCATACCCATTTCATAAAATTGGTTGTGCAAATTTAATAATTCTTCTTCAAATTGTGTACGTAACATCTTTGCCCTCCTTATTAAGCTTGATTCTCTGCCCCTTTATGCGTAACATAAACTTGTTCATTTGCTAGTGAAGCCCTCTCTAGCCAAATTTTCCTGAAATATAATCTTCGGTTTCTTGTCTAGCCGGATCCAAGAAAATTTTCTTCGTTTTCTCGAATTCAATCAACTCTCCCTGCAAGAAAAAGGCGGTGCGATCGGAAATTCGTGACGCTTGTGACATATTGTGAGTTACGATAATGATTGTATAATTTTCCTTCAATTCCAACAACATATTCTCAATTTTACCGGTCGAAACAGGATCCAATGCACTCGTCGGCTCATCCATTAAAATGACTTCAGGATTGACAGCTAACACGCGCGCAATACAAACTCGTTGCTGCTGTCCACCAGATAAAGACAACGCACTCTCATGTAATTTATCCTTTACGTCATTCCAAACTGAAGCAGCTTTTAAACTTTCTTCCACTACTTGATCCAGTTTGTTCTTATCCTTTTCACCCTTTAATTTTAACCCATAAATGACATTTTCGTAAATCGAAAATGGAAATGGATTGGGTTGTTGAAAGACCATGCCGATTTCTTTACGTAATTCCACCGTATCAGTCTTAGGGCTGTAGATATCTTTTCCCTTATACATCACACTGCCGGTAATTGTTACACCTGGAATCAAATCATTCATCCGATTCAACGAACGTAGATAGGTCGATTTCCCGCAACCTGATGGCCCGATCATCGCAGTAATCTCACCTTTTTCGATTTCCATATCGATGCCTTTTAGGGCCTCTTTTTTACCATAATATAAATGAAGGTCTTTAGAAGTAATAATCTTCGACATTCGATTTTCTCCTTTTTCATCATTAGGAATTAATTTTTCTTTTCGAAAAATTAGTTCTATTTTCAAGCCGTATACCATTCCACTAGCTTTTACTTCAAAAAACAACTCTTTTCTCTATTCGCGTTCTCAACTAGCGCTAACTGTTAAGTAGTGGAACTGGCATCCTTTTTCATCATTAGGAATTAATTTTTCTTTTCGAAAAATTAGTTCCATTTTCAAGCCAACTCTTAACCAAAGTGACCCGAAACATAGTCTTCAGTAGCTTGGATTTTTGGCCGAGTGAAGATTTTAGCAGTTTCATCGTACTCAATGACGTTGCCTAAATAGAAGAAGGCCGTATAGTCACTAATTCGAGCTGCTTGCTGCATGTTATGCGTTACAATAATAATTGTGTAATTTTCTTTCAATTGAACCAAGGTTTCTTCAACCGTCCCCGTTGAGATTGGATCCAGAGCACTAGCCGGTTCATCTAATAACAGAATATCTGGCTTCATTGCAATTGCCCGAGCGATACATAGACGCTGCTGTTGTCCACCAGAAAGTGCCAAGGCACTCTTATCTAGATTGTCTTTCACCTGATCCCATAAAGCCGCTTGTTTCAAACTTGTTTCGACAATTTCTTCTAATTGATGCTTGTCATGCAGCCCATGTTGTTTCAAAGCAAAGGTGATGTTCTCACGAATTGATTTACTAAAAGGATTAGGCCGTTGAAAAACCATCCCAATCCGTTTCCGCATTTCATAAACGTCAATATTAGAAGCATTCACATCCACTTCTTTATAGACAATCTTTCCTGTCACGCGGGCACTAGCAATTCCATCATTCATCCGATTTAACGAACGAAGATAGGTCGATTTCCCACAACCCGAAGGTCCAATTAAAGCAGTGATTTTATTTTTTTCAAACTCAAGGTCAACACCCTTAATAGCTTCATTATCGCCATAATAAACATGTAGATCTTCTGTATGTAACGCAATTTCACCAGGCATCCGGATCAGGTTGCGTTCATCCCAATTATATTCTTTCATCGAATTGCTCCTTGTTTATACTGATGTTGAATTTTTCAATGCTTAAGCGGAAGTCATTCTTTTATGCAGACGTTTACCGATTGCTCGCGCCCCAAAGTTAAAGAGTAATACGGCTAAGATCAGTACTGCCGAAGCACCGGCCGAAACTGCCGTACCATCTGGCATTGTCCCTTCCGTGTTGATTTTCCAAATGTGAACGGCCAATGTTTCAGCCTGACGGAAAATACTTAACGGACTTGAGACACTCAAGGGATTTAAATTGGTAAAATCCAATGCGGGTGCACTTTGTCCAGCGGTATAAATCAAAGCCGCTGCTTCACCGAAAATACGCCCAGAACTCAAAATGACCCCCGTCAAAATTCCCGGCAATGCATCGGGAACGACGATTTTTGTAACAGTTTCCCAACGTGAAAGGCCTAATGCTAGTCCTGCCTCACGCTGAGTATAATGAATCGCTCTCAGTGATTCTTCGATATTTCTGGTCAGTAACGGTAAGTTGAACAACGTTAAGGCTAATGCCCCTGAAAGAATCGAGAAGCCGTAACCAAACTGAATAACAAAAATTAAGAAACCAAACAAACCGACAACAACGGAAGGTAAGGAACTTAAAATTTCGATTGAGGTCCGAATGACATTCGTCACCCAATTTTTCTTGGCATATTCTGATAAATAAATTCCTGCTCCTAAAGAGATCGGCAAACTGATAATCATCGTAATTAGGAGTAGATAAACCGAGTTAAATAATTGAATCCCAATCCCACCGCCTTCTTGATAGGCTTTTGAAGGAGCTGTTAAAAATTCCCAAGAAACATGGGGTAACCCGCGAACCAAAATATAGAGTAATAGAAAGGCTAAGATCGCAACAATCAAACCAGAAACCGTGTAAAGTACACCTGTCGCGATTTTATCCGCGCGTTTTGCTTTATCCATTGCTGATCTCCCCTTTCTTACCGATATAACGAATTAAAATATTGAAAACTAAAGACATAACCAACAAGATGAGGGCTAATGACCATAAGACATTATTTTCTACCGTGCCCATAATCGTATTTCCAATCCCCATTGTCAAAATAGAAGTTAAAGTTGATGCTGGTGTGGTCAAACTAGTTGGCATCAAGGCCGCATTACCAATCACCATTTGAATTGCTAAAGCTTCACCAAATGCGCGAGCCATTCCGAAAACAACTGCTGTTAAAATTCCCGGAACTGCTGCCCGTAAAACAACTTTATAAATCGTTTGCCAGCGTGTTCCACCTAAAGCTAAGGAAGCTTCCCGATAATGACGAGGAACCGATTTTAAAGTATCCACAGTCATCGTAGTAACTGTCGGTAAAATCATAACGAATAGAACAAACGTCCCGGAAAGAATCCCAAAACCCGTACCACCAAAAATTGATCGGATAAAAGGGACGATTACCGTTAAACCGATAAACCCGTAAACAACTGAAGGAATTCCCACAAGTAATTCAATGACCGGTTGTAAAAATTTCTGCCCTTTGGTGGGAGAAATCTCCGTCATAAAGACGGCTGCTCCAATCGCAAATGGGGTTGCCACAATTGCTGATAGAAAGGTTACCATAAATGAACCTAAAATCATTGGTAGTGCCCCTACTAGTGGTTTCCCATCCGGTCCTGTCGCACTTGGATTCCAGACTGTACCGAATAAAAAGTCGAATACATTAATCTTATCTACAAAAAAGGTTGATAACCCTTTACTTGCTACAAAATAGAAAATTGCTCCTACCACAAACACGATTAGCGCGATACAAATAAAACTAACAAAGCGTCCGCGTTGCTCAATTTTCGCACGTTTTGATTTCGTCGTGAGCGCTTTTTTTACATCTTCATTCTCCAAGGCTGACTCCTCCTGATTCCTTCAAACTAATCCACTTGATTTTTTTACAAACCAACAACATCATTTTACCTGTCGAAAATCAATTTCCTTTTAACCTCTTGTAACGCTTCAATGACAATTGTAAAGAATGTGTAAATTCTAAAAAGACTTTCTCTAATCACCTGAATAAAAAATAGCTGTAGCAAAAAAATCATTCTACAGCTATTTTTACTAAACACCAACTATTGTTACTAATGCTATTTTTTCACCAATAAATTGACTACCGCAGCAATCGCTCCATACAGCAGACCACCAATCGGCCAAATAATCCAACTGATCTGCCAATTTCCGGTCACTAAACTATAGCCCACATAGGCTGCTGTCAAAATCAACCAGTAAACAGTTGCAATCGCTTCTAATGCAGGTGAACGTTCTTTCGCTTGTTTGCTATAATCACCTTCTTGCAATAGCTTCAACATACTTTCCCAGCGAATCCCGTTAATAATAAAAAGTAGCATAGAAGAAGCCACAATTACTAGTAAGAGACATACTGCCATAACCTTAACGACATCACTTGTAAGTAAAAAACTAAGAAATAACGGGACCGTACTCAAAATGACCAGACAAGTAGCAAGAATATTGTAGCGAACATAGCGATCATGATATTTTTTTTGCCGTTCTTTGACCATGCCGGTTACACCGTACTCAGTCTCAAATACTTCATCATTCAAATAGGTGAAATCAGCTGTTTTCGCTCCGCTATAGATGAAAAGCGCTACCGCTGGTGTAACGAAGAGAACCAGTAATAATAATCCCAGTCCAACTGCCATTGCTTCTGATATCCCAAATACTTTCTGATCAGCCCCAGCGCCTAACAATATCAAACCAATCGGGGACAAAATACACAAAAATACACCAATAGCAATTAATTTAGCGGTCTTTTCCTTAACAATCAAAAAATCTTGAGCTTCTGCCAAAGTCACTTTGCGCGTATTTTCCAAATCGCCTGCTGCAATATATTCGGCATCTTCCAACTCATCTTTAAATAAATAATCGGTACTGACGCCAAAAAGTTCTGATAATCGAATCACTTTTTCGATATCAGGGATTGACTGTGCACTTTCCCACTTCGAAACCGCTTGGCGAGAAACATTCATTAACTCCGCCAATTCCTCTTGTGTCCAACCATTCCGCTTCCGCTCTTGAATAATTTTATCTGCTAGTATCATCATACTCACCTCTCGTTTTGATTTACTACTTTCTAAGTTAAAAATACCGAAAAAACGAGTTACCTACTACCAAGCGGTGGTTGTTTTTTGTCAACGGACAGTTGCAAATCGTTGACACAAGCAAAGAAAGACAACGTTTCCATTATCTGCTATTTAAAAAGCGTTTCATTAAATGAAATGAAAAAATAGAAGCCTACTTATGCTAAAAGTATACCGAGCTTCTTCATAAAAAGCTGTTATCCTGCTCAGCGATTCGTTTAACACTTACAATAAAAAAAGATCCTAACTATATTCAGTCAGGATCTTTCCTATAAATCTGCTATTTAATTTGATTTCCTTGCCAATCGCGTTCCACTTTCATTTCTGAAATCGGGATATAACCAAGTTGAGAAACAATTTTCCCTTGAACCTCTGCTGAAAGCGTATAATCCAAAAATTCTTTGACTAACTTGTTGGGCTCACCTTTTGTATACATATGCTCATAGGCCCAAATCTTCCAATGATTTGTGGTAACATTTTCATCTGTTGGTTCCACATTATCAATGTTTAGTGTTTGAACATCTTTTGTGACATAAGAAAAGGCTGTGTAACTAATCGCTCCTGGTGTATCCGCAACGATTTGCCGGACCATCCCGCTTGAATCTTGTTCTTGTGCTCGAACCGCAGTCTTTCCGTCCATGACCCACTGTTCAAAAGTTGAACGCGTCCCGCTACCGGAAGCTCGATTCAAAATGACGATTTCTTGATCTTTACCGCCGACTTCTTGCCAATTCTTGATTTCCCCAAGAAAAATCTTACGTAGATTTTCTAAGGAAATATTTTTTACTCCGACACCCTTATTTACAATGGGGGTAATCCCAACAACTGCAACTTTATGATCAACCAATTTTTTGGCATCAATCCCATTTTTTTCTTCGGCAAATAAATCAGAATTCCCAATCTCGACCGCGCCAGATTGAACTTGACTCAAACCTGTCCCGCTCCCACCACCTTGGACGTTAATAAAGCGACCAGGATTTTTGCTTTGGTATTCTTCAGCTACCGTTTCAACTAAAGGTTGTAACGCCGATGAGCCAACTGCTGTGATCGATTCACCTCGATCAATCCATTTTGAACAACCCGACAAAAGCAAAAGTGTGCCGACTAGGGGAAGTAACCATTTCTTCATGAAAAGTCTCCTTATTCGTTTTTTAAACTAACCATATAGCTTTTATGAGTGCTGAGTTCCTGTCTTAATTAATAGATCAAACAGACACTATTCCCCAGCTGCTCTCTTTGCGACTCCTTCAAGGAGCTAGTTCATTTTATACTATCAAGCCATCAAAGCGCAAATAATTTTTATAAGAGGGGTGAGATCAAGCGGGCGATTCCTTCTTTAAACTTAATGATGGTTCCCCGTTGAGCATACTTTTCTTGCGTTAAAAGTTCGGATTTCAGTGAGTCTTTATCAAATGCTACTCGCAGTTCTCCGGCAAAATTCGCATCATAAATCAGTGTATTTACTTCGAAATCTAATTTGAAAGAACGTACATCGATATTAGCAGACCCGACAGACGCAATTCCGCCATCGATTATCATCGTTTTGGCATGAATAAAACCATTTTCATACGTTTCAATGATCGCTCCGTATTCTAATAATTCTGCCGCAAAGGAATATGTCGCCCAGTAAACCAAAATATGATCAGGTTTGTTCGGAATCTGCATCCGGACTTTGACACCTGATAGCAACGCCAGTTTCAAAGCCTCATGAATTGGAGCATCGGGAATGTAATACGGCGTTTGAATGAGAATTTCTTTTTTGGCCAGATTGATCATTTTTAAATACGTTAGTTTGATTTGCTCATGTTCACTGTCGGGACCGCTACTCACGATTTGCAGCGCCAACTTGCCGTCAGATTCGATTTCTGGAAAATAATCTGGCTGATAAACCAACTCATGTTTTTGTTGGGAATTCCAATCCATTAAAAAACGATTTTGTAACGTATACACAGCATCTCCGTGAATACGCAGATGATTGTCCCGCCAATAGCCGAATTTTTTCACTAAGCCAAGATACTCATCACCAACATTGAAGCCGCCGGTATAGCCTACCATGCCATCAATGACGACAATTTTCCGGTGATTGCGATAGTTCATGCGCGGATTTACATATGGTAAAAAGAGCGGAAAGAAAAAATCAACCTCACCACCCGCTTCAAGCAAAGGCGCAAAAAAACGCCGCTTGACTTGCGTGGAGCCCCATGCGTCTAACAACAGACGAACTTTCACTCCCCTAGCGGCTGCCGCCACCAGGGCATCACGAACTTCAAAGCCCAAATCATCCCCACGATAAATATAATATTCCATATGAATGTGAAAGCGGGCTTGATTGATATCTGCGATCAGTGCATCAAATTTCTCACGCCCATCCGTATAAAGTGTGACATCATTATTTGTGGTATACAACGAACTTTCAAACATCGTCAGCATATAAATCAATTGCCGAGGATCCACTTGGTTCGTGGTTGGTTTCGGAAAAAGCCCTCTTGTTAACGCTCGTTGTTGCTGTTGAACCTCCACATTCATCCCGATTTTTGTCTGCATCTTTAAATCAAAGATCCGTTCTTTAGAAATTCCCTTTCCAAAGAAAATATACAAAATAAAACCGAGAACCGGTATAAAGGTCAGTACCAACAGCCAAGCCCAAGTATTAACCGTGTCCTTGCGCTCACGGAAAACAATGATAAAAGATAAAATTGTATTAATAACTAAAAAAACTAACCCCATATGTTCTGTCACAAAAGACATATTGCCAACTCCTTCTACTAAAGGATAGCCGAGCGAAAGCAGATTGTAAACAATCTGCTTTAATCATTTATCCTTTTTTCTAAACGCAGCACCACCTGAATAAGAGCCTTTTCAGCGAACGCTTTGATAAGATTTTTTCTGGTCCACAGCAATTCTTGCGCCGTCAATAGTTTACTTTGTGCTTAATGTCCGCTCGTAACTTTGATTCCGATAATACCGATAACCAACAGAAGCACAAAAAAGCTAGTTACAATAGACAATTGGTCCTTGAATAGAAAAACCCCAATCAAAATTGAGCCAACTGCTCCAATCCCTGTCCAGATCGGGTATGCTAGACTCAGCGGAAGCGAATGCAAAGACTTAGCTAAAAAATAGAAGCTAGCGATCATGCCGATGATTGTTAGAAGAGAATAGTTTAATTTACTGAATCCTTCACTTAATTTCATCATCGTTGCCCAAAACATCTCAAAAATACCTGCTACAATTAATGATACCCATGCCATAATTTTTCCTCCTTAAAGATAATTACCACCAACTCATAAATTCTCAAGTGTAAAAAACACAAAAAAAAAGGGAGTCCAATTTCTTCAATGACCTAACGAAATTGGCTCCCTTGTTCGGTAGCACATACTATAATTAACGCTATTCTATATCCTTTTCAGTGAAAAGACAAGCTTTGTCTGATCGCTTTTTCAGATATTTCAGAATTTACGTATCGCTCTAATTATCCATCCATAAAATAGCAAAAAACTTCTTCGGAAAAATCCGAAGAAGTTTTGATTGGTTAAACTTTCAAGAAGCGACGCATTGAAATAACTGATCCGATCGAACCAATTAAGTAACCACCGACGGCCATTATAATGTCTAAAATCCAGACAATCTGACTTGGGCGGAGCAATGCCAAATTGGATTGCAGCAAATAAGGAGCTGCCAAGCCATACACTTGTGAGTAACCATACGTTAGAATTAGAATCGGCACGATTGAACCGATCAAACCAATCCAACCACCTTCAAGGAAGAACGGCCAACGAATGTAACCATTTTTAGCCCCGACCAGACGCATGATTTGAATCTCAGTTTTTCGAGAAAGAATCGTAATACGAATAGTATTTGAAATCAAGAAGATCGCCACGAAAACTAACAATGCGGCAGCTGCTAAGCCCCAAGTCCGCACTACTTTCGCCATTTGAATGATGCGATCGGCCGAATTCCCACCATAGTTTGCTCGGAAGACGTTGTGCAGTTGACTAGCCTCGCGCGTTATTGGTCGAATATATTGAGAATCTGTTGCTTTTACAACATACACATCATAAAGCGGATTGCTGTCGCCTTCAAAAAGATCCCAAGCATCACCCATTTGTTTTTGTAATTTTTTTAGTTGGGCTTCTTTACTAGAAAAGGTCACTTTATCGACATGGTTAATGTCTTGTAGTTCTGTTTTGAGTTCTTTTAATTCTTTATCTTTTGTACCGATATCAACAAAGACCGTTACCTCTACGTTACCTTCCACATCCTGAGCTAACTTCGTTGCATTCATGATCACAGCAAGGAAAATCCCTGCCATCGTCAATGTGATTGTCACGGCGCTGACTGAAGCCAAAGTCATCCAACCATTACGTTTGACACTTTTGATACTTTCCAATAAGTGTCGGAAGAAATTTCTAATCATCAAACTCATATTCTCCTTCCGCTTCATCCCGAACGATCAAACCATTTTCAATCGCGATCAAACGATGACGCATCGTATCTACAATCGTTTTGTTGTGGGTTGCCATTACGATCGTTGTTCCTTGATTATTGATTCGTTCTAATAAATGCATGATTTCCCAAGAGGTATCTGGATCCAGATTTCCTGTCGGTTCATCGGCAATCAAAACTTTCGGTGTATTTACGATCGCTCGAGCAATCGAAACCCGTTGTTGTTCCCCACCCGATAGTTCACTTGGAAAGACACGGACTTTATGCTTCAATCCAACAAGATCCAAAACTTCCATCACACGTTTTTTAATTTCTCGTGGCTTACGACCGATAACTTGCATCGCATAGGCAACATTTTCATAGACGGTTTTTCGTGGCAATAATTTGAAGTCCTGGAAAACCACGCCGACATCTCGGCGCAAATAAGGAACTTCTTTATTTTTGATTTTTAATAAATTATGACCGGCAACTTCTAATTTTGTTCCAGAAGTGGCTTTTTCTTCACGATACATTAACTTGATAAAAGTCGATTTTCCGCTACCAGAGGGACCAACGACATAGACAAACTCACCTTGATCGATCCGGACCGAAATCCCACGAACAGCAGTTGTCTTATTAGGATACTTTTTTGTTACATCCTGCATTTCAATCATGCTTATCTCTCCAAATCCTCTTAAATTCTTTGCTATTATAGCACGTCAACATTGCAACTGGCTTTCATTACTTTACAATTTGATTTCATTTTTACTTTTAAGCGTTTTGGGCTAACCGCCATTTTAAGTAAGCATCAATGAAAGGATCCAAATCGCCATCCATAACTGCTTGGACATTTCCTGTTTCGTATTCGGTTCGGTGATCTTTAACCATCGAGTAAGGATGAAAAACGTAGGAACGAATTTGAGAACCCCAGCCAATTTCTTTTTGTTCTCCTCGCAAAGCAGCCGCTTCTTGCTCTTTCTTTTCAATCTCTAATTGATAAAGCTTCGCCTTCAACATTTGCATCGCCGTTTCGCGGTTATGAAATTGGGAACGCTGTGCTTGACTAGCTACTACGGTCCCGGTAGGTAAATGAGTGATGCGGACGGCTGAAGACGTCTTATTGATGTGCTGTCCGCCAGCACCACTGGCCCGATACACATCCACCTTTAAATCATCGGGATTGATCTCGATTTCAATATTTTCGTCTAGCTCCGGCATAACTTCCACCGAACAAAAAGAAGTGTGACGACGACTAGCAGAATCAAAAGGCGAAATGCGGACTAAACGATGGACGCCTTTTTCTGACTTCAAATAACCATAAGCATTCGTCCCCTTAATCATCAAGGTGACACTCTTAATCCCCGCTTCATCCCCTGCTTGATAATCAATCGTTTCAACGGAAAAACCATGCTGCTCGGCCCAACGGGTATACATTCGTAAAAGCATCGAACCCCAGTCTTGTGATTCCGTTCCGCCCGCGCCAGGATGAAGTTCCAAGATCGCATTATTTTTATCATAAGGCTCATCCAACAAGAGTGACAATTCAAAGCCTGAAACTTTTTCTTGTAGCTGAACGAGACCTTCTTCCAGCTCTTTCTGTAGCTCCGAATCAAATTCTTCCTGCTGCATCTCCCACATGACATTTAATTCCTCGGTTTCATTCGCAATTGCTTGAAATTGATCATAGGTTTCCTTAGCAGCGTTATTCCGATTAATTAAAGCCTGTGCTTTTTCTGAATCATCCCAAAATCCAGGAGCGCTCATTTGATTTTCCGCTTCAGCAATATCTTCCTCTAACTGTTCGAGGTCAAAGAGACCCCCTGAAGCTCGTCACTTGCTCTTGCATCATGTCTAACAAATTTCGTATTTCTGCGTTTTCCAAATCGATTCCTTCTTTCTTTGGATAATCATCCGGCTATCCACTAAAGCTTCACTAACAAAAGCAAAACTGTCAAAGGACGAGACATAGCAGCTATGTCTCGTCCCAAAAGTCTTTTCGTAATAAATTACAGTCCTTTGCCGTGGCAGTTTTTATATTTTTTTCCGCTGCCGCATGGACATGGATCATTCCGTCCAACTTTTTCCACATGAACCGGTTTTTGCTTCGTATGTGTTAAATTTTTAGGATCGCCATCGGCCTCTACGGGATGCTCTTGTTGATTTTGCGCAACTTGTTCCCGTTGAACATTTTGTCGAATCTCTGCTTTCATGAAGAGACGTGTGACTTCAAACTCAATCGCACCAACCATATCTTCAAACATCTTGTAGCCTTCTGTTTGATATTCAACCAATGGATTATTTTGTCCATAAGCCCGTAACCCAACCGATTGACGTAATTGATCCATTGCATCGATATGATCCGTCCATTTCGTATCCACGACACGCAAGATGACTACTTTTTCAAATTCCAGTAATTGTTCTGGACTTTGTAATTGTGACACTTTCGTATCAAAGACCGCTTTCGCACGATCATATAGATAATCTTTCATCTCTTCTGGCGTTTTGCCTTCAAAATCAGCGGCTGAAACAGAATCCTCATGGACCAGTGTTGCTCCGGCAAAATCAGCCAAAGCAGCCAGATTCCAATTTTCTTGTTCTAATTGTGTATGAGAATCTACAACCCGAGAAATCGTCCGGCGTACCATATTTAATAAGTTCGGCGTTAAATCTTTTTCCCCCATGATGACATCTTGACGCTGTTTGTAAATAACTTCCCGTTGTTCCCGCATCACGTCATCATATTGCAAGACGTTTTTACGCGTATCGTAGTTATTTCCTTCGACCCGTTTTTGAGCTGATTCTACTTGACGAGTCAACATTTTACTTTGAATGACCGCATCTTCATCTTCCACATTCATGCGATCCAAGAAAGCTTTAATCCGTTCAGAACCAAAACGTTTCATCAAATCATCTTCTAATGAGAGATAAAATTGAGAAACCCCTGGATCTCCTTGACGACCAGAACGTCCCCGCAACTGATTATCGATCCGGCGTGATTCATGTCGTTCAGTACCAATTACTGCTAAACCGCCTAATTCGATGACGCCAAGTCCTAACTTGATATCCGTTCCCCGACCAGCCATGTTGGTAGCGATCGTAACAGAACCTTTTTGACCAGCATTCATGATGATTTCAGCTTCTTTAAAGTGATTTTTGGCGTTCAAGACTTCATGAGGAACTTTTTCCTGATCCAGCATATTGGAAAGTAATTCAGACGTTTCAACTGCAACCGTTCCGACTAGGATTGGTTGACCCTTGCGGTGACGTTCCTTGATATCTTGCACGACCGCTTTGAATTTGCTCTCTAATGTTGGATATAGTAAATCCGCATGATCCTCCCGAACGATTGGACGATTGGTTGGAATTTGAATAACTTCAATATTGTAAATTTCACGGAATTCTTCCTCTTCCGTTTTGGCCGTCCCAGTCATCCCGGCTAATTTTTTATACATCCGGAAATAGTTTTGGAAAGTGATAGTAGCCATTGTCTTCGTTTCGTCTTCGATCTCAACGCCTTCTTTAGCTTCAATCGCTTGGTGCAGACCATCCGAATAACGACGACCATCCATGATCCGTCCAGTAAATTGGTCAACGATCAAGACTTTGCCTTCTTGTACCACATAATCAATATCCCGAATCATAATAAAGTTCGCCCGCAATGCCTGATCCAAATGGTGAGTCAACGCGGTGTTGTCTAAGTCATACAAGTTTTCCAAGCCAAAGTTTGCTTCCGCTTTTTCAATCCCTTGTTCAGTTAACCCAATCGTTTTAGATTGGATGTCGATTTTAAAGTCTTCTTCTTCTTTCAAACGTTTCACAAAGTTATCCGTCCGCGTGTATAGAGCGGTCGATTTTTCAGCAGCACCGGAAATGATCAATGGTGTCCGGGCTTCATCGATCAAAATGGAATCCACTTCATCGACGATCGCATAATTTAAAGGACGTTGAACCATTTGGCTTTGGTAAACCACCATATTATCTCGTAAATAGTCAAAACCTAGTTCATTATTCGTACTATATGTGATATCACAGTTATAAGCGTCACGTTTTTCATCAGCCGTTTTTGAGTTGATGTTTAAGCCGACACTTAGCCCTAAGAAATTATACAGCTCACCCATTTCAGTTGAGTCCCGTGTCGCCAAGTATTCATTGACTGTAACGACGTGAACTCCTTCTCCGCTCAATGCATTCAAATAAACTGGCATCGTAGCTGTTAAGGTTTTCCCTTCACCTGTTTTCATTTCAGGGATATTGCCGTCATGTAAGACGATCCCTCCCATTAATTGAACGTGGTAAGGGTACAGCCCTAAGACCCGCTTAGCTGCTTCGCGTACTACTGCAAAAGCTTCCGGTAGTAACTCATCTAACGTTTCACCCGCTTGATAACGTCCACGGAATTCTTCCGTTTTTCCTCGTAATTGCTCGTCTGACAATTTTTCCATGTCGCTAGAAAATTCTTCGACCTTATCAGCAATCCCGCTTAATCGTTTCAATTCTTTTTTATCATTTTCAATCATTCGTCTCAGAAAGTTTGCCATTCGTTTATCTTACTCCTTTATTTCTATTCATTTTCTATTTTTCGATAGAAACCCGCTAGTATATTTTAGCATTAGTCTTTAAGAAAAGAAACTTATCATCGCGAATAAACCGCGACTTATACAATGATTAATTTTTTTTGGTGTTTCTTTCCTAAGGATTTCAAATACTTTTCCTGAAAAAAGACAAACAAATTCTAAAACTTCATTTTTAATGAAATAAAAAAACCTTCCAGCCTCAACTGGAAGGTTCTAACTTTTTTTAGTCAGTTTCAATTAAACCATATTTGCCATCTTTACGACGATAAACAATACTTGTTCCGTTTGTTTCAGCATCTTCAAAGATAAAGAAATTATGTCCAAGCATATTCATTTGTAAAACGGCTTCTTCACTGCCCATTGGTTTCAATGATAAGCGTTTTGTCCGAACGATTTCTAATTCAGATTCTTCTGAATCCTCTGCGTTCACTAACACTTCGACTTCCCGTTCAGGCACACCGGTTTCACGAGCTTTACGATTAATTTTTGTTTTAAACTTGCGGATCTGACGTTCTAATTTATCCACAACCAAATCAATACTTGCATATAAATCTGGTGAAGTTTCTTCTGCCCGAAGAACTAAGTAAGGTAATGGAATCGTTACTTCAACTTTTGCCGTTTTTTCAGTATAAACTTTCAAATTGACATAAGCAGTTGCATCCGGAACATCAGTGAAGTAGCGTTCTAACTTCCCTACTTTTTTTTCAACGTAATTGCGGATAGCTTCAGTAACTTCGATATTTTCTCCACGAACATTATATTTGAACATACGTATTGCCCCTTTCGTCTTGCCAACTGAAGATAGGAGGAAGGACCACTCTTACCTCTTCTTCTTACCTCTATTATATCGAAATCTAATCCTTTTGCAAAGTAAATCGCTATCAATTTCATAATCAAAAAAAATGCATTTTAACGGGCAAAAGTCAAGCTTTTCACTGTTTTTACTCCATTTTTATAAAGTAATTCGGCACCATGAAAGAGCGTCCGTCCCGTCGTGTAAACATCGTCCACTAATAAAACTTTTTGATTTCTAATTTTTTGATTTGACTCAATCAGTTCGAAAGGCTGTTCCATTTTTAAACGTTCTGCACGTGATTTTTCTGCTTGGGGCGGTCGCTCTTGCCGTTTCAATAATAAGCGATAAGGGATTTTCGTTTCCGCCAAACAACCGCAAACTTGATTGAACCCTCGCTGGCTAAAACGGACTTCAGATAATGGTAAGGGGCAGATTAAATAGTCGCGATAACTTTGTAAGGCTTGCTTAAGCTCAGGGACAAAAGCCCCGCGAATTCGGTAATCCCCTTTAAACTTATAGGCTTTAATCCACTGCCGAAACCCTTCATCATACTGAAACAACGAGTGATTGGCTAAAACAAAGCCTAGTTCTTTCTGCCAACTTTGACAATCTTGACAAAGTTCAGCAACCTGGCCGCGGCCACAACCAGGACACGCCGTCGCGGAATCAATTTTAGTAAATAATTTTTCACATTGCTGACAACGTTGCTTGGTGGAGCAAAATAATTCTCGTAAAGTTAGATTTCCAACCCATTCTTTTTGACAACAGCTACAATGCATCGATCAATCCCCCTGCACGTGCTTGACGATTATTTTCTTCGATTTCCTTGATCGCTGCTTTGATTGCGCTAGTCACTTCACTCGTAATAAAGATAACTTCTGCTTGCGTGTATTCTCCTTTCCGGTCAGCTCGACCGGCGATTTGTACCAAAGCTGCTTGCGTAAAGATCCGATGGGAGGCCTGCAATACAACCACCGAAACATTTTCAAAGGTAACCCCACGTTCTAAAATTGTTGTTGTTAGCAACAACTGATATTTTCCTGCGCGCATATTTTCAACTTTAACCAAACGTTCCTGATCAGCGGCAAAGACAGTCGTCATTTGACACTCGGGAAATTTTTTTGGAGGTAGCAACTGAGCTTCTCTAGAAGTGGAATACTAGGACAAAAAAGGAGCAGATTATTCTTATCCAGTAGTTCTACTAGTTTCACGACTGCTTTTTTGCTCAGTTCAGCCTTTAACAGTCGTTGCTTCAACCGCCAATCAAATAAAAGTTGCGGAACTGGCAGCGGTCGGCGATGATAACGAGCCGGTAAATGATACAAACGGTCGACGCTTTTTTTCAATTGGGGACTAGGTGTCGCACTTAAATAAACCCGTTGGCCCGTTGCTTGTCCGGCTTTACCAACAGCCCGAATCAATAAAGGATCCTGCGCATATGGAAAAGCATCCACTTCATCAACGATCACCAAATCAAAATAGTTTTGGTAGCGTAAAAGCTGATGGACCGTACAAATCACAAAAACATCGCCGGCTTCTTTTTTCTCTTGTCCATGAAAAAGACTGATCGCTTCTTGGGGAAAGGCCTGTGTGAAACGCAAATATAGTTCATTACAGACATCGACTCTGGGAGCGGTAATAGCAATCCGCTTACCTTCTTCCAAAAATTTCTTGAGTAGTAAAAACAACATTTCGGTCTTGCCGGCTCCCGTCACCGCCCAGAGTAAGAACGTACGGCCAATTGCCTGATCGGCAACTAATTTTTGAGCAATTTTTTCTTGCGCTGGAGACAAAATACCTTGCCAAACCAATTTTACTGATCTGGGAGCTATTTTTTTAGCAGGAAAGTAATACAAAAATGTTTGACTGGTCATCCGACCCAAACTCAAACAGTGGGGACAATAGAAAAATCCTGCTGGAACCTTTACTTGCGACAAACTTTCACAACGCTCACAAAAATAGCCCTGCGAAACCTTTTGCAACGCTGGTTTTTTACAGGCATTAGCTAAATCAACGGTCGGATAAAAAGTTTGCCATTCACTGACGGATAATTGTTGCCCGATTGTTTCCATAAGTGCGCCTCCTTTTTAACAAGATACGTATTTTTTCCAGGTGTCATTTAGTTCTGCCCAACAAAAAAGGCGCATGACCAAAATCTAGTCATACTCCCTTTTTACTTTTATTATTTACATTAGCCAATTTGATTTCACTAATTTATTAAACACCACGTATTCCTTTTTAAGATTGACTTGGACCACTTCATAGTTTGCATTTAACCAACCATAAGCACCTTTTTCAGGATGACGATAGTCGTTGGCCCACCAGTCTGGATCTTTTCTTGCCGTTTGCGGTAAGCCGCTGCGAGGGAATAGTAACTCATCAAATTGGGTGAAAGTCAACGTTACTTGCGAACCGTTGTTACTCTTCAAGTAATGGGTAATCCCATCGTATTTTTTGATGCGTGTCATCCTTATCCCTCCACTTTTAAACAAAATCTATTATCCAAACAGCCTTTGGTTGAAACTTGCCCTGCTTTTCTCCTATACTGAGAGATAGAAAAAAACAAAAGCGAGGCAAAATGATGCTGCAAACCTATCGAACGATCAAAGAAGACGATCAACATGAGATTGAAATCAAAAAATCTCGTTTCATCTGCTTTTTAAAACGGATCGAATCCGAAGAAGAAGCTAAAAATTTTATCCAGCAAATCAAAAAAGAACATTGGAAAGCAAACCATAACTGCAGCGCCTTCGTACTAGGCGAACGCAGCGAAATCCAACGCTCCTCTGACGATGGCGAACCTAGTGGAACGGCCGGCGTCCCAATGCTAGAGGTCTTGAAAAAAAATGATTTAATCAATGTCTGCGCCGTTGTCACTCGCTACTTTGGTGGAACAAAGTTAGGGGCCGGCGGACTGATTCGGGCCTATTCCGGTGCGGTTGCCCAAGCGATTCAGGCAGTGGGCGTCGTTGAGGGCCGACTGCAACAAGAAATTTTGGTCCAACTCGATTACCCTAATTGGGGAAAGTTGGAGAATTTCCTTACCGCTAGACAAATTGCTGTGAAAGAAACCCACTTTACTGACCAAGTAATCGTAACCTGTATGATCGATGAAGACAAAACAGATCTTTTTGAAGCCCAAGTCACCGATTTATTAAGTGGCCAGGCACGTTTCACGACCGGTGAGGTCACCTATCATGAAGAAATAATCCAAGAAGCTTAGCTGCTTGGATTATTTTTCTAAATAAAATTCAAAACGACTGCCAACGTATTGCGTCCGGACATACTCAAAGGGACGGCCATCAGCTAAATAGGAGACTTGGCGTAAACGCAAGATCGCATCGCCGCGTTTCATCGCTAAATAATCTGCAATTTGTTCCGAGGCTACTGTCGCTGAAACTGTCTGGTTGGCCCGACCAATTTCGAGGCCTTTTTCCTGCAACGTATGATAGAAAGAATCCGTGATTTCTTCTTTACTGAAGCCCTCCACCAATTTTGCCGGAATACTAGCGACTTCAAAACAAATCGGAACATCATCGGCATAGCGAATCCGCTCCATCCGCAAAACTTGTTCGCCTTGTTCCAAATCTAATTTTTCAGCCTCACTGGAACTAGCCCGTGACCGGAAGAAAGAAATTGTTTTACTAGAAGGAATTTTATTCAACGATTCCATAATATCCGTGAAACTAGTTGTCCCACTCATTTTTTCTTGGACTTTATGACTTGCCACGTAGGTTCCCGAACCGATTTTTCGTTCCAAAATCCCTTCATCGGACAACGTTTGAATCGCTTGGCGCAAAGTCATTCGGCTTACACCGAATTTTAGTGATAATTCTCGTTCAGAAGGCAAACGATCCCCAACCTTCCATACGCCATTTTCAATTTCATGTTTCAATTGATCATGTATTTGAATATAAACCGGCACTTGATTAGCCACGTTCCTTCCCCCCCCGTTCAATTTTCTAATCTTATTATAACTGGTATATACCTAATGCACAACCAAAATCAATTTGTACTCGCGTTGCTGAATCTTTTTTTTAAAACAAAAAGAGTAGACCCAGATTAATTGGTCTACTCTTACGATTAGTTTTTCACTTCTGTTTTTAATTGCTTATTGGCTGTCGCCATCATCAAACGGATGCGATTCAATTGGTTTACAATCGAAACACCCGGATCATAATCGATCGCCGCAATGTTTGATTTAGGGAATTGGTGACGTAATTCTTTGATGACGCCTTTTCCGACCACGTGGTTTGGCAAACACCCGAATGGCTGCATACAAACAATGTTATTCACACCAGTCTTCAATAAATCAATCATTTCCCCCGTTAAGAACCAGCCTTCACCTGTGTGGTTACCGATGGAAAGAATCTTGCTGGCATCCTCAGCCAGCTGATAGATCGAATGGATGCCCGTAAAGCGTTCAGAAGCCCGTAATGCTTTGTCCATTGGTTTTTCCACGACTTCGATCAATTTGATGGCCATTTCGGCTAAGTTTTTATTTTTCTTCGGCATGCCCAGATTGTCATACTTCCAAATTTGGTTGTATAAAGAATAGTTCATAAAACCAATCAAGTCTGGCACTACCGCTTCTGCACCTTCTGCTTCAAGTAAACGGACGATATCATTGTTAGCTGTAGGTGAATATTTCACTAAAATCTCCCCAACAACGCCGACTTTTGGCTTAACCTCATTGGAAATTGGCACTGTATCAAAATCTTTGATGATTTTTTTCATATTTTTATTGAAAAGCGTCAAAGAGCCGTTTCGGACATTGCTCTCGACTTTTTTCAGCCATTCTTCGTGCAACGCATCGATTTGACCTTTTTCCAATTCATAAGGACGGGTCCGATAAACCACACGTTCAAACAAATCACCATAAAGAATCGCGACCACGATTCGTTTTAGCATCGGTAAGGTGTATTTGAAGCCTGGATTGCTTTCTACACCTTTGTTACCAAGTGAAACAGAAACCACCGGAACTTGAGGAAAGCCAGCATCATTTAGGGCTTTACGTAACAATGGAATATAGTTCGTTGCCCGACAGCCGCCGCCGGTTTGACTCATCATCACACTAGTATTGTTTAAATCATATTCACCACTTTGTAAAGCCTCTACTAATTGTCCAATCGAAATAATCGCTGGGTAACAAGAATCATTATTGACGTATTTCAGTCCGACATTGACCGCTTCACGATCCATCGCTGGCAAGCAAACGACATTGTAGCCCGAGGCTTCCAACGCGATATCAAACAAGCCAGATTGATGGATTGGGCTGAGCATTGGTAATAAAAGCGTGTGTTTTTTACGCATTTCTTTTGTAAAGACGATTTTTTCCGGTTCTTCAAAACGTTTGACTGGTTTAAAGTTTGTTTTGTCTCGCTCGCTTACGGCCGCTTTTAACGAACGTAAACGAATCCGGATAGCGCCTAGGTTAGAACCTTCATCAATTTTCAAGACCGTGTAGATTTTGCCATATTGATCCATAATTTCTTCCACTTGATCAGTCGTAACGGCATCTAAGCCGCAACCAAATGAATTCAATTGAACCAATTCAAGATTTTTTGATTTGGCAACCACGCGAGCAGCGGCGTATAACCGAGAATGATACACCCATTGATTCACGACCCGCAAATTGCCGACATCACTTAAATGAGAGACACTATCTTCCGTCAAAACGTGGAAACCTTCTTGCGTAATGACTTCCGCGATGCCGTGATTAATCTCTGGATCCAAATGATACGGACGCCCCGAAAGTACGACACCACGCTCGCCTTTTTGATTGAGCATCAATAAGGTCTCTTCCCCTTTTTGACGAACATCTTCTTTGAAAACCGCTAATTCTTCATACGCGTGATGCAAAGCACTGTCAATCTCCTCTTGGCTGATCCCCAAATCTTGGAAACAGCGCCCTAACACTTTAGCGACAGAGGCTTCATTGGCTAAGTTCAAGTAAGGATTGCGATAATCAACTTTGCCTTCACGAATATCATCGACATTATTGCGAATTACATCGGGATAACTTTGAACGATTGGGCAGTTGAAATGATTATCTGCTTCTTTTGCTTCTTCCCGTTCAAAGACCACTCCCGGATAAAAAATCATTGGTACGCCGCTATCGATCAACGCCTGGATATGACCGTGGGCGATTTTAGCAGGATAACAGGCCGTATCACTAGGAATGGTTTCCATTCCTTGTTCGTACAATTCTTTGTTTGAACGTGGTGATAATTTCACACGGAAACCAAGATCACTGAAAAAAGTATGCCATAAAGGATAATTCTCATACATATTCAAGACCCGTGGAATGCCAATTTCACCACGAGTGGCGTCTTTTTTCCGCAATGGACGATATTTAAACAAACGACGATATTTATAATCGACTAAATTAACTTTTTTATCTTCTTTTTTCACTTTGATCCGGGCACCGCGTTCACAACGATTTCCCGTAATAAATTGGCGGCCATCGGAGAACAAAGTTACCGTTAGCATACAATTATTTTCACATAATCCACAGTGCGTAAACTCTTTTTCAGCCGTAAAACTATCGATCTCTGCTAAAGAAAGTGTAGTCGTTGTTTCCCCAACTTCATAATTTTCTAAAGCGATTAAGGCCGCTCCAAAGGCCCCCATCAAGCCTGCGATGGACGGTCGAACCACTTCGCGCCCAATCACCAATTCAAAGGCCCGCAAAACAGCTTCATTATAAAAAGTTCCACCTTGACAGACGATTTTAGCGCCTAACTCTTCTGGCCGCCGAACTTTGATTACCTTATAAATAGCATTTTTGATGACAGAATAAGACAATCCGGCAGAAATATCTCCCACTGAGGCGCCTTCTTTTTGGACCTGTTTTACTTTCGAGTTCATAAAAACGGTACAACGCGAGCCTAGATCAACCGGTGCCTTTGATTTCAGCGCAGCTTGAGCAAAATCTTCAACTTTATAATTCAATGATTTAGCAAACGTTTCGATAAAAGAACCGCAGCCTGAAGAACAAGCTTCATTCAATTGAATTGAAGATAAGGCGCCGTCTTTAATGGTCATGGCCTTCATATCTTGACCACCGATATCTAAGATGAAATCGACGCCTGGTTGGAAATGATTGGCCGCTTTATAGTGGGCCATCGTTTCCACTTCACCGATATCAACTTTCAAAGCATTTTTAATCAGCTGTTCTCCGTAACCGGTGACCGCCGCTTTCCCGATAAAAACATTTTCCGGTAATTTACTATACAAATCTTTTAACACGGTCATCGTTGTTTCCAATGGCTGACCTTGGTTATTGCCATAAAATGAATACATCAAGTTACCACTATCATCGATCAAGGCAACTTTTGTGGTGGTCGAACCAGCATCGATCCCTAAGAAAGCGACTCCTTCATGTTCAGCCAAATTTTTTTCTGGTGCTTGCGCTTGACTATGACGCAGGCGGAAATCTGCTAAATCTGCTTCATCTTCAAATAAGGGTTCTAACGTATCTGAAGGTGACAAATGGCTATCTTCAGCAGTGGTTAAACGTTGGATTAACCCTGGCAACGTGGTCGTTTCCGCTTCTTCTGAATAAAAGGCCGCTCCCATCGCCACAAAAAGCTGTGGATTTTCCGGGAAAATAACGTTTTCCGGTGCAATATCTAAAGTTTCAATAAACCGCTGACGCAATTCTGACATGAAAAATAATGGACCGCCTAAAAAAGCAATATTCCCTTTGATTTTTCGTCCAGCTGCTAGCCCGGCAATCGTTTGATTCACTACGGCTTGAAAAATACTCGCCGCAATATCTTCTTTTGCTGCTCCTTCATTGATCAAGGGTTGGACATCAGTCTTCGCAAAGACCCCGCAACGTGAAGCAATTGGATAGAGCGTTTTATAATTTTTAGCTAGTTCGTTCACACCATTGGCATCCGTTTTTAACAAAGCCGCCATCTGATCAATAAAAGCGCCCGTACCACCAGCACAACTACCGTTCATGCGTTGCTCCAAAGAACCTTCAAAAAATGTGATTTTCGCGTCTTCACCGCCCAATTCAATCGCTACATCTGTTTCAGGAATTATTTCTTCGACTGTCCGTGTACAGGCGATGACCTCTTGAACAAAAGGAATTGCCAAAACATCCGCTAGACCCATCCCACCGGAACCGGTGATACTCATGGTCATTGCTTGTTGACCGATGACTGCTTCTGCTTCGCGCAAGACACGTTCTGTGGCAGTTTTCACATCTGAAAAATGACGTTCGTACTTCGCAAATAGACTTTCATTTTGTTCATTCAAAATGACCAACTTGACGGTTGTAGAGCCAACATCAATCCCCGCTCGTAATGTCATACTTATTCCTACCTTCCATTTTTAACAACACATGTTGATTAACTTACAAAGTGTTTGTTATACTACTCACGTACATTCTAAAAACATTTTGCAGGTTATGCAATCCCCAAAAAGATTTCATTCGTGCGATAAGCAACATTTCATTGCTATTTGTTGTAAAAATGAAAGGATTTTATCATGGTAAAAAAAATCGATCTCCGAGTAAAACGTACCAATAAAATGATCATGGAAGCCTTTATTCATTTAGTGGAGGTTAAAGGCTACGACAACATCACCATTCAAGAAATCGCCGATGAAGCCATGATCAATCGTGCAACCTTCTATGCTCACTTCAAAGACAAGCAGGATCTCTATGATTTTATTTTTAAACAAGCCATCGATGCCTTTGCGGCCGTTCTCGACCCAGATCAAATCGTCCAAGGCAATCGGTTAAAAGTTCGCAAAATTGAAATGGTCTTGAAAAATATTTACGAACAAATCCAAGCCAATCGAAAATTTTTTCTTACGATTATGGATTCCTCTGGCAATGAAATTTTACGAAAAAAAATTGCCGAAATTCTCGATCAGAAATATGCCCACATTTTTAATCGGTTGAAAATCACCGAAAACGATATCGAAGTTCCGCTTGATTTCATTATTGAGTATATGACCTCGATTTTTGTGGGAACCTTGCATTGGTGGATCACCAGCGATACAGAGATGAGTGCAGATAGTCTTTCTAAACTAGTCGTCAAATTAGTCGGTAATGGCCATCTGACTATTTTAGGAATCGAAATTGATCATTAAGTGAATTGCTCACTCAAATGTTTTAAACATAAAAAGAAACGCCCAGATTTTTCTGAGCGTTTCTTTTTTAATGATTTTTAGCTTTCCATTTGATGGTATGACGGGTTGGTCGGACCGTGCGGACTTGCGGTGCTTGACCTTTTTCTTTGGTTACTTCTAATGAATTGTCTTTAAGTGTACTGTAAGCTTTTGTGACAGCATCAGCCAGCATTTCTTTGATTTCTTCAACTTTATTCATAGTAATGCTCCTTTCTTCGAAAAACGCTTCTTACTAAATGTAGCCTATATTTCAGATCGCTTCAAGCAAGAAAACTTATCTCGAATGATTTTTTAAAGAGCTGGATTCGGTGAGCGGCTCGATGTCTTTCCTGAATACATTTTTTAAACTATCAAAAACTTTAAAACTTGCAGCAGAAAAACCAATGACGCTACAGCAACTATCAATTGAATTTTCAATAGACTGCCTGTATGACATTTAATTGGCTTTTTCTTTCTACCGTTTTGTTATCTAAAGACACAAAAAAAGTGAGTTGCCTCTGCAACTCACTTAACAACTGGGGTAGCTGGATTCGAACCAACGCATGAGGGAGTCAAAGTCCCTTGCCTTACCGCTTGGCTATACCCCAATGGTGGAGGAGAGTGGATTCGAACCACTGAACCCTAAGGAACGGATTTACAGTCCGTCGCGTTTAGCCACTTCGCTACTCCTCCAGCTAGGTTTTTATTATTTAAAAACCCGACTCAGTTATAATACCTAATCTTCAAAAAAAATGCAAGTATTTTTTTCAAAAATTATTCATGTAAATTCCAGTTGCGAATTAATGCTTCAATTCCATCATCTAGCGTCTTATAATTCCCTAATAAATGCCCATCATTATAGGCTTGAAAATTTTTATTTTCAGGAATGACTTCACCGATGATTTTTTTTCCAATCACCAATTGCGTGACTGTTTGTTTTTCCCCGTCAATCAGACGCTCTGTTTCGCTTACCTGAACTTGGATATCTTTGTTCTTTTTAGACATATACTTCCCTCCGTCTTGATTAGTTTATCATACCCTAAAAGAAAAGGACAACTGATTACTCAGCTGTCCAATATATTTAAGGTTGTGTCGTTACTGCTCGTAAAATCTCATACCCATTTTCAATCAATAGTTGTTTGATTTGTTCTGTTTCTTTACTAGCTAACTGAATCTCTAAGACGGTCGCCTGTTTCTTATGATCCACGATCACCGTTAAGATGCTGAAATCATGATCGGCTAAAATCTTGGCTACGCGCGCTAAGACACCTTTTTTATCTTCTAAAATCTTCAGTTGTATCCGCGTGCCACCTTCATGGTAACCGGTCAATTTTAAAAAGGCATCGAAAATGTCGTTGTTCGTAATAATCCCTACCAATTTTCCATCGTCCAGCACCGGTAGAACGTTGATCTTATTCTGACGCATCAAGTAGATCCCGTCTTCTAATTCAGCATCGGGTGCAATTGTTTTGACCGTTGGAATCATTACATCAGCAACAACGGTTTTATTCAATAGATAATTGACTTCATGAACACTTAAGCTGGTCGCCTTTGAAGGCAATGCTTCTTGGATCGTTCCTTCGGTAATCAATCCGACCAATTTTTCATTATCAATAACTGGCAAGCGATGGATATCATATTTTTTCATCAAATCAACGGCATCAAATATTTTAGTGTTTGGTGCCACTGTTACTAATTCTTCTGTCATAAAATCTTTTATGCTCATTTTTTATCCTCCTAGATAAGCTTTCTTCACTTCTTCACTTTCTAGCAATTCTTGACCCGTTCCTGATAGAACCACTTTGCCGGTCTCCAGCACATAACCGCGGTCAGCGATCGATAACGCCATCTTGGCATTTTGTTCAATCAATAAGACGGTCGTTCCTTGTTTTTGAATTTCTTGAATGATATTAAAGATCTCTTGAATAAAAATCGGCGCAAGCCCCATTGATGGCTCATCTAATAGCAATAAACGAGGTTTTGACATTAAGGCCCGGCCCATTGCCAACATCTGCTGTTCACCACCCGACAAGGTCGAAGCATCTTGATTCAAACGTTCTTTTAAGATTGGGAATTTTTCGTAAATCCGCTCATAATCTTGCTGTATATCTCCATCTTTACGCAAATACGCTCCCATCTCTAAATTTTCTAAGACAGTCAAGCCAGGAAAGACATGGCGACCTTCAGGAACTTGTGAGATTCCTTGAGCAACGATTTTTCGTGGAGCTTTCTTTTGAATCGGCTTCCCTTCAAAAGTAATCGTACCTTTTGAGGGATGATTCAAACCAGAAATCGTCCGTAGAATCGTGGTTTTTCCCGCCCCATTCGCACCAATCAGAGAAACAATCTCTCCTTGATTGACTTCAAAACTAACCTCTCTGACCGCTTGGATCATGCCGTAATGAACCGAAAGATTTTCAATTTTCAGCATTATAGCTCACCTCCAAGATAGGCTTTGATTACTTCAGGATTATTTTTTATTTCTTCTGGATCGCCTTCTGCCAACACCCGTCCATATTCCAATACATAAATTCGTTCACAAACATCCATTACCAAGCTCATATCGTGTTCAATCAACAAAATCGTGATTTGAAACTCTTCTTGGATTTTCCGAATCAATAATGTTAAAGCCGCCGTCTCTTGTGGGTTCATCCCGGCAGCTGGTTCATCTAAGAAAAGGATTTTGGGCTTCGTTGCTAATGCCCGCACAATCTCTAGACGACGTTGTTCACCATACGGCAAGTTTCGCGCTAAATTCCCCGCTTTGTCTTGCAGATCAAAAATCGTTAATAATTTTAACGCTTCTTTTTTCAACGTATCTTCTTTCTCATAGAAAGAAGGCAACCGCAGAACACTTGAGAAAAAACCTTCTTTGTTTTTACTGTTCATCGCGATCAATACATTATCCAAAACGGTTAAATCTTTAAATAGCCGAATATTTTGGAAAGTTCGGCTCAGTCCTAAATCGGCGATAGCATACGGCTTTTGACCGTTTAAACGATGCATTTGACCATCAACTTCTAATAAAACGTCACCTTCACTTGGTTCATAAACGCCGGTAATCAGATTAAAGAGTGTGGTTTTCCCCGCTCCATTCGGTCCGATCAAACCAACTAATTGATTCTCTTCTAATGCGATATTGACATTGGAGACCGCCGCCAAACCGCCAAAGTTTTTCGTTAAATCTTTAATTTCCAACAGAGGCATTCTGGTCATCTCCTTTTTTAAACTTATCAACAATTTTCTTCACAGACAATTCTTTTGTTCCCAGTAAGCCACCAGGTTTGAAGATCATCAAAATAATCAATGCTAACGCGTAAATAATCATCCGGAGCGTTCCAAAATCTTGAAGGTACATATTGATGATTCCCAATAGGATGGCTGCGATAAATGTTCCCGTCACACTACCGATTCCGCCTAATACCACTAAGATCAAGATATCCACTGATTTAGTAAAGGCAAAATCTTTTGGTGCAATCGATTGTAAATACCCCGCGTACAATGAACCGGCGATACTTGCGGTCATCGCACCAAAAGCAAAGGCCATGACTTTATATTTGGTCGTATTGACGCCCATTGCTTCGGCGGCAATCTCATCTTCACGAATTGCCATTGTCGCACGCCCAGCTCCTGAACGAATGTAATTTACAATAAACAAGGTGGTGATCGCCATAAAGCCATAAACCATTTGCCAGTCAACGAAAGGCTCAATCCCAAACAAGCCAGAAGGACCATTGGTAATTTCTTTAAAGTTAATCAACAAGATCCGAATGATCTCGGCCACCCCTAAGGTTGCAATTGCTAAGTAGTCGCCACTCAAACGTAACGTTGGAATCCCAACGGCTACCGCCACAAGTCCGGCGATAATCACACCAACCGCCATCCCTAAGAAAAAGCCGCCATACGTTGGCGTATTCATAGAAATCAATGCAGCTGCATAGGCGCCAATTGCCATGAAACCCGCATGGCCCAATGAAAATTGACCAGAAAAACCAATAATCAAATTCAAACCGACCGCTAAAATCACATTAATACCGATTTGAACTAAAATATTATCTAAAAACAAGTTGACCATTCCAGCTGAATAAGCCACGTATAGCACTGCGTAGCCAATCACGATCAAAGCTAGCCAAATCAAATTGTATGTTAAATTCTTTTTCATTTGATCCACCTACACTTTCTCTTTTACATGCTTGCCTAAAATCCCAGCCGGTCGGACTAATAAAATTAAGATTAGTACTGCATAGACTACGGCATCTTTAAAATCTGAAAAACCTAAAGCCGTCGTAATCGTTTCAATCAGACCAATCACAAATCCACCAATCGCCGCTCCAGGGATAATCCCGATTCCACCTAAGACGGCAGCGATAAATGATTTCAAACCAGGAATATAACCCATCATTGGATCAATTGAATTATAGTAAAGCCCGATCATCATCCCGCCAGCAGCTGCCAAAGCAGAACCTAACGCAAAGGTAAATGAAATGGTCCGATTGACGTCAATCCCCATCAATTGGGCAGCATCGGTATCCACACTAACCGCACGCATCGCTTTTCCCATTTTAGTTTTTTGAACAATTAAATTCAAAGTAATCATCAAGAAGAGCGACAAGCCTAAAATCAATAACTGGATATTTGAGACACTCAGAAAACCGATTTTAAAGACCTGCATTTTGATGACTTGTGGAAAAGGTCTAGTCGTCGAACTGAAAAAATAAATCATCGTATTTTGCAATAAATATGAGACCCCGATTGCTGTAATCAACGCAGCAATTCGAGTTGAATTTCTTAACGGTCGATAAGCTAAAAATTCAATCACAACACCCAAAATTGCACTACCTGCCATTGACAAAATAAGTGCCGGGAAAAATCCCATATTAAATTGGTTGATCAAAAAATAGCCAATAAATGAACCGATCATGTAGATTTCACCATGAGCGAAGTTGATCAACTTAATAATTCCGTAAACCATTGTGTAACCCAGTGCCATCAATGCATAGACACTTCCAAGGAAAAGTCCGTTGACGATTTGCTGAATAAATACTTCCATCTTTATCACATCACTTTTCTAAAAAATAGAGTGGCCTCAAAACTTTGACCTTGATTCTTAAAAGGGAGTGTACCAACTACGCTTGGCACACCCCCCTTGCCTGCTTTTTCCCGACTAATTATGGATTGACGGTTTCAGCAGAAGTTTCTTTCCCATCTGTTAGACCAAGTACAACCGCTGATTTCACTGGATTGTGATCTTTGTCCATCGTGATCTTACCCGTTACGCCTTCAAAGTCTTTTAAGTTCGCAAGACCTTCATTAATTGCTTCCGGCGTTGCTTTCCCTTCATCTTCAATCGCTTGTTTGATCATATAAACAGAATCATAAGCCAATGCGTTAAATGATGATGGCTGCTTGTTGTATTTTTCTTCAAAAGCTTTTACAAATGGCTCAACTTTGTCCGTTGCCGGTGCTTTCGTTGAGAAGTGACCAGTATAATAAACATTCTTAACATTGCTTGCGCCAGCTGTTTCGATTAATTTTTCATCACCAAATCCATCTGCGCCAATGATTGGTTGTTCAATCCCCATTTCACGTGCTTGCTTGATAATCAAGCCGGCTTCTGTGTAATAACCTGGAATATAGATGACATTAAAATCTTTGTCTTTGATTTTAGTCAACATCGCTTGGAAATCTTTGTCGCCAGCAGTAAAGTTTTCCTCTGCTACGATTTTTCCTTTATAGGTATCTTTAAATGCCTTTTTCAAGCCATTCGCATAATCACTGGAGTTATCCCCCAAAATGACTGCCTTGTCAGCTTTTAAGTTATCGTCTGCATATTTAGCTAAAACGATTCCTTGGAAGCTATCTTGGAAACATGAACGATAGATATAATCTTGTACTTTACCTTTTTGAACTGTAATCGCATCGTCTGTTCCAGAAGGAGTTACAGCTGGAACTTTTGCTTTAGCTAAATTAGGTAGCGTTGCCTTAGTTGCACCAGAAGTCGCCGGTCCAACGATCGCTACCACACCATCTTTAGTTGTCAAATTCGCCGCGACTGAAGCCGCTTCGTTGTTATCAGATTTATTGTCTTTTGAAATGTATTCAATTTTCTTGCCGTCAATCCCGCCATCTTTATTAATTTCTTCAACAGCTAATTTTACGCCTTCATTTTCAGCTTCACCATAGGCAGCCACGGCACCTGATAACTCGAAGTTCCCACCGATTTTAATCGTTTTAGCATCTTCCCCGCTACTGCTATCATTTGCTTTAGGCGACCCACATGCGCCGAATAAAAACAATCCTGCTGCCAATGCAACTACTGTTCTTTTTTTCATCCTGTTACCCCCTAATAAAATAATGATAATTTGTTAAGATAATAAAGAATATATAGGAAAAAACTCTCACTGTCAATTAAATTTTCTGAATATTTTAATAATTCAGCAATACTCAAACAATTTATAGCGCTTACAACCCTTATACTACTTACTCAAATAACTAAAAAAAAATCTCTTTAACAGTTCAACTGCTAAAGAGATAGATTTAAAATAACTGTTTATATAAATAATTTCCGACGATTTTTATAAATAGACAATCGTTGCTTTTTCACCAACTTAGCTTTTCACACGACAAAAACGCAAAAACTTTTAGCAGGAGTATCTTGTATCCACAATCTCACTTCACAACTATTGATTTTTTCCACTTCTGAACTATTTAAAACAGACTTTTCTTCGATCGTCTAAAAATTACGCAACTCTATTTTTCTGTCCCGTAATTAGGCTCCTCTCGATCCACTAAGTTTTTCCGCAACGAAAATTTTACTGGCACATAATCCAAACCAGCCTTAGCAAAAGGATGACAACGTAAGATCCGGGCTGTTCCCATTAAAAAGCCTTTCAAAGCTCCATGAACTTGAATCGCTTTAATCATATAACTCGAACAAGTTGGGTAATAACGACATGACGGTGGAAACAACGGTGAGATCCAGCGTTGATAGCCCCGAACCAAGCCGATTAACCCTTTACTTATAACCCCCATTTTCTCACCTCAGTTTGATATTTTTTCCAGTTGCCTCTTCAATACTATCAAGTAAAACAAATGAAGCTAACCCTACCTCTAAATTCAGCCGAGGCCAGTTAGTACGCCCAAGTGAAAAAGAGACTGTGACAAAATTCTTGTCACAGCCTTTCTTTTGAATAAACAATCTTCCAGCAGGAGCTTCTTCATAAATAGGCCAAAATCTCAAAAAATTTAAGCAGTTTTTTTCGCAGATGCCGTTTATTTCTGGAAGTTGCCACTTCTCTCACAGTCCTTATCGTTCTGCACAGTTCTATTTATTAATGAACAAACTCTAGAATATGACGCCAAACATCTGGCATCAGCACTTTAAAAGGATTGCCGCCACCCATCGCGCCATAACCAATCATACTACCAACGATGAATAATAAAACACCGGCAAGTAAAATAGCCACGATCCGAATCAGGTTACGTAAAATATGTTCGCTTGAACTCATAAATCCACCTCTTATGCTAAGACAGTTGCTACGTCAGCGGCCTTCTTACTCTCGCTACCAACTCGTTCGACATCTGCCCCTAATTGTTGCAGTTTTTTATGGAATTGATAGTATCCACGATCTAAATATTTCAAATTACGGACACGCGTGATACCCTCAGCACGTAAGCCCGCTAAAACTAACGCAGCAGCGGCACGTAAATCAGTTGCGTAAACTTCAGCCCCTTGCAATTCTGTAGAGCCTTTAATCAAAGCAACATTATTATCGATTTTGACTTGCGCATTCATTCTGCGCATTTCTTCTAAATGTTGGAAACGATTTTCAAAAACTGTTTCGGTAGTTGTACTGACCCCTTCAGCAACCAATTGAATGGCTGTCATTTGCGCTTGCATATCTGTTGGGAACCCAGGATGCGGCATCGTTTTAATATCCGTCGCTTTTAACGTTTTAGGTCCGATAACGCGTAGGCCATCATTTTCTTCAGTGAATTTCACACCCATTTCAGTCAACTTAGAAATCAATGGACGATTATGTTCAGGGATTGCCCCTTCAATCAAAACATTGCCTTCAGTCATTGCAGCAGCAACCATAAATGTGCCGGCTTCAATCCGGTCTTGAACGATTGGATGTGAAACCGCGTGCAGATGTTCTACACCTTCGATTCGCATCGTTTCTGTCCCTGCACCATAAATGCTGGCACCCATTTTATTTAAGAAATTCGCTAAATCAACGATTTCCGGCTCCCGAGCAACGTTTTCGATAACAGTTGTCCCTTTTGCTTTGACTGCTGCCATCATAATATTTTGAGTCGCCCCAACACTTGGGAAGTCCAAATAGATCGTATCACCGATCAATTCATCAGCGATGGCTTCAATGTACCCATTTTTCTGAATAATCTTCGCACCCAGCGCTTGGAATCCTTTCAGATGTAAATCAATTGGACGTTTACCAATCGCACAGCCACCTGGCATTGCCACTTTGGCATGACCGTTACGGGCTAATAAAGGACCCATGACCACGATTGATGCACGCATTTTGCTTACGTATTCATAAGGTGCTTCCACGTTTAATTGACGCGTCGCATTCACTGTAATTTCTTTCGTCTCTTCATTGAACGCAACATCTGTATTCAAATGACGAATCACTTGATTCATAGTAAAAACATCAGACAAAATTGGAACATTAGTCAATGTCGATGTCCCTTCCTCTGCCAATAAAGTTGCTGCTAAAATAGGTAAAACGGCATTTTTTGCGCCTTCAATATGTACGGTTCCGTTTAGTTGTTTGCCACCACGAACGATGATCTCTTCCATTGTATTCCCTCCAAAAAAGCTAATCGATTTCCTCGTATATGTACCTTAGTTAAATGTCAAAAATATATTCTTACACAAAAGAATGATTTCTAAAAAAAATGTACTGCAAGTAAAACCGATGGCGATTGCCACCATTAAAATTGCAATTCGAACCTGTGTTTCCTTTAAGGCTTTGAATAGATTCTCTATTCGCAATGACCGCAAGGCCCAAAAAGCCATATAGATAAAGGAAAAATGTGAGACTATTCTAACGATTGCGTCAATTCCAAATACTTGCATAATTCATTTCCTCTCACAAAAATCAACAGTACGATTATAGCATAGTTCAGTATAAAGAAGAACATTTTGTCTCACCAAAGAACTGTACAAAATCTTTTAAAAAACTTAATCTTACTTTTTTACTCATCTGACAGTAGTTATTTTTTATAAAAAGTTCTTTTAAAATTTTATTAGCCATTTTTCATCAAAAAAAACAAAAAGAGAAACGAAATGTTGAAATTAAATGTATCATTTAAAAACATCGCTTAGTTCTTTATTATCACAACAAATAAAAAAATTGAACAAGATAGTGAACTTTCTTTGATTCTTAACAAAAGTAATCAGCTTCATGGACTCTATTGGGAAAAGCTACTCCTGTAATAATACAGAAAAAGAGGTGTGACAAAATTTGTCACACCTCTTTTTTAATTTTTAACGATGTTTTGAAACTTTAATTCGATTCATGGCACGGTGCAATGCAACTTCGGCCCGGCTTAATTGGTCGCTGTCTTGCTTTTCACGTGCTTCTACTATCCACGCTTCCGCACGTTGTTTAGCTCTTTCAGCACGAGAGACGTCGATATCGCGTTCCCGTTCGGCTGTATCAGCGATGATCGTCAATACATTATCCCGAACTTCTATGATCCCACCGTTGACTGCAATCCAGTCAACATGCGTATCAGCATCTGTTCGACGGATACGAACTTCATCGATTGCAAGAGGTGCAATGATTGGCGCATGATTAGGTAAAATCCCAAGTTCACCAGCAACGGTTTTAGCCACGACGATGGTTGCATTATGATCATAGACGTTACCATCTGGAGTAACAACGTTCACTTGCAGAACTTTGTTTTTTTCTTGTTCCATCGGGCACCTCTTTCTAGTAGCCTAAAGTTTTCGCTTTTTCTACTACGTCTTCGATTGGACCTACACTACGGAATGCTTCTTCAGGAAGGTCATCGTATTTTCCTTCAAGGATTTCTTTAAAGCCTTCAACTGTTTTTTCAATAGGCACATATGAACCTGGTAGACCAGTAAACTGTTCAGCCACGTTAAAGTTTTGTGACAAGAAGAATTGAATCCGACGAGCACGTGATACGATCACTTTTTCTTGATCGGACAATTCATCCATCCCTAAAATCGCGATGATATCTTGCAATTCACGGTAACGTTGTAAAACACGTTGAACTTCTGTTGCCACTCGGTAATGTTCTTCACCAACGATTTCAGGAGCCAAAGCACTTGACGATGAAGCCAGTGGGTCAACGGCTGGATAAATCCCTTGTTCCGTTAATTTACGTTCCAAGTTAGTCGTTGCATCCAAATGGGCGAAAGCTGTCGCTGGCGCTGGGTCAGTATAGTCATCAGCTGGAACATAGATTGCTTGAATCGATGTAATTGAGCCTTTTTTCGTTGAAGTGATTCGTTCTTGTAATTGACCCATTTCTGTTGCCAAGGTTGGTTGATAACCAACGGCAGATGGCATCCGACCTAATAGCGCCGAAACTTCTGATCCGGCTTGTGTGAAGCGGAAAATGTTATCGATAAATAGCAACACATCTTGACCTTCTTCATCACGGAAATATTCAGCTAATGTCAAACCAGTCAAGGCAACGCGCATCCGCGCACCTGGTGGCTCATTCATTTGTCCGAAGACCATCGCTGTTTTTTCAATAACGCCGGATTCTTTCATTTCATAATAAAGGTCGTTCCCTTCACGAGTCCGTTCCCCAACCCCGGTAAAGACAGAAATCCCACCGTGTTCTTGGGCGATATTATGAATCAGTTCTTGAATTAAGACGGTTTTACCAACACCGGCACCACCGAATAGTCCAACTTTACCACCTTTTAAGTAAGGGGCTAATAAGTCGATAACCTTGATCCCAGTTTCTAAAATCTCATTACTGGTGCTAAGGTCTTCAAAAGCGGGGGCCTTTTTGTGAATACCGCTCTTTTCTACATCTTCTGGAAAAGGTGCTTCTTTGTCGATCGTTTCACCTAATACGTTAAACACACGACCTAATGTTTCTTTACCTACAGGAACAGAGATTGGTTTGCCGGTATCGACAACTTCCATCCCCCGTTGCAATCCATCTGTAGATTCCATAGCGATTGTGCGGATAACACCATCACCAAGTTCCAAAGTAGCTTCAAGCACAACTTTTGTTTTATCTTTTTTATAAACAATCAACGCATTGTTGATGTCTGGTAAGGATTGATCTAAAGAAAATTCCACGTCGACAACGGGACCAATAACTTGAACAATCTTGCCTGAACTCATGTTTTTTCCTCCAATCTCGAAATTATTCTAATGCGGAAGCCCCGCCGACAATTTCAGTAATCTCTTGGGTGATCGCCGCTTGACGGGCCCGGTTATATGAAATCGTTAAATCTCCAATAATCGCACTGGCATTATCTGTTGCCGTCTTCATAGCCGTCATTCCAGCCGCATGTTCCGCTGTTTTAGCGTCCACAATTGCGCCGTAAATCAAGCTTTCTGCATACTGCGGCAATAATTGATCTAAAATGGCTTCTTTTGAAGGTTCAAACAAATATTCTTCACGATAAGTCTGTGCTTCACTTGGATCTAAATCAGAGATCGGCAGCATTTTTTCTACTCGAAATTGACTAGATAATGAATTGACGTGATGGTTATAACATACGTATAGTTCATCGAAGACTTGATTTTCATACATGCTGGTCGTCATTGAAACGATTTTTCGAACTTCATCAAAGCTTGGTTGATCCGATAAATTGCGTAATTCATAAGCCAATTTAACGCCGCGAGCTTTGAAAAAATCCGCTCCGGTTCCACCAATGGCTAATAAAACATATTCATCAGCAGAATCATGATCATCTTCAAGCATCGTCATCGTTTGTTTTAAAATCGAGCTGTTATAACCGCCCACCAAACCACCATCTGAAGTAATCACAATATACCCAGTTTTTTTAACCGGACGATTCAACAACATACTGTGATAGTTGATTCCGCCTAATTCACGACCTGAATTAGCTAATTCAGTTAATTCACTTGCCGTTAAATGGGTCAATACTTCCCGAACTTTAGAAGCATAAATTTGAAACTTAGCTGAATATGCTTCCGACTTTGTTAATTTAGCTGCGGATACCATTTGCATAGCGTTGGTGATTTGACTTGTCTTTTTCGTCGATGCAATCCGTGTTTTGATTTCATTTAAGGATGCCATGATTTTTTTTCACCTCGATTATGCTTTTTCTTGGTTAGCTAAAGAAGCGTCAAAAATATCTTTAAATTCTTGGATACCTGCATCTAATTTATCTGTATCAGGAAGATCCTTCGTATCACGAATCGTCGCAAATAAATCAGCGTGGTTGTTTTCCAAATATTCGAATAATTGGGCTTCAAAATCCAAAATGCTATTTACAGGAATACTGTCTAGTACACCATGAGTCAAAGCATAAAGAATGACTACTTGTTTTTCAACTGGTAGTGGATCATGCAATTTTTGTTTCAATACTTCGACTGTCCGACGGCCACGATTTAATTTTGCTTGGGTTGCTGCATCTAAATCGGAACCAAACTGAGTGAAGGCTTCTAACTCACGATAGCTGGCAAGGTCCAAACGTAAGGTCCCGGCAACTTTTTTCATTGCCTTGATTTGTGCAGAACCACCAACCCGTGATACAGATAGACCCGCATCAACGGCTGGACGAATTCCAGCATAGAACAAATCACTTTCTAAGAAGATTTGTCCATCTGTAATTGAGATTACATTGGTTGGAATATAGGCAGAAATATCGCCGGCTTGCGTTTCAACAAATGGTAAGGCCGTTAATGAACCGCCGCCTAATTCATCCGAAAGTTTAGCTGCACGTTCCAATAGACGTGAGTGCAAATAAAAGACATCCCCTGGGTACGCTTCACGACCTGGCGGACGACGTAATAGTAATGAAAGTTCACGATAAGCAACCGCTTGTTTTGATAAATCATCAAAAATAACTAAAACGTGTTTGCCATTGTACATAAATTCTTCACCCATCGCTGTTCCAGCGTAAGGAGCAATGTACAATAATGGTGCGGGTTGAGAAGCACCGGCTGTTACGATAATCGTGTAATCCATTGCACCGTATTTACGCAGTGTTTCCACTTGCGAACGAACGGTTGATTCTTTTTGCCCAATAGCAACATAAATACAGATCATATCTTGACCTTTTTGGTTGATGATTGTATCAATCGCAATCGATGTTTTACCTGTTTTACGGTCACCGATAACTAATTCCCGTTGACCGCGGCCAATTGGAACTAATGCATCAATCGCTTTTAAGCCAGTTTGCATTGGTTCTGAGACTGATTTACGTTGCATAACGCCAGGAGCCATAGCTTCAACTGGACGCGTATTCGTTGTTTCGATTGGTCCCATACCATCAATAGGTTGACCCAGTGGATTTACAACACGACCGATCATGTTTTCACCGACTGGCACTTCCATGATTTTACCGGTACGTTTGACTTTATCTCCTTCACGAATGGACTCAAATTCACCCAGAACGATGATACCGACATCATTGCTTTCCAAGTTTTGTGCCATACCGTAAGAGCCGTTTGAAAACTCTAAAAGTTCTCCACTCATTGCATTTTCTAAACCGTGAGCACGGGCAATCCCGTCCCCAACGTAAGTAACTGTTCCGATTTCTTCAACCGACAGTTTGTTATCATAATTTTGAATCTGTTCTTTAATTAAAGCACTGATTTCTTCTGCTTTGATGGCCATTCATTTCACCTCTTCTTCTCTACTTTTTACTAAGTGCTGCTCGTAGACCATTTAATTGGCTGGCGAGGCTGCCGTCGATCACTTGATGATCGGCTTCAACAATGACACCGCCGAGAATTGATTGATCAACTATCGGGGTTAACGTGGCCTTCTGGTAGCCAAAAACATCAGCGACTTTTGCTTCAAGCTCGTGTTTCTTTTCTTCAGAGAGCGGTACAGCTGTTGTAACTGTGCCGTGTGCGATTTTATTTAATTCATCATAGCGACGTTCGAATTCATCAATCATGAATGGTAGATCATCGCTACGATTGTATTCAAAAACAACTAGTAGAAAATTCTTAACCATGCCCTCAAAGCCACCGATAAAAGCATCCATGATGGCTTGCTTTTCAGCACTTGCTAAACGAACATCGGTTAGAATATTTCCTAAATCAGGAATTTCTTTACAAATTTCCCGAATTTTCAACAACTCTTGATAAACATCTTCAGCCGCATTGTTTTCGATCGCCAATTCAAACAACGCTTTGCCATATCGTTTACCAACTGTGTATTTATCAAGCTTCATGCTTCGTGTTACCTAGTTTAGTCATATAGTCGTTAATCAAATCTTGATGAGCATCTTGCGAAAGCTCTTTGCTCAAGATTTTTTCTGCGATTTGGAGGGAAAGTGTCGCTACATCATCCTTGACAGAAGTCAACGCATTTTCGCGTTCGTCTTTGATCTCTGCATTGGCGCGATCTTTTAGACGAGAAACTTCTTCTTTTGTGTCTTTGATGATATTTTGGCGACTTAACTCGCCGCTTTCCTTCGCATTTTTAATGATATCTGCCGCATCACTACGGGAACTTGCTAACTGAGTCTCACGTTCTTTTTCCAACTCAGCTGCTTTAATCCGAGATTGTTCGGCAGAATCTAGATCATTGGCGATCTTATCTTCACGTTTTTTCAGGATGTCTTGTACGGCACCCCACGCGAATTTTTTTAACAGTGCCATTAGTATCACGAATGATAACGTAACGACAAGTAAATTACCGAGCGTTGTATTGACAGCCTCAGCAATAACTAGATTCAGCATACTCGGTCTTCCTTTCTGTTCGTCCTCTTCATTTCCGAACCATTAAATGGTTTCAGTGCTTATCACTGGGATAAGACTCAACAAAAAAGTCCTGATTTTTATTGGAAAACCATCAACATACCTAATACTACACCAAGAATTGGCACAGCTTCGATCAAACCAACACCGATAAACATTGTTGAACGAATTTGTCCTGACATTTCTGGTTGACGCGCCATTGATTCAATTGCTTTTGAGATTACTTGTCCGTTACCATAGCCAGCACCAATTGCGGCTCCCATGATTGCGATTCCTGCACCGATAAAGTTCATAATAAATTTCCTCCTAAAAGTGTGTTAAATTTTTTATTCTACCTCAATTTTATGGCTGATATAAACCATAGATAGAGTAGTGAAAACAAATGCTTGGATACTACCGATAAATAGTGAGAATGCGATCCAAATCATTTCAAGCGGAACAGCGAATGGCAATGTCCACCAGCCATTACTTGTCACCATACTTGCGATCAGCGAAAGCAATACTTCACCGGCATAAATATTCCCGTAAAGCCGTAACCCCAAAGTAATAACGTTGGTGAACTCTTCCATCAATTTGATTGGAAATAATCCGGTCGGGGTGAAGAAAGAGTTTTTGACGTACCCGCCAAAACCTAATTTTTCAGTTCCTAGATAATTAGCTAGGACTAATACGAGCAATGCCAATCCCATTGTTACAAAGGGGTCTGCGGTTGGACTTTTCCAATAAGTCACATCATTACCGCTTACGATTTTTGTAATCAGTCCAATTTGGTTCGCTACAAAAATGAATAAAAACAATGTAAATGAGAACAAACTAAAATTTCTGACTTCCTTACGCGGCATGTTGTCGCCAACAATGTTAGTAGTAAAGTCAATAACCCACTCCATTGCGTTTTGCTTTCCTTTGGGTTTCAATGATAGGTTGCGTGTAAATGCAAAAACAAGGAAAAAGACGATTATACAAGACAAAATAATCATTGTTGTTACCGTACCATCAAACCATATGGGACCAATATGGAAAACCCAAGATTCTTCATTCAATCCAATTCACCTCTCTTCTCAACGACTCGCTTCAGCCGTGGTTGCTTAGCGATGCTCCTCAAAATACTATCGTATGTTACCACCAGAGAAAGAAAATTTCAAAGAATTTTCCTAAAAATTTTCGAATAAGTCAGAGTTTTTTTCGTTAACGTTATTTTATCTCTGGCTATGGCCCTCTAGTAGTTGATTTAGCCCACAAAATGGCTAGTATAGATTGTAACCAATCCTATCAAAATTCAATTTTAAGTAAAGAATTTATCATTAAATATGCGAAAAAGAATATTTTGTTAACGGGAATAATTTTTTAACGTTCGGCTGATTTGCCGATCAACATCTTTACGCTTCAGGGTTTCCCGTTTATCGTATTGATGTTTTCCTTTTGCAACACCGATCAGAACCTTCGCATAACCGTCTTTCAAATATACTTTTAACGGAACGAGCGTAATTCCGGTATTTTTCACTTCACCGGCAAGACGAGCAATTTGCTTTTTATGCATCAATAACTTGCGCGTTCTGACAGGATCATGATTAAAAATATTGCCTTGTTCATAAGGACTGATATGAACGTTGTATAAAAAAGCTTCACCGTTACGGATACGAGCAAACCCATCTTTTAAGTTTATCCGACTGTTTCGGATCGATTTGATTTCTGTTCCTTGCAACACGATTCCCGCTTCGATCGTATCGATGATCGTATAATCGTGGCGAGCTTTTTTGTTTTGTGCGACTAGCTTTCCTTCACCTTTTGGCATGTCTATCCCTTCTTCCTACCAGGTTTCTTCTTTTTGGCAACCGATTTATAGAATGGTTTTTTCCCTTTTTTATTTTTCTTATCAGAAGTTTTCGGACGCTCAGCATTGTTGCCGTGATGCTTGTTCCCACTCTGAGTATTTTTACGCCCACCCGTTGGTTTGCGGCGTTTTTGATGACGATTATTTCCTGGCACTTCCAAAGATGGAATTTCTTCAGCTTCTAATAGTTCAAAATCAATTTCTCGTGTTACTGGATCAGATTTGGTCACCTTCACCCGAACCTTCTGACCGATTTTAAAGGTTTGTCGCGTTCGTTCCCCAACTAGTGCCAATTGATTTTCAATGAAGTGGAAATAATCTTGCTTTAATTCATTTAAATGAATCATACCTTCAACTGTATTGGGTAATTCGATAAAAATCCCGAATTTGGTTACCGAGCTGATAATCCCATCAAATTCTTCTCCAACTTTTTCTGCCATATATTCAGCTTTCTTCATGCTATCAACTTCTCGTTCAGCTTCCACTGCTCGGCGTTCCATTTTAGAACTGTGATCTGCGATTTCCGGCAAACTTTCCGCCCATTTTTCTTTGACCGTTTCACTTTGATCTTGACCATAAGACCGAATCAAACGATGGACGATCAAATCGGGATAGCGGCGAATTGGTGAAGTAAAGTGCGTGTAATATTCTGCCGCCAAGCCATAATGCCCATAATTATCTTCTGAATAACGTGCCTGCTGCATACTACGTAGTAACATCGTGTTAATGACAGCCGCTTCTGGTTTATTCTCTACCTCCTGAATTACCTGCTGTAAATCCTTCGGCGTGATCGTATTCTTTGTCCCTTTGACTAAAATTCCTAGCGCAGCCGCAAAATCAAAAAAGCGCTGCATTTTTTCTTCTTTTGGTTGTTCATGAATGCGGTAAATAAACGGCAGTTTCAAGCGATTAAAGTGTTCTGCTACCGTTTCATTCGCTGCCAGCATAAAGGATTCAATTAAACGCTCCCCGACTCCTCGTTCTCGCAATTCAATATCTAGCGGATGACCTTCAGGATCAACCAAAATTTTGGCCTCACGGTCTTCAAAATTAATGGCTCCGCGCTGATTACGGCGAGCTTCAAGGATTTGATGCAGTTCTTTCATCAACTGGAACATTGGAACTAACGCTTGATAACGTTTAGTTGTTTCTGCGTTTTCTTCTGCTAAGATTTCATTGACTGCGGTATAAGTCATCCGTTCGGTCGTCTGGATAACACTTTGGAAGATTTCATGGTGAACGATCGTTCCATTGGAATCAATTTCCATTTCACAACTCATGGTTAACCGCGAAACTTGCGGATTCAACGAACAGATGCCATTAGATAGACGTTGAGGAATCATCGGGATCACTCGATCCGTCAAATATACACTCGTTCCCCGCTCAAAAGCTTCCTTATCCAACAGACCATTCTCAGTAACATAATAAGAAACGTCTGCAATATGCACACCTAAAAAGTAATTGCCGTTGTCTAATTTTCGAACCGTCACGGCATCGTCTAAGTCTTTTGCATCCGCACCGTCAATCGTAACAATCTGTTGATCTCGCAAATCACGGCGACCAATCAGATCCTCTTCGGAAATTTTATCGGGTACCTCTTCAGAAGCCGTTTGAACGTCCTCAGGAAAAGCGGTTGGAATCCCTTGAGCAATCACAATCGATAAAATGTCCATTCCCGGATCATTCTTATGACCAATTACTTTAGTAACCAGACCTTCCAAGCTTGTGGCATAGCCTTTTTCTGGATAATGAGTAATTTCTACGATAACAATACTGCCATCTACCGGCTGAACTCCTTCAGCTGCAATAAATACTTTAAACTGCGCACTTTTTTTATCTTTAGGTGTCACATAACCAAATAAATCCGATTCAGCAATTTCATCGACATCAAACGCCGTAAATTCACCGACGAGCTGTTGAATTTTACGTTCTTTGATGGAAACAACCCGGCCTTCTGCTCCGCGATCTGAAAAAAGATCTGCCGTCTTTTGAATATCGATCATGACGATGTCACCGTCCATCGCAAAATTGGTCGCGTCTTTCGGTATAAAAACATCTGGCTCTTCTGGATCAATCGTTACAAAACCAAAACCTCGTTCATTGCGTCGGAAAATCCCTTCCACTTCAATTGGCTGGAAAGGTAACTTGATGCGACCCTTTTTATTAAATTCCACCGCTTTTTCGCGTTCTAACTGTGCAACCGTCTGGACTAATAATTTGTAATCCTCACTTTTACGCATGTTTAATACTTCTGCTAACTCTTCCATTGAAAGGCTTTTTTTACTAGCCGCTTTCAACCCGGCCAATATTTCTGCTTTAATTGTTTTTCTCTCCATTATTTTCTCTCCAGCTAAGACCAGCTAAAAAATCAGCTACGTCTTGTTCTAATTGTCTTCTCTCAGGTCCTACCGTAATCACGTGACCACTTTCAGGATACCACTTTAAGGTAAAAGGAACCTGCTGTAGTCGCGCTGCCGTTTGAAATACTCCTTCTGCCTCAACCATTTCATCCTGTCCCGACTGAGCCATAAAAAAAGGCTGCTCAATTTTGTTTAAATTTTCAAAAGTATAATCCGCTTGTTCTTCAATTGTTGCTAACTGTTGTTCGACTAAAGGACGATAACTTTCGACCTTTTTTTCTAACATTTCTGCACCCGTTCGTTCTAAAACTTGTTGTGCATATAATAAGAAGTTCGTTGTTACATTCGTTTTGACTGGTGCAATCGGCGAGCAGAAAAATCCCCCACCCACAAATTCAGCCGGCATTACACTGAGCAAGCGAGTTGCAAAAATTCCGCCCATTGAAAGGCCGAAAACGGCGATCTCTTGATACCCCTTCTTTTGTAAAAATTTAACTGCCTCTTGACTATCCTGCCACCATTGCTCAGCAGTTTCTTGTAAAATATCCAATGGATCGGCGGTTCCATGTCCCGTATATAGAGGACTATACACGGTATAGTTTAATTTTTCCAAAAAACGCGCCAACATGCGCACATCATTCGGACTACCTGAATAAGCATGCAACAATAATACCGCTCGCTTGCCATGGGGCATGAACATTGAATTCGGTACTTGAGCCATTTTTTCACTCCTCACTTTTCAGTTGGCTAAACTCACAGTAAGCAACAATTAGTAGGAATCTAAATTTTTTCTACTTATATAAATATGCAAATTATGAAGCAGTCAGCCAGTTCGTCTCTCCTATCTTAAAGTGTACTTGATTTAGTGTAAATACAAAATAAAAAAGACCTCTCAAACGAGAGGCCGGTTTTATTTGCTTGATAGAAACATTAACACGAAGAGCAAGATCATCCAAATCGCGCCTAAAATAGCAGTTGATCGTTGCATCACAGCTTCAAAGCCGCGTGCTTTCTGCTTTCCGAACAATTGATCTGCACCGCCAGTAAAAGCACTTGCAGCACTATTTTGTTTGCTAGGTTGCATCATGATCGTGATAACGATGATCACTGACAAAACTAAGATAACGCCCAAAATAAAATTATACAAAAGCTGATCCTCCTTATTTCCAAACTACCTCAATTTTACTTTAGCACAATTGAAGTTGTTTGACTAGAGAAGATCCCAAACTTATTTTCTTAAAACATCTGCATATTCTGATTTTTCTTCAAACTCTTTTTTGGCAAATGGGCACAACGGAATAATCTTCTTGCCTTCCTTACGCGCTTTTTCAACCCCAGCTGCAACTAGTTTTTGTGCTAGTTGTTGTCCGCGATAAGTAGGATCTACAAATGTATGATCAATAATCATAATCTCTGAACCAGCATTTGACCAAGTCATTTCTCCAGCTTCTTCGCCAGCATCATTCAATAATACAAAACGATCTTTTTCTTCTTTGATTTCCATAATAATCTCCCTTGTCTGATTCAACATTTTTGTTTTACTTTTTAATAATATACTTCAGAGCGCCACTTGGACACGTGTCCACGACATAACTGGCATTTCCGACACTGCCATTGTCAGGAATAATCCAAGGTCTACGTCCCACCTCAAAAATTTCTGGATTTCCTCGAACACAATTCCCAATATGGGCGCAAATATCTTTATTGTAATAAATATCAATGCCTTCACCTTGATACTTGCGATACCCTTCAGCTACTAATTTCGCTTCGGTTACTGGTTCTTGGTCAAATTTACTTCCATCCATTTTTATCACTTCCTCGCTTTTAATTAGGAACCTATTTCCCAAAGACTATAAAGAATCCCCTTTAGTTCCACTTTTTCAGTCACCTAGCCTTTTTTATTCGACTATGTTTCTTTTCTAACTAAAAACTTCACGACAAACAAAAAAGTTGAAATAGCTTCCTTTAAGGAAGATTATATAAGGAATCGAAAAAAATTCACACTAAATCGTCTCGTCATGTGAAAAGGTCCACCAATGTCTGTAATGTTTGGTGGGCCTCAGCTTGGTCCGGAAAGGCTAAAGTAAAACAGCGGTTTCCCACGGTCTCGATGACCAGTTCAAAAACACCGGCTCGCTGTCTTAAAGCGAAGGGTTTCAAGCCATCGATCGTAAAATAGACATCCCGCGGTGCTTTTGTTAAATCGTCTTCTTCTAAGACGTGTAGCCCACGAGTAGAAAAAATCAAAATTTTTCCTGTCTGATCTTCATAAATCGCTAATTGATGCAAGCCTTCATTTGGAAAGAGCGTCCGTAATTGGGCTTGTAACAATAAAAAACTACTCTCTTTCATTGACAAATCCTTTTCGCGGAAAAATTGTTTGCGCCAAATAATTTTGCCCCAATTCATAATAATGTTCCGCGTTTTGCCGATTTTTCTCAATCTCTTCCAAAGTCAGCTGTCGGATCACTCTTGCCGGTGAACCGAAAGCTAATGAATTGGCTGGGATAACTGTTCCTTCTGTAACTAAAGAACCCGCACCAATCAAACTATTCTCGCCAATCTCCGCATGATTTAAAATAGTTGAGCCCATTCCAATCAATGCTCCTGAACGAATCGTGCAGCCATGGATAATGCACGCATGGCCGACTGTAACGTAATCTTCAATTAAAGTAGGCGCATCGTGATCTACGTGAACAATCGTTCCATCTTGAATATTACTTTTTTTCCCAATTGAAATACTGTTACTGTCCCCTCGTAAAACACTTTGAAACCAAATTGTTGAACCGCTTCCTAATGTCACATCGCCGTACACATCGGCACTGTTAGCAATAAATTCTGTCATCGTTTTCACCTCAAGAATAGTATAGCACGAGAAGAATCTCTCCAGATTGCCAAGAACTCTTTTTTCTCATTCATCTCAGCAAAATCACGCTATCATAAGCATCCCTTAAAACCATTTATTAGGAAAAGGGAGATGTGACATTTTGCCACACCTCCCTCTTTTTATTCAGTCTCTTCTGCAAATTGACTATTATAAAGTTGTTCGTAAAAACCGCCTTGGGCCAATAACTCATTATGTGTTCCATGTTCAATGATTTGACCATCGCGCATCACTAAAATATGATCTGCCTCACGGATCGTCGACAAGCGATGGGCAATCACAAAACTGGTCCGACCTTTCATTACCCGGTCCATCGCTTTTTGAATCAATCCTTCTAAGCGCGTATCAACTGAACTGGTCGCTTCATCCAAAATCAAAATTTTCGGATCTGAAATAATCGCCCGGGCGATTGTCAACAACTGCTTTTGTCCCAGTGAAATATTATCCCCTTCAGAATTAATTTCCATTTCGTAGCCGCCCGGCATCGTCCGAATAAAATGATCGACATTTGCGGTCTTAGCAGCATCCACAACTTCGTAATCCGTCGCAGCTAAACGGCCAAAACGGATATTGTCGCTAATCGTGCCTTCATACAACCAAGCATCTTGTAAAACCATTCCAAATAAAGAACGCACATCGGAACGATTCATCTCTTGAGTATTTACACCATCAATTAAAATTTTCCCACTATCGATATCATAAAAACGCATTAATAAATTGATCAAGGTCGTCTTACCAGCTCCAGTCGGACCAACGATTGCGACCGTTTCTCCGGCTTGCACTTCAAAACTCAAGTCTTCAATTAACGGTTTTTGGGAATCGTAACTAAATTTTACATGGTCAAAAACAACATTGCCTTGGACTGGCTCCGATAAAGTCAAATCCTGAGCATTCAATTCTTCCTCCGGTTCATCTAAAATTTCAAAAACTCGTTTAGCTGAAGCCGAAGCGCTCTGGATCATTGAAGATAACTGAGTAATTTCCCCCATCGGCTGACTGACTTGCCAAATGTATTGGATAAAGGCTTGCAGTTGCCCGACTAAGATTACGCCGTGGATCACGTTCCAGCTCCCTAAAATCGCCATGGCAATATAAGTGCTATAAGCTGTTAATTGAACCAACGGCTGCATCATACTAGAGACGAAAGCTGCCCGGAAACCATAATGTCGTAATTTATGATTGACTTCACTAAAACCAGCTAACGTTTCCTGCTCGCGACCATAAAGTTTCAGTACGCTGAAGCCAGTCATATTTTCTTGTACAAAACCATTTAATTCTCCCAGCGAATTTTGCATCTCTTGAAAATCTTTTTGCGAAACTTGCACGATCTTACGTGAAATGACAATCGACAAAGGAATCATGATTAGCGAGAAAACTGCCATCAGCGGATTGATGTAAAACATCATCGCTACTGCTAATAAAATTCCCAGAACGGCATTGATGGATTTAATAATGGCCTGCTGCATCGCATTGCTGACCGCATCCACATCGTTAGTTACCCGCGAAAGAATATCTCCTTGTTGATTACGATCAAAATACGATACTGGCAAACGATTGATTTTCGTCTCAATATCTTCCCGTAAATCCCGCATCGCCGACTGTACTACATTGGCCATCAACCAACCGGTCCCTAATTGAGTGCCACAATAAACAATTCCGACAATTACGATCACGATTAACCATTTAAAAACATAATCAAAATTAAGCGCTTCGCCTTGGGCAATATTTTTGCTGATTTCCGTCGTCGGTAAGCCCGTTAAATACGGCATCCAGGTTCCTAATACCAAGGTTCCCACCGCCAGCAGTAAGACTAGCATAAACGTTTTTTTATAAGGATTAATGTAATGCATCAGTCTTTTTAAAGAAGAAGTGTATTTTTTCATGCTAATTCCTCCTTCGATAATTGAGATGCAGCGATATCATAATAGATTGGACAGTTTGCTAACAGCTCACGATGAGTGCCGATTCCCACGACATCGCCTTCGTTTAAGACAACAATTTTATCCGCCTGCATAATCGTCCCCACTCGTTGTGCCACGATCAAGACGGCCGATTCAGTCGTTTCTTTTTTCAAACGTGCCCGGAGTTTCGCATCCGTCTGATAATCTAAGGCCGAGAAACTATCATCGAAAATATAAATCTCCGGCCGGCGAATAATCGCTCGCGCAATGGCTAGCCGCTGTTTCTGACCGCCGGAAAAATTGCTGCCGCCTTCCGATAATTCTTCTTGATAGCCTTTTGGCTTTTGGCTGATAAATTCCGCTGCTTGTGCGATTTCTACGGCTTGTTCCAACTCAGCTTGCGTAGCATCTTTTTTCCCATAACGTAAATTATCGGCAATCGTCCCAGTAAACAATTGAGCTTTTTGTGGGATGTAACCAATTTTTTCTCGCAAATCTTTCAAGCGATAGTCCCGAACATCTACTCCATCGACTAAGACTTGACCTTCTGTCACATCATAGAAACGGGGAATCAATTGAATCAAAGTTGATTTTCCTGATCCTGTACTCCCGATAAAGGCAACCGTTTCGCCTGGTTTGGCCGTAAAGCTAACGTTACGGATCACTGGACTTTCTGCATGCCCCGGATAGGCAAAGGTCACATTTCGAAACTCCAAGGAACTTTTTTCAGTTGGTTCGACAATTTTTCCAGAATTGTCTTTAATCAACGGCTCCAAATCAAAAATTTCTTGAATCCGCTGTGCCGAAACATTGGCCCGTGGATACATCATAAAGACCGTAGCAAACAACATAAATGAAAATAATGCGTGGAAAATGTATTCAATAAAGGCAATCAAGGTTCCGACTGCCAAAGAACCGTGGCTGATCTGAATCGTCCCATTCCAAATAATCAAAACCATGACCACATTAAATAGAAAGAAAAAGCCCGGCTGTGCGACAGCCATTAAATGAAACAAACTTTTTGAACTATTCGTATAGGCATCATTGACTAATCGGAAACGCATTTCTTCAAATTTTTCATTTACAAATGCTCGGATTACCCGTAAGCCTGAAAGGTTCTCCCGCAAGATACTATTAATATTGTCTAAGTTTTTCTGCTGTTTCGTCGATAGCGGTTCCGAATATTTTGCAATCAATAATACTGCCAATAATAATACCGGCAGCGCTAGCAAAACATATAGACCCAAGCCCGGACTGGTGCGCATGATCAGATACAAACTCATCCCAAACATCATCGGCGTCATGAAACCTGTTGTTAAAATATTTTGCATGAACAACATGATCTGATAGGCATCATTTGTTGTTCGTGTAATTAATGAAGAAACACCAATCTGCTCGTACTCTGAATGCGAAAAAGTTTGAATCTTTTCAAAAAGATCGTCACGAATATCCGCCACCATTCTAGAGGTGATCTGAGAACTGAAGTAACGCAAGGAAATACTCATGATGATTCCGATGACTGTAATGGCAATCATCAGGATCCCCATTTTTTGGATATAATTAAAATCACTATTGCCAATTCCTTTATCGATCATCATGGCCAAAATTGTCGGCAACCCCAACTCGATCAAAATAAATCCAAAAACACTGATGAAATCAAATAATAATAGCTTCTTATAACGCAAGGTATACCGTAACATCAACTTCATTTTTTCTCGCCTCTTCCTATAACGTAATGCTTCCAATATAGCATAAATAAAATGCTCCTGTCTGCTTCCCCTTTTGTTTTTTTACCTTTCTGAAAATTTCTAAGGAAACCTCAATTCGCTTCCTACTTTCTATACTTCTGATTTATTCTGTGATAAACTACAAGTAATTGTTGTAAGAACAACCCAAAGAACGGTGAAATTGTTTTTTCAAGCAAGAAGCAAAGACGAGGCTTCTTCTTACTACTTTAGCACTGACTAAGTCGGTAAGCATAAAAAATAGGTGGCAGGCGCCCCTCATTTTGTCGTGGAAAAAATTGCTATTATGCAAATAAAGGAGATAGATTCATGATTTACAAAGTTTATTATCAAGAAACCAAAGAACGCAACCCAAAACGCGAGCAAACACAATCGCTGTACGTTGAAGCTGACGGAGAAGAAATGGTTCACAATTTATTACGCGAGAACACCCCATATAACGTGGAATACATTCAACTTTTAGAAGGCAATCACTTGGAATACGAAAAAGAAAATGCCGACTTCAAGTTAACGGAGTTCTAATATGAAACTTTCGCTAAAAAATAATGAAACGGGCGTTTTTGCGCTTGGTGGACTTGGCGAGATCGGAAAAAATATGTATGGGGTCCAATTTCAAGATGAGATCATTATCATTGATGCCGGAATAAAATTTCCTGAAGATGATCTTTTAGGAATTGATTATGTCATTCCCGATTTTAGTTACGTTGTCCAAAATATCAACAAAGTCAAAGCACTCGTTATCACCCATGGTCACGAAGACCATATCGGTGGTGTCCCTTACCTATTGAAGCAAGCCAATATTCCGATCTATGCGGGCGCGCTAGCTTTAGCTTTGATCAAAAACAAATTGGATGAGCATGGTTTATTACGCGATGCCGAATTACACGAAATCAACGAAGATTCTGTGATTCGTTTCCGTAAAACATCCGTAAGTTTTTTCCGGACCACTCACAGTATTCCGGATCCATTAGGTGTTGTCGTTAAGACACCGTCTGGTAATATCGTCGAAACTGGTGACTTCAAATTCGATTTCACTCCCGTCGGTGAACCGGCCAATTTGCATCGGATGGCTAAACTTGGTGAGGAAGGCGTCTTGTGTCTACTTTCTGATAGTACCAATGCCGAAGTTCCAACTTTTACTAAATCTGAGCAGACGATTGGCCAATCAATTTTACGAATCGTCGAAAAAGTGGAAGGTCGAATCATCTTCGCGACTTTCGCTTCCAATATTTCGCGTCTGCAACAAGCGGCTTCTGCTGCTGTTGCGACGGGCAGAAAAATTGCAGTCTTTGGGCGCAGTATGGAAAATGCCATCGTGAATGGGCAAAAATTAGGATATATTACAGTTCCTGAAGGGACTTTTGTCGATGCTCACGAAATCAATTATCTACCAGCTAATGAATTAATGATTCTATGTACTGGTTCGCAAGGTGAACCAATGGCGGCTCTTTCACGGATCGCTAACGGAACTCATCGACAAATTCAAATTCAACCAGATGATACGGTGATCTTTTCAAGTTCACCAATCCCTGGTAATACTACTAGCGTCAATCATTTGATCAACCTGCTTTCTGAAGCGGGAGCTGAAGTAATCCACGGAAAAGTCAACAACATCCATACTTCAGGTCACGGAAGTCAACAAGAACAAAAACTGATGTTGCGCTTAATGAAACCAAAATATTTTGTACCCATTCACGGAGAATATCGGATGTTGAAAATACATTCCGGATTGGCTCAAGATACTGGTGTTCCAGCAGAAAATTGCTTCATTATGGAAAATGGTGACATGTTGGCTTTAACGGCTGACAGCGCTCGCCGTGCTGGACATTTCAACGCAAGCGATGTTTACGTTGATGGTAGCGGAATCGGTGACATTGGTAATGTGGTGTTACGTGACCGACGAATCCTTTCAGAAGAAGGTCTCGTTCTTGCAGTCGCAACAGTCGACATCGAGAAAAAAGAAATTTTAGCTGGTCCAGATATCTTATCCCGCGGCTTTGTTTATATGCGAGAATCTGGTGAAATGATCAGCGAAGGACAGCGGATTTTATTTCATGCTTTGCGTGAGGCTGTCAATGAAGCCGGTTGTACCGAAGCCAAATTGAAAAATGCAATGGTCGCCGCCTTACAACCTTTCTTATTTGATCAAACTGAACGGCACCCGATGATCTTACCCATGATCATGACGCCTGATAAATAGTAAAAACATCTATCTGAAATCAGATAGATGTTTTTTTATATGATAGAAATAAAATGAGTGTATAACTAAAAGCCCAACAACCCCTGTTTTTTCGCAAAAAAAAAGATTATTTTCCCAAAAACACCAAAAAACAGATTGACAAACTATCAAATTATTAGCACAATGAAAGTTAGTAGAAATAATTAATAACTATCATTAGTTATTTTATAGTCTCTTGAATTTTAAGATAAAGGAAGATTAATTATGGTAAGAACTCAACGCGTGCAACGAAGCCACATTATTGATGGTGCTTATCAACTGATTATTGATGAGGGCTTTAAAAAATTTCATGCTCGTAATATCGCTCAACATATTTCTTGCTCGACCCAGCCAATTTATCGCGAATTTTCCAATTTGGCCGAATTAAAATCTGTTTTGACCAATCGGATCTTAGTAAAGTATACGGACTTTCTAGAAGATCAGGAGCCTAAGACATTGCAGGCGTTATCGACAGCAATTATGAATTATGCGACTGATTATCCCGATGAATTCTATCGTTTCTTCTTACAAGATGTCCATACGCTCCAATTAGTCAAACAAGTAACTAATACTATTTTTACGTCTATCCAGCCCGAAAAAAAGAATTCATTGCTCTTTGATTTTTTCTGGCAATATTGCATCGGTAAAGCAGCCTTAGCAATCAATCATAGTCATCATGTTGATAGTTTGGAAGAAGAACGCTTTTTTCAATTTTCTTTCGATAATTAACTAAATCAAATAAAAAAAGGGGGTGTGACAAAAATTTTGTCACACCCCCTTATCATTTTATGCTTTAACTACGTTAGTTGCTTGAGGTCCGCGATCGCTTTCTTCAACATCGAAAGTTACTGCTTGTCCTTCTTCTAATGTTTTGAAGCCGTCGCCTTGGATAGCTGAGAAATGTACGAATACATCGCTGCCATCTTCACGAGTGATGAAGCCAAAACCTTTTTCTGCGTTAAACCATTTTACTGTTCCGTTTTCCATGAATAAAATCCTCCTCGTGCCTAAGCACTAATTGATTGTAACATTGCTGGACTACGAAAAGGGAAACATCTGTACACCAACTCGCAACACAAACAAAATTACAATAATATTTTAACACTGGTCTTATTCTATGCGCAAGAGGTTTCAATTACTACTTCAAGTACTTTTCTTCACGCAAGCTGAAATATTTGGTTTCTCCAACGATAATATGATCTAATAACTCAATGCCCATCAAGGCTCCACATTCGCGAACTCGTTCTGTAAACTCTAAATCATTTTGCGAAGGTGTAGGATTTCCCGAAGGATGATTATGTCCTAATACAACACGAGCAGCACTGATCCGAACCGCCTCTCGAAAAATCTCCCGCGGGTGTGCAATACTTTGGTTCAATGAGCCAATAAATAGCGTTTTTTGTAAAATGATCTCATTTTTCGTATTTAAAAAGAAAGCTACTAAGTGTTCTTGCTGGTAATCCTTTAATTCGTTTATCAGTTGTTGTCCTAAAGAAAGGCTGGATCGGACCTGTCCCATCTTTGGCTGCAAGGCACGATTGATTCGACAGCCAAACTCCATCATGGCCTTCAACTCAATCGCGCGTGTCTCACCTATCCCTTTAAATTGCTGCAATTCTTGCAGCGTAGCTTGTTTTAAATCATAAAGTGCGGGATATTCTCGCAAAATACTACCGGCCAATTCCATCACATTTTGCTGACGTGTGCCACTTCGTAAAATGATTGCCAGTAATTCCTGCTCGGATAAATGTTTTTCCCCTTCTCTCAGCAAACGCTCCCGCGGCCATGAACTTTCAGGCAACTCTTGTAATAATAAACTTTTCTCCATAAAAAGCTCCTTTGCCTACTTTTCTTTAAAGTACGCAAAGGAGCTACTCTATGCTTCTAAATAATCAATCACTTCGTTCAATGAAGGAAAGACTGCTGCTGTTTTTTCTATTAACTCTGCAGTCGGTGGTAAGATATCCGGTACCATAATAACAGGAATTCCCGCACCTTCTGCGGCTAAGATACCATTTCTAGAATCTTCCAATACTAACGCCTCGCCATTAGCGACTCCTAAGCGCTCCGCTGCAATCATAAAAATTTCTGGATTAGGCTTGGCAAACTTGACATCTTCGGCCGAAACAACATCAGAAAACTGCTCGCGAATGCCCGCGTGTTCTAATAAAATTTCAATGATGGGACGAACATTGCTAGAGGCGACAACCCGAGGAATTTGTTTTTCTTCTAGAAAAGCCAATAATTCATGGACGCCTGGTTTTAAAGCTACTTTCCCTGACTTAAAGCGCTCATGTGCCTGCTGCCAACTCTCATCAATAAATTTTTGGACCGTCTCTTTACCATGACTTCCATACAATTTATGATAGGCTGCCCAAACTTCTTCATCAGAAATTCCGATAAAACGTTCATAGACTTCTTCGGTAAACGGAATATTATATTTATCTGCCACCGCTAAACTGGTTTCACAGTAAATGGATTCCGTATCGAACAATAAACCATCCATATCAAAAATAATCCCTTTAACTTTTTTCATTCGAACCTCCTAAGGTTAATAATAATTGACGTACTTCAGAAACAAAGTACAATGATCCTGTAATCAGTAACAAATCGTCTGCACCTAATTCTTCTAACAACTCACCTAGGCCGAATTGCCACAATGATACAACTTCAAAACGGCTGTCTAGATGGTCAAAGCGACTAAGATCCAATGCTTTAGGATATTCAAAAGTGGTCAAGTAAATTTGAACATTCGGAATTTCTCCCAATTGTGCCAACATTTGATCGACATCCTTGGTCTCCAAAGCGGAGAATAAGATCTTCACGTTGTAATCATGAAATTCCCGTTTCATATTTTCGACTAAGCGTTTAATCGCATGACCATTGTGAGCCCCATCCATTACAATCAGCGGTTCATCACTGATTTTCTCCATCCGTGCGGGCCACTGCGCATGTAATAACCCTTTTTGAATCGTTTTTTCTTCAAATGGTAAGTTCTGCTGTTCACAGTAAAGATGGAACAGTTCAATCGCAACTCCGGCATTTTCTACTTGATGGCGGCCTAACAAAGGCACTTTTAATGAAGAAAGCTTGCCGGCTGAGTCAATAAAATGAAACAATTCACCCCAAGTTGCATCCGGCCGCAAATAATCAACTTGATATTCTTCCCCGTAGCGATAAACTTTCGCTGTTTTAGCAGCCGCCTGCTCAACAATCTCAATTAATGGTCCCTTCGCAATCTTCCCGGTGACTACAGGAATATTTTTTTTAATGATTCCAGCTTTTTGCTGGGCAATTTCATTTAGCGTATCACCTAAAATATCCATATGATCATATCCAATCGTCGTAATTGCCGTTAACATGGGCACTACTACATTGGTGGAGTCTAGCAAGCCACCTAAGCCGACTTCTACGATCGCGACATTAACTTGTTCAGTCGCAAAATAATCCAGCATAATGGCCGTTAAAATCTCAAATTCAGTGATTCCGCTAATCGCCGGATCTTGATCTAACTCTGCTACAATTGGCTGATATTTTTCTACATAACGGATTAATTCATCATCAGGAATCGGTTGGGCATCAATCGCGATCCGTTCACTGAATTCTTCAATATAAGGAGAAGTGAAACTACCGACGGTTATCCCCGCTTCAATCATCATGCTGCGTAAATAAGCAACCGTTGAACCTTTCCCGTTTGTTCCAGCAATATGGATGACCGGAACTTTTTTTTCAGGATGACCGACTTTATTTAGTAACGCTTGGATCCGCTCTAAACCTGGACGTGAACCAAATTTTTTTCGACTATGAATCCAATCAATCGCTTCTGTTATCGTCAAATTACTCGCCTCGTTTATCTCTTTTTTTACTTTTCTCTAGTATAGCAAAGTTTTTCCAAGAAAGATTGTTAAGGATCATTGATTTTATATTATTAACAAAATGGATGTGGCTAGTATAGCCACATCCATTTTGTTCAAAGTTTTCGCTTTTTTAAGAAATCGTTCGTAAGCTTTCGATCCGTTCTTGAACGGCTGCTTGTTTTTCTAAATAGTCTTTTTCTTTGGCCCGTTCTTCCGCCACTACGTTTTCCGGTGCATTAGCAACAAAACGTTCATTGGCTAATTTTCCTTGAACTCGTTTGACTTCACCATTCCATTTAGCTAATTCTTTTTCTAAACGTTTGATTTCTTCTTCAATATTGATCAAACCAGCTAGTGGCAGGTAAATTTCAGCGCCCGTCAAGACAGCTGACATCGCCAAATCTGGTGCCGTAATTTCACTTGAAATCACTAATTCTTCTGGATTACAGAAACGTTCGATATAGCTAGTATTTTCGATCAAAAATTCATCAATCTTAGGATCATTGGTTTTGATCAATAACGTGATTGGTTTTGACAGCGGTGTATTTACTTCTGCCCGAATATTTCGAACAGAGCGAATCAGTTCTTTTAAAACTTCCATGCCTTTAGCGGCAGTTTCGTCATTGTTCTCTGAATGAACGACTGGATAATCGGCTACGACTAACGATTCCCCGTTATGCGGAATCTTCGCCCAAATTTCTTCCGTCACGAATGGCATGATTGGGTGCAATAGGCGTAAGGTTTGATCCAATACGTAAACCAAAATGCTCTTGGTTGTTTGTTTGGCCTCTTCATCTTCACCATAAAGGATTTCTTTACTCATCTCGATGTACCAATCACAAAAATCATCCCACATGAAGTTATACAATTGACGACCAGCTTCACCAAATTCAAATTGGTCAAATAAGTTGGTTACTTTTTCGATCGTTTCGTTTAGACGAGTCAAGATCCAGCGATCTGCTACCGTTTTCTCACCAGAAAAATCAATATCTGCAGCTGTGAAGCCTTCAACATTCATGATTACAAAACGAGAAGCATTCCAGATTTTATTGATGAAGTTCCAAGCCGCGTCCATTTTTTCATAACTGAAACGCACATCTTGACCGGGGGCAGACCCCGTTGATAAGAACCAACGCAATGCATCGGCACCATATTTTTCAATCACATCCATAGGATCGATCCCGTTACCTAATGATTTGCTCATTTTACGGCCTTGTTCATCACGGATCAGACCATGGATCAAGACATTTTTAAACGGACGTTCGCCAGTGAATTCCAAACTTTGGAAGATCATCCGACTAACCCAGAAGAAAATAATATCATAACCGGTTACTAGCGTACTAGTTGGGAAATAGCGCTGGTAATCTGCGCTGTTTTCATCCGGCCAGCCCATTGTTGAAAACGGCCATAAAGCAGAGCTAAACCACGTATCCAATACATCAGGATCTTGCTCCCAATTTTCGCTGTCCGCCGGCGCATCCATCCCCACATACATTTCGCCAGTTTCTTTATGATACCAAGCTGGGATCCGATGACCCCACCATAATTGACGGGAGATAACCCAATCGTGGACATTTTCCATCCAAGTCATAAACGTATTATTAAAACGTGGCGGGAAGAATTCCACCGCATTATCGGTACTTTGATTTTTAACGGCTTGATCAGCTAACGGCCCCATTTTAACGAACCATTGTGTCGATAAGCGCGGTTCCACTACAACACCGGTTCTTTCTGAATGACCTACGCTGTGAACCATTTTTTCAACTTTGATTAAACGACCGATTTCCTGTAAATCTTCAACGATCGCTTTACGAGCAGCAAAACGATCCATACCTGCATATTTACCAGCAAGCTCATTCATGCTACCGTCAGGATTCATGACATTTACCCGTGGCAAGTCATGACGATTACCAACCTCAAAGTCATTTGGGTCATGCGCCGGTGTAATCTTCACGGCCCCTGTTCCAAATTCACGATCTACATAACTATCAGCAATAATCGGAATTTCTTTGTCGACTAATGGTAAAATCGCCGTTTTTCCGATTAAATCTTGATAACGTTCATCATCAGGATGGACCGCAATCGCTGTATCGCCTAACATTGTTTCCGGACGTGTCGTCGCAATTTCCAAAACACCACTGCCATCTGCTAGCGGATAAGAAACATGGTAAAAAGCACCCTCTACATCTTTATGGATTACTTCGATATCAGACAATGCTGTTTTCGCTTGTGGATCCCAGTTAATGATGTATTCACCACGATAGATCAAATCTTTTTCATATAATGAAACAAAAACTTTGCGAACCGCATCTGACAAGCCATTATCAAGGGTAAAACGTTCACGACTATAATCCAATGATAACCCTAATTTTGCCCATTGTTCTCGGATGTGACCTGCGTATTCTTCTTTCCACTCCCAGACTTGATCGACAAATTTTTCGCGACCAAGATCGTAGCGAGAAATTTCTTGCTCTCTTAACTTTTCTTCTACTTTGGCTTGTGTCGCGATCCCGGCATGGTCCATTCCCGGTAACCACAACGTATCAAAACCTTGCATCCGTTTTTGGCGAATAATCATATCTTGCAAAGTCGTATCCCAAGCATGACCTAAGTGCAATTTTCCCGTTACATTGGGCGGTGGAATCACGATCGAATAAGGCTTCGCTTTTTTATCTTCGGATGGTTTGAATAAATCTTGATCCAACCATTTTTGGTAACGACCTGCTTCAACTTCTTGTGGATTAAACTTTGTTGGTAAATTTTCAGTCATCGTTGTTCCTCCTATTTTTTATCAATTATTTTTCGATCCAAATTTCTTTAGACAGCGCAAATTAGGGTATCACTTACAGCGCGTTTTTCAAAAAGTGAGCTGGAGTCGTTATCCAGACACTTTTTCATCACACTAGCTGAACCAATAAAAAAGTCCTAGAATACAAATGTATTCTAGGACGTAAATTACGCGGTACCACCTAAATTGCAGAAAAAGATTTCTGCCTCTCAAACATGTGCTAACGGACATGTGCCGTGTGCTCTTACTTTCTTCAGAACACAAACTCCCAAGCTACCTTCCATGAGTCAAAGTAAAAATGTTTCAGCCAAGCATTTTCTCTCTAGAACTTTCTTTACTCATGTACTCCTCTTGATCATCGTCTGAATCATTCTACAATGAAGACCGAAACTTGTAAAGTCCTATTGCCCATCAAAATAGATTAAGGTCTGTAATTCTGAAGTTAAATCAATATAATGAACATGAACATTATCCGGTACCTTCAAAGGGTCCGGTGCAAAATTTAAAATCGCAGTAATCCCATTTTCCACTACTTTATCAATAGCTTTTTGGGCATTCTGACTAGGAACCGTTGAAATAGCTACCGTGATTTTTTCTTCAGCTAAAACCGTCTGCATCTCATCAATCGAATGAACTTGATAGCCGCAAAGCTCTTGATCAATTTTTTCAGGATCATTATCAAAGGCACAAACAATGTTTAGATTTTCATTGCGACGAAAATTATTATTTAACAACGCCTGACCGAGGTTTCCACAGCCGATCAATGCGATCCGTTTTTCTTCTTTCGTCTCCAACATATCGCTGAAGACTTTGATCAAATCACTCACGTCATAGCCATAACCACTCCGGCCAAGCTCACCAAAATGAGAAAAATCGCGTCGAATCGTCGCCGAACCAACTTGTGTCATTTTACTTAGCTCCGAAGACTTAACCCGGCTGATTCCATTTTTTTCCAATCCTTTCAAACAACGCAAATATAACGACAAGCGTTTCGTAGTTGCTTTCGATAATTGCGGCTTTTGAATAATCCGATCCATTGATTGTTCCCCTCACTCTTTTTTCTTGAATAAATTCAGGTTAATGCTTTTTTCACGAGGATCAGCACCAACTCTTTGTTAACTCATTCACATAAGTAATTTTACCACGGACGAATTCTAATAACAATTGTTTACAAAAAAGAGTTGGTGACAGCAGTGATCCGTTTCAACATTTTTTTGCTAACAAGAGGATTTATTCAAAAAAAGAGGATGTGCCAAGACTTTGCCACATCCTCAAAGATATTATAATAAATCTGCAAATTCGTCTGCCGCTTTTGCTTGGCCAGGTGCAATTTTTTCGATTTTTAAACCGGCTAAACAACGAGCCATCAAACCTTCAATGTCAAAACGTTGCTCTAATTCCAAAACTTTTTCTAAGTCTGGGCGCGTTTTAGGCTGTGGCGGCGCAAAAATCGTACAGCAGTCTTCAAAAGGCTGGATCGCTAATTCAAAGGTGTCGATTTTTTCAGCTAACTCGATAATTTCAATTTTATCCATTGTGACGACCGGACGAATAATCGGCGTCGTCGTAACTTCATTGATTGCTACCATACTATGTAGCGTTTGTGAGGCGACTTGGCCCAATGATTCACCATTGACGATCACTAAGCCATGACGGCGCTCACGAATAGCATCAGTGAGGCGTAGCATCATCCGACGTGTTAAGGTCATCCAATAGCCTTGTGGGCTGCGCTTTTTGATTTCTTCTTGGATTTCGGTGAAGGGAACTTCGATAAATTGAATACTGCCAACATAAGGCGTTAGTTTTTCAGTTAAATCTTTCGCTTTTTGTAGTGCTTGCTCACTGGTGTATGGCGGGCTGGCAAAATGAACGGCCTCGATTTCTACGCCCCGTTTCATTGCTAAATAACCGGCCACTGGTGAATCGATCCCACCAGACAGCATCAACATGCCGCGACCGCTTGTTCCAACCGGCAAACCACCGGCTCCTTTAATCGTTTCATAAGAAAGATACGCATACTCTCGGCGAATCTCCACTCGTAGATTAATATCCGGTTGTTTCATTTTTGCTTGAATCTCCGGACAGGCATCAATTACCGCATCGCCTAAAAACTGCTGTAATCCGTGGCTGTCTAATTCAAAACTATGATCACTACGTTTGGCTGTAATCTTGAAAGTCTCTTTGCCAGTATAGATTTCTGTCATGATCTGTTGTGTCATTTCTTTTAACGCCTCAAGGTTTTTCTCCACTTGAATACTTGGCGAAAAATTTTGGATACCAAAAACTTTTTCCAGTTTTGGAATAACTAAACGACTATCTTCCCCATTTAGTAAGATGTGCATCCGATCTCGATCTGCATGAATCTTTAACTTGGGAAATTCAGCCAATGCGCCCCGAACATTTTGGGCTAATTGCATAATGAAACTGCGCCGATTTTTCCCCTTAGTCGACAGTTCACCATAACGTACCATGATTTCAGTATATTGCACGATTATTCTCCTCGTTCTATTAATTGATTTTTGAAAATTTAGTATAGAGATGATTGAAGATCACCATAAACTGTTCTGCTTCCGCCATTGTATTGGCTTCATCCAAACTTACTCGCACGGCTGTTGTCGCAAGATCATGGGGAACGTTCATGGCATGCAAGGTCGAACTATCGACTTTTTTCCGACTTGAGCAAGCACTCGTTGTGGAAACAAAAATTTGCTTCTCTTCTAATGCATGCACCAGTACTTCTCCTCGAATCCCTTTGATCCCAAAGGTCAAAATATGCGGTGCAAAGTTCTCTTCACCGGAAAAGATCGTTACTTTATCATAACTTGATAAAGCTTCTTTTAAATACTGGCGAATCACCGCGGTATGGTTTGGGCGTTCGGCCTTCTTTTCAAGGTGCATTCGTAAAGCGCGACTCATCGCTACGATTGCTGGAAGATTTTCGGTCGTTGCACGTTGGCCACTTTCTTGTCCACCACCATTTAACAATGGTGCCAATTTTCGACCAGCTTTCCAATAAATAAACCCAACTCCGCGGGGACCATGGAATTTATGCGCAGAAAACGTGGCAAAATCGACCCGTGGCGTCAACCACTTGGCCTGATCAACTTTTCCAAGCGCTTGGACCGCATCCACATGGAAATGAATCGTTGGATAAGCCTCCAGCACTTCACTGATCGCTTCAATCGGCTGGATCGCTCCGATTTCATTATTAACCCCCATCACCGAAACTAAAATGGTTTCCGGGCGAATCAATTCTACTAATTTATCCACTTGAACAAACCCCTGCTGATCGACAGGCGCAACGCTGACTTCATAACCCAACTCTTTTAACTGGGCCGCTGTGCGACTGACAGCAGGATGTTCTACACTGGAAATGATCAGATGATTGCCATACTCGCGTTTTTCGATCGCGGTACCTTTCAAAACCCAATTATCGCCTTCTGTACCGCCGCTGGTAAAAAAGATCTCATTGGCCTGGACGTTCATCAATTCAGCGATTTGTTTCCGAGCTTGTTGTAATAAGCGATTCGCTTGCGTACCTAAGTCATGTAAACTAGAGGGATTCCCCATAATACGCTGACTTGTTTTTACATATGTATCAAGTGCTAACGGATAAATTGCTGTGGTTGCACTATTATCAAAATAAATCATTGTCTAACCTTCCTTCAAAAATTCTTTCCTATTATAGCGAGAATACTGTAAGTCTTCAAGTATTCCTGCCGAATCACAGTTTAATTAAACAAGTAGCTCTACTATTCCCCTATACTGCGCTGAAACTCACAAAAAAAGCTGAGCAAAAGCTCAGCTTAAACTAAATCACGGTTATTAAAATAGAAATCTTCAATCCGTTTAAAGGCACCTGGTTCGACACGTTCAAGCGCTGTACCGATTTCATCCAATGCGTCTTGGTAACGGTATTCCTTATTAAAGAGTTCTAAACTAGTATCGATTGCATCTTTAATTTCTGGATGCGTATGACGGTAACGATTGGCATATTGCATCATCTGTTCAGTCAGTGCAGCCGCGTCAATCAAGTCATAAGTTTTTTGATCCAGCATTTCCATGTCTTCATCACACAGACTGACTAGTTTATTAATGTCTTGCATATTGATCCGAATCTTATTCAGAGCTTGACTTAATTCTTCAACTCGGTCAGTTGCTACGAAGAAGAATTCTAAGTAATCTCCTGGTAGGCCTGGTAAACGTTGTTGTTCTACATAACGTTTCAGATTACGTAAGCGGAATTCATATTTTTCAATTTTTTCAGAGGCCGTTTTTTCCCCTTTACGCAACTCATGTAAGTCTTCATCGATTTCGACTTGCTTCGTTTCGATGTCGTCTAATACTTTGAAGGCATCTTTATAGAAGACTTGAATTTCTGAGTAAGCTAATTCATGTTTGTCGATTTGTGGTTCCATATTGCGATTGCGCCGTTCTAATTCCTCAATCTCAGTTTGGAAGCCGCGTGCTCGACCTAGCTCATTATTGTTCAACGCATAGCTTTGAGAAGTATGATCTAATTCCACCATTAATTGATGATTATTACGAGCTGCATGGGAAATATATTCTCCCACTGTCTTGCGATTAGTTAACACATATTTCTTCGCTTCAAATTCTTTTTCCAATTCAGCATAGAGATCGTCGATTAATTCGGCAGTTTCTTTGTTGGCTGCTTCGACTGTCTCTAACTCGATTTTTTCTATGTCTTCCAATGAACGTTCGATCTGTTTTTTTACTTGTTCAAGCCGACCTTCAAAATCATCTTCTGGTAAGACAAAATGCTCATTCAACATTTTTTTGTGCGTTTTTTCTAGTTCATCGATCTGACTTGGAAATGTTTTTTCAAGATCTTCATAGATTACCGGCACTTTTTCCATGGTTGCTTGAACTTCATACGTATGTTTCTCCGCATCATCCAAAACTTCCCGTGCTTCAATCGGATCACCCGAAGTATTCAACGTAACAAATTGCGTAAATTCAATCTCAACATTTTTTACTTGTTTTTGAATCTCTGGTAAGGCCGGTCCAAAGCTGGTTTTCTTTTCTTTTAGATCTTTCTTTAAATCTTCAAATACATCTAAGGCTTGTTGCACCGCTAATGAATTGCGTTCTTCTGTTTCACGTAATTCTTTCAAACCGGTCCGGATTTTTTCAACTTCTTCTTCCATTTCAGTCATCGTACGTTCGGCACTTTCAATTGCTGATTTGCCCTTCATAAAACGGAACGTTTCATTTTGCCTTTCAACCTCAAAAATTTGGCTTTCCAATTCTGCAAATGACTTTGTCGAAACATCCGTCCATTTTTGATTCCATTCACGGAAAGTATTCTGACTTTGGCCGACGAGATGCATTTTCTTCACTTCATCGACTTCTTCCACAACTGGCAGATCGAACAACGCTTCTTTCCTCTTATCGAGTTCTTTTAAGCGTTCTTGATTCTTTTTCTTCATCAGATAACCAATCAAGTACAAAACGGCCGCCAAGACGACTAAACCGATAACAATCCCTATGATTACATTACTTCCCATGTATGATTTTCCTTTCAACTATCAAGATTCAGTTTATTTAATCCTTCATCATTTTCTGTTTTTTTGCGAAAACATCTAACGTAGATTATAACACAAAAGACTTTTGGCTTCACTAGCTAGTTTATAAAACCTGTCAAAATGTCTTCACCACAGTCATTCTCATACTAGCATTTTTTACAGGCCGCTTCAATTCCCATAAATTTAAGAAAAGAGTAATTTTATAAAATTTTATCTTCAGGAAAACTGCTCTGCCCCTTGAAATTATGTAACTTTTCAGATAATATTAAAACCACATTAAAATAAGAGGTGATTAAAGTGAAAGTGATCAAATTTGGCGGAAGCTCTGTCGCATCAGCTGAACAGCTTAAAAAAGTCTTAGCGATCGTAACTGGCGACTCTGGCCGCCGTTTCGTGGTCGTTTCTGCTCCAGGAAAACGTAATAATAAAGACAAAAAAGTCACCGACTTATTGATTCGTTTTTACAATGCTGTTTTATACCAACAAGATACTGAAGAACTCATCCAAGAAATCGTTGCTCGATATACTGAAATCGCAGCAGCCTTTCATCTAGATAATGAACTGGGAAAACTTTTTTATGCTGAGCTGAAAGCACTGCAAGAAAAGTTTGACCCCACCGATCCTTATGCCTTAGATAGCTTTTTAGCCAGTGGTGAGAACTTGAATGCTCAACTAATCGCTGCTTGCTTTCAAAAAAAAGGCGTTAATGCTCGCTATATCAATCCACGAGAACTAGGTATCACGGTTTCAAATGAGCCCCAAAATGCTCGGATTTTAGCTGAATCCTACGAAAAAATTTATCAGTGGCGTGATTCGGAAGAAATCTTGATCATCCCAGGTTTCTTTGGCTACACGAAAGACGGCCACTTATGCACGTTCTCCCGTGGTGGATCAGACATTTCCGGCTCGATTATCGCAGCCGGTATGAAAGTTGATTTGTATGAAAACTTTACCGATGTCGATGGGATCTTTGCTGCCAGTCCCAAATACATCCATGAACCTGAGTTGATCGAATATGCTACTTATCGTGAGATTCGTGAATTGACTTACGCTGGTTTCACTGTTTTCCATGATGAAGCTTTGATGCCGGCCTTCAAAGCGCAGATTCCGGTGATTATTAAAAATACCAATAATCCTGACTGTCAAGGAACGCTCATCAAGAAAGATTTTAATTGCGAGACTCGCAATGAGGTGGTGGGTGTTGCTAGTGATGATGGTTTCTGCGGAATTACTATCGGGAAATACTTGTTAAACCGTGAAGTCGGAATCGTTCGCCGAATCTTACAAATTTTAGAAGATCTCAACATCGGCTTTGAACATATGCCTTCAGGAATCGATGATATCTCAATCATTTTACGTGAACGTCAATTAACCCGCGATATCGAAGCCGAATTAATGAAACAGATTGAAGAAAAAATCCAGCCCGATCAGCTATCGATTGAGCACGGACTCTCAGTTGTAGCGCTTGTTGGTGAAGGAATGCGGGAAAGACCTGGCACAACCTCTGACAGTACTGCAGCGTTAGCAAGAAAAAATGTCAATTTACGGATGATCTCTCAAGGAGCCGACGAACGTAGTATCATCTTTGCGATCCGTAGCGAGCAAGAACGTTTAGCTGTGCGCTCACTTTATTACACATTTTTTGATTAAACCAGCTCACTCTCAGATCAATCAGATAGACCAACAAAAAAGGAAAAGCCTCATTCAGCCTTTCCTTTTTGTCGGTCTATTTCTTTTTTAATCAAAGGTTCTGGAGCATATTTTTCTTGCCAATCAGCCGGTTTCAATACTTTATTTGTGACCGGATGATACCGTGGTTGGCCATCAGGAAATAATTTTCCCATATTCGCCCGATGAACAATTTCAAAAATCGGCTTAGGATCAACCCCAATCAAAGCAAAAGAACCATACGTAAAGTACAGCAAATCAGTCAAGGCATCGACTTGCGAAATCAAAGGATCTTCTACCCGTTCGCCTTTGGCTAAAACTTTTTCTTTTGCCTGATCAATACTTTCGTGGAGCTGTCCCACTAATTCATTAAACGTCGCTTCATCGCCTGCTGCGACCCCATATAAAAATTCAACCACTTCTTCGGCTTTAAATCCTGCTCGAAAACTTCCCCGTTCTTTTGAAAAAGAAATCGGCTTTGCCGGTGGTTCCGGCGCAAATCTCTGGTGAAATTCGCGAGCCATTTGATAAGGTTCTGTCATATCCATTTCTCTCCATCTTAAATAATCCCAAAATGTTTCATCGCTTGATAAATGCCATCTTTTTCGTTCGTTGCGGTCACATAATTCGCTTGCGCTTTTACTTCAGGTAAAGCGTTGCCCATTGCGACGCCGATACCGACCTTTTGAATCATTTCAATATCATTGTAGTGATCGCCAAAAACCATCACTTCCTCGGGTTTGATCCCACTAGCTTTGATAAATTCTAAAATGCCACGATACTTTGAACCATTTTTTGGCACGATGTCCACCGCGTAAGGATTTGAACGTTGAAACGAACAGTCTGGTAACAATTCTTGTAAACGCTGGGCTTCATTCTCAGCACTGAATAGAACACATTGATAGATCGGTTCTTGGATAATCGATAACTTTTGATACCGACTCTTTTGTCGATTCGGGCTAAAATCCTGCAGTAGCCTGCGGGTCGAGCGAACAGGAAACCATCTAGGCATCCAGCCTGCCACCTTTTTCAGCAATGAATTTTGCGACCACTTCATCAAATGGCTACCATCTGTTCGATAACGTCCGCCAAACATAATCTGTCGATGTTCTTTATCGGCAAAGGTCACGATCTGCTGTAATACTTCGGGAGCGAAGGGACGCAGATAAATATCCCGATCTTTCGTAAAGACCAATTGTCCATTATACAAAACAAAGACATCCAATGCTAAATGATCGATCCGCGTTTCAATGTTAACCGCGCCTCGGCCAGTCGCGACTCCGCAATAAATTCCTTGCGCTTGAGCTAAACGGATCGCTTCACGGGTGCTTGCTAACACTTTGGAATCGGTTGTGGTCAATGTTCCGTCAATATCAAAAAAAATAGCTTTTATCATGGCACTCCCTCATTTAAAATAAATCAATTTGACTTGGATTCAGTCCTTCATACTTTAATTGAAGGATTTTTTTCATTTGTATGGCATTATCGGCGGCATCTCCGCCAGAGTTATTATTGAAAATGATGCCGACTTCCTTTGAATGGTCAGCAACATTTCGAACCTTTTCCGCTAAAATTTTCAATTCCGCTTCATTGTAACGATACAAGGTGCGTTTTTTCCGCCAATCCCCTGTTCGGTCATTCCAATATGCTTGGTTGCGTCCATGGAAGCGAAATAAACTAAAAGCCTGGTTAGTGATGGTCGGATCTAAAGGAACGGTGTCCGGTAGTTGTGGCTCATCTACCATTACTAAGCTAAAATTCAAGGTACGCATCAGTTGTTGGGTCTTTTCACGGAACTCTTTGGCGTACCAGCTGTAATCCCGCAACTCGATCGCCACAGGTAAATCGGGAAATAATTCCCGCAAGGTTTCTAAATAAGCCACGCTTTCTTTCGTACACTTAAATTGTGCCGGAAATTGCGCTAAAAAGCAAAATAATTTTCCACTGTCGATCATCGATGCCAAGGTTTCCAAAAAATGCTCTTGCATCGCCGTCATCGATGGATAACTATCCTGCCATTTACTTTGCCCAGTAAAACCAGCATATAATTTCACTACGAAACGAAAATCGGCCGGAACTTGTGATAACCAGTTTTCGACTGCTTTCTTAGTGGTGATGCCATAATAGTTGGTATCCAACTCAACTAACGGCAAATAGCCCGCATATTCATACAATGAAGAGCTCTTTTTACCCGTCAAACTGCTGTGTTCATTAAAAGAAGTTAATCCAATTCGAATCATAGTATCCTAGCCGCCTCCTGTTTCATAGTATACAATAAGCTTAGCAAAAAGTTAGCCACAATGCGCTAATAACGAATGGAGTAATACAAATGAAACGAATTTTGATTTTACACACAGGTGGAACGATCTCCATGAGTCAAGATGCTGATGGGGCTGTCCGGCCTGATAAAAAAAATCCTTTACTGGCAGCTGGTCAAGAATTGCGTTTACCGGCTGACATCGAATTGATCGTAGAAGACTTTTCGAACCTGCCTTCACCGCATATTACCGTTGAAATTATGTTTCAATTGAAAGAACGAATCAAAGCCGCTAAAGCCGCTGGGATTGATAGTGTCGTTATCACCCACGGAACCGATACATTAGAGGAGACGGCGTACTTTCTCGATGTTACAATTGGCGATTTGCTCCCGATCATTTTGACAGGCGCCATGCGTTCTATCAATGAACTAGGGAGTGATGGTCTCTATAATTTTGAGTGTGCGATTCGCGTAGCTGCTTCAGACAATGCCATCGACAAGGGTGTCCTGATCGTGATGAACGATGAAATCCACAGTGCACGTTATGTAACCAAAACACATACCACCAATGTCGCTACTTTTAGGACACCAACATTGGGTCCTATCGGTCTTGTTACCAAATCAAAAATTTTATTTAAACAAGAATTGCCTAAAAGCACTCGTTACGATATCACTAGTATCGATGCCATGATTCCGATTATAAAAGTTTTCGCCGGCATGCAAGGTGATTTTTTCGAACTTTTAGAGAATGCGATCAGTGTCGATGGCATCGTCGTCGAAGCTTTAGGTGCGGGCAACTTGCCGCCTCAAACGTTACCACCTTTTTATCGTTTATTAGACAAAGGGCTACCAATCGTATTAGTTTCTCGCTGTTTTAATGGACTGGCTGAACCAGTCTATGATTATCATGGCGGCGGTGTCGAATTGGCCCAACACGGAGTGATCTTCTGTAGCGGGATCAATAGTCAAAAAGCCCGTTTGAAATTATTGATTGCATTAAATGCTCAGCTACCAAAAGAAGAATTACAACGCTTTATGGAAGAATAAACAGCCCTTCTGGCAAATCAAAAAAGAAGTTGAATCGAAGAATTTTTCGATCAACTTCTTTTTTTCCATAAAATATTGGCTTCGCAGGCAAGCTGATCACCTAGACGAATTTCATGCCGTGATTTGATGGGATCTTCTTCAAGAACTTCATAAAAACTTTCGATATCGTTGCCGTACAAGACTTCTTTATCGAATTTGACATTCACGTATGTCGCCTCATGCTCTGTCATAAAATCATAGCCCAATACATCAATCAGCCAATTAAAATACATCGCATTATTGACGTGATGGTTGCTGTCTAAATCATAATAGCGAACGTGATAAAGTTGGTGTTGGTCGCCTGTAACACTTTCAATTTTCGGCCAACGGCGAATCTTCTTGACTTGTGAAGATTCGTAAGGGGCCATCAGTTCGGCATCTACACTACTCATCTTACGATTTTCAATATCCATTAAAACAAAAGACATATCGATTTTTACCAATTCACTGCCTGCTTGGTCATAGATAAAGAAACTGCGGTAACAAAAGAAACGATTGAATTCGGTTGGATCGGTCATGATCGTGATCTTTTCACCAACTTGTGGCAAGCGCTTGATTGCGATCTCCGTTTGGGTAATCACCCAAGTGAGCCCCAATGTATTGATGTATTCTGTTCCCCGTTCTAATTGATCGCTTTGATCGGATGAAGCTTTGATGACCACACTTAACAAAGCGGGGAAGGTCATGTTTTGATTGATGTCACATTGATAATAAGCGACTTCGTGTTCCATTGTGTATCTTTTTCCCAATTATTTCCCTCCTGCTATTTCGTACAAATTCTAACTTGTTCAAAAAATAATTTAGTCATTTGCTAGACTTATCCACTCTAGCGTATACAGGCTTCCATAAATCGCTGATAAGCAGGACTACCCTATGCTTAAGCTGCGGTCTACTGCCTCACCATAGCTCTCCCCAAAAATATTTAGATGAACAAGTAAATAATACAGTTGATAAATCGTTAAACGTTCCTGCCAACCAGCTCGCATCGGTGCAATTTCCTGGTAGCTGGCGATAAACTCCCGACGAAAACCACCAAACAGCTGAGCCATTGCAAGATCCATTTCACGATGACCGAAAGAAACGGCTGGATCAATAAAGATCGGCTGTCCCTGTCTATCAAAAAAAGTATTCCCGCTCCAAAAATCACCGTGTAATAAAGTGGGTTCAAAAGACATTGTACCCCACTTTTGATAAACCCGCTCTTTAAATAACTGATAATTTTTTTCTCGAGACGTATTCCAGCGATTTCGTTCCTGAGCAATTTTGATTTGGACTTCTAACCGATTCGTAAAATAAAAATCCCACCAGTCAGCCATGCGAGTATTGATCTGTGGTAGCAGTCCCATAAAATTATTTCGCTTATAACCGAATTTAAGTGCTTTGATTCCATGTACTTTGCTTAATTCCCGGGCTAGGTCTTTTTGATCCCCTTCACCCGGTTCGATCCATTCCATCAAGAGAAAGGCCGCATCTGCATAACTCCCGTGGCGATAAACTTTGGGTACGTGAACGACTTCAGCCAACTCGGCTAAACCATCGACTTCTGCTTGAAAAAAATCGGCGGACATTTGTGGATGATACTTTAAAAAATAATCTTTCTGGCCATCTGTGACCCGATAGGCTTGATTAATATCACCACCGCCGATTGGTATGGCCTTTGTCTGCAATTCTAACTGCTTTAGTAATGCCTCCATCTCCTCAGCTCCTTACAACAAATAGATTTTTTGCAGATCATTGATTTCTTGCCGAGATACTCCGATCCCTTCATGAATAAACGCCATCACTGTTCCATAGTTTTCTTTGATTTGATCAAAGCTAGTCTGTAGATAAATTTCTTTCGCAGTCATCATATCTTCGATTCCATGGATAGCATCAGCCGAAACACCTGCCAATTCAGCCTTTTTGTACATTTCTTGGACGACCTTTTTTAAATAGCGATTGGTAGCAAGGTAGTCCTGAATGATTGTCTCCTGATCCACCCCTAAAGAAGTTAACAATAATAGCGCAGCAAAACCTGTCCGATCCTTGCCAGCCGTGCAATGAAATAGAAGACTTTCATTAGCTTTCTCATTCGCCAAGACTAAATCAAAAAATTTTCGATACTGTCCTCGGATATGCTGATCGGTTACGAAATGTTGATATACCTCCACCATTTGCTGAAAGGCTGTATCCCCCGCCTGCATTCGCTGCAACATTTTTTTCGGAGAAGCCGAAGCAGTCTTTGATTCTTCCAGTGGAAAAATCGGCAAAAAAATATTTTCAGCTGCTGGGATTGCTTGATCAGGTTGGGTATTCCGTTCCTCAAGCGAACGGAAATCAACTACTTTTTTAATTCCATATTCTGCTAAATATTTTTTATCTTGTCTGTCTAAATGATTGATGCTAGCTGAACGAATTAGTTTGTGTTGAGCAATTTCCCTGCCATCTTTAGTTTTATAGCCACCCAACTCCCGAATATTTTCAGCGTGACGGACCGCTAATATTTTAGACATCCGATCTCCCTCCTTTTTCTAAAAAGTATAGCACAGTAAGAAAGAAAACGCTTATTCCATTAAAAAGAGACGCAAAACAATTTCTGTTGTTTTGCGTCTCTTTTATTTTATGCCAAAGCTCCCATTGGATCCCATGGGGCTAGAACAATGGGTTCAGTGTTGAAGGCTGCTAATTGCTCAGCCGTCAAAAATTCTTTACGAACAACGATTTGATAAGTGTATTCATCCATCCATTCATCACTCATCACAAAGAAGCCCTTTTCACCGACTTTTTCACCCCAGCTATTCTCAACTTTCCATTTCTTCGCTTGACCCTCAATTAGATCCACACCTGTTAGAACCATCGCATGGGTCATCATACTTTCCCCATAATCTAAACGCTCAGCTTTAGACATCGTTAAATCAACGTCAAACAAATCTTCCACATCATAAGCATCCAAAGCCATGATCCCGCTGTCACGCGTTGAGGATTGACCAACATCACAGCCGAACCAAACCGATTCACCTTGTTCTAATTGCTTAACTGCTAATGCTTTGAACTCATCCATTTCAAGATTCAAGTATTTCACTTGTTTGCCACCGACGACATTGCCCAGCATTGAAACCGTGTAAGATTTCATGAATGGTTTATCTTCCGTGGGTGCATTGATGATGCTAACATACTCGTCTAAATTAACTCCGACATATTTTTCATAAAAACTTTGCGGTGTTAAGCCTTGATCCAAATGATAATTCTTCTCTTCATCACGATATTCAAAATCAAAAACTGTTGGTGGTGTGCCTAATGAAATAGCCAACAGATTATACACTTCTTGCAGCATCGCTTCACGATTCGCTTGGATTTCTTCGGCAGTTGCTTTTTCCGCCACCATTTGACGAAGTAACACCGCATGCTTTCTCAATAGCTTATTCAAATAATTATTCAAGTCACGAGAATTTGAACTACTACTGCTTTCAGGCATGACACTTTTCGGTACGACCCCGTATTTTTGGAACAACGAAACGATCATATCCCATTGACCGCCGTCTTGTTGGGGAGTCTGCAGTAAAAAGGCGACTTCCCGACTATCTGTTGCCTGCTCAGCCGTATTTAATATATTTTCATAGAAATAATTGGCTTTTTCGTATTTATCCCAAAAGAAAGTATAGTTTTGGGAAAGTTCGAAATCCTTCATTTGGAAGGTCGTCAGCATTTTGTGACGGAAGGTATTTAATGCCGCAAACATCCAGCAGCGCCCCGATTGTTTCTGATTGGCTACTTTCCCAGTTGCTAAATCAATTGAGAAAACTGGTGTATTCTCCACATGTGTTTGTATATTTTCTGCCGATGCCCGGATTCCATTTTTTACTACGCCTCGTTGCAAGGCGACTTGCTTCGGATTTTTTTCAAAAGCTTCACGTAAAGCTTGCGTTCGTTCATTCGTAATTTTTGCCATAAAAAAAACGCCTCCTTGCCCCCATTTTACGCTTAATAGGACAAAGAGACAATTAGTTTACAAACTCGGCTGTAAAACCTGTTTACCTTTTTTGATCCACTGACCAACCCGCTTACTTGATAACAGCACGGTCAACAGCATACTGCCGATAAATAATAAGAGAACTTCCAACGAACTGATTTCAAAATCCAGCTCCATGGCCCTCAGACCCTTTACTAGAAAACCGTGTAGCAAGTATACCGTCAGTGTATTTTTCCCCCAATTAGAGAAGAAATGGTGTTCTTTTGGAACAAGCATTAGGAAAGCGACTATCCCGACTAGACCCGCCGCTAAAAAAAGCAAGCGCTGCGGTCCGCCAAGTAATGGTTGATTCAAATAAGCTTCATATGGTTTAGAGCCAAACACCCAGTATTTATTGATTAAATCATTCCCTTGGATAAATAGGAACAGTCCAGCAAATAAGAAGAGCGCGACCCCTCTTTTTGGATAAGTTTTCAACTTTTCGATCCAGCTTTTGGGAACTGCGTATCCTACCATAAAGTATGGAAAAAAGGTCAGTGTCCGTTGAATCGCTAAGTAACGATCAAAAATGGGAAAATAGCCAACTAATAATGCCACGATCACACTACCAATCAAAACTTGTTTGACAGAAAACTTATTGATCAAATGTAAGAAAACGTTCCAACAGAACAAGCTCAATAAAAACCAGAGCGACCACTGAGGAATTCCTAGATCGAAACTAAAATCATCCTGCAAACCAATCAATGTGTAATATCCTGAATAAAGCAGTTGGAAAAAGATGTAAGGAAGCAATAGCTTTTTCACTAGGCTTTTGATCGGTTTTGGCCCCCTTTTGGCAAAATAACCCGCGATTAAGATAAATGCCGGCATATGAAAAGTAAAAATGAAATAGTACAAATCATTGTATAGGGGATGATCATTTGCAAATGGCTGCAGAAAATGACCAAACACAACTAAGATCATCAAGAAAAATTTTGCGTTGTCAAAATAGGCATCGCGTTTTGCCATCGAACCCCTCCTTATTCGTAGCACTAAACTTTCACAGAAATTTAGTTCATTCGAATGCCCCAGATCATTCAACTAATGTGGACATACCAGAGGTTTGCTCAATTTCGGGAAAATTATTCCTCTTCTTAGTCTCCTGTGTATCCTGCGAAAGGTTGAACTGACATCCTTGTTTAGTCAGTATAACGAGGATTTTTTCAAGGTTCAAAGGGATCAGACTGGTTTTAAAAAAAGGTCATGCTTTTCTCAACAATTCCCTCACATTTAAGATTTTTATTCATACAAAATTCACTTTTTAGGTGTAAAAAAATAGAGACGATCTAAAGATCGCCTCCAAGAACTCCGGCAGTAGGACTCGAACCTACGACATCATGATTAACAGTCATGCGCTACTACCAACTGAGCTATGCCGGAAGAATACTCTACTATAATATCAATTTTTATTTCATGATGCAATCCTATTTTTACAAAATAAAGCTAGGATTATGGAAATAATAAATTGAGCAATTCCAATAAGAACTAGGGGAATTTTTATGCCGGGAAGACATCGTCAAAAAAGAAAAAAACTTAGCCTAAAATTGGGTCTCTCACTTTTGTTAATTCTCATCCTAGCACTAGGTGGAATTTATGTTGAGCAGCTCCACAAAGCGCACTTAGCAACACGAACTTCAAGCGAAACCGACAGCCAACTGAAAAACTTGGCCAATCTAAACAACCAGAAAACAATAGAACCAAGAGATGCTTTAGCGGCCAATCTAGAACAGACTCTTGTCGAAAAAAATTTCAGCGGAACTGCTTTAGTTTTTAAAAATGGACAAGTCATTTTAAACAAAGCATACGGCTGGAAAGATCAGTCAAAAAGGATTCACAATACGATCAATACTGAATACTGTATCGGCTCGGTCCAAAAAGGCCAGACCGCTTATCTGATTATGCAAGCTGTCAAAGCCGGTAAACTATTCTTGGATCAAAAACTCAGCTCCTTTTATCCACAAATCCCTAACAGCGAAAATATTTCTATTAAGGATATGCTGAATATGAGCTCCGGCCTACGTGTTAACGAAAAAAAAGTTACTGCTTTGAATACTACCGATACCAAAAAAATATTATCCGAGACCATTCACCAAACAAGCACGGCACCAAACACCAATTATTCCTATCAACCAGTGAATTATGTTTTACTAGCCGGAATTTTAGAAGCAGTCTATCAAACCGACTACCGTTCGCTCTTTGATAAACAGCTGAAGGAACCCATGAAATTAAAAGAAACCAGTTTTTATTCAGAAACGAATAAAAAACAGGCACTTTCTTACTCACAAAGTGCCAACGGCCCAGTCTACGCACCCACAACTGTTTCATCTTACGCGGATGAATTAGGAACAGGCAATGTCTTTATGTCGGCTGGGGATCTTTACCGCTATTTTCAAAACCTCTTCAATGATGAATTTTTAACCAATCAAGAGCGTATGCAACTGTGGCAAACCTATCCTGGTGAAAAATATGCTAGTGGTATTTATACTATGACCCATAGTTACCATACACGTGGCGTTAAGGCTCGTTTTGAAACAGTTGTCGATTTTTCCAAAGATGGACAAAGCGGCATTATTTTACTATCAAATGTTTGGAATCAATCACAGGGATACAACGCACTTATTTCTCGCCTCTATAACAAAATCGACGCTAGCTTTTAAGCGCCGATTTTGTTAAAAATAAAGAATTTAGAAGATTCAATGCTAGAATTTTTTCTACTTAACTAGTTGACAAATAGTCCTTACTTCGCTATTCTATATCTTGTATTAAATAACTATGCCGCCTTAGCTCAGCTGGTAGAGCGTTTCCATGGTAAGGAAGAGGTCGTCGGTTCAAGCCCGACAGGTGGCTCTTCTAAGAACGTTGAGAAATCAACGTTCTTTTTTTGCCTTCAGTCTTTCTTTCACTAGCTACAACATAGCAAGCAACGGGCGATAGTCCTAAAGAGACCGTACTCTGTGAGATAAATAGTTTTTTAACTAGCTCTTCTGGTATCCAATCGTTGTTTTGACGTGATTGTTGCAGTTTTCCCGCTAAAATTCACGTTGATTCCCCAGTTCCATTAACATTGTTTAACTGAATCACAGTACAAAAAAAGGTGCGACAGACAAAAAAGCCAGGGAATCATTTCCCTGGCTTAATCAATAATCGTTTTATCCGAATCTATTCATCCTCGTCATCATCATCATTATTGATGCGTTCATTAACATGAACAGTATTGCTCGTAGCCGCTTCGACCAAAGCCATCTCTGAACCAATCAATTCACTATTGATGAAATCAATCACCATCGGCATATTCATTCCAGCATACAGATCGATTGCTTGGCCTTCTAAGATCATTCTGGAAACGACGTTGCAAGGTGTTCCACCCATCAAATCAGCCAATACAACAAAATCCGTTAAATCTGCGATTGTTGCTTCGAATTTTTGACGAAAATCTTCAGCTGACTCTGAAGGAAGCAAACTGACTGTATAGATATTAGCTTGTTGTCCCATAATCATTTCCGTACTCTTTTTTAACTCTTCACAAAATAATCCATGACTTATTAAAACTAAGGCTTTACTCATTGCTTTTCCTCCGTCTGAATTATTTAGAAATAACGCCTAAAGCAGATAGTGCCACACAGACTACTAACACGATAAAAATTGCTTTAGTTGAAGTCATATTCTTTTTACCAAGCATCCAATAGACTGCCCCCACGATCCCAGCTGGCAAGAGCCGCGGCAAGATCATGTCGAGATTATTTTGCATATTTAAGGTAACATCTCCAATACTTGGTGCCCATGAGAATTTCACATTAATCATGGTCGCCACCAATGCGCCAACCATGAAGACCCCAAGTAACGTTGCTGCATCGGTTAAGGCAGTCAAGCGATGCTGCATCGTCGTCACTAGAGAGATCCCTTCACGATAAGCAAACTCCAATTGTTTCCAACGGAAAATCATGACTGCGATTTGTGCAATGATCCAGATAAAGATCCCTGTTGGATTACCATTGATTGCCATATTCGCAGCTAATGCCCCAAAAATTGTTGGAATCAAAGCGGCAAAAATCGAATCACCAATTGCGGCAAACGGTCCCATCAAACCAGCTTTCAAACCAGAAACGGTTTCTTTTCCGCTGATTCCTTCTTTTTCTTCGATCGCTAAGTCAATCCCAGTAATAATTGTATTAAAGAAGTTTGACGTATTAAAAAATTGTGTATGTGTCTTCATCACTTCTTTTAATTCAGGGGTATCATCGCCATAGATTTTACGTAATTGTGGCAAAATCGTATAAAGATACCCTGAGCCTTGCATCCGTTCATAGTTCCAACCTAGCTGGAAAGTGAACAAACTTCTGCGATTGATCTGTTTAAAGTCTTCCTTCGTTAACTTGTAATTAGATTTCGTCATCTTCAATCTCTCCTTCATCTGAATCGTCGGAACTGCCGTCTTTCTTCGAAACTGACACATTCGGTACCAACTGTCCATTCTTATAGCTGATTGCTGCTAGCGCGAAACCAATCAACGCAACAGCCAACATTGGTAGTGAATTGAAGATCCCGTCGAAATCTTTCACGACACTAGCAACTCCAGTACCTAAAACTTGCATATTGGTGAAGACGGTTCCTAATAACGCGGTTAACGTAAAGCCTAGAATCAAATAAGGGAAATGTTTTTTGACTGGTAAATAACGTAACAGAATCGCAAAACCGACTGCTGGTAAAACAGCCCCCGCAACAGATAAGCCATCACCTAACCATTTCAAATCGCCGTTTAAAACTGCAACGACTTTTTCGACTAAACCACCACCGAATGCCAAGGCTAGAAAGACTGGAACCATCCGCGATAATGACCAAGGAAGAGCGCCCATTAAGAAATTCCGTTCAATTCCTTTATAATTCATATCTTCGACTAACTTATCGATTCGATGTGCAAAATAAGTATTGGCAAAACGAGCTAAAATATCCAATTGAATCATCAAGCTGGCAACCGGTACTGCGATGGCTGCAATCGCTTGTTCCGGGTTCATCCCTAAAGCCACTGAAAAGGCGGTTGCTAAAATCGTTCCAGAGTTGGCATCAATTTTTGACGCACCTCCGAATGTCCCTACACCTAAAACGGTTAATTGCATACTACCACCAATAATAAGACCAGCTTTTAAGTCCCCCATAACTATTCCCGCAAATAAACCGGCAAAAACGGGTGCACTTAATGAAGAATAAATTTGTAATTCATCTAAAATTTGATACCCTGCATATAATGTTAATAATAAGATCTGCCACCATAAGATATCCATTTTTCTATTCCCCCTACTTAGCTAAAAGACTCATAAAGTCTTCTGCTTTATCACTTGGAACCATTTGTGCAATTAAATGCACACCTTTAGCATTTAACTCATTAAATACTGCTACATCTTCATCAACGACATTGATCGACTTAGTAATCGAGCGGGTTTCATCGGTTTGAGACATATTTCCTACATTAATTTCTTCAATTGGCACACCTAATTCAACCAATTTTAATAAACGATCAGGTTTTCGCACAACGATCAATAACCGTTGAGAATCGTATTTACCTGCCAAAATATTGGTCGCTGCTTTTTCAATCGGTAGAACACTTAACTTCACGCCTGCTGGAGTCGCTAACTTCAACCCACTTTTTTCAATATCGTTTTGTGCTACCTCATCGTCAACAACCATAATACGAGTAATGTTCAATTTGGTTGTCCATAAATTTGCTACTTGACCGTGAATTAAACGTCCATCAATTCTTACTCCGATAATACTCATCTTTATCCCTCTCTCATTTCTTTATATAGTGGTGCTTTTAATAAACTTATTTCCGGCTGATACGTGCCTTCTGTTTCAAAGATCTCGATCTCATTATTACCGACTTTTAACAAACCGTTGGGAATATACAGTGACAGGGTCGGTCCAACTTCCCAAAAACGACCGATATTTGTCTGATTGACAAAGACACTTCCCTTACCAAATTTAGTTAAATCAATGAAACAGTCACCTACTTCAGCTAAAGTAAATTCATAGCGATAAAAACTTGGCTGCTGCGGATGCCAATCACGTGAATAATCAACAGTCTCACAACTTTCTAACGGCAATGAATACTGTTGCCAATTCGTAATGAAATGCAGATCAGCCATCACACCTGTCCGGATTCCTTTTTTCTGTGTGTCGGCAAAGAGCTTGTGACCATAATTGACTCGCCCCATATTTTCAATTAGAACGTCAAGTTGATTGACTGCTTCTGGCATAGCAACATGAATATCTTCACCAATTTCTGTTTGATATTGAGTTGCTTGCAATTCTTGGTTAAGAAACACCTGACTACGATCACGACCATCGATCACTCGCAGCCGTTCTTCGTCCGCATCCCTTTCAATCATCGTACGATAAAGCAAGTAGCCGGTATTTTGTCCTAAGGCTTCCATGGTTTGTGGATACGTGGATTGAAGCGGTTGACTGATAGTCTCCAATGTTTCAAAAAGACTGACTTTATCAGTCAATGGAATCTTATTCTTTTCGATTGATCGCTTTGTTAAAGGTTCTAGCTGCTCAAGCTCTGGATAAGTTTCATGAATCATCTGATACAAGGCGAAATATTTTTCCGTTGGATTGCCTTGTTCATCCAACGGTGCGCCATAATCATAGGAAGTAATCTGGGGTAAATCGAACACCCCACGAGCAGAACAACCATTCATAAAGCCAAAATTGGTCCCGCCATGAAACATATATAGATTAATACTGCCTTGGGCCAAAACTTCCTTGACAGCCTCTGCTAACTCTTTAGGGTCACGTTGAATAATCGGCTCTTTCCAACGATTGAACCAGCCATCCCAAAACTCCATACACATCAGTGGCCATTTCTTCCCGTGTTCATCAAAAAATTGCTGCATTGAGGCGAAGTTCTCTTTTGCCTTTGATCCGAAATTTCCAGTAACTAAAATATCTTCTTCGATCATACTGCCGGCACGCAAGGTTGCTCGCCATGGACCATCGGAAGTAAAGAAGGGCGCTGTAATTCCCCGTTCAACCATCAAGTCTCGAATCGAACGTAAATAGTCCTTGTCTTCTCCAAAAGAACCATACTCATTTTCAATTTGAATCATTAAAATATTTCCGCCATTGGCTAGCTGATGAGGGACGATTTTTTTCATTAAGACATCGTAATAATCAGCAACATGTTCCAAATAAGCGGTTTCATTCCGGCGGATACTCAGTGGTGCTTGCAACAACCAAGCGGGAAAACCACCAAATTCCCATTCTGCACAAATGTAAGGAGACGGACGAACAATCGCATACAGCCCTAATTCCTGAGCCAACGTTAAAAAGCGTTCCAAATCTAAAATACCTTCAAAATGAAACTCACCTTTTTTTGGCTCATGTAAATTCCAAGGCACGTATGTCTCAACGGTGTTAAATCCTAATGCTTTCAAATTATAAAGTGAATGATACCAATCGGAAGGTTCCACCCGAAAATAGTGAATCGCGCCGGACATAATCTTAAAGGCCTCATCATTCAACAAAAAATCTTCTTTAATTTCAAATGTATTCAAATCCTCACCTCTTCTTGAAAGCGTTTTTAATATATTAATATATTAAATTATTCCGAATCGAAAGTCAATCCTTTTTATTCTCTCTCGATGTGTTAAAATCAATTTATTGAAGAGATTTTCAAAAATCTAATGGAATTTTTAATCTCTATTCATTATTTGGAGGAAGACTATGGCAATTCCAAAATATCAAATCATAAAAGATGAGCTGAAACAGCAAATCATTTCCGGAAAATTCGAAAACGGTGATAAATTTTATACGGAAGCTGAATTGACTGAAATGTTCAACGTCAGTTCAATTACAGTCATTCGGGCATTGAACGATTTAGTAAAAGATGGCTTTTTAGTGCGCCATCAAGGTCGCGGCTCATTCGTCTCGCGGGCTCGTAAAGGGAAACTAGTCGAGTTTTCCGATATTGAGCTTTTCCCAATTAGTAACGATCAGGTGAAAGTCTTATCGATTGAACGCGGCAATGATCCTAAATTTCTAAGCAAATTAAATTTACCCAGTAGTGGATTTTATTACTGCATTGAGCGGCTCCGCACGACGGAGTGCGTTCCTTATATCTACCATCAAACATATTTGCCCGAACAATACGTGAACCCGAATTATCCTGAATTAAGCTATTACAGCTCTATTTATCAACGTTTCAAGTTGGATTATAATATCCATATGAATGAAGAAGCTTTTACCGAAACCAATGAAATTAAATTTCCAACCCCTGATGAAAAAGCCGCAAAGCTACAAATAGCTTCGACTGAACCAACGGTCTTACAAATTCGTGTAACCAGGCGTAAAGATACGCAGCAAGTCTTGGAATACGTGGAGTCCTATAAGAAATGGAACTTTTATAAGATTGAATTAGTCTCTAATAACACTTAACGTTTAGATCGAGCTATTGCTCGATCTTTTTTATATCAATCTTTTTGAAATGTTCTGTGACATTGCTTGGGTCAACATGGCCCGTAGTTTGTTCTTGGGCATTCGCCATTCCGGTTGCCATGCACATTTTTAATAACTCCTGATCCGTGAGCTTTTGGGAAAGTCCATAAGCAAAACCGGCAATCGTAGCATCACCCGAACCGACCGGATTAACGGCTTTAATTGTTGGAATAGTGACCCGATAAAAGGTGTCGTTATGTTTTGCCAGTGCGCCAGCTTTGCCTAAAGACACAACGATCCATTCGATTCCCACAAATAGCGGCTCTAGTAAAGCACTTTGTAGTTCAGTCAGGCGCTCTACTGAGAAAGTCCGACCTAACAAAGCCTCCAACTCTTCCAAATTGGGTTTAATCAAATACGGTTTTTGGGGGCCAGCTAAAACATTTTTTAAACTAGCTCCTGAAGTGTCTACTAAAGTATTCACATTTTCTGCCTGTGCCAATCCCACTAACGTTTGATAAAAGTTCGAGGGAAACCCTTTAGCTAAGCTGCCAGAAATAGTAACAATCGTTGCTTGCTTTAACAATTCTTGAAATTTATCTAGAAACTCTGTCTGTTCTGCACTGGCAACGGTGGGACCCGTTTCTAAAATCTCCGTCTGAAACCCTTCATGCAAAATAGCAATAGAATCCCGGGTTTCTTCTTTGATTGGGGTAAAGTCCTGTTTGATTCCGGCCTTTTCTAATTCTGCGGCGATAAAGGCTCCATGAAATCCTCCCAGCACCCCCGTCGCCAACACATCCCCTTTTAAATCATGAATGACGCGAGTGACATTCAACCCTTTTCCACCAGCCGTTTTGCTTACTTGAGGAGCCCGATTGACCGTATCAAGCTTCAAGTTGTCCAATGGATAAGAAATATCAATCGAAGGATTCAGCGTTACGGTTACTATCACAAGTTTTCCTCCTATTTTACGACTGCTTCAGCAATCGGCAACTTCGTATGCCATGAACTGGCCGTTTCAGCGACAATCTTATTCAAACTTTCAATATTATCGCGTCCTTCATTTTGCAGCCATTCGCGAGCCGCTGCTTCTCCTGATTCAACAAACGGTTTTACGCCATTTTTCCAAGTTGCCCGGCCGCAAAGTACCCCATTAAAAGTTGATCCGGCTGCTTTAGCAAAGACTAGCGTTTGCTGGAATAATTCGGTAGAGACACCTGCACTCAAGAAAATGAAGGGTAAGTCGGTTGCTTGACTTTGTTCCAAGAAATAATTCGCTGCTTCAGCTTTTGTATAGGCTATTTCGCCAGTAGCAAAGCCTTCGACATAATTCATATTGACCGGAACTTCAACTTTTAAAACATCCACTTTATACTGGTCTTTTGAGAATTCCTTCATCATTTCATTTACTTTGTGTGGTTTGACTTTCGCATATTCAAGTGAATTTGCATCAGCATTTTGAGCATCATAGGAAACCAATTCCAAATAAAACGGCAGATCTTCTGCTGCACATTCGCTGCCTAAACGTTCAATGAACACGTGTTTTTGATGGTTGATTGCCGGATCTTCATCGACATCATAATAAAGCAAGAACTTAATTGCATCAGCACCTTGTTCTTTCAAACGTAAAACTGACCAATCAGCTAGTAAATCCGGTAAACGTCCCGGTGTCGTTGCATCGTACCCGGTCTTTTCATAGGCTAGTAGCAAGCCAGCTTCTTCGTGGCGTGCTTGTGCAGCCGGTAAGCCATATTCAGGATCTAATAGAATTGCGGATGCATACGCTGTCAATTCACTAGAAACCAACTTCTTAAATTGTTCGATATGTTCACTTGTTGGCTCGACACCCAAAGCTTTGATCATTTTTTTCAAAGCGCCTCGTTGATCGATGGCTAAGGCACTGATAATTCCTTCTTTTGTTGATAAACGATCCATCGCTGCTTTTTTTCCTGCGGTTAATGTGTGCATGACTTTTCCTCCCAAATGAATGCTTCCTACTTGTTATATTCGTGAATAATTACACCTTTTACAACACGGTTTACAGTTCCTGTTGGTGATGGCGTATCTGGTTTATTGGCTACTTTTACCGATGTCATTAAAGCAAAGGTCTGAGCAACCATGATATCTGCTAAAGCTAAGTAGCCATCCGGTAATAATTGAGCCTCAGTCGCAAATTCAAACGTATCGCCAGAAAAATTCCGGACCCCGGCTTGACCAATCGCAAAGACGCCTGCAGCAATTTTATCGCCATGAACTTCTTCTAAGACATCTAAGTCATAATCACGCGTGTAAGAATCGTTGTTCACAAATCCGAACATCACAGTTTTTTCATTAATGAATGATTTAGGACCATGCCGGAAGCCCATGGATGAATCAAAGACTGTTGCAATTTTACCAGCCGTTAGTTCCAAGAGTTTTAACTGTGCTTCTCTAGTCAGGCCAGCTAGGCTACCAGAACCCACATAAACTACCCGTTCAAAATCTAGCTCCACAATTTTTTGAATCTCATTTTCCCGTGCAATGACTTCTCTACCTAATGTAGTTAATGTTTCAATATATTTTTGCTTTGCTTCAAAGTCAGTTTGGTCAAAGGTTAATAATGCGCCTAATGACATACAAGAGAAGCTGCCGGTCATCGCAAAACCATCGTCATTCGAACGTTCTGGCATCAAAAATAGAAAGCTGTTAGCTTCTTTTTTACTGATTTGGGCCAACTTGCCTGCTTCAGCACAAGTAATCGATAAATGGTGGATCGTATCAACCACTTGATTCGCAATTTCAACTGCTGCCAAGCTTTCTGGACTATTCCCACTACGAGCAAAGGAAACTAACAAAGTTGGTTCATCCTTAATCAAATATTCCAATGGTTCGGCCACAATATCGGTCGTACCAATACTTTCAAAACTAAAAGTTTTTAAATCTCCATGTTTACGCAAATAGGGAACTACGGTATCTCCCACATATTGTGAAGTACCTGCACCGGTGAAGATTACACGTGTCCGTTGACCTTTGGCTTGCTCTTTAACTTCAGCTAAAAAGTCCTGCAATGCGGGTTTTGCTGCTTGATAAAGACCAATCATTTCTTCCCAAAGTTCTGGTTGTTGGTAAATCTCACGGGTGGTAATTTCCGCACCCATTTGTTCTAATTTTTCTTTCTCTAATGTGAACATCTCTTAACGCTCCTAACTATTTCGAATATGGCGAATCTGATAATGAAACTGATCCGCTCGTGCAACACTCAAAGTAAATTCAATAATTTCATTTTTCATATTATAGGTTTGTCGAGCTAGATGAAGAACTGGTGCCCCTTCTGGAATCATCAATTGTTTGGCATCATCTTTTGCGGCGATGCTGGCATATAATTCTTCATCAGCTAATCGAACAGTTTGATCAAAGTTCTCTGAAAAAAGATCATACAGCGGTTTGCTACGTAACAATCGATCATCCAAATCCAAGAAAAACTTGACTGGTAAATAAGTCTCTTCCACCATTAACGGTTCACGATCCGCAATCCGCAAGCGACTTAACTTAAAGACTGCCTCACCTAACGAAAGATTCAAATGCTGAGCGATAAACTTATCCGCTTCAATCTTTTCAAAAGATAATATTCTTGTCTCAGGATTTCTTCCAAGGTTTTTCATCTGTTCCGTAAAACTATAAGCGCCAGCTAAATCTGCAGCATCTTTTTTTAGATCGGAAACAAAAGTCCCTTTACCATGACGGCGATAAATATCACCGGTATTTTCTAATTCTTGTAAAGCCAAACGAACCGTCGTCCGACTGACTCCATATTGAACTGTCAATTCTCGTTCAGAGGGTAGCTTGTCATGGGGAATCATGCTATTTTCCATCCGTTCTTTCAACAGATCGACAAGCTGATGATACAAAGCTTTGTTTTTAAAAGAGGTTTCCATGGGATTCTCCTATCTCCTTAACTGGTTATAACCACAAACCAATGGTAAGGTGGTTTTTTTACCTTTGTCAATGGATTTTATTTTTTATTTTTTAAACAGCTAAAAAGTGTTGTTATATCAACGTTTCGATTTGAGAATTTTTTTCAAATAAAATCCGCGATCTCATTTTTTCTTTTTTATTTGATCATACCAACAAAAAATCTAATACCACTTGGGCTGAATCTCTAAAAAAATGCCAGCTGATTCGCTGGTCCCTCTAAAGTATTATTCTATTTTCTTCTATAATAAGGCTGAATAAATCGTCAAGAAGCGCTGCTCACGATTTATTCAGCCCCTTCCGTCGTTTCTGTCCCCAAAAAAACTGACACCCTTCCTTGAAATATCTTATACCTCCGTTTCAAGAAACTAAATTCAGCTCCGGCTCCGCCAATCAACAATTATTTTTAGCCATAAATTTATATTTAAAGTGAATAACACTACTACGTTAACTATTTCTTAAGGAACTTGCGTTATTTTTATTCGTTTTTTACTGACTCAATTTTCTGATTTTTTACAACAAGGTTGCAAGATTGCAGTTTTGCTAAGCGTTTTCAAAAATAACCTACCGAAAAAAACACCAAAAACCTTTACCTGACAGTGCCATTTAATCATTCTTAAAAGAGTTTAAGTATTTCAAAAGCTCCATTTTAGACATCGTTTGTTACATTCTTACACCACACTGTAACTTCTTGTTACTAGTTTATAACCACAGACACACAGAAGGATGGTAAAGTATGTCTCGTAGTCGAAATGACTGATTCAATTAAAAACTTTTTGGAGGAATTTACATAATGAAATTTGGAAAAACGCTTGTACTTACTACGTTACTAACTGCCGGTGCAGTATTTGCACTAGGAACAAACGATGCTCACGCTGCTGAAAACTACACTGTTCAATCTGGCGATACTTTATCAAAAATCTCAATCAAATTTGCTGGCGACAACAGCTTGATTGATTCAATCGCAAAAGAAAACAAAATTTCTAATGTTGACATGATTTTTGAAGGTCAAAACTTAACAATTGATACGGATGCAAAAGGCTCTGCAACAGTAGCCCCTGCTCAAACTGCGACTGTCCAAGCCGCTCCGGTTGAAGAAACTGCTGCTGTTGAACAAGCGGCTCCTGCACAACAAACCCAAGCGGCTCCTGCTGCTGAAGCAACAACCCCTGCAAGCACGAACGCTGCTAAAGAATGGATTGCCCAACGTGAATCTAGCGGCTCTTACACAGCCACTAACGGTCAATACATCGGACGTTACCAATTATCAGCTTCATACTTAAATGGTGACTACTCTGCTGCTAACCAAGAACGCGTTGCTGACCAATACGTAACTTCTCGCTACGGTTCGTGGGAAGGTGCTCAAGCTTTCTGGCAAGCAAACGGCTGGTACTAAGACGAAGTTTAATTAGAAACAAAAAAATCCCTCGCTTGAGGGATTTTTTTATTTCAACAGGTTACTTATTTATCTAAAACAACGAATTTATTCAATTTCCTCAAAAAATATTTCCCTTATGGCCGCCCCAATATCTTCAACTTTTTCAATAATTTGATCTGGGTTGGCTTCCTGTAACTCTTCCAGATCACCAAAACCATACAAAACACCAATACTCTTCAACCGGTTTGCTTTCGCTCCTAAAATATCAAATTTTCGATCACCAATCATCACACCAGGAACTTGTTCTAGCTGTGCTAAAGCATACCGCAATACTTCCGTTTTTGTTGAACGCTCTCCAGCTAAATCAGCACCAAAAATTCCAGAAAAAAAGTTGGTTAATCCGGCAGTCTCAATGATTTGTTTAGCAAAAGCTTCTGGTTTTGACGTAGCAATAGCTAAATGATACTCCTGCGATAGATCCGTCAACATTTCTGTGATCCCAGGATACAACGTTAATTGCGTAATCCCATGATTTCCGTAGTATTCCCGGTACACGTTCACCGCTTGCTGTGCTTCAGTAAAAGACATTCCGTATAATTGATGCAGGGATTCGCTTAACGGCGGTCCAATAAAACTGTGCAAGGTTGCCTCATCAGGAATTTCCAAGCCCAATTTTTCCATCATATAACAAATACTATTCAAGATGCCTTCACTTGAATCCGTCAAAGTCCCATCCAAATCAAATAAAACATTTTTCTTCATAATCAACCTCCTACTTCTATCCTAATGATTCAGTCCAAAAATATCAACTAAAGGCAAAATCCTTGCTTAAAAAAATAAACTCACGTAAACTTACTTTTAGTAAGAAACAGGAGGGATTTATTATGGACACACAAATTCGTGGATTACACCATGTTACAGCTATGACTTCTAGCGCCGAAAAGAATTATCGGTTCTTTACTGATATTTTAGGTTTACGGATGATCAAAAAAACGGTCAATCAAGATGATATTGAAACTTATCATTTATACTTTACCGATGATACGGGAGCTCCCGGTACTGATATGACCTTCTTTGATTTTCCAAACATTCCTAAAGGAAAAAAAGGAACCAATACAATTTCTCGAACAGGTTTCCGTGTTCCAACAGATGCTTCACTAGAATATTGGGCAACTCGTTTTTCTAATTTAAGGGTTGAACACGGTGAAATTAAAGAACACTTTGGTAAAAAATACCTTGAGTTTCAGGACTATGATGATCAATGGTTCCAATTAGTTTCCGACGAAAAAAATCAAGGGGTTGCCGGTGGGACGCCTTGGAAAAATTCAAACGTTCCTGCTGAACATGCAATCTTTGGTTTAGGACCAACCATCGTAACAGTTGCTAAATTTGAACACTTGAAATTAGTTCTAGAAAATCTATTAGGCTTTGAGGAAACTGCTACAGAAGGCAGTCTACACCAGTTTGAGGTAGCTGAAGGGGGAAATGGTGCGACTATCATAGTAGATGATCAGCCTGATCTATTACCTGCTCAAGAAGGCTATGGTAATGTCCATCATTTAGCTTTACGAGTTGCCGATGACACGGTCCTCCGAGACTGGATTGAAAAAATCAATGCCCTTGAATTCCCAAATTCTGGTTTTGTTGATCGGTTCTATTTCCAATCCGAATATTTCTTAGCAGCCCCTGGTGTCTTATTTAAATTAGCAACCGATGGTCCTGGATTTTTACAAGATGAAACTTATGACCATGCCGGAGAGATTTTATCATTACCTCCACATCTACAATCAAAACGGGCAGAAATTGAAGCCTATGTTCGACCTTTTGATACATCAGATGCCAATAAAAAACGGCAATAAGGAGAATTGCGATGTTCTTTTATTCCGCCAAAGAGTTAACTACTAAACAAAATTACAAATTTTTGACTGGCAGTATCATTCCTCGCCCGATTGCTTGGATCACCACACTTAATCAAGAGACAAAAGTAGTAAATGCAGCTCCTTTTAGCTACTTTAATGTTGTTGCTAAAGAATTGCCTTTAGTCAGTTTATCCATCAATCGTAACGACCAGGAAATGAAGGATACAGCATACAATTTACTCCATCAACAAGAAGCTGTAATTCATTTGGTAAACGATGAGCTACTCACTGAAATGAATTGGTCAGCAGCTTCTCTACCTGCTGAAGAAAGCGAATTAGCTAATAGTAAACTGACTTTATTAGACAGCCATGAAGTTTCTGTGCCCGCTATTCAAGAAGCACCGATTCGTTTTGAAGTTCGACTTCATCAATATATTCCGGTCAATGATCACGAAGATACGATTATTAGCGATCTATTTATCCTTGAAGTTTTAAACTACTATTTTGATGAAAAAATTTTTAATTCAGAAAAAGAATATATTGACCCATTAGCATTGAATCCATTAGCTCGTTTAGCTGGTAACACTTACAGCCATATCGCAAAAATGATTGATGTTAAAAGACCAAAATAAATAAGGAGTGAGCTTAAACGAGCTCACTCCTTATTTTCGCGTAAATCAATAATTTGAACATTTCCGTCAATCTGACCGCTCGGGCCCTTTAATTTAATCAAAGACATCCGAGGATCAAACGTTAACGTCATTTGATCTTCCAAATACATTTTTGAATGTTTCTTAATAGCAATTTTACCGATATTACTTTCAACATCTAACGTATAATCCGAATGATCTTGATCCTTAGTCAAAATCAGTAAACGAAAACTAATATTTAATGCACAACTACCGGACTTTGAATAGCGTCCTACACCATCATCCAAATCTAATACAATTCGACTGTCTTGATATTGTTCAAGCTTTTTTACTAATTCATCTGCTATTTCTATATACATGAAACTCATCACCTCATACAAAGCATAACACGAAATCTAAAATCAACTTACTACTTTGCTCACAAAAAAAAGACAATCTAAAAGATTGTCTTTAA